>CAYJPQ010000022.1:0-46668 GCA_964372085.1 uncultured Bifidobacteriaceae bacterium | reverse complement strand
CCCCCCACGACCGTACGACGAGGCCCGGGCCAGGAGTCTGGGTGGTCGGTCCCTTGCGGACTCCTGGCACGGGCCTCGTCATCCGGTCACGGCGCTCCGCGCCGCCCGCGAACGCCGCAACCTCCATCATCTGCGGCATCGGCGCCATCCCTGATGACCGCGGCCGGCGCGCTTGGTGGCACATCACGGCCACTCACCTGCGCTCACGGATCAATGAAACGATGAGGTTGATGCTCACGGCGTCGGCGTCCACCGCCACACGCTCGCCGCGTCCACCAGCGGGCGCAGCCACTCCCGCCGATGCGCGGCCCACTTGCGCTGGCGGATCACGCCCTGCATGTGATCCCGGTGTTCGGCCAGCACCTCGTCGGGGGGCGAGCCCTGGCCGTCCCAGAAGTTGCGGGTGAACTCCTCGCGAACCTCGTCGGCGGTGACCGGCAGCCGTGCGGCTTCGGCGTCTTCCAGCTTCTGAATCAGCAAGGTGCGCCGCGCCTCCTCCTTCCACTGGTCCAGGGTGATGCGGTACTCGGCCAGCAGGCCGTCCACACCTCCGCGCGTGCGAGCCATCTCCGTCAGGCCGCGCTGGTCACCTTCGATCTCATCGTCCCCCACCACCAGGCCGCGCCTCTCCGCTTCCTGCACCTCGATCTCGCGCACCACCATGCTGTTGAGCGTGCGCAGCATCGCCTGGTCCCGCTCCACGGGGGTCATGGCGTCGTATCGCTCCGGGTTCATCGAACGGCTCTGCGCAAGACGCGCATCGAACTGCGCCCGCGTGATGGAGGTGCCGTTGATGCGCGCGACGATGTCGGGCAGATCGCGCACCTGGGCCTCGGCCAGCACCGTGCCCGCCAGGCACGCCACCAGCGCCCCGCACATGCGGCCTCGGTTCATGCGCGCAGGCGACATGGCTTCAGCAGCCCCGGTTCACGGGCAGGGGCTGCGGCCGCACGCCTTGAAGTCGTTGATGATCGTCGTCTGCAGTTCCAGCGCGTCCTGCCATGGGCCGTAGCGGTGCGTGAACGGGTCAAACGCCGGCGGAGACGCGGGATCGCAGGTGTACTGCACGCCGTCCCACCTCGGGAGATAGGGCCCGTAGGCCGCATCAGGCAACTTGCGCATCCAGTCGGGCACGCCGTCGGGCCCCACGTTCGCACACGGCCGCCAGTCGTTGTCGCGGTCGAAGAACGCCGGGCGATTCTGGTACACGACGAAGGCCGTCACGTCCCAGGCGTCATCGAGGCTCAACTGCGTGGCCGGATCGGTGGGCACGGCTGTGCCCAGGGGCATGTTCCCCTTGATGAACCCGACGCCCGTGCGCGGGCGGAAGATGCCCGCGCCGTCGTTGAACGCGCGCGGTCCCCACAGCGGCGGCACGACGGTCCCGGTGACCTGCGTCATGCCCAGGCCATCGGTGCCGTGGCAACTGGCGCACTGCGCCGCGTAGACCTGCCGGCCCCGCACGGGGTCGAGCGCGCGCGTCAACGCCGGAACCGGCGCAAACCCCTGGCCCTTGACCATCGTCCAGTCCGCCACCTTCATGCCGGTGGCCAGCCACCGGAAGTAGGCCACCATCGACTGCATCTCACGGCCGTCTTCGGGCAGGGTCATCGACTGCGCGTTCATGGATCGCTTCAGGCAGCCCTGGATGCGGCCCTCGGTGTTGAGGTGCTTGCCGGAACGCGGAAAGTACGGCCCCGTCCCGCTGTACTTCCCGTACGCCACCGCAAACGGAGACGAGAGCGCGGCGGTCCCCTCGCCCATGTGACAACTGGTGCAGTTGAGGTCGCTGCCGGTCTTGTAGCCGGGCACGACGCCCAGGACGTTGAAGTAGTGGTTGGTCTTCGTCAGCAGTTCGCGGCCATAGCGGATCATGTCGCCGTCGGCGCCGGCGGGAATGGTCGACTCGTCCGGCTTCACCCACGTGCCCCCAAACCCATCGTCGGGAGGCACGTTCAGCCAGGCCGCGGCCCTGGCCGACCCGCCGGCGGCGGTCACCTCCACGCGGCCGCTGGTGGCCCCGCTCGGCAGCGTGAACGACAGCATGCGGGAATTGAGCACCTGCACCACGGGCGCCTGGACGCCGTTGAATGTCACGCCGATATCGCCCCGGCCCTCGGGAAAGCCCGAGCCGAACACGACCACCGAGCCGCCCGATCGGCCAGAAACGGGCCAGGTCCCGGTGATGGCCAGGCCGGACGCCGGGGTGGCCGCATCGGGGAGGGTGACACCCGTGTCGCCCGCGGCCGGCCACGGGCTGGTGAGCGTCGGCACCGGTCTCGAGTCGCGCCAGGTGCCGGTGGTGGCCACGATCCCCTGGGCGCCGGTGTTGATCGTGAGATCCAGGGCGAGATCGGCCGCCGCATGCAGCGGGTCGATCCACAGGTGTTCCTTCAGGAAGGTGTACTTGCCCTTGGTCGTCACCCTGAGCGGCACGTCGCCCACGTGGGCGCCGGCGCGGCAGTCGGGGCAGAAAGTCGTGATCGGGACGGTGCACTCAGCGGCCCCTTGACATACGGCCTTGGCCCCGTAGCCCTTGAGGCGGACCTGCTCGGTGGCCGACCCCGGGGCGCCCGACGAGGCCACGCGCTCGAGGTCGTACACGCCGATGTAATCCTCGAAGGTATTGGTGACGTACGCGTAGTAGCAGACCGGCGTGTCGTCGTCGCACCGCGCCTTGCGGCCAAAGGTGACGCCGTGGGCGCCAAGACCCGCCGGGAAGGTGTAGATCGCCGTCGGGTCGCCCCGGGCGTTCAGCGCGGTGATCGAGACGTTGAACGACGCCTTGTTCGCCGTGACCATGTAGCGGTCGTGTGCGGTGGCATCGTCCGGGCTCACCGGCGTCTGGATGGGCATGCTCGCCCAGCGCACGGGCGAGATGGACGTGTCGCGCAGCTTGAGATTGCCCGCGGCATCGCGCAGCGCCGGCGGCACCACGCGCGTGTTGCGGGTCACCGTGCCGGCCACGGGATTGATGTCGTAGACCGACAGCGACGCGGTGCCGGCGTTGTTGGAGTAGGCCCGCACGCAGCCGCCAGGGCCATAGCCGCCGAAGATGCTGGTGGCCAGCGGCGAGGTCCCGCCCGTGCCCACGGACGACTGGTGCAGCCGGCTGTTGGCGGAATAGAGCGAGACGGTATCGGCCAGCGTATCGGCGGTCAGGAAGTGATCCCCGTCATCGCAGAACCAGAGGCCGTGCGGCGAGAACTCGCCGCGAATCGGTGCGAGCCCGGTGGTGGGATCCTGGCCGGCCTTGAGCGCAACGAGGTCCACTTCCTGCACCGCCGAGCCGCCCATGATGGTGACGAACCATCGCGGCGTGGGCCCGGGCGACACCTGGACGTGCGCGGCCGCGGCGCCAACGGGAACCGTCCGCACCACCGCCTTCGTCTCGGCATCGATCAGCGTCACCTGATTGTCGTGCCAACTGGCCGTCAGGACGTACGAGCCCCCGTCGCTGCCCTTGCCGTACCAGGCGTTGTGCGGGTTGTTGCCCACGTTGCCGATGAGGGCCTCGATGCGCCATGTCGCGGCGTCGATCACCTGCATGGCGCCATCGCCTGGGTCGCGAGCGCTCTCCTCCTGGCTCTGGGCGTTCACCCAGATCTCGCCGCTGCCGGCCACGGGCGGCACGTCGAGGGGGGCCTTCGATGCGCGTGTCAGCTCGGTGGGCCGCTCGCCTCCGGCGCACACCTCGAATTGCATATAGGGATGCAGCTTGCAGAGGTAACGCTGGCATCCGGGCGCCAGGCCCGACGCCTGGTCCGCATAGTAGTAGCCCGTACCCTCGCCCATGTTGCCCGAGTCGCCGATGAACCCCGAGTCTTTGCCGGCCGCGGTGTTGGTCATCGTGTGCCAGGTCTTGCCGGTATTCGTGACGGTGAGGAATTGACTGGGGGCCAGGACAACCCGCCGCCGATCGTCATACGGGTCGATCGCATTGTCGGCGCCGCTGTCCGAGTACCAGGGATCGGCGTCGAGGATGTCGACCTTGACCTCGGTCCCCCTGGGGCGCGCCGGCGCGGGACACCCCTGCTGGCACTCGTTCAGCATGAATGTCAGCAGGTGGTCGAGCTCTCCGTCGGTGATTTCTGCCGGACCGAAGCCGGGCATGGCGCCGTTGTAGCCCGGCAGGATGTGGTTGTACGAACCGCGGCGGATCACTTGCCTGGCCGCGTCCGGCGAGATGGCCAGGGGGCCGACGCGGGGGGCATTGATGCCGGTCACCCACGACCGTCCGCCTTCGCCCTTGGGGCCGTGGCACGTCGAGCAAGCCGCGGCGAAGATGGTGGCCGGCGGCTGGGGCTGGATGACACTGGCCCTGGCCGCGCTGCTCCAACCGGCCAGAGCCAGAAACAATACAAGCACTACCCGTGTGCGATGAACCAACGACGCCTCCCGAACGCCCACGTTAACACAGGCCGCATTCACGGTCCCCCAAGTCTGGCCTTCACCGCCGCTGGGATCGGCCATCGAACGCGCCCCTCATTGCCCGCGATCCTCACCACCAGTTCCGCATGGCTGGCCTCGTTGGGTAGCGCTGGATCACCGCCATCGTGTGTCGCGGTGAAAGTCACCGCCGGTGCCACCAAGCCCTTCGCCTCTTCGTTCATTTCGCCAATCGCCGCGTCACGACCACGAGTTCGCTCCCGCCCATCGCTGTCTTCCCAACCGTCATGCCTACGGCCCGAAACCCCTGCTCGGCGGCCTCCTGCAGCTCCTTGGCGAGGGTTGATGTCTTGGAGGTCGCAATGAGTTTGTACTCGTACCGCAGAGTTGACGGCTGATCCGAGTTCCGCTCCAAGATGGCGGCCGTTTCCTTGCCGCCAAACATGCTCTCGAACACCGTCTGGCCGACGGCTTGCCAGCCTGCATCAGATGCCTGCTGCAACTCCTTCTGGAGGGTCGATGTCTTCGACGTGGCCAATACGCGATACTCATACCGTGTCCGATCGTCGCCGTCCTTCGCGAGCAGGACCACGACTTCCTTCCCGCCAATCGCCGTTTCGCCGCCCATCGTCGCAACAAACCGGTACCCCGCCTCGCCCGCCTCCTGCAACTCCTTCTGCATCGTCGAGGTCTTACTGGTCGCGAGTACCTTGTAGGTAATCGACTCCTGCGCAACTGCGCTGACGGAGAAGATCACCGCACACACCAACACCGCGATCGAATGCCGACTGCTCATGCTTCTGCCCCCATTCTTGGTCTCCTCACGGCCCCGCGGGCTTCGCCCCCGGCGGCGCCACGCACGCGAAATTCGCCGCCTCGTCGATGCTCCCCGTCCCCTTGTAGCGCGCCACCTGCGGGTACGGGCACAGCGGCCTCGTGCGCTCCACCTTGCCGTTGGCGCTCTTCGTCGCGATGATCCTCGTCGGCGCCACGCCCTTCTCCACCCACTGCTCCAGCGCGCCGATGGCGTCGAACGTGTTGGGGCCGGGACCGCCGGCGCAGTGGCCCATCCCGGGCGCCATGAACAGCCGCGCAAACGCGCGGGTCGCCGCCGGCCCGCCCATGGCCTTCACCACACCCTCGTAGTACGCCACGTTGTCCTGCGGCGGCACCGCCGGGTCCATCCAGCCCGCGTACATCAGGAGCTTGCCGCCACGCTTTTTGAAGGGCGCCAGGTTCTTCTCGACGGCCGCCATGTGCGGCAGCTCCTGCTCGGCGTAGGCGAGGTCGCGTTCCCAGTCGATGGTACGAAAGTCCCAGTTGGGATTATGGAAGAGCCAGTAGCGGAAGAAGTCGACGCGCGCGGGCTGGGCCTGGTCCAGGATGAACTGCCGCCAGCCCTGGATGGCCCCGTCACCGAAACCCTCGCTGCCGCGCGGCCAGCCCGGGTAGATCAGCGCGCCGGTCCGCGGGTTCTTCGTTCCCTCATACACCTCCTTCGCCGCCTCCACTTGCGGAGCCGTCAGGCAACTCGCTTCGTCCGCGCCGGCCGTGCAGGCGATCGTCGCCGGATCGAAACGGCAGCGCCGCGGATCGTCGATGAGCCCGTCCTTGAGGCCGTCGAGGAGGTCGCACGCGGCCACCGCCGACCTCGTCAACAGGGAAAGCTTGGCCTGCGAGAGGATCGGCTTGCCATCGGCCGTGTGCGTGGCACTCCACGTGGAGAGGAACCCGAACGTCTGGCGGATGCGGTTGTTGGCCGGGGCGCCGGCGACGATGCCGTCGTAGTCGGCGGGATAGCGCTGGGCCTCGGAGAGCGCCTGCTGGCCGCCGGCCGAGCAGCCCACGAAATACGATCGCTCGGGGAAGCGGCCCGCGCCATTGCGGATCACGAGCTTCGCCGACTCGGTCATGATGTGCACGGCCCGGTGCCCGTAGTCGACCAGCTTCTCGGGATGGCCCTGGCCGAAGCTCATGTCGTCGCCCGTGTGCCCGGTATCGGTGCTCGCCGCCGCGTAGCCGTCGCGCAAGGCCCGCGCCATGGCCGCGTAGGAGATAGACCCCTGGTAGCCGCCGTTGCCCACGCCCTGGAACTTGCCGTTCCAGGCGTCGGTGGGCGGAATCCACACCTCGAACTTGATCTCCGAATCGCTGGTGGGCCGCGCCGTGGCCTCGACGCGGCAGAACGCCGGCAGGGTGAGCGCCGCCTGGGCGTTGGGCGGCATGAATGCGCCGGCGGCCACCTCCGTCGCCGCGTTGATGGTGACATCTGGAATCGTCAGCACCGCCAGGCTCGAGCACGACGCCTCCGGCGCGGAGGTCGCCATCACCGTGGCAAACGCGGGGAACGACGCGAGGGCGAGGGCAACAGCAACACGACCGATCATGTGGGGGCCTCCGGGCTGGCGCGATTATAGGGCCTGTAAGCGACATGGAACCGGATGGTCTACGCCGAGGCCACCAACGGCGTGACCCACCCGGTGAGCCGGCCGCCGTCACTCCGCGGTGATCGACTCCACCGTGATCACGGTCTAGGTGGCGGCCGCCGCCCGCACCAGCTTCGTGTTCGTGATCGGCAACTCCCGCACGCGGATGCCCGTCGCCGCGAAGATGGCGTTGGTCACGGCCGGCGCAATCGGCGGCACGCCGGGCTCGCCCAGGCCGCCCGGCGCCTCGGTGGACCGGATGAAGTCCACGCTGACCGCCGGCGCATCGGCCAGGCGGATCATCTCGTAGTCGTGAAAGTTGGTCTCCACGACCTTCCCCTTCGCGATGGTGATGGCGCCCAGCATTGCGGCTGACAGGCCGAAGGCGATGCCGCCCTGCACCTGCGCCGCCGCCGTGTCGGGGTTCACCACCTCGCCGCAGTCCACCGCCGCCCACACCTGCGTCACCTTGAGCACGCCCTCGGCGGACACCGACACGTGCGCCACCTCGCCGACGATCGAGCCGAAGCACTCGGTGATGGCGATGCCCTTGCCTTCGCCCGGGGGCAGGGGCTGGCCCCAGTCCGCCATCGCGGCCACCCGCTCGAGCACGGCCTTGAAGCGCGGGCGATCGTTCAGCAGGTCGCGGCGGAAGGCAAACGGGTCCTTCTTCGCCGCGTGCGCCATCTCGTCGATGAACGATTCCTTGAAGAACCCGTGCTGCGAGTTGAGCACCGACCGCCAGGCGCCCGTCCGGATGTGGTGCGTGGCATCGCGCGCCTTGTCGCTGCGCTCGGCAATGGCATACGGCATGAAGGTCGACTCCCGATCGCCACCGCCCGCGTAGTGCGACGCCACCGCCACGGGCGCGCCGGTGGCGTCGAGCGCGCCGGAAAAGCGCGACATCCCCGCCGGCCGGTAGTAGCCGCGCTGCATGTCGGTCTCGCGGCTCCAGATCATCTTCACCGGCCAGGGCGACATGGCCTTCGCGATGCGTGTCGCCAGGCCCACGAAATCGAGGCTGCCCGGCAGCTTGCGGCCGAAGCCGCCGCCAAGCGCCAGGTTCGTGTACTGCACCTGCTCCGGCTCGAAGTCCAGCGCCGTGGCGGCCGTGGACCGCGCGTTGAGCGGATCCTGCGTGCCGGCCCACACCTCGGCCCGACCGCCCTCCACCCGCGCCGTGCACGCCATCGGCTCCACGGCCGCGTGGGCGAGGAACGGCACGCGATAGTCGGCCGTGATCACGGTGGCCGCCGCCGCGGGCATCTCCGGCGCCGCGCCCAGCGCCTTGTCGAAGGCGTCGAAGATGGTGGCGCTCGACACACCGCCATGGCCCGCATCGTCGAATTGCGGCTTGAGGGCGGAGAGCGCCGTGCGCGCGCGCCAGTAGGTGTCGGCCACCACGGCCACGGCTTCCTCGAGCCGGACGACGCGCTTCACGCCCGGCATGGCCTGGGCGGGCGCCGGGTCCACCGACACGAGCGTGCCGCCGAACACCGGCGCCACCTCCACGGCGGCGTGCAGCATGTCCGGCAGCGTGAAGTCGATGCCGTAAATGGCGCTGCCATCCACCTTCGACCGCAGATCGAAGCGCGGGCGCGAGGTGCGGCGAATGGTGTACGCGTCGGGATTCTTCAGCATCGGCCGCGACGGCACGGCCTGCCGCGTCGCGGCCTCGGCCAGCTCGCCAAACGTCGCCGACCTGCCGGAGGGGGCGTGCGTGATGCGCGAGTTGGTGACGGCGCACGCCGACGCACTCACGCCGAACCGCGCGGCCGCGGCGGCCACCAGCATCTCCCTGGCGGCGGCGCCGGCCACGCGCATGCCGAAGTGTCCGGTGGTGCGCACCGACAGCGAGCCGCCGGTCACCTGCAGGCCAAACCACTTCGCCAGGCGATAGGTGCCGTAGTCGAACCCGCGCTCCAGCGGGCCGGGCACGGACTTGGCGAACGCGCGCACGATGTACTCGTTGGCGTAGAGATCGAGCGCGGGCGCCTCTTTCACGCGCACCAGGCTCCAGTCCGCGTCCATTTCCTCGGCCGCCATCATGGCCAGCGCCGTTTGCGCGCCCTGGCCCATCTCGCAGTGGGGCACCAGCACGGTGACGACGTTGTCGGGCGTCACGAGAATCCACGTATTGAGCTCGCCCGCGGCCCCCGCGTCATCCGATCGGAGGCCATGCCGGGTGGGCGCCATCACGGCGCCCGTCACGCCCAGCACCAGTCCGCCGCCCACCAGCGTGCCGGCGCCGATGAAGGCGCGGCGCGTCCACTTGCCCATTACGCGCCTCCCGGGCCAGCGGCGAGGCCCTGGGTAGCCTTGCGCACCCGCGCGAACGTGCCGCACCGGCAGATGTTGGTGATCGACTCGTCGATCTCCTCATCGGTGGCGTGCGGCTTCTCGGCCAGCAGCGCTGACACCGCCATGATCATGCCCGACTGGCAGTAGCCGCACTGGGGCACCTGCTGGTCGAGCCAGGCCTGCTGCACGGCGCTGAGAGCGCCGCCCTGGGCCAGCCCCTCGATGGTGGTCACCGAGGCGCCCTCCACCGACGACACCGGCATGATGCACGACCGCTCGGCCACGCCGTTCACGTGGACCGTGCAGGCCCCGCACAGGGCCGCGCCGCACCCGAACTTGGTGCCCGTCAACCCCAGCGTTTCACGAATCGCCCACAGCAGGGGCGTGTCGGGCTCCACGTCCAGCGTGCGGACCTGCCCATTGACGGTGAGGGTGATTGCCATGCGGCCATTGTCTCCGATCAGCCCGGCGCCTTGACAGCACGGGGAGCGCCGGTCACAGTAGGCCCGGCAGCGCCTGGTGGCGCGGCCAACCACATCCGCACCTTGGGGAATTCCATGCCACGCACGTTCCTGTCCGTATTCCTTTTGGCCCTCGCGCTCGCCGCGCCGGCACAGGTGGCCGCCCAGACCGCCATCACCGCCGCCGAGCCGTTCAAGCTCGGCACCTTTGAGATCGCCGGAGACGAGCGCATCGGCATCGTCCTGCAGGACAAGTTCATCGTCGACCTGAACGCGGCCAACCGCGCCCTCGAGCGCAACCCGGTTTATCCGCGCCTGGCCATGCCCGGGGACATGCGCGCGCTGGTGGGGCAGTACGAGTACGGCCTGAAGACGCGGCTGTACGAGATCGTCAACGACATCGTGGCCAACACGCGCCTGGCCGCTACGCCGCGGCCCGCCTACGTGCACGACCTGGCGAGCGTACGCACGCTGGCCCCCATCCAGCCGCGCAAGATCCTGAACGCGGCGGTGAACTTCTACAGCCACGTGGGCGAGGGCGGCACCCCCGAGGAACAGAAGAAGGCCGCCGCGGAGCGGCGCCGCACGCGCGGCGTGCCCTACCTCTTCCTTAAGCCCACCGAGGGCGCCATCGTCGGCAACGGCGCCAACGTGGTGCTGCCCTACGGCCGCGACCGCATCGACTGGGAGGTGGAGCTCGGGATCGTCATCGGCCGCGCGGCGAAGTACGTGCCGGCCAGCAGGGCGGCCGAGTACATCTTCGGCTACACCGTGACGATCGACATCTCCGATCGCGGCGGCCGGCCGCCCGATTCGCGCCCCGGCTCGGACTGGTTCGTCGGCAAGGGCCACGACACCTTCGCACCCATGGGGCCCTGGATCGTGCCGAAAGAGTTCTACGGCGACCCGATGACGCGCCTGCGCCAGACGCTCACCGTGAGCGGCCAGCAGATGCAGGAGGGCCTGCCGGGCGACATGATCCACTCGGTGTACGAGATCATCGAGTACGGTTCGTCGATCATCACCCTGTTCCCCGGAGACGTCGTCAACAACGGCACGTCGGGCGGCGTGGGCATGGGATCGGCCGTGCGCGGCAAGCCCACGTTCCTGAAGGCCGGCGACGTGATCACCGCGTCGATCGAGGGCATCGGGACGCTGACGATGCCGGTGGTGGGCGAGCCGAACCCGGGTCCGGGCACGGGCGCCTTCCTGCCGCCGGTGAGCAGCTACCGCAAGCCGCAGCCGTAGCGGCGCCTCGACCTGCGGCCCACGCGCCGTGCGGCGGCTTTGGGTGTAGTGTGTCAGCCCATGGAGGCGGTGATGAAGACGACAGGAATCGGCGCGGCCCTGGTGGCGGCGATGGTGATGGGATCGGCGGGCCCCGCGCGGGCGCAGGCGGAACAGGCCCTGCCCGTCCCGGGCGTGGCCGCCGCGCGCGACGTGCCGGGCGCGCACGAGATGCCCGATCCCGACACCGAGTACAAGGTGCTCTTCGACATTGTGGCGGCGGCGCCGAAGATCTCGGACGTCAACCCGATGCTGCAGGCCGCGGCGCGCTACATCAACACGCTGGCCAAGGCCGGCGTGCCGGCCAGCAAGCGCAAGATTGCCGTGGTGTTCCACCAGGGGAGCACGCCGGCCATCCTCAAGAACGAGGCCTTCAAGGCCCGCAACGACGGGCAGGACAACCCCAACATCGCGATCATCCAGGCGCTCAAGAAGGCGGGCGTCGACTTCCGCGTGTGCGGCCAGGCGGTGCTGGGCATGAAGCTCGACCCCACGGACATCCAGCCGGAGATCCAGTTGGACCTCTGGGCCCTCACGACGATCGTCAGCCTCGAACAGAAGGGCTACGTCCGTATCGGGGGCTAAGTGCCGGCAGGGCGGAACTTGAGTTCCGCCCTACGGTTCAAGATCACATCATCTCGTGGCACAGGTCGCAGTCCTGCCGGATCGTCCGGCCTTCCCGCGTGGCCTTCTCGCCGTCATGGCAGCGGAAGCACCCGGGGAACTCCATGTGCCCCTGGTTGTCGGGGTGATGGCCCCAGTTGAGCTTCATGGCCGAGAAGACGTTGCGCTGGTGCAGGCCCTTGAGGGCGTCGATGCTTCGCATGATGTCGGCCTGGCGTGAGGTCCACAACTCGGGATAGCCGTTCTTGTAGAACGTCGAGAGCGTGTCCACGATGGCCGCGTCGGCTGCGGCGCGGTCGGGATAATCGGTCTTGAGCGCCACCCCGGCCTCGCGGCGGATGTACGGCAGGTCGCGGGCCACCGCGCCCTCGGCCATGGCCTCGTTGATGGCCCGGTCGGCCGAGCGCGCGAAGATGTGGCTCGGGCGGTTGTGGCAGTCGACGCAGTCCATCTGGCGCCGCTCACCCGCCACCAGCTCCCCCTCGGTGACGCCGGGGGCCCAGAACTCCTGGGCCTTGCCGTCGGGCCCGGTCCACTTCACGTAGCCAATCTTCTGCCGATCGCGGTCGAGCGCGATGTACTCCACCGCATTCTCCTCGGCCACGTGCCAGTGAATGCCGGTGGGCTTGCCCGCGCCGTCCGGGCCGCCGATGCGCAGGCGCAGGGTCGTCACCGACTCGGTGTTGGCCTCGTCCTCCGCGTACTCCCTCTTCACCTCGATCTTGTCGCCATGGAACTTCGTCGGCCAGTGGCACTGTGCGCAGGTCTCGCGCGCCGGGCGCAGGTTGTGCACCGGCGACATGATGGGGCGGCTGTGTGTGTTGAGCGCCACCGCCACCACCTGCCGCAGGCCCGACAGCTTGGCCTTCACGAACCAGTCGGCGCCCGGGCCGATGTGGCAGGCCACGCAGTTCACACGCGCATGGGGGCCGTTCTGGTACGCCACGAACTCGGGCTCCATCACCTCGTGGCACACCTGGCCGCAGAACGCCACCGAGTCCATGGCCTCCACGCCCTTGTAGGCCGCCAGCGACACGATGATCAGGTTCACGGGGGTCAACGTGAACACCGCGAAGATGACGCCGCGGGTGCGCACGTCGTTGAGGTCGAAGCGCGGCCACCGCGCCATGGAGGGCGGCAGGCCATGGCGCCGCCGCCGCCGCTCGAGCCAGGCGCCCAGCGGCATCACCAGCAGGCCGAAGACGAAGACCGCCGGGAGGACGATGAAGAAGACGATGCCCAGGTAGGGGTTGCTGTGCCCCGTCAGCCCCGAGACATCCGCGACGAGGAAGACGATGAACAGCAGCGCCGTCACCGTGGCAATCAGCGCGCCGGCAATCGAGATGGAGTTCCGTAAGATTCCAACACCAGAAAACTCAGCCGGGGACGAGGACGCCTCAACCATTCAATACGCCTCCAAGAATGAACACCAGCAGCACCAGGCCGGCCACGACTGCCGCCCAGCCCAGCACCGTGCCGCCCGTCGTCACCCACGCGGGTTCTTCGGGCACACGCTTCGACTCGAGACGCCCTTCGGCCACCAGTTGCGCGTACTCGCCGGGGCGCTCGTGCTTCAGCTCGTCTTCCGTCACCTGGCCGGTGAACATCACCATGTCCATCGGGAACTTCTCGGGGCGGAAGTGGCTGTTGAAGAAGTGTATGGTGAAGATGAACCCCGTGGCCAGCAACGCTTCCTCGCCATGGATCATCAGCGCCACGTTGTACACCCACCCCGGCAGCCACCCCGCGAAGAACACGGGGAACCACAGCAGCAGCCCCGACCCGCCGATGATGAACATGCCCCAGAACACCGCCCAGTAATCGAACTTCTCCCAGTAGGCGTAGCGGTTGAACGCGGGTCTCGGCCCGCGCCCGACAAACCACCTGAGGTGGCCGATCACGTGGAACAGATCGTAGGGCTGCGGGACCATCGATGACGGCCCCCACAGCAAGCCGCCCTCGCGCGCGACGACGACGCGCCAGGCAATCTCCAGCACGTGGGCGCCGAAGGCGGCCAGCATCAGGAACGCACAGAACCGGTGCAGCGCGCCGGCGGCGTCGATGCCGCCGAGCATCACCGCCAGGGCGCGCGCCCACTCGTGCTGGCTGAACAGCAGCGGCAGGCCCGTGGCGCCCAGGCCGAGGAAGCTCGTGAACACCACGATGTGCATGAACCGCTGGTAGGGCGTAAAGCGGACGAGGTGCCGTGATGGGGCGCTCATGGCTGCTGCTCCTTTTTCGCGGCGGCATGCTCCCGGCGCGCCTTCCACGACCGCGGGAACCACAACACCGTGTGCAGGCCGAAGGCGAGGAACACGCCTCCCAGCAGCACCTGCATGAACTTGTACGACCAGTACAGCTCGGGACTCCCGAACCGGTCGTGCTTGTCGGCGTGCGGGTCGTACTTCACGAAGTTCTCGTTGGCGTTCTCGTGGCACCTGCCGCACGTCGCCACCAGGTTCCGCGGCGCGATCATCGAGGCCGCGTTGCTCGCCGGCAGGATCTCGTGGTTGCCGTGGCAGTCGCTGCACGTGGCCGAGCGCGCAAACCCGAGGGCCGTCACCTGCCCGTGGAAGGTATCGCGGTACGTGCCGATCTTGTCGAGGTGGCAGTCACCGCACTCCTCGATCACCGCCAGCTTGTACTGATCGGTCTCGGCATTTGCGATCGTGTGGGCGGTGTGGCAGTCGGAGCACGTGGCCGCGGAGGCGTTGCCGAAGCCGCGCTGCTCGGCGTGGACGCTCCTGGCGAACGCCGGCATGATGCCCTCGTGGCACGTCGTGCACGTGGCCGCGACGTTGGCCCGGTGCACCCGGCTGCCGGCGTCGGTCTTGGGCTTGATGTCGTGCGCGCCGTGGCACGACGTGCAGTTCGCCGACACAAGCAGGCCCGCGCGCGTCACGCCGCGCCCGTGCACGCTGTCCACGTAGCTCTCGGAGATCTCGCCGGCCGCCCCTTCCAGGTGCTTGCCGCTGTGGCACGTGGCGCAGGTCTTCGGCAGGTTGAGCGCGTAGGTCTTCGACGCGGGGTCCTTCGACGAGAGGATGTCGTGGGTGCCGTGGCAGTTCACGCAGTGCGCGCCCTGGCCGTTCTTCGAGGCCTCGTAGTGCACGCTCGACTCGGCCGCCTTCACCGCGTCTTCGTGGCACGCGGCGCACGACACCTTCTGCAGCTTCTCGGCGTGCGGCCACTCGCCGACCTTGGCCAGGTCGGCGTGGCAATCGACGCAGGCAAACCCGCCGTGCAGCGACTTGCCGAACACGTCGGGCGATACGGCAATCGAGCTTCCATTGCCGCGCGTCGCCCCCGGATCGCTGTGGCACGTCTGGCAGTCGTCGTTGGTGGGAGGGGCCTGGGCCATCACCGCCGCAGGCGTGAGGAACAGCGTCAGGAAGGAAATGAACAAGTACCACATGCGGGCACCACCGTCCCTTTGGGCTGCAAAACGGGTACCGCGACCCGAATGTCGAACAATTCGACTGGACCACCCATGCACTGGCGGATTTCCGGCAGTAACGGCCCCGCAGCTTCGCTAGAATGCGCCCATGATGCTCGCTCGCGCAATCACGATCAATCCCTGATGGACGAGGCACGGGCCGACCGTCTGTATCCGAAAGGGCTCGCCGAACGCTGGGGCCTGTCGCGGGCGGACTTTGCCGAGGCCGTGGGGGCCAGCGTGGCCAGGGCGTTTGCCGGGCGGGAGCCTGCGCCGGCCGAAGTCGACCGCTACCTGGACTCGCTGCACATCGCCGACCTGGCGCTGGCCGCGGCCTGCGCCGTCGGCCTTGAGGCGGCGTGGGACCACTTCGTGGCCGAGTTCCGGCCCGTCCTGTATCGCGCGGCCGATGCCGTGACCCCCGGCGGCGGCGCCCGCGAGGTGGCCGATGCGTTGCACGCCGAGCTGTACGGCTTGAAGGACCGCGACGGCGCCCGCCAGTCGCTGTTCCGCTATTTTCACGGGCGCAGCAGCCTGTCGACCTGGCTGCGCTCGCTGGTGGCCCAGCGCTACGTGGACGTGATCCGCGCCGGGCGGCGCGCAGACCCGCTGCCCGACGAGGCGTCCTCGTCCGCGCTGCCGTCACGCGCCGCGCCTCCAGACCCCGATCGGGCGCGCTTCGTCGGCGCGATGCAGCAGGCGCTGGGCCGCGCCATGGCCGCCCTGGCGCCGCGCGACCGCCTGCGCCTTGGCTGCTACTATGCGCAGGAGATGACGCTCGCCCAGATCGGCCGGCTCACCGGCGAGCACGAGGCCACCGTGTCGCGGCACCTGGCCCGCACGCGCCGCGACATCCGGGCGGCGGTGGAACGCGGCCTGCGCGCGGACCACGGGTTTGGCGAGCGCGAAATCAGCGAGTGCTTTGCCGAGGTGGCCGCCGATGCCGGCCCCCTGGATCTCCGCGACTGGCTCGAGGCGCCGGCGCCCGGCAAGAATCCGGCGCCCGATCGTTCAAGGGAAGAGGCCCCCTCGTGAACGCCGAACACGATCGCGATCGCCTGCTCGACCAGACGCTCGCCAGGGCGCGTGGGCAGGGCGTTGCCCCGCCGCCCGGGCCGGCGTGCCTCGACGCCGAGACGCTGGCCGCGTGGATGGACGGCGGCCTCGATGCCGGCACGGTGGCGCTGGCAGAGACGCACGCGTCCTCGTGCGCCCGGTGCCAGGCGCTGGTCGGCGCCACGGCTCACGCAACCCCCGCGGCGACGCCGGCGGCCGAGCCGCATCGCTCGCTCTGGAGGTGGTGGCTTGCGCCGATCGCGGTGGCGGCGGCAGCGGTCACGGTCTGGGTGGTGAACCCTCAGGTTCAGCCGGTTCAGCCGGTTCAGCAGGTTCAGCCGGTTCAAACGGTTCCAGACGCATCGCAAGAAGCGGCGGCGCGGCAGTTGAACCGTGAGCCCCAAGCCCCAAGCCCTAAGCCCCAAGCCGTCAGCCCACAGCCCACAGCCCCAAGCCCCAAGTCTCAAGCCGAGGCCCCGCGAGTGGCCGATAACGCGCTGATGAAAGACCTCCCGCCAGATGCCGAGCGGGCCGCGCCGAAGCGCGCCGTCGGCGTCACGAGCGCAGGCCGGGCTGAATCCAAGCTCGAGGCTGAGGTCTCTGCGTCTAAGCCCGCCGCTGCGGAACGACGCGACGCGGCGCAGTTGGCAGCCGCACCTGTTGCACCTGTTGCACCTGTTGCACCTGTTGCACCTGATGCACCTGATGCACCTGATGCACCCGTTGCACCCGTTGCACCCGTTGCACCCGTTGCACCCGCCGCCATTCGCGAGGTTCCGTCCCCCGACCCGGCCGTTCGCTGGCGCATCGGTGCGGGCGGCACGGTGGACTACACCTCGGACGGCGGCGGCTCGTGGGAGCGCCTCGTCACCGGCCTCACCACCGACCTCACGGCCGGCGCGTCGCCCTCCCCCAGGGTGTGCTGGCTGGTGGGCCGCGGAGGTGTGGTGCTGCTCGCCACCGATGGCCGCACCTTCGTCCGCGTGCCGTTCCCCGAAGCCGCCGACCTCGTGGCCGTCCAGGCCACCGATGCCCGCTCCGCCACGGTCACGGCCGCAGACGGCCGCCGCCTGACCACCGATGACGGTGGTCGCACGTGGGGCCGCAGATAGGCCACGGATAAGGCACCGAGAGAGATGCAGGGCCACAGATAAAACACAGATATGTTTATTCGTGTTTTACCTGTGTTTTACCTGTGGTTTTGTCTGTGTTCTGTCTGTGTTTTGTCTGTGTTTCATCTGTGGCCCATCTGTGGCCCATCTGTGGCCCGTCTGTGGCCCGTCTGTGGCTGCAAGAAACCCATCGGCGGCCGTTCTAAGGAAAAGGGCCACTCACGGCCTGGCTTTTCCAAGGAGCGCATGCAATGTCGGCACGCACATGGTTACTGGCGCTGGGCCTCGTCGGCGGCGCCTTTCTTCTCAAGCCCGAGGCTCAGCCTGTCGTGGCGGCCGCGCCCGAGACGGCCGCCAACGGGCAAGACCTCACCGCGACGCTCGACGACCAGGCCGAGTTGTCGATCACCGTCTACAACTCCGACATCGCGCTGGTGCGCGACGTGCGCAACCTGCAGCTCGCAAGGGGCGTCGGCAGCCTGCGCTTCATGGACATCGCCGCCACCGTCAACCCGGCCACGGTGCACTTCCGTTCGCTGTCCGAACCGTCGCGGGTGAGCGTGCTCGAGCAGAACTACGAGTACGACCTGCTGGAGCCCGACAAGCTGCTGCGCAAGTACGTGGGGCGCGAGGTCACGCTGATGCGCACCAGGCAGGAGGGCGGCTCCACCCGGCAGGAAGAGGTGAAGGCCCTGCTCCTCAGCTACAACAGCGCACCGGTGTGGAAGATCGGCAACGAGATCGTCACCGGCATGGGCGCCGACCACATCCGCTTTCCCGAGCTGCCCGACAGCCTCTACTCGCGGCCCACGCTCATCTGGACCGTGGAGAACGAAGGCGCGGCGCGCCACCGCGTGGAGGCCTCCTACCTGGCCGGCAAGCTGGCGTGGAACGCCGACTACGTGCTCACCGTCGCGCGCAGCGACAAGGCCGCCGACCTCAACGGCTGGGTCACCCTGCAGAACGGCAGTGGCACGGCGTTCAAGAACGCGAAGCTGCAACTGGTGGCCGGCGACCTGAACCGCGTGCGCCAGCAGCTGGGCAAGATGGCCATGGAGAGGCGGCAGGACGCCATGGCGCCCGCCGCCGCGCAGATGACGCAGGAGGCGTTCTCCGACTACCACCTCTACACGCTCGGTCGGAAGACCACGATCAACAACAACCAGACCAAGCAGGTGAGCCTGCTCGAGGGCACGGACGTGCCCGTGGCGAAGCGCTACGTGGTGGAGGGACAGAACTACTACTACCACAACGTCCAGCACCCGGGCGCGCCCCTCAAGGACCTGGTGCAGGTGTACTACCAGTTCAAGAACGAGCAGCAGGGCGGGCTCGGCATCCCGATGCCGGCCGGCGTGGTGCGCGTCTACCAGGAAGACTCAAAGGGCGGCGTGCAGTTCGTGGGCGAAGACCGCATCACGCACACGCCCAAGGACGAGACGCTCAACCTGAAGATCGGCAACGCCTTCGACGTGGTGTGCGAGCGCAACCAGGTGGACTTCGAGAAGATCGCGGGCAACGTCTACGAATTCGAGTATGCGATCACGCTGCGCAACCACAAGGCCACGCCCGTGACCGTGGAGGTGAACGAGCCCATCGGGGGCACGTGGCGGATGGTGCGCTCGTCGCACGAGTGGGCCAAGACCGCGGCCTGGGCGGCGCAGTTCCACGTGCCAGTCGCCGCGGACGGGACCACGGTGCTGAAGTATCGGGTGCGGGTCACCTATTGAGAAGTTGGGCCACAGATGAAACACAGACATCTGTGTGTTATCTGTGGCTTACTATTCGTCGATGATCTCCCGTCGTTCGTTCCTCTCGCTCGCCGGTGCCTCGGCGCTGGCCAGGCCCGCGCTGGCCTGGCGCCACACCTCGCAGGTTGCGCCGGCCATCGATGCCGCGCGGCTGCGGCGCCGCCTCGAGGTGCTCAGCTCCCACGGCCGGCCCGACGGCGGCACCTTCGCCTCGGGCGTGAGCCGCGTGGCCTACTCGGTGGCCGACATCACGGCCCGCGCGTGGCTGCTGGAGGAGATCAAGGAAGCCGGCCTGGCGCCGCGCATCGACGCCGCGGGCAACATCTACGCGCGCTGGGGCGGTGAGGCGGCGCGGCCGCCCATCCTGTTCGGGTCGCACATCGACTCGGTGCCGAGCGGCGGCAACTTCGACGGCGACCTCGGTGTGATGGCCTCGCTCGGCGCGCTGGAGGCCGTGAAGGCCGCCAACAGGACGACGCGCCATCCGCTGGAGATGGTGATCTGGGCCCACGAAGAGAGCACGGCCTTCGGCCGCGGCACGGCGTGCAGCCGCATCGTGGCCGGCGACCTCAAGGCCGGCGACATGGACCAGACGTGGAACGGCCTGCGCCGTGCCGACGCCCTCCGGCGGATCGGCGGTGATCCCGATCGCATCGAACAGGCGGTGCGGCCCCAAGGGTCGTGGCACGCCTACGTCGAGCTGCACATCGAGCAGGGCGGCTCGCTCGACCGCGCCGGCATCCCCATCGGCATCGTCGAGGGCATCGTCGCCATCCATCGCTACGACGTGGTGATCGAGGGCATGGCCAACCACGCCGGCACCACACCCATGGGCGAACGGCAGGACGCCCTGGTGGCGGCCGCGATGCTGACCCTCGCCGTCCGAGACATGGCGCAGGCCCGGCAGGGCCGGCAGGTGGGCACCGTGGGACGCATGGAGGTGCAGCCCAACTCACCCAACGTGATTCCGGGCCGCGTGACGCTGAGCGTGGAGTTCCGCGACCTGTCCGAGGCCACCCTGCGTGAGCTGGGCGAGGCGGTGCGCGCGCGGGCCGCCGCGGTGGCCCGCGACACGAACACGCGCATCTCGATGACGCTCTCCACGACCAACCCGTCGGCGCCCTCCACGGCGGGCGTGCGGGACGCCGTCGGCCGGGCCGCCGATCAGGCCGGCCTCACCTCGCGCCGCCTGCCAAGCGGGGCCGGGCACGACGCGCAGATGATCGCCGCCCTTTGCCCCATGGGCATGATCTTCGTGCCCAGCGTGGGCGGCATCAGTCATTCGCCGCAGGAACTCACGTCCTGGGACGACTGCGCGCGCGGCGCCGACGTGCTCCTGAAGGCGGTGCTGGGCCTGGATCAGCGGGACAGCATCTAGGCCACAGATGAAGGCGGGGCCACAGATAAAACACAGATATCTGTGCTCATCTGTGGCCGCACTTCTGAACTCTTGACTCACTTCGTCCGCGGCGACGGTGGCGGGCCTCCGGTCACGCGCGCTGCTTGCGGTAGGAGTTTTTGAGCGCGATTTTCCCGTCGCGCAGCGTGAAGACGTCGCAGCCGTTCACCTCCACCTTGGTGCCGTCCTTCATCGTCCCCGCGAAGGTCCACTCCGACACGGCGCGCGCGCCGGCCACGAAGTGGCGCGGGTTGTTCCAGCGGCCGTCGGGATAGGCATCGAACACCGCCAGGTAGGCCTTGCGCACGGCCTCGGCACCCACGTGGCGGGTGCCGGCCACGTCCCTGCCGGCCGCGGCCTCGAACACGCCGTCGGCGGTCATGCAGGCCATCAGCCCGTCGATGTCGTGGCGGTTCCACGCCGCCGCAAAGGCGTCGAGCATCTTGAGGATGGCGGCGTCATCGGCCGCCGCGGGCGCGGCGGCGGCCAGGGCGCCGACCGCCGTGGCGGCGCCGGCCTTGAGGAGAGTGCGTCGATTCATGAAGGCCATCCTATCGCAGAGGGCGGGACTAAAGTCCCGCCCCTCCGTGTACCAGGAGGGCCGGGACCGGTGGAGGGCCGGGACTTTAGTCCCGGCCTACTGCGGCCCCGAAGGCAGGTGCTGCAGGAAATAGCGCGCAATCAGTTGGTACACGTGCGGCGTGGTGCCGGGACCCTCGGAGATGGAATGGGTCCGGTTCGGGTACAGCATCTGGTCGAACGGCTTGCCGAGCGCGACCAACCGGTTCACCAGCTGCTCGGTCCCCTGATAGTGCACGTTGTCGTCGCCGGAACCATGCACCAGCAGGAGCTTGCCCTGCAAGCCCTCGGCAAAATTGATGGCCGACCCGATGCGGTAGCCCTCGGCGTTGCCCTGGGGCGTGCCCATGTAACGTTCCTGGTAGATGGTGTCGTAGAGCCGCTGATCGGGCACGGGCGCCACCGACACCCCCACGTGGAACACGTCCGGGAAACGGAACATGGCGTTCAGGGTGTTCGACCCGCCGCCGCTCCAGCCCCACACGCCGATGCGGCCGGCGTCGATGAACGCGTGCTTCGCCGCCAGGGCGCGGACGGCCGCCGCCTGCTCCTTCGACGACAGGTCGCCCACCGTCCCGTACACGACCTTCCGCCAGGGCGCGCCCTTGGGTGCGGGCGTGCCGCGGTTGTCGACGCTCACCACCACGTATCCGGCTTCGGCAAGGGCCCGGTGAAAGAGCATGCGCCCGCCGCCCCACCGGTCGGTGACGGTCTGGCCGGCCGGCTCGCCGTAGACGTGCACGATCACCGGGTAGCGCCGGGCCGGATCAAATGTCGACGGCTTCAGCATCCAGCCGTCCAGCGACACGCCGCCGCCGATGTCGAGCGTGAAGAACTCCGCCGCCGGCGAGAGGAGCGGCGCCACCTTCTCCGACACGGCCGCGGTGTCGGTGAGCGGGCGCAGCGAGTGGTGATCCGGCAGCGCCACGACGTCCATCGAGGGCAGCCGGTCGAATCGCGAATAGGTGTGGAAGGCCATGCGGCCGCCGGGGGCCAGGCTGTAGCCGTGCGAGCCCGGCTGATCCGCGGGCGTCACCCGTTCCGGTGCCCCGGTGCCGTCGAGCCGTGCTCGGTACAGGTAGGCCTGCGTCGCGTTCTGTGGCGAGGCCAGGACGTAGAGCCAGCCGCCGGGCTCGTCAATGCCGGCCACGCCGATGACGTCGGCGTCGAAGCGCGTCACCAGCGTGGGGTTCCCGCCCTCGCGAGGCACGCGGTACACGTGCTGCCAACCGTCGCGCTCGCTCACCCACAGGAACGCGGCGCCGCCAGCCACCCATCGCACCTCGTCCACGTCCACCCAGGTCGTGGACTGGTCGCGGAAGACGCGACGCACCTCGCCGGTGGCCGCATCGCCCAGCAGGAAGTCGTGCTGGTTCTGGAGGCGGTTCAACTGCTGGATGGCCACGGTGCCGGGGTCGACCCAGTCGAGGCGGGCCAGGTAGGTATCGCGCGGGTCGCCCGGCGTCTTGATCCAGCGCGTCGTGCCGCCTTCAGCGCCCACCACGCCGATGCGGACGGCCGAATTGGTGCTGCCGGCCTTCGGATAGGGAATACGGGTGACCACCGGGTACAGCGTGTCGGTGGTGTTGATCAACGAGAACACGCCGACGCCCGTGGTGTCGAACTGCCAGTAGGCCACGCGCCGGCCATCGGGGCTCCAGCGGAAGCCGTCGCGCACCCCCAGTTCCTCTTCGTACACCCAGTCGGACGTGCCGTTGATGGTGGTCTCGGAACCGTCGGTGGTGAGCGCCGTGATCACGCCGTCGGCCAGGCGCTCCACGTACAGGTTGTTGGCGCGCACATAGGCCACCCGCGTGGCGTCGGGCGAGAACTTGGCGAACATCAGCGTGGCCTCGGGCGCCCCGCCGCCGAGCTGGTGCAAGCGCCCACCGTCGAGATCGAGCACCCAGTAGTCGCCGCGCGTGTTCTGCCGCCACACCTTGCGCGTGTTCGTGAAAATCAGGAGCCGCTTGCCGTCGGCCGACCACGCGTAGTCGTCGATATCCAGGGGCTTGGCGCCCGGCGGCGTGAGGCGCGACGCCGGCACCTGCACCGAACGGGCGCCGGTGGCCGCGTCGTACCGGGCGATTTCCGCGCCGGCGGCCGACCGCTCGACGATGGCGTAGGCGGTGCCGTCGGGGAGCCAGCGCGCCGGGCCGAAGCGCGGGGGCGCAAACTCGTTCTTGAGGAAAATGCGGTCGATCTGCTCGCGCAGCCGCGTCGCCCGGTCGTTTTGCCTGGCGTCGACAGCCGCCACCGCCAGAACCGCGGCGACCAGGACCGCCAGCGCGGCCATTCGGCGCACCCGTTGCATCATCGACCGTCGTTCGCGCAGGATAGTGGGCATCATGACGCCCAAGACAGTAGCACGCGGGTCCACGGCCGTCGCCGTCCTTGCCCTGGTGGGCCACCTGGCCCTCGCGGCCGCGCCCGCGACGCTGCCCCTCGACTCAGCCTCGGGCAGCGGCATGTATGCGATGGCCACTGGCGCCGACGGCCAGGTGTACCTCGCCTGGATCGATCCGCTGCCCGACAAGTCGCACGCGCTTCGCTTCGCGCGCCTCGACACGGGCGCGTGGACCCCACCCCGGACCATCGCGACCGGCAACAACTGGTTCGTCAACTGGGCCGACCACCCGTCCATCTCAGCGCTCGCCGACGGCACGCTGGTGGCGCACTGGCTGGTGAACAACCCGGGCAAGTCGGGCTCGTACGGCTACGGCATCCGCATCGCGCGCTCCACGGATCGTGGCGAGACCTGGCGCGAAGTATTCAAGGCCGGCCTCGATAACGGCAGCGACTATTCAGGGTTTGTCGCCCTGTTGCCCGAGGCGAAAGGTTTTTCGGCCGTGTACCTGCACCCGGCCGCGCCGGCGCCCGCGGCGCCGGCAGGCGGTCACGAGGTGGAGCACACCAAGGTGCTGCGGCTCGCGCGGTTCGGCGCCGACGCCTCGCTGGTGTCAGATACCATCGTCGATCCCGATGTGTGCACGTGCTGCAACACGTCGATGGCGCAGACGGCCGACGGCCCCATTGCGGCCTATCGTGACCACCAGGGCGAGGTGCGCGACATCTCGGTGGTGCGCTTCGTCAAGGGCGCATGGACCGCGCCCGCCACGGTGCACGCGGACGACTGGACGATCAATGCCTGCCCCACCAACGGCCCGGTGCTGGCCGCGAAGGATCGGCGCGTGGCCATCGGGTGGTTCACGGCGGCGGGCAAAGTGGGCCGGGTGCGGCTGGCGTTTTCGGCCGACGCGGGCGCGACGTTCTCGGCCCCAGTTGTCGTGGACGGCGGCAAGCCCATGGGTTGGCCCGGCCTCGTGATGCTGGAGGACGGCAGCGCTGTGGTGAGCTGGCTCGAGTCGCTGACGGGCGGCGAAGGCGAAGTGCGGCTGCGCCGCGTGTGGCCCGATGGGCGCCTTGGCGAGGTCACGGTGGTGTCGCCGGCGCGGGCGGGCCGGTCGTCGGGCATCCCCCAACTGGCGCGGGCGGGCAACCGGCTGGTGGTGGCGTGGCGCGCCGACCGCGTGGTGACGGCGCTGGTGGACGTGCCCACGAAATAGAAATGGCGGGGGCTGAAGCCCCGGCCCTCCACGTCAGGCCCGTTACGGCCCTCCACGTCGCCCCGTTACGGCTTCACGAGGTTAATAAACGTCGTGATGATGATGGCGTTGCTGAAGTCGATGAAGAAGGCGCCCACCATCGGGACCACGAGGAAGGCCCTCGGGGCCGGGCCGTAGCGCTCCACCAGCGAATTCATGTTGGCCACGGCGTTGGGCGTGGCGCCCAGGCCGAAGCCGCAGTGCCCGCCCGCCATCACCGCGGCATCGTAGTCACGCCCCATCACCCGGTAGGTCACAAAGTAGGCGAACAGCCCCATGATCGTGACCTGCACCGCCAGGATGGCCAGCATGGGCAGGGCCAGGTCGAACAGCTCCCACAGCCGCAGCGTCATCAACGCCATGGTAAGGAAAAGCGACAGCGCGATGGTGCCGAGGTCGTCGACGGTGCGCGCGTCGATGCGCAAGCGCCCCGAGGCATCGGCAACGTTGCGCACCAACGCGGCCACGAGCATCGCCCCGATGTAGCCGGGCAAGGTCACAAACTGCGCCAGCCACCGCGACAACAGGCCGCCCACGGCCATGCACGCCAACATCACGGTGAGCACCTGCAGCAGCCGGAAGGCGGTGGGCGCCTCGCCGGCCGGCTCGGTGTCGATCTCTTCGTCGAGCGCCGCCCGCTCGGCCGCGGTCGCCAGCGGCGAGGAGGTCCCGCCGCCCGACCGCAGCCCGAACGTTGCCATCAGGCGAGTCCCAACCGGTCCCCCGAGCAACCCGCCGCTCACCAGGCCGAAGGTGGCCGCCGCCATCGCGAGCGTCACCGCACCGGAGAACTGGTACTGGTCCTCCATCAGCTTGCCGAAGGCCGCGCCCGTGGCGTGGCCGCCCGTCATGGTGATCGATCCCGTGATGAGTCCCAGGTACGGGTGGACGCCCAGCACCGAGGCCATGCCCACGCCGATGGTGTTCTGCACGATGGCCAGCGCGCTGGCCAGCATCCAGAACAGCGCCACCTGGGGGCCGCCCTGCTTGAGCAGGCCCAGGCTGGCGCCGAGCCCGATGGACGTGAAGAACGCCACCATGAACGGCGATTGCAGGGTGGTGTCGAACTCGAGGCCGAGCACGCCCGCCTGCCGGGCCGCCAGCGCCACGGCCGCAAAGAGGAAGCCGCCGATGACGGGCGCGGGGATGTTGAAGCGGTCGAGCAGGGCGACGCGCCGGCGGACGCCGTAGCCCATGAAGAGCACGACGGCCGCCAGCGTAACCGTTTGGATGAGGTCGAATTTGAGTGTCGTCACGGATGTCCCGCGACATTATGGCTCAGGCCGGGGCTGAAGCCCCGCCCCCCGTGTTACATCCGGGCTTTGAGCTCGGCGTCGATGGCCCCGAGGAACTCCTCGGTAGTCAGGTACGGGTGATCGGGCCGGATGAGGATGGCCAGGTCCTTGGTCATGCGGCCCGACTCCACCACGTCCACGCACACCTGCTCCAGCGCCTCGGCAAACGCCACCACGTCGGGCGTGTTGTCGAACTTGCCGCGGTACTGCAGGCCGCGCGTCCAGGCGTAGATCGACGCGATGGGGTTGGTGGAGGTGGGCTTACCCTGCTGGTGCATGCGGTAGTGGCGCGTCACCGTGCCGTGCGCCGCCTCGGCCTCCACGGCCTTGCCGTCGGGCGACATCAGCACCGAGGTCATCAGGCCCAGCGATCCGTAGCCCTGCGCCACGGTGTCGCTCTGCACGTCACCATCGTAGTTCTTGCACGCCCACAGGTAGCCGCCGTTCCACTTGAGGTTCGACGCCACCATGTCGTCGATCAGCCGGTGCTCGTAGGTGAGCCCCTTGGCGTCGAAGGCGGCCTTGAACTCGGCGTTGAACACCTGCTCGAAGGTGTTCTTGAACGTGCCGTCGTACACCTTGAGGATGGTGTTCTTCGACGACAGGTACACCGGGTAACTGCGGCCCAGCGCGTAGGTGAAGCACGCGCGCGCGAAGCCCTCGATGGACGCGTCGAGGTTGAACATGCCCATCGCCACGCCGCCGCCCTTGGTCTTGATGATCTCCCGGCTGATCGCCTCGCCGCCGCCCTCGGGGGTCCAGCTGATGGTCAGCGTGCCGGCGGAGGGAAAGTGAAAATCCTGCGCGCGGTACTGGTCGCCGAACCCATGGCGCGCCACCACCACCGGCTTGTTCCAGTGGGGCACCAGGCGCGGCACGTTCCTGCAGATGATGGGCTCGCGGAAGATCGTGCCGTCGAGGATGTTGCGGATGGTGCCGTTGGGCGACTTCCACATCTGCTTGAGGCCGAACTCCTTCACCCGGGCCTCGTCGGGGGTAATCGTGGCGCACTTCACCGCCACGCCGTACTGCCGGGTGGCATTGGCCGAGTCGATGGTGATCTGGTCGCCCGTCTTGTCGCGCGACTCCACGCCCAGGTCAAAATATTTGAGGTCGATGTCGAGATACGGAAGGATCAGCTGCTCGCGGATCTTCCGCCAGATGATGCGGGTCATCTCGTCCCCGTCCATCTCGACGACGGGGTTCGTCACCTTGATCTTGGCCACTCGGAACTCCTTGTAGGGCGTGCGATAAACAGGAAATTATAACGTGGGAAAAGGGGACAGTCCCCTTTTTACGCCCCCGACACCGCGGGGCGCTATTATGCGGGAGACATGCGCAATCTCACCCGCTGCACGGCCGTCATCTTTCTCGCGCTCGCCACCTTGTTGGGGTGCGCGTCAACGGGGGCCACGTCCGGGCCCAAGGCCGAGCCTCAAGGCTCGGCGCGACCGGCAGCGGCCGCGGACCGCCAACGGTTTGTCGAGCTTTTCGCGCGGGGCTACTTCCCCGGGCGCAGCGGCCAGCTCTTCTACGTGCTCCGCGAGGGCGACGCGTTGGTGAGCCGCGATCCGTACTACAAGCTGCAGCACGGGACCGCATGGGACCATGACGCGCGCATCCCACTCATCCTGCACGGCGCCCCGTTCATCCGGTCGGGCCAGTTCGACGCCCCCGCCGCGCAACAAGACCTCGTCCCTACCCTGGCCGCGCTCTTGGGCACGCAACCGCCGGCCACGGCCACGGGCCGCGTGCTCAGTGAGGCGCTGACGGGCGGCGCGGCCCGACCGCGCCTGGCGGTGGTGGTGGTTGTCGACGGCATGCGTGCCGACTACTTCGACACCCACTCCGCCGTGATGCCCACGCTGGCGCGCCTGCGCCGCGAGGGCGCATCGTTTGCCAATGCCCGCATCAACTACCTGCCCACCATGACGAGCGTGGGCCATGCCACCATCGGCACCGGCGCCGACCCGCGCGTGCACGGGCAGGCCACCAACACGCTCTACAACAAGGTCACGCGCCGGCCGCAGGACGCCTACTTCGGACTCGACCCCGGCGAGCTCATGGCCCTCACGCTGGCCGATGCCTGGAGCCTGCAGACCGAAGGCAAGGCCATCGTCATCGGCCAGGGCGGCGCCATTCGCGCCACGGCGGGACTGGTGGGGCACGGCGCGTGCCTCGTGGGCGGCTACCCGATGGTGGCCGCCAGCTATGCCGCAAGCGACGGCGGGTGGGAGACCAACCCGAAGTGCTACACGAAGTCAGCGGCGCTCGCGCCCTTGAACGCGCGCCAGGCGTGGGAGGCCGCAGGCGGCACGTGGATGGGCCACGACATCGCGAACCCATCGAAGATCCGCGCTTCGAGCGTCTTCCAGCGCTTCGAGGGTGAGGCGCTGATGGCGGTCGTGGAGGCCGAGGCCGTGGGAGCCGACGCGGTGACCGACCTGGTGCTGGTGAACCTGAAGTCCACCGACTGGGTGGGCCACGCCTATGGTCCGGACTCGAAGGAGATGACCGAAACCCTGGCCGAGCTCGATCGGCAACTGGCCCAACTGATGGCGCTCGTGGCACGCAAGGCTGGCGCCGGCGGCGCCGTGGTGGCCGTCACCGCCGATCATGGGATGCCGAGCGAGCCGCCGGCCGGCCGCCGGTTCTACACCGACACCCTCATTGCCGCCATCAACCAGCGCTTCGACCCCGAGGGCAAGACCGTCGTCGAGTACCTGGGCGACGCGGCGGCCAGCCAGGTGCATATCAACCGGGGGCGCCTGGCGGCGCTCGGTCATTCACTGGACGAGGTGGCCCGGTTCCTGGAAACTCAGCCGTACATCATGGCCGCGTTCACCGAAGACGAGGTGCGCGCCGGCCTACAGCGTCCGCCGCAGCCATGACTGTTCGACCGCGACCTTGCCGATGTGCCACAGGCGGCCTGGCGCCCGCAGCCGGACCGCCGGCACGGGCTCGGCGTAGAAGTTCCCCGACGCGAACCCGGCCTTGCCGCCGCCCGTCTCCAGGAAACATTGACCGTCGCCCATGAAGCGCGCGGCCGCCCCCTGGCCGGTAATCGCGCGCGTGATATTGGCGGCCACGACCTCGCCTTGGGCACGCGCAAACACGCCCGCCTTGGGCAGCGGCTTGCCCATCGACAACGGAATCGAGACCACGTCGCCGATCGCGTAGACACCCTGGGCAAGGGTTTCGAGGGTGTGCCGGTCCACGCGTATCCAGCCACTCTCGGACACCAGGCCGCTCTCGCGCACCACGCGCGGTGCGATGTGGGGCGGCACGGCAGCAAGCACGTCGAAGGGACGCTGCACGAGGTTGGCAAAGCGGAGCAGCCGCGCGCCGGCGTCCACGGCCGTCACTTGATGGCCCGGCAGATAGGCAATCTCCCTGGCCGCCAGCATGCCGACGACGGCGGCCGATACGACGGGGCCGGCCACGCCCATCGGGCCGGGCTCGGCCGCGCACACCTCCAGGCTGAGGCGTCCCCGCAACCCGCGGCGCCGGACGAAGTCGTCGATCAGCAGCGCGGCCTCGTACGGGGCGGCCGGACACTTGTAGGCGGGCGCCGCGGTGAGGACGACGACCCGCCCCTCGCGCTCCGATTCCAGCGCCCGTCGCAGCGACTCGGCGCCGGCCAGGGTGTAGAAATTGTGTCCGGTTTCGGCCAGGCCCGGCACGAGCTCCGGGGAGAGGTCGGCGCCGAGCGCGATGACCAGGTAGTCGGCGCGGAGTTGGACGCCCGAAACCGTCACCGAGCGCTCGCGGACGTCGATGCCTTCCACCTCACCGCTCACCACCTCGATGCCACGACGTGCCAATCGCGCCATTGGCCGCTGAATCGAGGCCGCCGAGCGGCGGCCGACCATCAGCCATAACAGGGACGGGGCGAACACGTGGTGCCGCTCCCGGTCCACCATGATGACCCGGTGCGCCGGGGGCAGCCGGCGGCGCAGCTCGCGGGCGGCCGCCACGCCGCCGACGCCGCCGCCGAGCACGACCACGGTTCGTGAGGCAGCCATCAGAACACCAGGGCCTTGTCGGCCCACGCGGTCCAGTCCGCGAGTTGTTCGAGCGTGCCGCGCGCGGTGCCGCTCGTGAGCTCGGCCGTCGTGATGCCCCGGGCATCCATGCAGGTGCCGCAGGCGGCCACCTCGGCGCCATGCCGGAGGACCGCGTGCAGCATCAGCTCGATGTTGTAGTACCCCTGCGGCACCTTCTGGCCTGCCTTGGCGCAGGCTGCCGCATCACCCATCAGGAACACCTTCACCTGCTCGCCCTCCCGACGCGAGAGTGCGCCCGCCAGGCGCAGGCCGTTATAGCTGCGCTCGGTGCCATAGGGCGGATCGTTGAGAATCACCACGGTCTTGGCCATGCTTCACTCCTACTTTTCCCTTTTCACTTTTCACTTTCTCGACCCTGGTCGAGTCTAGTGGATCGAGGCGCTTCCGGGCACGCAGGGCGGCGGTGGCGGCACGGGGACGAGCTCGAACGACATGGCCCCACCCGAGCCGACGCGGCCGGGCAGGCTGATCTCGAAGGTGGTTCCCTCCGGCGACGAGCGAACGATGCGAATCGAACCGCCGTGCACGGCCAGCACTTCCCGGCAGATTGCCAGGCCCAGGCCGCTGCCTCCCGTCCGCCGCGCCCGGGCCGGGTCGAGCCGCCGGAAGCGTTCGAAGACCCGCTCCCACTCGCCTTCCGGGATGCCCGGCCCCGTGTCGGTGATGGTGATGATCACCACGTCGGCCTTCCACTCGTCCGCGGCGCCCAGCTTGACGCCGCCGCTGAGGGTCACCGAGCCACGGTCGCGATTGTACTGGACGGCATTGCCGAGCACGTTGTCGAAGACGCGGCCCAGCAGGCGCGGGTCGGCATAGGCCACGAGGTCGGGGAAGTCGCTCACGACGACGTGGATGCCGCGCGCCTGCGCAAGGGCCGCCAGCCGCGCCGCGGCATCGCGCACCTGCGGCAACACCGGCACCTCGCGGAGGTCGACGCCCTTCGAGCCCTCCTGCGCGCGCACCAGCAGGATCAGGTCTTCGGTGAGCGTGGTGAGCGCGCCCAGGCGCTCGCGCACCCGCACGAGGGCGTCGCGATATTCCTCGGCCGACCGGCTGTACTTGAGCGTGACGTCGATCTCGCCGGCCATGGCGGTGACGGGGCCGCGGAGCTCGTGTGACGCGTCCGACGCAAAGCGGCGGTTGGCGTCGAGCGCGGCATTCAGGCGCTCCAGCACCTCGTTGAGCGAGCGCGTCATCTCGCCCACCTCGTCGTGCACCTGCGGCGGATCAAGGCGGGCCTCGAACTCCCCCTTGGCGATGCGGGCGGCGCGCCGCGTGATGCTGACCACGGGCGCGAGCGCCGCCGACGTCAGGCGGTAGCCCATGGCGCTCGTGGCCGCCAGGCCGCCCGCCCACACCAGCACCAGCAGCCACGCCAACGAGGCCAGGTGCGACTCAACCTGGTCCGAGTACAGCCCCACCAGCATCGCAAACGCCGCCCCATTGAGCCGCGTGCCCAGCACCGCCGCGCGCCCGCGGCGTCCGTCCACCACGGTGGTGACCATCGGCGCCCGGCCCGAAATGGCCGCCGACACGACGTCGACCGCCACCATGGGCGGCGCGCCGACCAACCGCTGCGACGCCACACGCACGTGACCGTCGACATCGAATATCTGGACGAACTTGTCGGCGAACTCCCCGTCGGCCAGAGCGCCCACCGGCAACTCGTGCATGTGGATTTCGGCCCGGTCGGTGGACGAGGCCAGCTCGGTGGCCGCCAGGGTCCGCACCTTCACGTCGAGGTCGTGATAGAGGTAGGTGCGCGCGGTGAGATAGATGCCGGCGTTGGCGACGGCCAGCAGCAGGCCGAACGCGGCAGTCCAGTGGCGCGTCAGCCGGCCGCGGAACGTCTCGGGATTGAGCCACTGCCTCATACAGCCGGTGTGCCTGCCTTCAGCATATACCCCAGGCCGCGCACGGTCTGGATGAGCGGCCCCGCGCCGGCGGCCTGCAGCTTCTTCCGCACGTAGCCCACGTAGACGTCGGCCAGGTTCGAGAAGGGGTCGTACTCGCCGCCCCACACGTACTCGGCCAGTTGATCGCGCGTCACGATGGCCTCGGCGCGCCGCACCAGGTACTCGAGGAGGCGGTACTCGGTGGCGGTCAGCGAGAGCGGCTCGCCGTTCACGGTGACTCGGTGGTCCACCGGATCGATGGCCACCGGCCCATACGCCAGGTCGGGGGCCGTGGTGCGGTTGCGCCCCCGCCGGTCGAGCGCGCGCAGCCGGGCCAGCAGCTCGTCGAAGGCGAAGGGCTTCACCAGGTAGTCGTCGGCCCCCGAGTCGAGGCCCTGCACGCGGTCGTGCACGGCGTCACGCGCGCTGATCACCAGCACGGGCGTGTCGAGACCCCGGGCGCGAATCTGGCGGCACACCTCGAACCCGTCGAGCTCGGGCAGCATGATGTCGAGCACGATGGCGTCGTAGCCATCGGTCAGGGCCTGGTCGACGGCGGCGCGACCGTCTTCCACCAGGTCGACGACATGCTGGTCCTCACGCAAGCCCTTGATCAGGAACCGGCTGATCTCCGGGTCGTCTTCGACGAGCAGCAGCCTCATATCGTCGCGGACCCGCTAGCCGCGCTCCGCCATCCGCTTCTCGATCATCTCATAGAGCATCGGCAGGATGATCAAGGTGAGCAGGGTCGAGGTCACGATGCCGCCGCTGATGACGGTCGCAAACGGCCGCTGCACCTCGGCGCCGGCGCCCTGCGACAGCACGATGGGCGACAGGCCGATCACCTCCACCATCGCGGTCATCAGGACGGGCTTGAGGCGGGTGGCAGCGCCCGACACGACCGCATGCCGCAGGGGCTCCCCCTGGCTGCGCAGGCGGTTGATGGACGAGACGAGCACCACGCCGTTGAGCACGGCCACGCCAAAGAGCGCGATGAAGCCGACCGCCGCCGACAGGTTGAGGGTGAGCCCGCTTATCCACAGGGCCGCGACGCCGCCAACCATGGCAAACGGCACGTTGAGCAGGACGAGCGCGGCCTGGCGAAGCCGCTGAAACGTGACGAACAGCAGCAGGAAGATGATGGCGATCGACAACGGGATGACCAGCGTCAGGCGCTGCATGGCGCGCTGCTGGTTCTCGAACTGGCCGCCCCACGTGATGTGATATCCCGTGGGCAGCGTCACGGCGGCCTCCAGCTTGCCGGCTGCCGCGGCCACGAAGCTGCCCACGTCCCGGCCGCGCACGTTGGACTGCACCACCAGCCGGCGCTCGCCGTTCTCGTGGTTGATGGCCTCGGGCGCGCTCATTTCGGTGACGCGGGCCACCCGGCCCAGCGGAATGCGCCCCCCGCCAACGGCCACGATGGGAATCGCCGCCAGCGCCGTGGCATCGGCGCGCTGGTCCTCCGGGAAGCGCACCAGCACCGCGAACCGGCGGGCGCCATCCAGCACCTCCGTCACCTGCCGCCCACCCACGGCCGTCTCCACGACCTCCTGGATATCCGTGACGGTGAGGCCGTAGCGCGCGCTGGCCTCACGGTCGATGTCCACCTGGATCTGCGCGGCGCCGGCCAGCACCTCCATCTGCACGTCGGCCGACCCTGGCACCGACGCCAGCACCAGCCGAATCTGCTCGCCGATGCGCTCCAGCACGTCGGCCTCCGGCCCGAACACCTTCACGGCCACGTCGGCCTTCACGCCCGACACCACCTCGTCGAGGCGCATGGCCATGGGCTGGGTGAAGTTGAACGTGAGCCCCGGGAACCCCTCGAGCCCCGCGGCGATGGCGCTCACCAGCGCCTCCTTGTCGCGCCCCGTCGTCCACTCCTCGTGCGGGTGCAGCAGCACGTACACGTCGCCCTGGTAGATGCCCATGGCCTCGGTGGCCAGGTCGGGCCGGCCGATCTTGGTGACCACCTGCTTCACTTCGGGGAACTGGGTGACGATCTTCTCCACGCGGGTGGAGATGTCCACCGACTCTTCGAGCGCCACCGACGGGGCCTTGCGCGTCTCGATGAGGATGGAGCCCTCGTCCAGCCTCGGCATGAACTCGGTGCCGAGGAACGGCACGGAGGCGAGGGCCGCAACGACGAAGGCCAGCGCGATGGCGATGGCGGCGCCGCGACGGTCCATCGCCCGGTGCAGGTCGCTGATGTAGCGGGCCTTCAGCTTCTCGAACCAGGCGCCCTCGTGGTGCGCCCCGTCGAGCTTGAGCAGGAACGACGAGGCCACCGGCACGGCGGTGAGCGAGAGCAGCAGCGCGCCGAAGAGCGCCGAGCAGATGGTGATGGCCATCGGCCGGAACATCTTGCCTTCGAGGCCCTCGAGCGTGAAGACGGGGATGTAGACCGCAATGATGATGAGCACGCCGAACAGGATGGGCCGCGCCACCTCGATGGCGGGCCCGACAAACAGGCGCCCGCGGTCGTGGCGATGGTGGGCGCCCGGGTCGCCGGCCGCGTACGCGGCAGCCATCTCGGGCCTGCGGCGGACGAAGTTCTCCATCATCACCACCGCGCCGTCCACGATCAGGCCGAAGTCGACGGCCCCGAGCGACATGAGGTTGGCCGACACGCCGAAAACGCGCATGCCGATGAAACCGACCAGCATCGAGAGCGGGATCACGGCGGCCACCACCAGGGCCGCGCGCACGTCCCGCAGGAACAGCACGAGCACCACCACCACCAGCAGGGAGCCCTCGGCCAGGTTCTTGCGGACGGTCTGGGCCGTGCGCTGGATCACCTCGCTCTGGTCGTAGAAGGGCACGATGGCCACGCCCGTGGGCAGGCCCGCGGCGATCTCGTCGACGCGCGCCTTCACGCGTGCCGTGACGTCGCGGCCATTCTCCCCCTTGAGCATGATGACCATGCCCGACACCGCCTCGCCTCGCCCATCGCGCGTCACGGCCCCGTGGCGGGCCATCGGCGCCACGCCCACCGTGGCGATGTCACCCACGGTGACGGCGCTGCCGGCCGACGCCTTCAACACGATCATTCGCAGGTCGGCCTCGTCACGGGCCAGGCCCACCCCGCGCACGGTGTACCGCTCGGACCCGTGCTCGATGTAGCCGCCACTGAACGACGTGTTACTGCCGGCGATCGACTCGTACACGTGCCGCAGCGACAACCCGTACTTCTCGAGGCGCGCGGGGTCGACCACCACGTGGTACTGCTTCGTGAGGCCGCCCCACGAGTTGACCTCGCTCACGCCGGGCACCGAGCGCAGGCGCGTGCGGACGTCCCAGTCGTGGATGGTCTTCACCTCCATGGGGTCGACCGTCTCGCTTTCGACCAGGTACTGGTACACCTCGCCGAAGGCGGTGGCCACCGGGCCCATCGTGGGCTCGAGGCCCTCGGGCAGCCGCCCGCGCGCATCGGTGAGGCGCTCGGCCACGAGCTGCCTCGCAAAGTAGGTGGGCACCGCATCTTCGAAGATCACGGTGACGATCGACAGGCCGAACTTGGAGATGGACCGTACCTGCTCGGCCCCAGGCGCGCCCATCATGGCAATCTCGATGGGATAGGTGACCCGCTGCTCCACCTCGGGCGCGGCCAGGGCCGGTGCCTCGGTGACGATCACCACCTGGTTGTTGGTGAGGTCGGGGAAGGCCTCGACCGGCAACTGCTGGTAGGCGACGACGCCTGTCACCAGCAGCGCGGCGAGGCAGAGCAGGACGAACAGCCGCTGGTGCAGGGCGGCGGTGACGAGCTTCTCGATGAATCCCTGCGGGTGGCTCATTCCGGATCGCCCCCGCCAGTCATCGTCGACTTGAGGAGAAACGCACCGGTCACAACGACGTCCTCGCCGGCCTTCACGCCGGACCGGATCTCAACGAGACCGTCCACCTCGTTGCCGTGGTCGATGGTGCGCCGGTGGTAGGCGCCCTCGGCGGTGCGGACGAACACGACCGGCTCGCCATCCATCCGCTGCACGGCGCTCGTGGGCACGACCACGATCTCGCGCACGGCCCGCAGCCCCAGCTGCGAGGTGACGAACATCTCGGGCTTCAGGCGGCGCTCGGGGTTGGGCACGACCAGCCGCACGGTCACACGCCGGGTGACCGGGTTGATCACGTCGCCGACCGCGTCGATGGTGCCGGTAAACGTCTCGCCCGGGTAGGCCTCGGTGACGATGGTGGCCGCGCGTCCCGCCGAGAGCTGCCCGAGGTTCGTCTCGGCCACTTCGGCGGTGACCCACACGGTTGAGAGGTCGCTCACCACCAGCAGGGGCGTGCCCGGCGTGACGGCGCTCCCGGACGAGACCAGCCGCTCGATGACCACGCCGTCAAACGGCGCGGTGATCCCGATGCGGTCTTCCTGCTCGGGGTTGGCGTCTTCCCGCGGCGTGATGCCGTAATGCTGCAGGTCCTGTTCGGCGCGCATCACCTCGGCCCTGGCCGCGGCCAGTTCCTGCTCGGCGTGCACGAGATCGGCCGCCGCGCGATCGGCCTCGTAGGGCGAGAGGGCCTTGTCGCGGACCAGGCGGACGGCGCGCTCGTGGGTGGCACGGGCGAAGGCCACCTCGCGATCGGCGGTGCGCCGGCCGGCGAGCGCCTTGAAGTACGAGGCCCACGCGTCGTGGAACAGGTGGCTCAGCACCGTGGCCATGCGGGCGCCTCTGGCCACGCGGTCGCCCGGCTGCACCGCCACGTCGATCACGACGCCCTCGGCGAGGGCGCCGATGCGCGCGGTGCGCCGCTCGTTGAGGGTCACCAGGCCCGGCGCCGTGAGCTGGTCGGCGCGGCTGACGACCGTGGCGGGCGCCACCACCACACCGGCGCGCGTGGCGGCTTCGGCCGAAAGCGTCACCGTGTCCCTGGCTCCCTCGGCGACGACGGCTTCCTCGACCGGCGCGACGGTTGCGGCGGATTGACAGCCGGCCAGGACAAGGGCCGCGGCGAGGGACAGCCCGACCCGGAGGAGCCGGCACGCGCGGGCGTGAGGAACGGGCGTGGAGAAGAGGGTCATGGCAGGGGATCCTCGCCAACGGCAATGCGGGCCTCGACGGCGGCGACGACCGCCTCACTGGCCAGCGTGTGAAACACTATCTGGGCATCGGTGTAGACGCGCTCGGCGTCGACGACCCGGAGCATGTCGGCGGCGCCGCTCTCGAAGGCGGCGCGCGTCGAGGCGCGCACGGCGGTGGCGGGGTCCATCAGCCGGGTCCGCACGCGATCGGCCTGACCGGCCAGGGCCCGGGCGGCCTCCCGCGTGGCGCGGATGTCGGCCGCGCCCATCATCACCACCTGCGATAACTCGAGCTCCGCCGCCCGCAGTTGCCCCTTGGCCAGGGCTGTGGCCACCTGGTTGCGATCGAAGAGGGGCACGGGAATGGCGACCCCAAGGACGCCGGTGTCGAACCTGCCGGTTCGCTTCCATCCCCCGGTCACGGCCAGGTCGGGCACCGTGCGCGCCTCCTCGAAGCGCAGCGCCTCGCGGGCCGCAGTCACTTGGGCGCGGGCGGCCGCCACGTCGGGCCGGCGGTCGAGCGCCGCGGTAATGGCCGCCTCGTCGAGGGCGGTGGGCAGCGCGGGCGGCGGCGGGGCCTGGAGCGCGTCGATGGTGACGGCAGGCTCGGGCCCGACGAGGGCCAGCAACTCGTGAAACGAGCGAGCGGCCGAGAGCTGCGCGCGAACGCGATCGAGCTCCACGCGGGCGCGCTCGGCCTCGAGCTTGTGCAGGTCGCTTTCGGGCGCCAGGCCCTCGGCCACGCGGCGGCCTTCGACGCGGACGAGTTCATCCAGGCTCGCCAGTTGCGTGGTGAGCGCGCGGTCGATCTCGCGCGCCCGCACCGCGTCGAGAAAGCGGCGCACCACCCGCAGGTCGGCGTCGGCCGCCGTCGCGGCCTGCCCGGCACGGGCGCCCTCGAGCGCGGCCGCCGCCGCGCCCTTGCGCGCGCCCCGCTCGCCGCCAAACTCGATGGCCTGCGTGAGGGTGGCGAAGGTGTCGAGCGGCAGCCCCCCGGGGGCGCCGGACCAGAAGTTCTCCGCGCGGAACTCGGCCAGGGGATTGGGCCACCTACCCGCGGCGCGGCCGGCCTGGTCGGCGGCCTCGACACGGGCCAGGGCGGCGGTGCGCGCGGGCGAAAGCGCCCGGGCCCGCTCGATGGCAACTTGCAGCGTCAGGGGCGCCTGCGCCCAGGCCGTCCCGGCTGAGATCCACATGACGAGAAAGGCGGACAGGGCCAGTCGCATGTCTCACGTGTACCACCACCCGATGAGAACCAGATGAGAGCCGGCGGATACAATCGATTGCGTTGAGAGCCCCGTCACGACCCCGGTTGGGCCGCCTCCTGCTGGCCTTGGCGTGCGGCGTGGCCGCGGCCTGCGGCGGGCCAGCCGCGCCAGGCCCGCCACGCCTTGCTGAACAGTCGCGCCTGTCGATGGGCTCCACGCTGCAGTTGTCGGCGTGGACCACGGATGAAGCCGCGGCCCAGGCCGCGTTCAGCGAGGTATTCGCGGAATTCGATCGACTCGAATCGCTCCTGAGCGTGTGGCGGCCCGGCAGCGACGTCATTCGCCTCAACGACGCGGCCGGCGAGGCGCCGGTCCCCATCAGCGCCGACACGCGCGCGGTGCTGCTGGCGGCGCGCCAGGCCAGTGAGTTTACGCAGGGCAAGTTCGACATCACCTTCGGGGCGCTCGCCGACGTGTGGAAGTTCGACCACGACCAGGACAATCGCGTCCCGTCGGCCGACGAGATCCGCGCCCGCCTTCCGCTGGTGGACTATCAACAAGTGGTGGTGGACGAGCCGCCGGGCACGGCCTTCATCCGGCGCCGGGGCATGCGCGTGCACCTGGGAGGCATCGGCAAGGGCTACGCCATCGACAGGGCCGTGGCCCTGCTGCGGCAGCGCGGGTTCGCGAATTTCATGATCCAGGCCGGGGGCGACCTGTACGTGGCGGGCCTCAACAACGGCCAGCCGTGGACGCTGGGCATCCGCGACCCGAGGGGACCGGCCGATCGCGTGTTCGCCACCATCGAGATGGGCGACGGCACCTTCAGCACGTCAGGCGACTACGAGCGGTTCTTCCTGCGCAACGGCCGGCGCTACCACCACCTGCTCGATCCCAACGTCGGCGAGCCCGCCCGCCTCACGCGCAGCGTGACCATCCTCTCCAACAGCGCGCTGCTGGCCGACGCGCTGTCAACGGGCGTCTTTGTTCTTGGTCCGGAGCAAGGCATGGCACTCGTCGAGCGCCTGCCTGGCGTGGAAGCGGTGATGGTCACGGCGAACAACGCGGTGTTGGTCTCGATCGGGTTGGCGGGGCGGATTCAGATCGTCACGGCGCCAACAGACGCGCCGTAACTGGCAACTGTCAACCAACTGGAACTGGAACTGGAAACTGTAACTGGAAACTGAAACCCTGAACTCTGCACTGCTTAACTGTCAACTTTCGCTGGTTCCTGAAACTCCCCTTCCCACTTGGCGACCACGACCGCGGCGAGGCAGTTGCCGACAACGTTCGTCATGGTGCGGCCCATGTCCATGATGGCGTCCACGCCCAGGATGAGGGCCACGCCCTCGACGGGCAGGTTGAAGCTGGCCACCGTGGCCGCCAGGATGACCAGCGCGGCGCGCGGGACGCCGGCCACGCCCTTGCTGGTGAGCATCAGCGTCAGCATCATCATGACCTGCTGCCCGATGCTCAGGTCCACGCCGGCGGCCTGCGCCACGAAGATGGCGGCGAGCGAGAGGTACAGCGTGCTGCCGTCGAGGTTGAAGCTGTAGCCGAGCGGCAGGATGAACGACACGATGCGGCGCGGGACGCCGAAGGCCTCCACGCACTCCATGGCGCGCGGCAGCGCGGCCTCGCTCGACGTGGTCGAGAACGCGATGAGGGCCGGCTCCTTGATGGCCTTGATGAAGGCCACGATGGGGATGCGGAACATCAGCATCACCGGCACCAGCACCAGCAGGGCAAACGCCGCCAGCGCCACGTAGAGCGTGAACACGAGGAACGCCAGGTTCTGCAGCACCTGCAGGCCGCCCTGGCCGATGGTGTAAGCAATGGCCGCGCCCACGCCGATGGGGGCGTACAGCATCACGATGTGCGTCACCTTGAACATCGTCTCGGCCAGCGCCTCGCACCAGGCCACCATCGGTTTGCCCTTCTCGCCGAGCATGCCCAGGCCGATGGCAAACACCATGCTGAAGACCACGATCTGCAGCACGTCGCCGGTGGCCATGGCCTCGATGATGGAGGTGGGCACCAGGTGCAGCAGGATCTGGTCCCACGTCTGGGCCTGTCCCGAGATGGCCGCCGCGCCGGTGCTGGCCGGCAGCGTCATGCCGTCGCCGGGCCGGAGCACGTTCACCGCCACCAGTCCGATGAGCAGCGCCGCCGTGGTGACGATCTCGAAATAGATGATGGCACGCAGGCCCATGCGGCCCACGTCCTTGAAGTGCCCGGCGCCGGCGATGCCCGCCACCAGCGTGCCGAACAGCAGGGGCGCAATGACCATCCGGATCATGCGGATGAAGATCTGGCTGAAGGGCCGGATGATGTCGGCGAGCTTCGGGTCTGTGATGGAGACGATGTAGCCGACCACCAGGCCCACGACGAGGCCGATCATGATCTGGGCGGTGGGCGAAATGCGGGGCTTCGCGTCAGTGGTCACGGCGGAATCCTATCTCAAGTGAGAAGTGAGAAGTGAGAGGTGAGAAGTAAAACGTGAGAGGCGCGAAGGTGGAGGTGTGATGGACTTCTGACTTCTGACTTCTGACTTCTCACTTCTCACTTCTCACCTCATTCTTCCAATGCCCATGCCGTCCGCCTCCCGCGGCGTGGCGCGCGATGATGATGTGGTGCGGGCACTTCTTCGCGTCGGCGTACAACCGCTCGCAGTCGTCGCACCGCACGCACTCGGTGACGAGGATCTTCGGCCCCTCGATGGCGCCCCATTGGCACGCCTTCTGGCAGATGCGGCAATGGGAGCACTCGTGCCACCGCGCGATCTTGAACACGGTGACGAGCGCCATCAAGCCCAGCGTGGCGCCCACCGGGCACAGGAACCGGCAGTAGAGGTTCCGCACGAACACGGTGGCCAGCAGCAGCACGCCCAGCCCCGTCCACATGGCCGTGGTGCCCAGCAGGCTGAACATCCAGAAGGGCTCCACGAGCTGGTAGACCAGCAGGTTGTGCGTCGCAATGTAGTACGCCATCACGCCGGCCAGCACGCCGAACTTGATGAAGGAGGCGCGCTTCTCGATGGCCCTGGGCACTTCCACGCGCCACCGCGCCGGCAGCACCGCATCCAGCATTTGCGTGAGCGCGCCGTAGGCGCAGATGCGTCCGCAGTAGAGCCGTCCCCATAAGACGGTGGACACCACCGTGAACCCGAAGAACAGGTACCACGCGAGGTTGTACTGGACGATGGGAAAGTTCCAGTCGACCACGCCGAAAACGTTGGTGATCGAGATGAGGTAGCTCTTCGCGAACCCCATGTAACCGATGGCGGCCGCGAAGGTGACGAACTTGAGCGGCACGCTCTTGCGCTTGAAGCTGACGAGCGCGAGGACGAGGAACGCCGCCAGGAGCGCGAGGTCGAGGTACTGTGGCGCGAGGATGTCGACCCAGGTCTCGACCGGCTCCTCGTCGAAGCCCCAGGGGTCGGGCTGCCTCATCGCAGGGCGGCGCCCGAGGGGTTGACCATCTCGGGTGAGAGCAGCGCCCTCGCCACGATGCGCACGCTGTCGCGCAGCGCCCGCGCGGCGCTGTTCATGGTGATGGTGGCGCGCGACACGGCCGCCACGTCGGCGCCCACCACGAAGCGGTCGCGGATGCTCTTGCCCTTGAACTGGGCGGCAAACTGCGGCGGGTCCACCGAGAAATAGCCGTAGGGCTCGGAGTTGTAGTCGACCACCACCCCGGTGAGCACGCCCTTCATGTCCATGCCCACCAGCATGTGGATGGGCCCGTGGTAGCCGTACTCCTTCGGCACCATGTCGGTGGTCCAGAAGATCACGCCCACCACCGGCGCGGTAGGGTTGGCCCTGGGGTCGGCGCCGTACACCTTGTAGTGCAGGGGCGTGCCGCCGAAGGGGCCGAAGCCGCCGGCACCGGGAAAGAGGGTCTTGAAGTGCGCCTCGGGCCGGGGATTCGTGAAGATGCGCTGGGCCGCAAGCGTCGCCAGGCCGACGGTACCGAGCAAGAGGGCGATGACACCGAGCTGTTTCAACGAGGCCTCCGGACGCGTGCTGCCCAGCATACAGTAGAGTGAAGAGTGACGAGTACTGAAAGGATTATCTGTGTTTCATCTGTGGCCCATGCGTCGCATTGTCATCCTCTCATCCGTGGCCGTGCTGGCACTGGCCGGCCAGGTTTCATCCCAATCCGCGGCGCCGGTTGATCTCGTCATCCGTGGCGGGCGCGTCATCGACGGCACGGGCGCGCCGGCGCGCGAAGCCGACGTGGCCATCAGCGGCGGTCGCATCGTGGCCGTGGGGCGCGTCAGCGGCCCGGCGAAGGCCACCATCAACGCCGCCGGCCTCGTCGTGGCGCCCGGCTTCATCGACGTGCACACCCACGTGGACGAAATCGCTTCACAGCCGGCCATCCCCCACTTCGTGCGAATGGGCGTCACCACCGTGGTGGCGGGCAACTGCGGCGGATCGGCCGCGGATGTGGCAAAGGCCTTCGGCGACATCGAGGCCGCCAGGCCGGCGCTGAACTACTCGACGCTCGTGGGCCACAACACGGTGCGCCGCGAGGTGATGGGCACCGCCAACCGGCAGGCCACTCCCGAGGAACTGAAACGGATGGAGGCCCTCGTGGCCAGGGCCATGGATGATGGCGCCGTCGGCTTCTCCACCGGCCTGCAATACGTGCCGGGCACCTACGCGGAGACCGCGGAAATCGTGGCGCTGGCGAAGGTGGCGGCGCGGAAGGGCGGCGTCTACGCCACGCACATGCGCAACGAGGGCACGGAGCTCGAGAAGGCCGTCGCCGAGGCCATCAACATCGCCGAGGCCGCGCAGTGCCCGCTGGAGATTTCGCACCTCAAGGTGGACGCGCCCAGCCGCTGGGGCTCGAGCGCCAGGGCCCTCGAGATGATCGACCAGGCGCGGGCGCGCGGCCTGCGCGTGAACGCCGATCAGTACGTGTACGACGCGGCCAGCTCGAACCTGGGCATCCGCTTCCCCTCGTGGGCGCTCGAGGGCGGGCAGGACACAATCAACGAACGGCTGAAAGACGATGCCACCTGGCAGAAGATCCGGGCGGAGATGCGCGACCTGATTCGCGAGCGCGGCCTCGAGGACTACGCGTTCGCGCGCATCGCCGAGTACCGCGCCGACCGCTCGCTGAACGGCCTCACCATCGCGCAGGCGGCGCAGCAGGTGCTGGGCAAGGGCGACCTGGCCACACAGCAGGAGCTGATGCGGCGCATGCTGATGGCCGGCGGCGCATCCATGGTCTACCACTTCATGGGCGACGACGACATCGCGCGCATCCTGCGGCACCCGATGGTGTCGATTGCGTCCGACAGCGGCCTGAACACCTTCGGCGAGGGCGTGCCGCACCCGCGCGGCTACGGCAACGCGGTGCGCACGCTGGGCCTCTACGTGCGCGAGCGCAGGGTGATTTCGCTCGAGGAGGCCGTCCGCAAGATGACCTCACTGCCCGCGGCGCAATTCGGGTTCGCCGACCGCGGGCGCCTGGCCCCGGGCCTGGCCGCCGACCTGGTGATCTTTAACCCGGCCACCGTGGGCGAGACCTCCACCTACGCCGCGCCCCACAACTACCCCACCGGCATCGCGCATGTGATCGTCAACGGCGTCGCGGTGGTGGCCGACGGGACGCAGACCGACGCGCGTCCTGGCCAGGTGTTACGCCACACGCCGTGACCCGCGCGGCGTGTCTCTCGGTCATCCACAGATGACACAGATGACACAGATGCAGGTTCGACCAGCCGCCGGCCGCCACGCGGCCGGGCAGTGGAGACACAACGACGGCCCGGATGAGCGAGCCTTGTGACGGCTACCGCTCGTTCATCCTGGCCATCGTCGTGTCTCCACGCGCGGCTTTGCCGCGCCGGCTGGTCGAACCGCATCGGGCAGCCGCGCCATGGGTATTCGGAGATGAAACCCATCTGTGTTTTATCTGTGTTCTATCTGTGTTTCATCTGTGGCCCTCTGTGGCCCTCTGTGGCTGCCGCGCGGCGACGCACCTCCGCCGCCGTCCACCCCGCCGCCCGCAACTCGCGGACGCCCGTGGCGCCGTCGGACTTGCTCAACTTCTGCGTGGGCGACTGCATCACGAGGGGGTGATGGGTGAAGCGCGGCGGCTCCGCGCGGCCGAGTAGCCGCGCCAGGCGAATCTGCCGGCCGGTGGAGGCGAGGAGATCGACGCCGCGGATGACGTCGGTCACCTGCTGCTCGATGTCGTCGACGGTGACGGCGAACTGGTAAGTCCAGTTGCCCAGGCGGTCGCGCAGCAACACGTCACCGCACTGCCGGCTCGGATCCTGCTCCTGTGTTCCGCACAACCCATCGACGAACCGTTCCACGCCGGCGTCGATCCGCAGCCGCCAGCCGACCCCGTCGGTCAGGGGAATGCCGCGATCGCGGCAGGTGCCCGGGTAGCGGAGGTCGGGGCCAGGGAGGGCCGGGACTTCAGTCCCGGCCGTGCCAAGCCGGGGCTGAAGCCCCGACTCTCCGTGTTCGACCTGAAGCCCCGGCTCTCCGTGAGCCACTATCTCCGCCCTGGTACACCGGCATCCATACACGAGCCCCTGCTCCACGAGCTTCGCGAGGGCCGCGCGATAGAGGTGGTCTCGATCGCTCTGCCGCACCATGGGACTGTCGGGGGCGAAGCCGAGCCAGGCCAGGTCTTCGAGGATCGCCGTCTCGAACTCGGGCCGGCACCGCTGGCGGTCGTGGTCCTCGATGCGCAGCAGCACCCGCCCACCCCGCTCACGGGCGCACTCCCACACGTACAGGGCGTTCAGGACATGTCCGAGGTGGAGGTGCCCGGTGGGAGCTGGCGCGAAGCGGGTGATCACGGGGTTCCTCACGAAGGTTCCTCACGAAGGTTCCACACGGAGGTTCCACACGGGGGTTCCACACGGAGGTTCCACACGACCGTTCGGGTCGGATTGTCGGCCGATCGATCCCTGAGGCCAACCGGCAGGCGGCCCGGTGGCGTATAAGAGCAGTGTAACGCCATGATCGCCCTGGGCCTGATTTCGCTGCTCGTCTACCTGTTCGGCGCCTTCGCCTACGGCGCGGCCACGGTGCTGTCGCTGCGCCAGGCGAAGCCGGTGTGGGGCGGGAACCAGGTCCATGCCCAGGGCGTGCCTCCGCGCATGGCCTTGGAGCAGCTGGCCGAGGTGTTCCGCTACACGCTGCGCCGCTCCGGTTCCGAATGGGCGAGGCGGCCGACGGGGTGGAGGCGGCCGATCGCATCGCCGAGCTGGCGCCAGACCTGGTGCTGCTCGACATCCAGACGCCCGACGCCCGCGCGCTTCCTGGCCCGCCGCCTTCTTCCAGGTGTCGCGCGCGACCATCATCCACCTCGACGCCGTCCGCGAGGCCCGGCCGTTCACCGACGGCACGGGAGAGATCGTGCTCGCCAACGGTCAGGCGATGCCCGTGACCAGGCGGCGGTGGCGGGCGCTTATCGAGAAACTTGAGGCTTAGGGCTTAGGGCTTGGGGCTCGGGGCTTGAGGCGTGGGGCTTGAGGCTTGGGGCTTAGGGCCAACGAATCGTATCTGTGTTTCGTCTGTGTTCGTCTGTGGCCCATAATGCGCGGATGCTTTCTCGTCGCGCGTTACTGACTTCTGCAACCCAGCTTGGTGTGACGGCCGCCGTGGCCAGGTGGATGGTGCCCGGTGAGCTGCTCTCGCAACCGGTGGCCCAGTCGTGGGGCAAGGATCAGTTGATCCGCCGATCGCTGCGGCCGCCCGACTACGAGACGCCGGTCTCGCTGCTTAATTCGTTCATCACGCCGAACGAGCATTTCTACGTGCGGTCGCACCTGCCGGTGCCGCCCTTGCTCGACGCCGCCACGTGGACGCTCACCGTGGATGGCAGCGTGGCGACGCCGCTCAGGCTCTCGCTCGACGAGATCCGAAGGCTGCCCGCTACGACCATCACCGTCACGCTGGAATGCGCGGGGAACGGCCGCGTCTTCTTCGATCCGCCCGTGGCCGGCATCCAGTGGGAAAAGGGCGCCGTCGGCACCGCGCGGTGGACGGGCGTGCGCGTGGCCGACCTGCTGGCGCGCGCCGGCGTGAAGCCCTCGGCCCGCAACGTGGTGCTGACGCCCGCGGACCGGCCCCTCGGCACCATGCCCGGCTTCATCCGGCAGGTGCCCATGGCCAAGGCCATGCACCTCGACACAATCCTGGCCTACGAGATGAACGGCGTGCCCATCCCGCCGGTGCACGGCTTCCCGCTGCGCGCCATCGTGCCGGGCTGGGAGGGCGCCTACGCCGTGAAGTGGCTGACCGCGCTCACGGCCATCGACGCCGATTCCGACAGCTTCTGGGTGGCCACCGCCTACAAGTACCCCGCGCGCCGCGTGGCGCCGGGCGCGGCCGTCGACGCGAAGGACATGGCGCCGCTCACGGGCCTGGCCGTGAAGTCGCTCATCACTCAGCCCGCCCATGGCGCCGCGCCTCCGACCGGCCCCATCACCGTGGCCGGGTTTGCATGGGCCGGCGAGGTCGACATCGCTCGCGTGGACGTCTCCACCGACAGCGGCGCCACATGGCAACCCGCCCGCCTGGTGGGCGAACAGGCGAAGTACACCTGGCGGCGCTTCGAGCACACCTGGACGGCCGCCACCCCGGCATCGCACCTCATCATGTCGAGAGCCACTGATTCACACGGCGTCACGCAGCCCGCCGTGTCGCACTGGAACCCGTCCGGATACCTCTGGAACCAATACGATGCGGTGAGAGTCGAAGTAGGGCGGACGGGTTC
>CAYJPQ010000021.1:47793-53994 GCA_964372085.1 uncultured Bifidobacteriaceae bacterium | reverse complement strand
GAGCTTCGGCTCGGCAAGCCACGCGAAGGATGCCGCGCCGTAGCCGCGCAGCGGCAGAGGCGGGCGAATCCCTGAACGAGCTTCGGCTCGGTACGCCCAAGCGAGTCCGCATCCGGCGCGCAATATCCGCCAACACCGACGCACCCAAGGCTGGCAAGAACTGCAACCGGAATCCGGATCGCGCCAGCGTTTCCGCCAATTCCAGTGGAATCTCACTCGGCCCCTCGTTTGCACCAGGCATCCCCATGCCTGGAGACAAGCGCTTCGTATACGTCCTCAAGAACTCAGATGCGACGCCCCACTTCTATTCCGGCCTGACATCCGATGCCCGCCGGCGGCTTGACGACCACAACGCTGGCCGCTGCCCGCACACAGCGAGGCACCGGCCGTGGCAACTCCATGTCGTCATCGAGTTGCCGGACGAGCCAAGGGCAATCCGCTTCGAGCGTTACCTGAAGTCCGGCTCCGGCAGAGCCTTCGCGAAGCGTCATTTCGAGCAGTAGCGGAGGCCCACCGCCCGTGGTTGGCAATTCCGGCCTCGTGCGGTTCAGGGGTGAGATTCGGTGATGAGGAACATCTCGACAAGGTCGTGGGCCATCGCGTGAGCATGTCGTCGGATCGCGTCGACCTGCTCGTCGGACAATTCCGAAGCGTCCTCAGCCAATAGTTCCCGGCATCGATCGAGGGCCACCATCGATCACGTGATGGTCCGTGTCGATTTGCACGAGATGCCGCGCCGCTGGAGCGCGAACGTGCGGTTCAACGCTGTGTTGCAGTGGGACCCGGTGTTCCGGGAGGCGACTTTCCGAAGGCCACTGAGGTCGCGCGGAAGTGCCAGAGGACGCAGCACCGGGCAGGTGATGCGCGGCCGATAACCGTCGCGTCAGCGACCGTGCGGTGTGCGGTGGTTGCAGGTAACACTGAACCGTGCGACGGGCCTTGTCGGCACCCGTGCTGCGGCGGCCCCGGATGGTTGCCCGTTCGTGGCGCGGTTTTTCTCTGCCTGGCGCATTAGCAGAAGGGGCCCGATCACGGGCCGGCCACCAGGAGCACCCGATGCAGCGCTTGACACCTCATTCGGGAACGCGGCGGCTTCTCCGCTTCGCGGTCATCGGAATCACGCTGACCTGCAGCATCGCATGCACCGCCGAAGAAGTGCTGCGGGTCGTGGGTCCTGGCACGGTGATCAGACTCGACTTGGTTCCGGAAAGCACCACGCTGTTTGTGGGGCAGCGGACGTTCCTCACGGCCCGGCTCAACGGATTGCCCCTCGCGGGAGACCTCACCACGTGGCGCAGCTCAGACCCGGCTGTGGCCACCGTTGCGTGGTACTCCGCGACGAGTGCGGCAACACGGGCTTCTATACGGTGAACATCACCAGCCAGTCGACCGAGCAGATCGACGTGATCGTGACGGATACGGCCAACGGAGTACGAAACACCTACACGAATCCGCGAGGTTCGGCGTTTGAACCCGCCCGGCTGTTCAGAATCAGCTGCGGATTCAGATTTCGTTAGACTGCGATCACAATGTCTGGGCTCGGTGTTGATCCCCTTGCTGCTCGGGCCGTGACCGCGGGTCGACCTGCGCAGCGCGCTCTCGGACGGCGTGCGCCAGGGCGGCTCACGGACAGGGTCGTGGTGGCGCCGGGGACTGTTGACCGGGCAACTGGCTGCGACTATGGCACTGCTCGTGCTGGCCGGCATGAGCCGGTTCGGCTGCCAGCAAGACCCTGCCTACTTCTTCGCGGCGGCCGCTTGCAGGAGATGGAGCATTTCGATCGGCAGTGGGAAGATGATCGTCGAGTTCTTTTCCGCCGCGATTTCGGTCAACGTCTGCAGGTAGCGCAGGGTGATCGCAACCGGCTCGGTGGCGATCACGCCGGCCGCCTGTGACAGTTTCGCCGACGCCTCCAGCTCGCCCGCGGCGTGAATGATCTTGGCGCGCTTCTCCCGTTCCGCCTCCGCCTGTCGCGCCATGGCGCGTTGCATGTTGTCCGGCAGATCGACGTGCTTCACCTCGACGGCCGACACCTTGACGCCCCACGGGTCGGTGCGCTGATCGAGAATCTGCTGGAGCTGCTGGTTCAGGTGCTCGCGCCTCGAGAGCAGATCGTCCAAATCCACCTGGCCCAGTACGCTGCGCAGCGTCGTCTGCGATAGCTGCGACGTCGCGTAGTTGTAGTTCTCCACTTCGACGATGGCCTTCAGAGAGTCCATGACGCGGAAGTAGACGACGGCGTTCACTTTGACCGAGACGTTGTCTCGCGTGATGACATCCTGCGGCGGCACGTCGAGCACCACGGTGCGCAGGCCCACGCGCACCATCCGATCGATCGGCGCGAACACGAAAACCAGGCCGGGGCCCTTCGGCTGCGGCAGGAGCTTGCCGAGGCGGAAGATGACGCCGCGTTCGTACTCGGCGAGAATCTTGATCGAGCTAATCAGGTAGAGCACGACGATCAGAATCAGAATCAGGAGTGGATTGATCAGCATGATGGCCTCAGTCCCTGCGGACGACGAGCGTTAGTCTATCGACGCCGGTGACGCGGACGCGCGTGCCCTCGGGGATCGGCTCGCCGGACGTCGCGTTCCAGATCTCTCCGCGCGTGGCGACCTGCCCAACCCGTTCGGGAGCAAGGGCGGTGAGCGCCTCGCCGGATTCTCCGATCATCGCCGCCTGCCCCATGACCGGTGGTTGCCGCTGGGCCGCGACGGCCAGCCGCGCGAGTAACACCGCGACGGCCCCGAACCCGAGTACGACCGGCACCACCACGTTGAGGCTCAACTGCAATTCCGGAAGCGTCGAGTCCATGAGGATCATCGATCCGAAGATGAGGCTCACGACACCGCCCGCCGTCAGCAGGCCAAAGCTCGTCACCTTGATCTCGAGCACGAACAGCAACAATCCGAACAGCACCAGCAGCAGCCCGGCGTAGTTCACCGGCAGCACTGAGAATGCGAAGAACGCCAGCAATAGCGAAACGCCGCCGGCCACGCCGGGCAGAATGGCGCCCGGGCTCCACAACTCGATCGTCAAGGCCAGCGTACCCAGGCTGAGGAGCAGGTACGCGATGTTCGGGTGCGCAATCCCGCTCAAGATACGCTGTCGCAGGCTCATCTCGATCGGGACGATGTGCGCGTTGCGCGTCTTCAACACCACCGTGGTGCCGTCGAAACGCGTGAGGGTGCGGCCGTCGAGCTGCAGGAGCAGGTGTGGAATGTCCAGCGCCACCACGTCGATCAGTGGCGGAACGGCGGTGGCTGCCTCTCCCTCGGTGAACGCGCGGCTCTCGGTCACAGCCTGCGCGGCGAGATCGACGTTGCGGTGGCGGCGGGTGGCGAGAGTACGGGCGTAGGCGGCGCTGTCCTCGGTGGCCTTCTTCGACGTGATCTCATCCATCTTCGGGCCGCCGCCTTCGACGGGATGGGCCGCGCCGATGTGCGTGCCCGGCGACATGGCGGCGACGTCCGCGGCGATCGTGAGGATGAACCCCGCCGAGGCCGCGCGGGCGCCAGACGGAGACACGAAGACCGCTACCGGAGTCCTCGAGGCGATCATGCTCGACACGATGGCCCGCGTGGAATCGAGCAGCCCGCCCGGCGTCCGCAGCGTAAACACGACGAGCGCCGCCCCGGCGAGATCGGCCCGCTCGAGCGTGTCCATCATGTATTCCGCCGATACCGGGTGGATGATGCCGTCGACGACGGCGGAATAGACGAGCGGACGGCCGGCAATCTCGTTTGGAGAGGGCGCAACCTGGAGGGAGCGGGCGCGAGGCGAGCCACTCGTCATCGCCAGGACCAGCGTCAGACAAGCCGCCAACCGCCGCGCGTCGCGAACAGTCATGATGGACAGCGCTCAGCTGATTATGGTGCCTAGAACGGACCGAATGTCGAGTGATTGCTGGCCCTATTGCAGGATTCCGACTTCAATCAGAGCCTGAATTGCGCTGATTAGGTGAACGGATTCTCGACCACCACTCCCGCGATCACCTGACCGGCGTTCAGGTCCTCCGACAAGAGCCGCCGCGCACCGCTTCGGGACGCAACCGCCAGGATGAGCGCGTCCCAAAACCCGACGCGCGCACGATCTTCGATCTGGAAGGCCGCCGTGAGGTCCGCCGGCGTGATGCCGCCAACGCACCAGGGCGTGTAGGTGTCGACCACGTTGCGCGCCACTGGCCTGGGCAGGGGTTTCCGGATCTTCCGCGTGGCGTTGACGTAGAACTCCTGCAAGACCTGCGTGCTGAGGACGCCGTTCCGTTCCACCCACAGGTCCGCCATGAGGGCCTTCGCCACCTCGTGCTTGTGCCCCGCATCGACGTCGTGTGCGTAGATGAGGACGTTGGTGTCGACAAACGTCTTACCGCTCATGCCACTCGTCGCGGGTGGCCACGATGCGGCCGCCCAGGTGGAGGCCGCGATCGAGCAGCGCCAGGGCCCGCCGTTGGGCCTGCTCGTACGCCTCGTCCTGGCCAACCAGCGCCTCGATTTGCTCGGCCAGCAGCCGGCTGATCGACGAGTTGCGCTTGGCGGCCAGCACCTTGGCCTTCCGCAAGGTCTGGCGCTCGAGGCGAACCGTGATGTTCTGCGTCGTGGATTCCGTGGGAACGGCCATTCTGCACGTATTATACGTGCAGCACGCGAAATGCGGCAAGCTCGGTCCAAGGGTTGACGGCGGCGCCTCCTCACCGACTTCGAGTTGATGATCCTTCCTGCTCGCCATCCTGCGGATGGGTGAGGGCGCGTACGGGGTGCCCATCGCCCGGGAGATTGAGGCGACGGACGGCGCGGCGCCGATGCTGACGCTGCTTGTCGGAGCCGGGCTTGGACGGCTCATCGCGCGCGGCCACACGCGTCACCGGGTAACCCGCATCATCCTGTTCGGCGCCACCACCATGGCGAGCGGCGTGGCGGGGTTGCAGGCGGTGGCGGTGGTCCGCGACACGGCCGCCTTCCTGCCCGACCTGTTGCACCAGGTGAGCACCACGGCGGCGTTCGTCATCGGGCTCATCGGAGGCGTGGGGTCGTCGCTGATGGCGGCGCCACGGCAGTTGCCGCTGGATCTCGCTTCTGGGCGAAGCTCACGCCGATCGGCGCCGGCTCAGAACTGCCCGGATAGCACCTCTTGCGCGAAGTGCATCGCGGGCATGGCTTCAATGCCGTCGGCCGTGTCGAAGGGACGCTCTCCCATGTGCACCAGGATGCGTCGCTTGACGCCGCTGAGGTCAGCGATGGCGCGCAGGCCGGCGAAGTGCCGCGTATCCGGGCTTTGCGTCGTCTTCACCTCGATGGCCACGAATGACTTCCCCTGACGCATGAGGAAGTCCACCTCGGTGCCGCCCTGTGTAGGCGCCCAGTATGCCAGCTCGTCGTAGAGTCCCACGTACGCCTGGCGGGCGCGCAACAGGCCGTACACCCATCCCTCGAGCAGGGCCCCGCGCTCCTCCGCGGCCGGCTCATGCAGCTGGCGTTTCATCGCGCGAACGATGCCAGGATCGGTCCAGAACAACTTGGGATGCTTCCGCTCCTTCACGCGCAGCTTCGCCTCGTACGCGGGCAGCAGCGTGACGAGATACGTGTCCTGAAGGATGTCAAGGTACCCGGCGACCGTCGTCCTGGCCACGCCGGCGTCGCGCGCGAGGCCCGCAGTGTTGACGACTTGTCCATGGAACAGCGCGGCGATTGGCAGGAAGCGTGCGAAGCCCGGCAGGTTGCGGACCAGGGCCTCGGCCTGGATCTCCTCGCGCAAGTACAGCTGGGCATAGGCATCGAGTCGATCGGGCTTGTGCGGCGCGCGCCAGATGATTGGCACGCTGCCGTACCGCAGGACGGTCGCCAGATCGAAATCGTCGCCCATTTCGTCCGGCTGCAGCGGGTGCATCTCGCGGCGCACGGCCCGGCCGGCGAGCAGGTTGGTTCCCGCCACCTTCAGCTTTCGGGCGCTGGACCCCAGGAGCACGAAGCGAAGCCCCGAATCTTCGATGGCGCGGTGGACCTCGTTCAAGAGCGCCGGCAACCGCTGCACCTCGTCCACGACGACCCAGGTCCCTCGCTTGTGGCGCCGCAGTTCGTCCCCAAACCGCTGCGGGCTTCGCAGGTATGACTGAAACACCCCTTCGTCCAGGAGATCGATGCGCGGCGCCCGCGGGAACTGCTGGCGGGCCCAGGTGCTCTTGCCGACGCCGCGAATCCCGAA
>CAYJPQ010000021.1:16168-47693 GCA_964372085.1 uncultured Bifidobacteriaceae bacterium | reverse complement strand
CCCGCGGGAACTGCTGGCGGGCCCAGGTGCTCTTGCCGACGCCGCGAATCCCGAACAGAAAGAAGCTGTCCGCCGGTGCGCGCAGGCTGCGCGGGTAGTCTCGGTCTGTCATGTCGTGCCTACCATGTCGTCATTAATACAGGAAATATGACGACATGGCAACATTGTGCGCCGTCCGCGGGCCTCACAGGAACCTGGTGCCCAGAGCTGGCGAACTGAAGGGAAAAGTGAAAAGGGAAAAGTGAAAGGTGAAAAGGGAAAAGTGAAAAGGGAAAAGTGAGAAGCGCGTAATTCGGCCGGAATCGAGACCTCTTCTTACCTCTCACTTTTCACCTTTCACTTTCCACTTTCCCCTTCAGGGCCAGGTTGGCCTGCGCGCGGGTGTCGCATGGCGTGGTGATGGGCTACGATCGCCGGACCGCGCGCGATGAGGACCAGGCCAGAGATTCCCGCCGAGATCGACGAGTTCCGCGACGAGCGCTGGCGGCGCGAGGGGACGCGCCAGGTGGAGACGGCGCTCGACGCGGAGCGCTTCATCGAGCAGGTGGGCTTCACCGCCTGCCTTACGGATTCGCGCCGGCCAGGGCCATCCCTCTACGTGGCCGTGTGCGGGCGGCGCGATGCCGTGTTGCCGCGCAACGTGCAGAAGGACCCGGAAGCGTCGCTCACCTGGGTCGTGAAGGATGAGATCATCCGCCGGGGCAAGGTCTATTACGCAAAGCTCGCGCGCGGTAAGACGATGTTCCTGGCGCCGCGCCTGGTGCCGCACTTCAATGCCGTCTGGGGCATTCGGCGGTCGGACGAGGCCAGGCGCCTGAGCCGCGACGCGCGCAAGGTGCTGCACGTGCTCCGCACGGAATGGGAGATGGCCTCGATCGACCTGCGCACCGATTCGGGCGTCACCGACCGCAAGGCGTTCACGGCCGCGATGGATGAACTGCAGGCCGCCCTGCTGGTCGTGCCGAGCGAGGTGCTGTACCAGCCGAAGTTCACCTACATCTGGACGCTTGGCGTGGGCCGCTTTCCCGACGAGCTGCGCCGGCGCGTGAGCCGGGAGACCGCCCTCCGCGAGATCGCGCGGTGCTTTCTCGATAGTGCGGGGATGACGATGCCCGGAGAGCTGGCGCGCGTCACGGGACTGTCGCGGCCGGAGGCGGGGCTTGGGAATCGCGCGCTCGTGGCGGAAGGGTACGCCGCGTCACCCGCGCGGGGTGTGTACCGGCTCGCGGCCATGGACCGCGAGCCGGAGGATGTGCCGTCTTAGGCGCCGGTGCCGCCGGCCAGCGCCTGCTTGAACACGACCATGGCCCTCTGCATGTCTTCCATGGTGCCCAGCGAGATGCGCGCGTGCGTCTTCTCCATCGGCGGGAAGTCGCGGCCGATGGCCACGCCCTGCGCCCGACAGGCGTCGCGGAACCCAGCGGCGGGGCGCTGGATGTTGACGAACACGAAGTTGGTCTGCGAATCGGGCGCGTCGAAGCCGATCGCCTTGAACTGGCTCAGCGTCCAGTCGCGAATGCGCTTGTTCTCCTCGCGCTCCCAGTCCATGTGGGCGGTGTCGTTGAGCGCCGCAATGCCGGCGACGGCCTGCAGTTCGTTGAAGCTCCCCAGGCCCCAGGCACGCCCCACCTTGCTCACCGTCTCGGGCAGGCCAATCGCGTAGCCCATGCGCATGCCGGCCATGCCGTAAGCCTTGGAGAACGTGCGGGCCATGAACACGCCCGGCAGTTCCAGCGCCAGGTTCGCCGCGGTGCCCACGCCCGGCGCCGTGCAGTAGTCGATGTAGGCCTCGTCGATGAGGATGGCCGTCTCGGGCGAGCGCTGCTTGATCGTGCGCACGGCGCGCTCGATGTCGGCCAGCGTGTGCACCGTCGACGTGGGGTTGTTGGGGTTGCACAGGAACACCAGGCCCGCGCCCTGCGCGGCGGCGATCATGGCATCCAGGTCGAGGCGCAGGGCCGAATCCACCGGCACGGCCTTCACGGCCGCCTTGATGCGCGCCGCCGTTCCCACCGGGTTGCCGTACGACGGGTCGCCGGTCACCAGCGGCCGATCGGCCGTCGCATAGGCCATCACGGCGGCTGTGAGGATGGCGTCGGACCCGGTGGAGATGATGACGTTCCCCGTCTTGGCGCCGTATTTCTTCGCGATGGTTTCCTGGAACGCGCGGACGTTGGGCGGCGGGTAGCCGAGGCCCAGGGCCTTGGAGGGGTGCGCCTTCAGCGCCTCGATGACCTTGGGGCTCGGTCCCCTCAGGTTCTCGTTGCTGCTGATGCGGATGTCGGTGGCGCCGAGCTCCCGCCGCACACCCTGCTGCGCGAACGCGGCCTCGCCGAGGGCCAGCAGTTCCTCGTGGCCGTAGCCAATGATGTAAGACGCCGAGGCCACACCGGCCCCGCCTGCGCCAAGCCTTCGAACGAAATCGCGACGTGAAAGTGCCATGGACCTGCCCTCCTGGGACGGAGGCATGGTAGCACCAACGCCGCCCTCGGAGGGACAGCGCGTATCGTCCTTCACGTAAGCCTCACCGCCGAGGTGGCAGAACGACGTCGATGTCGAGTTGCCGGAAATCCGCGTCCAGCGTCAGCACGGCGCAGCCTTCCGCCTTGGCCAATGCGTATGCGAAGCAGTCGCCCAGATTGAGCGGGAAGCGCAGGCGGGCCTCCGCCGCCAGCGCAGCATGCGCCACGCCGGGGGGGACGAACCTGATGCCGCTGGCGAGCAACTGTTCGACAAGGGCATCGGCGTCCTGCGGCTGACGGTCGCGCATCCGGATGAGGCATTCAGTGAGGTTTACCGTGCTCATGCGCAGTTCTGACGCGTGCGCCTCCAACTGGGTGGCGGCCCACTCGGCGTGCGGCTCGTCGAAGACGAGCGCAAGGATGACGGACGTGTCGACGACCACTAGCCCCTCATCGCCACAGGTCGTCGTCGGAGCCGAACCGTGGCGCGGGGTTGGGCGGCACGCGCGCGCCCAGGCCAATCCACGAGTGGAAATCGCCCGGACGCCGCCGCGTCTCGCGCGCCGCCAGCTCCTCCACGGCCACCCGGATCGCCTCCGACTTGGTCGCGATGCGGCGGATCCGCATCACGCGCGCGAGGGCCCGCTCGAACGCCGGCGTCGTGTGCAGGTTGATCTGGCTCATATACAGACAATATACAGAAGTACGACCTGGCGCAAGTCCGGCCAAGGCGTTACCATCGCCGGATGGAAGTGCACCTGGTCGACGGCACCTACGAACTCTTCCGCCACTACTTCGCCGTGCCCTCGTCGAAGGACGCCCGCGGGCGCGAGGTGGGGGCCGTCAACGGGGTGATCTCGTCGCTCAAAGGCCTCGCGCACGGCGGCGCCACGCACATCGGCGTGGCCACCGACCACGTGGTGGAGTCGTTCCGCAACCAGTTGTGGTCGGGCTACAAGACCGGCGAGGGCATCGAGCCCGACCTGCTGGCGCAGTTCCCGCTGCTCGAAGAGGCGCTCCGCGAGATTGGCATCGCCGTCTGGCCCATGACGGAATATGAGGCCGACGATGCGCTGGCGTCGGCGGCGGTGAAGGCGGCGGCCGACCCGCGCGTGACGAGGGTGGTGATGTGCACGCCCGACAAGGACCTGGCGCAGATGGTGCAGGGCACGCGCATCGTCCAGTTCGATCGCGTGCGCCGCACGATTCGCGACGAGGCGGGAGTGGTGGAGAAGTTCGGCGTGCCGCCCGCGTCCATCCCCGACTACCTGGCGCTGGTGGGCGATTCGGCCGACGGCTTTCCGGGCCTCAAGGGATGGGGCGCCAAGTCGGCGGCGGCGGTGCTGGCGAAGTTCGGGCACCTCGAGTCGATCCCCGCGAACCCTGCCGAGTGGGGCGTGGCGGTCGCGCGTCCGGCGGCGCTGGCCGGGACGCTCGTGGCCGAGCGGGAGTTGGCGTTCCTGTTCCGCGACCTGGCCACGCTGCGCATCGAGGCGCCCACGTTCAACGCGGTGGAGGAGTTGCGGTGGAGGCCCGAAGGCTAGTACTCACTGAACATCCGCTGAATGTCGTCGCGGCTGTTGGTTTTCGTGAGCGCCAGCATCAACAGGATGCGCGCCTTGAGGGGCGTGTGGTCCTCGGCGGCGACGGTGAACTGGCGGCGGCGCAACTGCGCCTCGGTGGGCTTGAAGTTCGGGTTGGGCGGGCCGTCGGCGCGCGGCGGCGCGATGCGCCCGCTCCCCGTCCGGGTGGAGGTGACCACGAACACGCCCTTCTCCGCGGCGTAGGCCAACCCGTCGCCCTGCGTGCCGCTCAGGGCGCCGGCGCCGGCGGTGGCCATCACGATGCCCCTGGCGCCGGCATCCACGGCGGCCTTGATGAGATCGCCGGGCGCGCCTTGGTACACATAGAAGACGTCCACGCGCGGCAGCTCGGTGATCTTCGTCACGTCAAACTCCACGCGCTCGTTGTGCCGCTGCACGATCTGGTTGAAGTACACGACGCGGTCGCGATCGACGATGCCCAGCATGCCGTACTCGCGGCTGCGGAACGTCTGCAGGCGCAGGGCGTCGGTCTTGGTGACGTGGCGCGCCGAGTTAATCTCGTCGTTGAGCACCACCAGGGCGCCCTTGTTGCGCGAGGCCGGGTCGGCCGCCACGCGCACGCCCTCCAGCAGGTTGGCCGCGCCTTCGTAGCCCACGGTGCTGGGGTTGCGCATCGAGCCCACCACCACCACGGGCCGCGGGTCGCGCACGGTGAGGTGCAGGAAGAAGGCCGTTTCCTCGAGCGTGTCGGTGCCGCTTGTCACCACGATGCCCGCCACCTCGTGGTCGGCGGCGAAGATCTCGTTGATGCGCTTCGAGAGGCTCAGCCACTGCGGCAGCGTCAGCGCGCTGCTGGCGACGTTGGCGAACTGCTCGTGGCTGAGGCGGGCGTAGCGCTCGACGCCCGGCATCGACCTGGCCAGCTCCTCGGCGGTGAGGCGGCCGCCGTCCCGATTGGAAATGGTGCCGCCCGTGGCCACGAAGTGCACCTTCGGCGGGGCCGGGGCCGGCGCGCCCTGGCGGGCGCCCAGCCGTGTGCCCACGGCAAGCGCGATCAACAACACGGCCAGGACCAGCGAACGCGGCAGCACCAGTCGATTCATGACCGACCAGTTTACGTCTTTGCGGCGGGAACCACGCCGGCCCACATCATGGAGAGGCACTTGCTGAGCTCGTGGGCGGCTTCCTCTGGCGTTTGACCGTAAAACGGCATCAAGGAGGTCGGCATGCCCGGCCGGCGTGCGATTTGGGCGCGCCACCTGGAAGCCGACACCGGGGAAACCTCGATGTAGTAGGTACGGCCTGCGATCTGTTCTTCGTATCTGTGGACGGTCACGGCGAGAGGTAACGATTCTATGACTTCGCCTGCATGAAACAAGCGAAGCGCGGTACGAAAGCGGCCAAACACGCGGCGCGCGCGTCTTCACCAGACACAAAAGGCGCGGGAGATTTTTTTTTGTGTCCTCTCATCCACAGTCTTTCGACCGTTCATCCACAGGATTTCCACAAGGCGATAGACTACGGGCTGTCATGACGGTTGAAGGTCCGGCTGAAGCCGGACTCCACAGGCGGCTCGTGGCCGCGTTGGTCGTGCTCCTGCTCGTTCCGGGGCCGTCGATCGCGCAGGACGCGCCCGTTCCGGTGCTCTTCCGCGTGTTCCTCACCGACGGCCGTGCCATCAGCAGCTTCGGCGAATGGGCGCGGATCGACGACCGCGTGGTGTTCTCGATGCCCACGCGCAGCGGCGGCGACACCTCGGACCTGCAACTGGTGGCCATTCCGGCGGCACGCGTCGACTGGACGCGCACCAACCAGTACGCCGAATCGGTGCGCGGGTCGGTGTATGCGGCCACGCGCGGCGAGGCCGACTTCGCGAAGTTGAGCGTGGAGATGGCCGCGGCGTTGAACGCCGTGTCGCGCATCGCCGACCCCGGCGTTCGGCTGGCGACGGCCGAGCGCGCCCGCCGGTCGCTGGCCGAGTGGCCCGCGGCCCATTACGGCTACAAGGCGGCCGACGTGCGGGAGATGCTGGCGACGCTCGACGGCATCATCGCGGAGCTGCGCGCGGCGGTGGGGCAGACGCGCTTCGACGTGTCGCTGACGTCTCCGATCGTGGTCGCGCCGGATCCGCCGTTGCCGCCGCCCTCCGACATGGAGGTGGCCGAGCAGTTGCAGGCCGCCGCGTCGGTGGTGGAGGCGCCGACCGATCGCATCTCGCTCCTCCAGGCGCTGCTGGGCCTGCTCGACCGCGCCATCGGGACGTTGCCGGCCGAATGGGCCGACCGCCTGCGGCGGACCGTGATGACCGACCTTACCGAGGCCCAGCGCGTGGATCGCGCCTACACCGAGCTGCGCACCGCCACGCTCACCGCGGCGGCGAAGGCCGCCGCCCGCGGCGACCTCAAGGCGCTGGACAGGCTGCGCGCCGGGGTGGAGCGCGAGGACGCGCGCCTCGGCCGGCGCCAACCGGGAGAGGTGAGTGCGCTGCTGGCCACCATCGACGTGGAGGCGGAGGCGGCCCGGCAGGTGCGCGAGGCGCAAGCGGCGTGGAAGAAGCGCGCGCCCGGCTATCGCCGCTATCGCCGCGCCACCAACGGCGCGTTCCGCGACTTCAAGGCCGCCACGGTGGCGCTCGACCAGGTGAAGAAGATGACCGGGCCTCCCACGAACAGGGTGGGGCCGCTGGCGGCGAAGCTCACGCGGTCGGCGCGCAAGCTGTCGCAGGTGGATCCGCCGCCCGACATGGCCGGCTCGCACGCCCTGGTGCGCAGCGCCTGGGAGCTGGCCGAGAATGCCTTCCGCCTCCGGCTCGAGTCGGTGGCCGACAACAACGTCGAGGTGGCCCGCCAGGCCTCGTCGGCCGCGGCCGGCGCGCTGATGCTCTACGAGCGCGCCCGCGCCGATCAGCTCGCCCAGATGGGGCGGCCGGCGCGACGGTGATCACGCCACGCCGCACCCGCCTGCTGCGGGCGCACGACCTTGCCGGCTTCCGCGAACACCTGATCAGGGCGGTGCGCGGAATCGACCTGGCCGCCGTCGCCGACACGTTCGTCCTGGTGCCCACCCGGGCCGCCGGCGAGCAACTGCGGCGCACCCTCGAAGACCGCTTGCTGGACGAGGCCGCCCCCGTGTGCTTGCTGCCGACCATCGGCACGCGCGCCGATCTCCACGCGCGGTTCTCGGATCGGCTGCCCGATCCGCCTCGCGTGTTGTCGACCTTCGAGCGCGAGGTGCTGCTGGGCGCCGCCGCGCGCGACGCCGAGGACGCCGGCATCCCGCCGCCGTTTCACCTGCGCCCGGCACTGCTGGCCGAGATGCTCGCGCTCTACGATCACGTGCGCCGCCAGCACCGCGCCCTGGACGACTTCGAGCGCCTGCTGTACGCGGAGCTCGAGCCCGCCGCCGAATCGGATCGGGGCGCGCTGCAGTTGCTCGATCAGACGCGGTTTCTCGCCGCGGCGTTTCGGGGCTACGAATCGCGCCTGGCCGACAGCGGCGGCATGGACGAGCACGGCCTGCGGCAACGCCTCTTGACGACGCCCGCGCCCCAGCCGGTGCGCCGGGTGATCGTCACGGTGGGTGACCGGCTCTCCGATCCCGAGGGCCTGTGGCCCGCCGACGTGGTGCTGCTCACTTCCATCAGCGGCCTCGATGAGATCGACGTCGTGGCCACCGAAGCCATGCTGGCGGCGGGGTTGCTGGATCGGTGGCGGCTGGCGTTTGTGGGGATCGAGGAAGGGGAGGGGGAACCGACGCAGCCCGTACCGACACTGGTGGTGCCGCAGCCGGAGCCGGGCGGCGGAGCCGCCCCTCGCGTGTTCAGCTACCGCGACCGCGAGGCAGAACTCGAAGGCGTGGCGCGGCGCCTGAAGGCCGACCGGCGCACGCACGGCTGCACCGCCCTCGGCCGCTCGGCGCTGGTGGTGGCGCGTCCGCTGCCCTACCTCTACCTGGCCCGCGACGTGTTCGGCGGCGCGGGCGTGCCCTTCGAGACCCTCGATACCCTGCCGCTGGCCGCCGAGCCCTACGCCGCCGCGCTCGACCTGGTGCTCGACTGCGTGGCGGAGGGCTTCACGCGGGCCACGCTCACCGCCCTGCTCCGCTCGCCGCACTTCCGCTTCGAGGCCGACGGCGCGGAGGTGTCTCCGGCGTCGGTGGCCGCCGCCGGCCGCGCGCTGGCCGAGGTGCGCTACCTGGGCGGACTCGACCGGCTGCGCACGCTCGCGGCCGCGTGGGCCAGTGCCGATGCCGACCCCAGCCGCGAAACGCGCGACCGCCGCGCCGCGCTGCCCGCGCTGAAGGCCGCCGTCGACGCGGCCTCGCGCCTGGAGCCGCTGGCCGACCCCCGCCCCCTCATCGATCAACTGGGCCGCCTCGTGGCGTTTCTCGCCGACCACGACCGCCCGCCGGGCACCCCCGCCACCGAGGCCGATCGACGCGAACGCGTCCGCTCCGCCGTGATGGGCGCGCTCACGGGGCTCTCCGACGCGTACCGCCGCCACGACCCCGGCGCCATGGGTACCGTGCTCGATCTCACGCCCGCCATCCGCCGCTGGCTCGGCACGCAGACCTTTGCCGCGCGCACCGGCGCGCCGGGCCTGCAGATCGTCGACGTGCCCTCGGCGCGGTTCGGGCAGTTCGACGACGTGCAGGTGATGGGACTGGTGGAGGGCGAGTGGCCCGAGCGCCCGCGGCGCAACATCTTCTATCCGCCGTCGCTGCTGGCGCCGCTCGAGCCCGGCCGTCCCGAGCAGGTGGAGGTGAACCGCGAGCGCGACCAGTTGCGCGCCGGCCGCGCGCTGTTCCACGACCTGATGCACCTCGCCCGGCTGCGCACGCGCGTCTCCACCTTCGCGCTGGAGTCCGACTCGGTGGTGGAGCCCTCGGTGCTGCTGGACGAGGTGGCCGGCATGGGCCTCCCCACCGAGACCCAGGCCGCCGACCCCGGCACGCGGGTGTTTGCGTACGAGGCGCTCGCGTTGCGGCCGCAGATCGACGTACCCGTGGGGCACCCCTTAAAGGGGTGCCCTACGTGGGCAGAGGTCCGCATCCGCGATGGCGCGCGCGACTCGGCGCGCTTCCACGGCGAAGCCGGGCCCTGGACCCTGCCGCGCGTGAGCGTGAGCCGCCTCGAGCTGTACCTGAAATGCCCGTTCCAGTTCTACGCCTCCAACGTGCTGCGCCTCGAAGAGGAGCCCGAGGACGAGATCACGCGTTCGCCGCTGGAGCGCGGTCGGTTCCTGCACCAGCTCTTCGAGTCCTTTTTCCACGACTGGCAGCGCCGCGGCCACCTCCGCATCACGCCCGCCACCCTGAGCGAGGCCCGCGCCCTCTTCGCCGGGATCGCGGAGCCGGCGCTGGCGTCGCTCGCGCCCAGCGAGGCCGGGCTCGAGCGCACGCGCCTGTTCGGATCGGCCGTCGGCGCCGGCATCGCCGAACGCGTGTTCGCGATGGAGGCCGAGCGGCCCGTCGACATCCGCGAGCGCCTGATGGAATACGCGCTCGACGGCGTCTTCGCCTTCGCGGCCGCGGACGGATCCACGCGGGAGGTGCGGCTGCGCGCCAAGATCGACCGGGTCGACCTGCTGGCCGACGGCACCTTCCGCCTCATCGACTACAAGACCCGGTTCGTCCTCGACCGCAAGCTGGCACTGCAACTGCCCGTCTACAGCCAGTGCGTGCGCGAGCGGCTGTCGCGCGAGCAGGGCCGCGACGTGCCGCCGAGCGAGGCGATGTACCTGTCGTTCGAGGGTGACAAGGGCGTGGTGCCGCTCGAAGAGCGCGGCAAGTCGATCGATGACCTAATGGAAACGGCGTCACACCGCCTCGTGGCCGCCCTCGACGGCATCGCCGCCGGGCACTTCCCGCCGCGGCCGTACCTCAAGTCCCTGTGCGGGATGTGCGCGTTCACGACGGTGTGCAGGGACAAGGGGAACGTGCCGGGAGAGGGAAGCTTGACGGGAGAGGAAGGCTTGACGGGAGCGCCCGATGAGTGAGCAGCCCCGCTTCGACTTCGATCAGTCGCGCGAGACGCCCGACGAGCGGGCGCGGCGGCTGGCCGTCGACCCGGGCCGCAACGTGGCCCTCGAGGCCTCGGCGGGCACGGGCAAGACGCGCGTGCTGGTGGACCGCTACGTCCGCCTGCTCGAAGTGGGCGTGCCGCCCAGGCACATCCTGGCCATCACCTTCACCCGCAAGGCCGCGGCCGAGATGCGCCAGCGCGTGATGGCCACGCTCCGCGAGCGGCACGAGCAAGGCGCCCTGTCGGGCGAGCGCTGGCGCGCCGTGCGCGAGTCGCTGCCCGACATCAGCATCCTCACCATCGACGCCTTCTGCCTGGCACTGCTCCACGAGTTCCCCCTCGAGGCCGGCGTCGACCCGGGCTTCGACCTGGCCGACGAAACCGAGACGCCGCGCCTGGTGCAGGGGTCGCTCGATCGCGCGCTGCGCATCGGCCGCGGCCTCGCGCTGGACGATGCCGACGTGGGTTTGGTGTTCGCCGAACTGGGCGAGGGCCGGCTGCGCAAGGGCCTGGCGGCCCTGCTCGATCGGCGCATGGTGGCCTGGGACGCGCTCAACCGCTTCCTGCGCGGGCGGGAGATGCACGTGGACGAAGCGTGCGATCGCCTCGTGTCCGCCCTGCGCGCCGCGCTCGACGCGGTGCCCGGCGGCGTGGCGGCGCTCGTGGCCAGCGGGCCCGACGCGCCGGGCTTCGCGCTGCTCGTGCGCGACCTCGACGATCTGGTGCGCGGCGAGGCGCTCGCGCCGTCGCGCGTGCGGGGCGCTCTCGACCGTCTGGCCGATTACGTGCTCACCAAGGCGGGAGAGCCGCGCAAGCGCCTGGCCCACGCCCGGGCGCAGTTCCGGTCGGCAACCGACTTCGACCGCCACAAGCCCAGCGTCCTTGGCCTGGGGCCGCACGTGGAGGCCGCGCGGCAGCAGTTCCGCGCCGACATCAACCTGGTGCTGGCCCGCGGCGTCCGGCGGCTGTTCGCGGTGGCGCAGGACGAGTACCGGCGCACGCTCGACGAGCAGGGCGCGCTCGACTTTCCCGACCTGCTCGAGCGCACGCTGCGGCTGCTGTCGCAGATGGAGGAGTTCTCGCGCAGCCGCTACCGGCTGGAGTCGCGCTACGAGCACATCCTGGTGGACGAGTTCCAGGACACCAGCCGCGCGCAGTGGCGGCTGGTGCGCGAGCTCGTGCGCGCCTGGGCCGCGGGCGAGGGCCTGGCCCACGGCCCCATTCCCCCCAGCATCTTCATCGTGGGCGACCGCAAGCAGTCGATCTACGGCTTTCGCGACGCCGAGGTCACCGTGCTTGACTCGGCCGCACGCTACATCGAGGCGCTCCGCCCCGAGGCGCCGGCCCGCGCGGCCATCACGCGCAGCTTCCGATCGGTCCGCGAGCTGCTGGCGTTTGTCAACGACGCCTGCGCCGCCATCGACAAGCAGCCCGATCGGCCCGACGCCTTCCGGTATGGCGACGACGACCGGTTTCCCCTGATCGCCGGGGCGGCCAGCGACCCCGAGGCGCTCAACCTGGTGCTGGCCGACACCGACGCGGCGCAGGCCGAGATGCTGGCCGAGGAGGTGGCGCGGCTGCTAACGCAAGGCGCCGTGGTGCGCGACCGGCACACGGGCGTGCGGCGCCCCATCAGCCCGGGTGACGTCGGCGTGCTCTTTCGCACGCGCGAGAGCCACGCGCTGTTCGAGGCCGCGCTGGCGCGCCGCGGCGTGCCGTTCTACGTGTACAAGGGCCTCGGCTTCTTCGACGCCGCCGAGGTGCAGGACGTCCTCGTGCTGATGGCGTACCTGGCCGACCCTGTCTCGAACCTCCGCGCGGCGGCCTTCCTGCGATCGCGGTTCGTCCGGTTGTCAGACGAGGCGCTCAAGGCCCTGGCGCCAGAGGTGGCGGGCGCGATCACGTCGCCGGATCCCCCCCCACGGGACCTCCCGGCCGATGATGCGGAGCATCTGGCCCTGGCCAGGGCCGGCGTCCCCGCCTGGCTGGCGCTGGCCGACCAGGTGCCGCCGGCGGAACTGCTGGACCGCGCGCTGGCCGACTCGGCCTACGCCGCCGAGCTCGCCGGGCCTGGCCTGGCGCAGGCGCGCGAGAACCTGAAGAAGGTGCGCGGCCTCGTGCGCCGCATCCAGAACCGCGGTTACGCCACGATGGGCCGCCTCGCGGATCACTTCGCCGAGCTCGTGGCGGGCGGCGACGAGTCCAACGCCATCATCGACGCGGCTGACGCGGTGAACCTGATGACGGTGCACGCCGCCAAGGGCCTCGAGTTCCCCGTGGTCTTCGTGGTGAACCTGGGCAAGGGCAGCGGCGGCGGCCGCGACGCGATACGCGTGGTGGCGCCGCCCTTTGCCGAGGACGACGGCGTTGCCCAGGGGCCCGGTTGGGTGGCGGTGGGCGGCCACCTGAGCGAGGCCGACCGCGACGTCGAGGCGAAGGGCCACGAAGAGACCAAGCGCCTGTTGTACGTGGCGCTGACGCGCGCGCGCGACCGGCTCTACCTGGGCGCCACGCGGCCGTCCGGCGCGCTCACCATGGCCAAGGGATCGCTGGGACGCATCCTGCCCGCGTCGCTGGTGGCGGCGATGGCATCGCCCTCCGGCGGCGAGGAGGTGACGTGGGCGGGCGAGTCGGCCACCCACCGGCTGCGGCGCGTGCCCGCGCCGGGCGAGGCGCCCACCATCTGGCGTCCGGCGCCCCACGAGCGCACCCTGGCGAACGACTTCGCGCCGCTGCCCTCGTCAGGCGTGCCGCGCGTATTGGTGGCGGACGAGGTTGACGAGGATGAGCCGGCGGTGCAGATGGCCAGGCAGATCGCCTCACAGCCCGGACTTCGAGAGCTGCTGGCGTCGGGCCGCGCCGTGTTCGGATTGCCCTTCTCGATGGCTCGGACCGACGGCGCCATCCTGCGGGGCCGTATTGATTGTGTCGTCGTGTCGGATCAGGCGATGACCGTGCTCGAGTTCAAGACCGGGGCGCGGCAGCCCGATCACGAGCGGCAATTGTCGGTGTACGTGGAGGCGCTTCGCGCGCGGCACCCTGGTGTCACGGTGCAGGGGAGGCTCGTGTATCCGATTCGCGTTGCGTCGGCCTGATGCATCCCATACAATCGCAAGGTCCAAGGAGCCTGTTTACGTGGCATTGACGTGTCCCAGCTGCGGGAATACCCGCAATTTCCTCGTGAAAACCCTGCAGATGCACGTGGTGCATCTCGATGACGCCCGCGTGGAAGTCTCTGAAGAGAGCAAGCCCGGGGTGATCGAAGTGCTGTGCGACGAATGCGAGACGGCGGTCGCCTTCGAGGAGGTGGAGGACGCCATTCGCAAGGAAGTGCTCCTCACCCTCGGCGCCCGCTAGCGCTCCTCGGTATCTCCGCTCTCCGCCTCTTCGAAATAGTCACATTCGGGGCAGACCCACTCGCGTACGGGCGTGCGCACTTCCTGCGGCGTGCCCGGCACGCGTGACACGGTCTCCCGCGTGACCAGCTTCATGAACTCTCCGCACATCGGGCATTCCCTCGGCATGCGGGCATCGTAGCGGCGTCGCGGCCGCCTTGACAACCCGCAGGGCCACACCTATCGTGGGGCCAAGGTGTTTGTGTCCCGCACGTCCCGTGCGTTCGCCGACGAAGTGGCCATCGACTTTCCCTCGTCGACCGCCGCCATCGAGTTCTTCCGCCGCGATCACGGCGAACCCGACGATGAGGTGCGATCGACCTCCGCCGAGATCACGATTTCGGCCGGCCAGGCCGGCACGGGCGCGTGGGTGCCCCTCGACCTGCACGTGGCCCGCACCTGCGCGTGCTGTGGCGGGCGCGGGGAAACGTGGAGCGAGCCCTGCGAGGCGTGCGCCGGCGAGGGCCAGCAGATCTATCCGCAGCGGCTCACCGTGGCCGTGCCGCCGGGCGTGGCCGACGGCGCCCGCTTCAGCTTCAGCGTGTCGCCCGCGCGAGGTCCCCGCACGCGCGTGGACGTGCGGGTGGCGGTGCTGGTGTGACGCGGCACGTCGCCGTCCTCTCGACCCTCTACCTCACCTGGGGCGCCCTCTTCACGCTCGTGGCGCTGGCGGGCTTCAGCCTGGCCGGCGGGGCCGCCGCCATCGCCTCGTTCTCGGGGCCGGTGCGCTTCAGTTCCGAGATGGCCGCGCGCCTGACGGCCGTCAGCCTCGGGCTGCTGGCCGCCATCGCGCTCACGTGGGGCGTGCTGCACCTCTGGATCGGCCGCGCGCTGCAGCGGCGCCGGCCCTCCGCGCGGTTGATGGCCATCGGGCTGGCCGTCGGCAACCTGGTGCTGCTGCCCTTCGGCACGGCGCTCGGCGCCTATGCGTGCTGGGTGCTGCTCACCGAAGAGGGCAGGCGGATGTTTGAGGGATAGAGGAAAGGTTCAGAAAGGTTCAGAAAGGTTCAGAAAGGTTCGGGGGTATGCGCTCGCGCGCGGTGGTCTTGGGGATGGTGTTGACGGCCGTCGCGGCCTGGGACCTGTGGCGCGCGCCGTCGGATCAGTGGAGCGGGCGCGTGGCGGTGGCGGGCATTCATGCCTACCAGGCCACGCTCGGTCCCCTCTACGCGAAGGCGGGAGGCCAGTGCCGGTTCACCCCGACGTGCAGCCACTACGGCGAGGAGGCCATCCGGAGGCACGGATTCGTCCGCGGCGGATGGCTCACCGCCACGCGCATCGTTCGGTGCGGACCCTGGACCCCGGCCGGCACGGCGGACCCTCCGCCCTGAACCTCCCTGAACCTTTCAGAACCTTTCAGAACCTTTCTGAACCTTTCTGAACCTTTCTGAACCCCTAAAACTTCTCCGCGAATTCGCTCACGCCCGGGATGGTGAGGCGCTGCCCGTTGATGCCCTTCACGATGCACATGATGTGCAGGATGACCAGTCCGAGCCACAGGAACAGGCTGATGAAGCCGACCAGGCAGCCCAGGAAGAACCCGGTGACCATGTTCACGGCGGTGATGGCGATCCAGAGGATCAACTCCGCCGCCATCAGCACGATGCCGTGCTTGGCGTGCCACTGCACTTCCTTATCGTCCTTCTCGGTGAGCAGCGGCACCAGGGCCAGCAGCCACATGTACGAGAGGACGATCATGATGTTGCGGTTGCTGGAGGGGGCGCCAGTTCCCGGTGTCGCGTCGGCCATTGGACTGTCTCCTTCGCTGAGGGGGAGTTGCGGCCTGAGTGTAACACCCCCAAGCCCCAAGCCCTAAGCCTCAAGCCCCGTTACAATATCGAGATGACTTCCCAATCGGTCCTGGACGCGCTCAAGGTCGTGATGGATCCCGACCTCCAGAAGAACATCGTCTCGCTCGGCTTCGTGAAGAACCTGGCCATCGACGGCGGCCGCGTGGCGTTCACCATCGAGCTCACCACCCCGGCGTGCCCCGTGAAAGACCAGCTCCAGGCGCAGGCGCGGGAGGCCGTGGCGGCGCTGCCCGGCGTGACCGCCGTGGAGGTGGCCATGACGGCGGTGGTGCGCTCGGCCACCGCCCCCGAGAAGGGCGGCCCGCCGCTGCCCGGCGTGAAGAACGTGATCGCGGTGGGCGCGGGCAAGGGCGGCGTGGGCAAGACCACGGTGGCGGTGAACCTGGCGGTGGCGCTCTCGAAGTTCGGCGCGCGGGTGGGCGTGCTCGACGGCGACATCCACGGTCCCAACGTACCCATCATGTTCGGGTTGTCGGAGCAGCTCCAAAGCAACGGCAAGCAGATTCGCCCGGCGGAGAAGTTCGGCATCCAGATCGTGTCGATGGGCTTCCTCACCCAGGACGATGCGCCGGTGATCTGGCGCGGCCCCATGCTGCACAGCGCCATCCAGCAGTTCTTCCGCGACGTGGCGTGGCGCGATCTCGACTACCTGATCGTGGACATGCCGCCGGGCACGGGCGACGTGGCGCTGTCGCTCAGCCAGACCGTGCCGGTGGCCGGCGCCATCGTTGTCACCACGCCGCAGCAGGTGTCGCTGGCCGACAGCAAGCGCGCGGTGCGGATGTACCAGAAGCTGAACATCCCGCCCCTGGGGCTCGTGGAGAACATGAGCTTCTATGAATGCCCGAACTGCCACCACGAGGCCGACATCTTCGGGCACGGCGGCGGCGAGAAGATGGCCGAGGAGCTGCAGGTGCCGTTCCTGGGGCGCCTGCCCATCTACCAGCCGATTCGCGTGGGCAGCGATCGCGGCATCCCGCTGGTGATCGCGGAACCCGATTCGGTGGCGACGCGCGCGTTCATGCAGCTGGCCGAGAAGACCGCGGCGCACGTCTCCATCGCGGCGCACAAGGCGGCGGTGGCGAACAAGGGAAAGATTCCGCTGATTCCGATTCGATGACGCCGACGGTGCGATCCACGTGATCCACAGATTTCGCCGATTACGCCGATTTCTTTCGTGGGCAGAGGCCTGCGGCCGCCGCGGGCCCTCGCCAACTCTGTGAATCTGTGTCATCTGTGGATGACCCCATGGCGCCGTGAGCACGGCGGCATTGGCCAGGGTCCCGACGAGCGAGCCGAGGAACAGCAGGCGGCGCGGGTTGAGCAGGTCCCACCACGCCGGGCATAGAATAGGAATTCACGCCTGCGATGCACATACCCCACACCAAACGAACGCTCGGCAACGGCCTCGACGTCATCGTCCACGAAGACCACCAGCTGCCCATGGTGGCCGTCAACGTGTGGTACCACGTGGGCTCGAAGAACGAGCGGCCCGGCCGCACGGGCTTTGCGCACCTGTTCGAGCACTTGATGTTCGAGGGATCGGCGCATCACAACCACGGCTTCTTCCCGCCACTGCAGCGCGCCGGCGCGCTGCTGAACGGCTCCACCAGCACCGATCGCACCAACTACTGGGAGGTGGTGCCCACGGGCGCGCTGGAGCTGGCGCTGTGGATGGAGTCGGACCGCATGGGCTACCTGCTGCCCGCGCTCACCGAGGACAAGTTCCAGAACCAGCGCGAGGTGGTGCTGAACGAGCGCCGCCAGAACTACGAGAACCGGCCTTACGGCCTGGCCGGCATGGCCATCGCCGAGGCGCTGTTCGCGCCCGGCCATCCCTATCACTGGCTCACCATCGGCGCCGCGGCCGACTTGCGCGCGGCCACCCTCGACGAGGTGCACGCGTTCTTCCGCGCCTACTACCACCCGGCCAACGCCTCGCTCGCGCTGGCCGGTGACATCGACACCGAGCAGGGCTTCGAGCTGGCCGAGCGCTTCTTCGGCGACCTGCCCGCCGGCCCGGTGCCAGCGCCGGTGTGCGCGCAGGCGGGGCTCGACGCCGATGCCAACCTGCTGCTCGAGGATCGCGTCGAGCTGCCGCGGCTGTACCTGGCGTGGCACTCGCCCGCGATGTTTGGCGCCGGCGATGCGGAGCTTGACGTGGGGGGCGACGTGCTGGCCCACGGCAAGACATCGCGGCTCTATCGCGCGCTGGTGTATGACCGCCGCGTCGCCACCGACGTGTCGGCCTACCAGCACTCGCGCGAGCTGTCGGGCGTGTTCCAGCTGTCGTGCACGGCGGCGGCCGGCGTGGCGCTCGGCACGCTCGAGGCGGCGGTGCGGGACGAGGTGGCCACCCTCGCCACCGACGGGCCCACCGAGGCGGAGCTGTCGCGCGCGCTGGCGCAGACGGAGGCGCAGTTCATCTACCGCCTGCAGACTATCGGCGGCTTCGGCGGCAAGGGCGATCAGCTGAACGCCTACAACGTGTTCCACGGCGACCCCGGCTTCTTCGATGCCGATCGGCAACGCTACCGCGCCGTGACGGCCGGCGGCGTGTCGGCGGCCGTGGGCCAATGGGTGCAGCGCGCGGCGTGCGTGGCGCTGAGCGTGGTGCCCAGGGGCCGGCCCGAGTTGGGCCTGCCGGGCGCCGTGCCGGTGCAGGTGTCATGAGCCGCGTCGATCGCTCGCGCCTCCCGGTGCCCGGCCCCGACCGGCCGTTCCACTTTCCCCGCATGGCCAAGCGGCGCCTGGGCAACGGCCTCGAGGTGCGCGCCATCTCGCACCACTCCGTGCCCCTCGTGTCGATGTGCCTGCTGGTGCCCGGCGGCTCGGCCGTGGATCCGCCCGATCGGCCGGGCCTGGTGTCGCTCACCGCCGGCCTGCTGGACGAGGGCAGCCGCGGCCAATCGGCGCTCGAAGTGGCCGACCGCGTGGCCCGCATCGGCGGCGACCTGGATCTCGACGTGGGCGCCGACGCCGTCGTCGTCTCGCTGACGACCCTGGAGCGGTTCTTCGAGACGGGGCTGTCGCTGGTGCACGAGATGGCGACCGAGCCCACGCTGGCCGAGGCCGACTTCGATCGCGTGCGCCGCCTGCGCGTGGAGCGCCTGCGCCAGCTCCGCGACCATGCTTCGGCGGTGGCCGACCGCGCGTTTGCGGCCGCGCTCTACGGCGCCCATCCGTACGGCCACCTGGGGCTGGGCACCGAGCGGTCGCTCACCGCCCTCGAGGTGCGGGACGTGCGGGCACTGCATGCGTCGCTGTTCACGCCGGACGGCGCCACGCTGGTGGTGACGGGTGACCGCGCCGAGGCGGAGTTGCTGGACGCGGCCGCCCGCACGTTCGAGGGCTGGCGGCCCGCCTCCACGCCGCCGCTCAATCGCGCGGCGGCGCTCGCGCCCCCGCCGGTGACGCCGCCGGCCCGGCTGGCCGTGGTGGCGCGGCCCGGCGCGCAGCAGTCGGAGCTGCGCATCGGGCACGTGTGCGCCGCCCGATCCACGCCCGACTACCACGCGCTCCTGATGCTCAACACCATCCTGGGCGGCCAGTTCGTGAGCCGCATCAACCTGAACCTGCGCGAGGCCAAGGGCTACACCTACGGCGTGCGCACCGGGTTCGACCTGCGGAAGGGCCTCGGCCCCTTCGTGCTGCAGACCAGCGTGGGCACCGACAGCACCGCCGACGCGGTGCGCGAGGCCCTGCGCGAACTGAGCGACATCGGATCGGTGCGCCCGGCCACCGATGACGAAGTGGCGCTCGGGCTCGCGTCGGTGAGCAAGGGCTATCCGCGCGGGTTCGAGACCGCCGTGCAGGTGGCGCGGTCGGCCGTGCAACTGGCCTTGCACGGCCTGGCCGACACCCATTTTGAGGAATTCGTGCCGAAACTGACCGCCGTCACGCCGGCCGAGATCACCCGGGTCGCGCGGCAGTACCTGGATGTGCCGAAGATGGTCACCGTCGTCGTGGGGGACTTGGATAGAATTGGCGGATCGCTGGAGCAGGCCGGCCTGGGGCCGCCGGTTCCCGTCGTTCCCGACTTCTAGACAGGCGCCACCTGATGAAAGCTGTCCGGTTCCACGCGCACGGAGGCCCCGATGTCCTCCGCCTCGAAGAGGTGCCCGAGCCGGTGGCGGGCCCCGGCGAGGCGCTGGTGCGGGTGCGGGCCTGTGCGCTGAACCACCTGGACCTGTGGCAGCGCCGCGGCATCGAGCGGGTGAAGATCCCGTTTCCCCACATCTCGGGCGCCGACGTGGCCGGCGAAGTGGAGAGCGCACCCAACGGCGAGTTCGCCCCGGGCCGCCGCGTGATGGTGCAGCCGGGCCTGTCGTGCGGACGTTGTGAGCCGTGCCTCGACGGCCGCGATAACGAGTGCGCCGGCTACGACGTGCTCGGGTACCGGAGCGACGGCGGCTACGCCGAGTACGTGAAGGTGCCCGTCCGCAACCTCGTGGCCATTCCCGATGCGATCGGGTTCGTCGAGGCGGCGGCGTTTCCGCTGGCGTTCCTCACCGCGTGGCACATGCTGATCGCCCGGGCCCGGCTGCGGGCCGGCGAGGACGTGCTCGTGATTGGCGCCGGCAGCGGCGTGGGCCAGGCCGCCATCCAGGTTGCCTGGCGGCACGGCGCGCGCGTGTTCGTCACCGCCGGCAGCGACGAGAAGCTCGCGCGGGCGCGCCAGCTCGGCGCGTACGAGGGCGTCAACCACGCCACCGAAGACGTGCCCGCCCGCGTGCGCGAGCTCACCAACGGGCGCGGCGTCGACGTGGTGGTGGAGCATGTAGGCACCGCCACGTGGGACCGCAGCCTCAAGTGCCTGGTGCGCAGCGGACGCCTCGTCACCTGCGGCGCCACCACCGGCCACGACGCCCACATCGACCTGCGGTTCCTCTTCGGCCGGCAGCTCTCGCTGCTGGGATCGTACATGGGCCGCAAGGCGGAGCTGCTGCGCGCCGCGCAGTTCTTCTTCGCGGGCGAGCTGCGCCCGGTGGTCGATCGCACCTTTCCGCTGGCCGAGGCCGCCGAGGCGCACCGCCGCCTCGAATCGCGCGAGGGGTTTGGGAAAGTGGTGCTCGAAGTCTAAGGGCTTAAGGCTTAGGGCTTAAGGCTTAAGGCTTAGGGCGTTGCACGCGGGCCGAACCGCCCAGGACCGGCTGTCGTCAAACCGTTAGATGCGGGGTGTATGATCCTCGCCTACCCCTTTGTTATGGACATCAGGATTGAGCGGCGACCTTCAGGCCTCGGGGGCCGTGTCTTCAATCTGGTCGGGGTCATCGGGCTGCTGGCAGCCATCATTGCCGGCGCCACGATCTGGCTGCTGCTCACCGATCCGGTGACGGTCGCCGAATCGGTCGACACCGGCGAGGTCACGCCGCTGGTGTCGTCGCTCGCGGGCTCTATCTACGACGCCCTCGTGCGCCTGCTGAAGTACCTCTAAGTCGCCTAAGCCCTCTACAACCGCGTCCCGAGAAACTTCCCCAAGTACCAGCCATCCAGGTACTTGAAGGGCGCCTCGCCCGTCGTGTAGTGGCCGCAGGGCAGCATGCCCACCTCGATGGGAATGTCGTGCCGGCGGAACTCGTCGATGAACAGCCGCGAGAGGTCAAGCGGGAAGGTGAGGTCGTACTTCGCGTACACCAGCAGGGTCTGCGTGCCGCGCACGCGCTCCAGGTACGACCACGGGCTGATGGGCCGCCACAGGTGGCGCAGCTCCTCCATGTCCACATGCCCCTCCAGGCCCTTGCGCACGTGCTCGGTGGAGAGTCCCCGCCACACCACGTCGCCGAAGAACGGCGACACGTGGTTGAGCGCCTGCGCGCGCACCAGCGGCTCGTGCGTGGCCGTGAGCAGCGACAGGCACGAGCCCAGGCTGGTGCCGAGCAGGCCCAGGTGGTCGTAGCCCTGATCGCGCAGCCACCACAACGCGCGGCGGACGTCCATCACGGCCTGGCGGCACACCTGCAGCGTGCGCACGATGTTGGCGCTCACGATGTAGTCGGCGCGCGCCAGCTCGGGCGGCATCCGCTCGTCGTGATACGGCTTGCTGATGCGCAGCGATGCGATGCCCAGCTTCGACAGCAGCCTGCAGAGCCCGATGTGGCCCTCGCTGTCGGAGTTCCACTGCGCCATCACCACCACCGCGCGGCGGCGCGGCGTGGCGCCGGGCCTGGGCTTGCGGATGGGGTTGGCGGGAAAGTACCGCGCCCGCACCAGGTTGTTCTCGGGATGGGGCGTCGTGAGGCCGCTCGGGAAGGTGAGCGTGCCGGCCTCGCCCCCCGCGCGCGCGGCCGCCGACGCGGGCGTCAGCGTGTAGTCGGTCGTGGGCGCCGGGGTGAAGAAGGCGTCGCTGTCCTTCATCACTTCGTCGACCCACGCGTGGACGCGGGCGCGAGCCTGGAGGGCCGGGACTTCCCTCGACTTCGCTCGGGACAAGTCAGTCCCGGCCGCGGAGGCCGAGGCTGAAGCCTCGGCCCTCCTAGGGCTCGGCAGATCAATCCACTCCTCGCCCCAGTCGAAGGGACGGACGATGCGTTCGTGGCGGCTGACGTCGGCGAGCCGCTGTTCCCAGCGGTGGAAGTAGCGCTCGATCATCCGGCGTGGCCGATGGCACGTTCCACGGCCAGCGCGGCCTGCACCAGCGCCGGGGTGCCGTTGCGATGCCCCACCAGCTGCAGGCTGGCGGGCAGGCCGCCGGGCGTCGTCCCGCACGGGAGCGCGATGGCCGGATGGCCCGACAGGTTGAAGGGCTGCGTGCAGCGCAGCATCAGGGTGCGTACCTGCTCGGGGCCGCCCTTCACGGGCATGGTGGCGGCGCCGATGGGCGGCGCGGGAATGGCCAGGGCCGGCAGCACCAGGGCGTCCACGCCCTGCAGCGCGCGATCCACCTCGCGGGCGATGATAGCCTTGCCGCGCACGGCGCGGATGTAGTCCTCGGCCATCATGTAGCGGGCCATCTCCAGGCGCAGGCGCACGTTGGGCGTGTAATCGTGCGGGCGCGCGGCCAGCGTGCGCGCGTGGTACTCGGCCGCGTCGCCAAACACCAGGTGCAGGTAGATGGCGGCCATGTCGCCGGCGTGCGGAATGGCCACCGGGGTCGTCACCGCGCCAGCCACGCGCAGGCGATCGATGGCCGTCATCACGCGGCGCTCCACGTCGGCATCGAGCCGATCGAAGAGGTGCCCGGTGGGCAGCCCCAGGCGCAGGCCCGTGATCGGCGAGGCTTCCAGATCGGAAGCCCACCGCGTGGGCGCCGGGCGCATGGCGTTGAACTGCAGCCAGGCATCCGTCACGGTCTTCGCCAGCGGACCCACGTGATCGAGCTGGCGGCTGAGCGGCACGACGCCCGACGCGGAGATCTCGCCCCACTCGGGCTTGAGGCCCACCACGCCGCACGCCGCGGCCGGGATGCGGATGGACCCGCCAGTGTCGGTGCCCACCGTGCCGAGCGACATGCCGGTGGCGATGGCGATGGCCGAGCCGCCGCTGGATCCGCCCGGCGATCGCGTCGGGTCGATGGGGTTCCGGGCCAGTCCGTAGCCCGAGTCCTCGGTGGTGGTGCCGAAGGCAAACTCGTGGAGGTTGGTCTTGCCCACGAACACGGCGCCGGCCTCACGCAGCCGGGCGGTGACCACGGCGTCGCCCTGGGCGACGTGCGCGCGGCGCACCTGCGACCCCGCCGTGGTGGCGACGCCGCGCTGGTCCACGAGGTCCTTCAACGACACGGGGATGCCGTGCAGTGGGCCCAGGTGGCGGCCGGCGGCGATCTCCTGATCGGCCTTGCGGGCCGCGGCCAGCGCCTCGCCGGCGGTGATGGTGATGAAGGCGTTCAGCGTGGGATTGAGCTCGGCGATGCGCGCGAGGCATTCCTCGGTGAGGCGCTCGCTCGTGAGCTCACCGCGCGCGATGCGAGGGGCGGCGTCGGCAATGGTCATGGTCTGTGGGCCATGGGCGGGACTAAAGTCCCGCCCCTCCGAGCGTCTCTGCGGTCCCGCCCCTCCGAGCGTCTCTGCGGTCCCGCCCCTCCGGTCGCCCCTCCGGTCCCGGCCCTCCACCCGCATCGTCCACGGGGGTGGGGCCGTCGGCGTTGTCGTTCCAGTCGGCGGCGCGCAACGCCTCGGTGGCCTTGGCCAGGCCCTCGAGCGCGGGCACCAGGTCGGGCAGGCCGCGCCGCCGCGCGTCGGCCCTGGCGGCGTCAAGCCATTCAGCAACGGTCATGTGTTCACCTTCACGGAGACGGCCACGCCGTTGCCCAGGGGCGGCTGCGGGCGGTGGGTGATGAGCCAGCCGCCGGGCCGCAACAGCGCGGCCAGGCGGCCCAGCAGCGGCGGGTCGAGCGGCGCGGCGCAGTCCTCGAAGATCAGGTCGAACGGGCCCGACACCTTGTGCAGGAAGCGGGCGGCGTCGCCCACCATCACGCTCGCGCGGTCGCCCAGGCCCGCGGCGGCCAGGTGCGCGCGCGCCCGGGCCGCGCACCCGGGGTCGGCCTCCATCGAGATCATCATCCCGTCCTGCGGGAGCGCGCTCGCCAGCCACAGCGTGGCATAGCCGATGCCCGTGCCGATTTCGAGGATGTGCGAGGCGCCGGTGGCGCGGACCAGGGTGTGCAGCAGGGCGCCGGTTTCGGGCGAGACGTGCGGCAGCCCGCGTGCGCGGCCTTCGTCGGCGACATGCTGCAACTGCGGATGAGGCACCGGTGCTTCAGAATACGCCAGATTTGAAGGCACGGCTCCTCGGGAGCCCACACCCGGGGCGGGCTGGCGCCAGCCAGGCGATTTTACCGCTTCCTCGTCAGCGCCCCGTGTGGCGAAAGGCGCCGGCAATCCCCTGGAACGCGGGCGCGTACTTCTCGAACAACGCGTCCGGGGCGAAGTAGCTCATGATCACAAAGTGCGCGGGGTAGTCGGCCACCACCGACAGATGCCGGTAGCCGATCGTCCGGCCATTGGCCTGCAGTTGATAGGCGCCGGCGACCGTGTAGGTGTGGAGCGATCCGTCGGTGTGCGCCTCGGGGCGCTGCACGCGCGCGCCGGGCTTGGCCGCGGTCCCGTCGTACACCAACTGCACGATGTCCTCGAGCGTTCTGCCAGGCACCGTGGCCTTGGGGGCGATCTCCAGTTCGACCGTCGCTTCGTACGCTTCGGTCCCCTTCTGGCCTTCGAAGACGATGGTGCCGCCTTCGGTCTTCCGCGCCACCCAGGTCGCGGGGATTTCGCCGGCGAAGGGCGCGTTGTCGACCGTATAGGGGATCACGGCGCCGTCGGCGCCGGGCGCCGCGGGCGCGGGTGTCGGCTCGGGCGGCGGCGGCAGCTTGGCCAGCCGGGTCTTCATGCGCCCGAACCCGGGCGAGTCGGCCGCGAACGCCCGGGCCGGCAGCAGCTCCATGTAGTCGTTCACCGTGTTCATCCGGTCGATCGGGAACGGGTGCGTCTTCATCATCAGGTCCCACGACTTGCGCGACGAAGGCTGCAGCGACTCGAACTTGCGAAACAGGCTCGACAAGCCGCGCGGATCGTAGCCAGAATCGAAGGCGATGTGGATGGCGATGCGGTCGGCCTGCGCCTCCTGCTCGCGGCTGAACGCCATGGCGCCCATCGGGTTGCCCATGGCCATCAACCCCGCCAGAAACTTCGCCAGCTTGTTGTTCGATCGCTGGAGCGATTCGATCGTCTGCTGGTCCTTCGCCGCCTTCGTCATCGTCTTGCCGGAGTGCCTGGCGATGGTGTGGGCCAGCTCGTGCGCCAGCACGCCGGCCAGTTCCTGCTCTGACTGCACGGTCTCGAGGATGCCCCGGTAGACGAAGATGAAGCCCGGCGTTGTCTGGGCGTTTACCGTGTCGTTGTCGAGGACGAACAGCTCGTACTTCCTGGGAAAGCCCTTGGCGCGGCTCACGAGGTCTTCACAGAGGCCTTGCACGTAGCCGACCACGTCCTTGTCGTCGATCAGGGGGATGCCCGACGCGGCCAGTTCCCTGGCGTACTGGAGGCCCCACGCACGTTCCTCGTCTGGCGAGGCCGCGTTGGCCGCGCCTCCCGCGGGGTTCTCGGAGATCTCCCACTCGCGGACGAACTGATCCTGCGCGATGCGCAGCAGCGCCACTGCCTCGGCCTTCGCGTCGGGCGGCAGGTCCATCTTCGCGTAACGCAGCCACATGCGCACGGCCTCGCGGAAGTTGAGCATCTCCTCGTAGGCGGCCGCCATTCCCACCAGCGCGCGCGTGTTGGTGGGATCGTTCTTGTAGATCTTCTGGTACCGCTTCAGCGCATCGTCCGGCTTGTGCAGCTTGAGGTAGGCCCAGGCGGCGGCGAACTGGTAGTCGAGCGACTTGCCGTCCTTCTTCTCGGACTGTCGGAACGCCTGCTCGGCCTCCTTGTAGGCGCCCTGCTGGAGGAAGACGAGGCCCTTGTCGTAGCTGGCGGCGGCCTCGAGCTGGTTCTTGGTTTGGGCGGGCAGACCCGCCGGGCTCATCGCGCGTGCCTGCGACGCGAGGATCCGCTCGAACACTTTCGCCCGGTCGACCGCCGAGGGGGCGGACGCGGCCGGCGAGGCGCGCGACGGTCCCCCGCCCCTGGTCGGGCCGCTCGTCACGGCGGGCGTGATGCGGAAGCCGGCGACGATTCTGTCGAGGGCGGGCGCGGCCTTCGCGAAAAGCGCCTTGGGCGCCAGCGCCATCACGCCGTAGTAGATCTGGCTGGTGTCCCCCTCGTCGCGCGGCAGCAGCGTCAGCTTGTAGCGGACGGTCTTGTCCTCGAGCACCGCGATGAGCGCCGGACGGTCGAGCACGACGTCGAACCCCGACGACACGACCGTGCGCGACGAATCGGCCTTCAGCTTGACGGCCGCCTTCGCCAGCACGTCGGTCACGGCGGCGCGCGACGGCTCCTTCTGCACGAAGACCATCGCGGCCACGTCGGGCTGGGCCTTCTGCACGAGCGCCGCGGCGCTGTCGGGGTCGGCGCGCTCTTCCCACCCGGCGGGCACCGACATCGCGAACCCGTCGGCGGGCCGCGAGAGTGTGCGCGCGGCCGGCGCCTGCGCGGCAGGAACGCCCGCCGCCAGACCAATCACCACGCCGAAGGTCGCCATCGTGCGAAGCGCCATGCGCTGCCTCTCTATGGGGCCTTGCCGGCTTCGTAGCTGAACTGCCAGCCGGCGGCGCTGGCCGCGGGATTCGAAGTCGAAAGTGGATCGGCCGTGACCCCTTGAGCTTAGATACCCGTTTCGAAGACGGGTGTCAAACCTGCTACGCTGGGTGGGAGCGCCTGGACTACACTTGGCGCGCCGGGGCACCTCCCTCAGCCGCGGACCCGCACCACGTTCCGGATGCGCTTCCGCTGACGCTCATGCGCCACACCAAGATCATCGCCACCCTCGGCCCCGCCAGCAGCCAGCCCGCCGTGCTCGACTCGCTGGTGGCGGCCGGGGTGGACGTCTTCCGGCTCAATTTCTCGCATGGCACCCAGTCGAGCCACGCCGCGCTGTTCCACCAGGTGCGCGAGGCGTCGAGACGGGCCGGGCGCCAGGTGGGCATCCTGCAAGACCTGAGCGGCCCGAAGATTCGCACCGGCCTCCTCGACGGCCACCAGCCCCTCGTGCTCACCACCGGCGCGCCGCTCACCATCGCCATCGGCGACGAGGTGGGCCGTGCCGGCCGCATCTCCACCACCTACGCGGAGCTGGCCATGGCCGTGAGCCCGGGCGACACGCTGCTGCTCGATGACGGCCGGATCGAGCTGCGCGTGAGGTCGGCCACGCGCGGCACGATTGAAACCGAGGTGGTGGAAGGCGGCCCGCTTGGCGAGCGCAAGGGCATCAACGCGCCCGGCGTACCGCTGGCCTCGGAGATGACCGAGAAGGACCGGCGCGACCTGGCGTTCGGCCTGGCGCTGGGCGTGGACATGGTGGCGCTCAGCTTCGTGCAGGCGGCCGGTGACATCACGCGCCTGCGCGATCGGATGGCCTCGGAGGGGCGCCCGCGCGTGCCGATCATCGCCAAGATCGAGCGGCCCGAGGCCGTCGAGCGCCTCGACGGGATCCTGGCCGCCGCCGATGCGGTGATGGTGGCGCGCGGCGACCTGGGCATCGAGCTGCCGCTGGAGCAGGTACCGCGCGTGCAGAAGGACATCCTGCGGCAGGGGCGGGCGCGGGGCGTCCCGGTGATCGTGGCCACGCAGGTGATGGAGTCGATGCGCACCGATCCGCGGCCCACGCGCGCCGAGGCCTCGGACGCAGCCGGCGCCGTGGACGCCGGTGCGGACGCCATCATGCTGTCGGGCGAGACGGCCACCGGCGCCTACCCGGTGAGGGCCGTCGCGACGCTGGCCGCCATCATCGGCGACGCGGAGCTGATGCCGCCCGCTTGGGCGGCGCCGGCCGGCGAGCCGTCGCGCGGGGACCACACCCGCGCGCTCTGCGACGCCGCCGTGGCGCTGGCCGACCGCGCGGGCGCCAGCGCCATCGTGGCCGTCACCCGCGAGGGCGGTACGGCCCGGCTGTTGTCGGCGCGGCGTCCCCGGGCGCCCATCTTCGCCGCCACCGACCAGGAGGAGGTGGCGCGCCGCCTCACCTTGTGGCGGGGCGTCATGCCGCAGGTGTGCGCGCTCGATGGCGACATGGAAGCCGTGATCCAGCGCATCATCGACACGGCGCTGCAGGGCCGCGCCCCGGCCGCCGACGCCACGGTGGTGTTTGTGAACACGACACCCGACCTTGACCGGAGCGCCGCGAATTTCGTGCGGCTCAGGCGCGTTTAGCGCCGAGTCTTCTCCGCCTCGCGGTCCATGTAGTTCTTCAACTCTTCGAGCGCGCCTTCCCAGCCGCGGTCCATGATCTGGAAGTAGCGCCGCCAGCGCGGGCCCTCGTCCTCGGCGCTCTGCCGCACGCTCACCATCGTCGACCGGCCGTTGCCGTGCGGACGGCAGTGCACCTCCACGGCCATGGGGCCGATGGGGTCGCCGTCGGGCGGCTGCCAGTACGCGTCGGCGATGAAGAAGGCGCCCGACTCGCGGTAGTCGATGAGCGTGCCGTGAAAGGCGCCGCCCAGGCGGCCCAGCACCTCGTCCGTGAAGTCGGTGGGCTCCCACTCGATGGCGTAGGGCCCGAGCGGCCGGCGGACGCTGAACGAGCGCGCCACCTGCCACCACTCGGCCAGGTCCCTGGCATCGAAGAACGCGCTCAGCACCCGCGCCGGCGGCGCCAGCACGAGCTGGGTGTGCGAGACGCTGAGAACAGACTTGTCGGGCATGGCTCAGTCGTACCGGAGGAAGCGGCGCCGCAGCGCCAGGAACGGCTCCATCTCGCGCTCCCAGTGAGGCGCCAGCGCCTCGGCGCGCACGCCCGCATCGATGGCCGTGCGCAGTGCCGGCGAGCCGGCCAGGATGTCGATGGGCTCCTTGTCGTGCTCGTATTCGTACGGCGGGCGCCGCCAGGCAAACGCGCCCGGGTCGGCCGCGCGCACCTCGTCGATGAGCGCCACGCCGGTGAGCACGGGCTTGAAGGCGCGGCGATCGGTGACGTGGATCTGGCAGCCGCCGCACGTCGTGCGCGCGTGCTTCTGAAACGTGGGCTCGAACACGGCTGGCCGGAAGAGCACGCCCGGCAACGCCCGCGCGTTCATGGCCCCGGCAAACCGCTCGGCCATCACCCATGGCGCGCCAATCAGCTCGAACGGCCGCGTCGTGCCGCGGCCCTCCGATGCGTTGGTGCCCTCGAAGAGCACCGTGCCCGGATAGGCGATGGCGCTGTCGAGGGTGGGGATGTTGGGCGAGGGCATCACCCAGGGGACGCCGGCCTCGTCCGCGTACATCGACCGCCGCCAGCCCTCGAGACCCACCACGTCGAGCCTGGCCCCGATGCCGAAGTGCTCGTTGAACAGCCGCGCCAGCTCGCCGATGGTCATGCCGTGGCGCATCGGGATGGGGAACTGGCCCACGAACGACTCGAGGCCCGCCTCCAGCATCGGCCCCTCGACGTCGGCGCCCCCGATGGGGTTGGGCCGATCGCACACGATCGCCTCCACGCCGTGCCGCGCGCACGCGCGCAGGCAGTTGGCCATCGTGTAGATGTAGGTGTAGATGCGCGCGCCGATGTCCTGCAGGTCGATCACCACCGCGTCGAGGCCGCGCAGCATCTCGGCGGTGGGCTCGCGCGTCTCGCTGTAGAGCGAGTACACCGGCACCTTGCGCAGCGGGTCGGTGGCGTGCGGCGTCTCGATCATGTTGTCTTGCACGTCCGATCGGAAGCCGTGCTGCGGGCCGAAGATGGCGCCCACCTGCACGCCGGGGTCGGCCAGCAGCAGGTCCACGACGTGCCGCAGGCGTTGATCCACCGACGCGGGGTTCGAGACAATGCCCACCCGGCGGCCGTGGAGGCGGGCCGACTGGAGGAGGCGCGATGATCCGAGGGTGACAGGCACTCGCGAGATTATAGTGGGCGGGAGCCGGGAGCCGGGAGCCGGCCGCGCCTGCCGCGCGACCAGATCTTCTGGGTGCGCTCCAAGACCATTGCCACCGAGATCGTGGCGCTCCTGGTCCTCTTCTTCGTGCTGCAGTCCTCGTCGGCCCTGCGCTTTGCCGGGGGCACCACCGCCCTGGTGGCGATGGTGCTCGTCTTGCCGGCGCTCTTCCGCGGCTTCGCGGTGTGGATTGCGCCTCAAGCCCCAAGCCCCAAGCCCTCCGCCTCCGCCAAGGCTTCGGCGGGACAAGCCTTCCTACATCCCCAGGAACGCCGCGGCGGCAATCAGCGTGGGCACCAGCGCGCCCAGCACCAGGCCCAGCGGCGAGACGCCGTCCACGAAATACTTGGAGAGCAGCGACTGGCCGGCCGGGTTGGGCGCGTTGGCGATCACCGTGAGCCCGCCGCCGGTGACCGCGCCGGCCACCACGGCGTACTTCAGCGATTCGCTCAGGTCGGGCACGAGGGTGGCCAGGTAGGTGATGAGGGCGTTGTCGTTGAACGCCGTGAGCACCGCGGCGCTGCCGAAGAGCGGCACCGCGGTGAGGCTGCCCAGCACGGGCGCAATCCACCAGCCCTGCAGCGCGCCGTGGGTGACGAGGCCGGCCAGGAAGAAGCCCACCAGCAGCGGCGACTTGAGGTCCATCACCGACTGGTACGGTTCGGTGGCCTTGATGAACCCCAGGAAGAACAGGAACGCGCCCACGAAGAGCACCGGGTAGTGCGACTGCGTGACGACGAACGCCAGGAACGCGACGTGCACGCCGACGATCCAGCCGGGAACGGCGGGCCCGGGGGCGGCAAGGTCTTCGTCGGGCACCGGGGTGACCGCGCCGAGGGCGCGCAGTTCCTTGTGGAAGATGGCGAAGTAGAGCAGGTTGCCGATCACCACGGAGGTCACGGCCTTCCAGCCGAAGTGCAGCAGCATGAAATTGGTGGTCCATTCCCACGGCCGCGCCACCATCAGCACCGGCGGCGCCGCGAAATGGGTGAGCGTGCCGCCGATGGACACGTGCACGAACAGGAGCCCGAGCGTGGCGTACTTGAGCCGGTTGCTCGGGCCCAGGTCGTAGAACTGGCGGCCGAGCAGCAGCGCCGAGATGGTCATGGCCGCCGGCTCGGTGATGAGCGATCCGAGGATGGGGCCCACGGTGAGGATGGTGAGCCACCAGGCTGCCGGCGTGCCGCCGCCCAGGTTGGCGATGCGGCGCATCGCGGCCTCGGCGAAGCCAATCACGGGGCGCGTGGCCGCGATGGCCATGATGACCACGACGAACACCGGCTCCGTGTAGGTGACCGACTGCGAGAGGTAGCTCTGGGCCGTGTGCCAGTCGAACCACGCGGTGAGCGCCCCCATCAGCACCACCGCCCAGATGCCGAACACCACTTCCACCTCGCCGAGGAAATGGAGCATCTCGGCCTTGAAGCTCGGGGTGCGGGGCACGCCCCGTGCGTCGCTCTGCTCGTCCCAGTGGTGCTGCACCTGGTGCGCCATGTGGCGGAAGCGCGTGCACACGAAGGTGTGCATCACGGCCAGCAGGAAGATGCCCGTGGCGATGGCGTTGAACGGCACCTGCTCGAGGCGTGATAGCAGCACCTGGAGCACCGAGCCCCCCACGGGGTCGGCATACGCGGTGAGGGGGACGGGATAGGCCAGCGGGGCAAGAGGCTCGGTCATGGGAAGGGTTTTAGAGTACCGTACCCAGCGCCGTGGCCGACCTGGTTCCAGTCCCGGCCGTATCATGCACGGAGAGCCGGGACTTCAGTCCCACGCATCATGCACGGAGGGCCGGGACTTCAGTCCCACGCATCATGCACGGAGGGCCGGGACTTCAGTCCCGGC
>CAYJPQ010000021.1:0-16068 GCA_964372085.1 uncultured Bifidobacteriaceae bacterium | reverse complement strand
GCCGGGACTTCAGTCCCACGCATCATGCACGGAGGGCCGGGACTTCAGTCCCGGCCGCAAGGGCAACCATGAAGACACGACGCGAGTTTCTCTCCACCACCGGCCTGGCCCTTGGGGCGTTGCCGCTCGTGGGGCTCGGGCAGCAGCTGGCGCCGGCGGCGGGGCCGGGTAACCCGGTGTTCCGCCACGGCGTCGCCAGCGGCGATCCGCTGCACGACCGGGTGATCCTGTGGACGCGGGTGACGCCCAGGGCGACCCTCGCGCCGGCGAACACCTCGTGGGTGATCGCCCGCGACCCGCAGCTGCGCCGCGTGGTGGCACGCGGCGAGGCGCCCGCCACGCCCGCGCGCGACTTCACGGTGAAGATGGACGTGTCGGGGCTCGACGCCGCCACCACCTACTACTACCGATTCGAGGCGCTCGGCGAGCAATCGCCCATCGGCCGCACGCGCACGACGTCGCTCACCGGCCTCACGCCCACGCGGCTAGCCGTCGTGTCGTGCTCGAACCTGCCGTTCGGGTTCTTCAACGTGTATGCCCGCGTGGCGGCGCGCGCCGACCTCGACGCGGTGCTGCACCTCGGCGACTACATCTACGAGTACGCCAACAACAGCTATGGCAACCGCCCGGAGGGCGACGGGACGGCCTTGGGGCGCATCCCGAGGCCCAACAAGGAGATCGTCACGCTCGAGGACTACCGCACGCGCTACGCGCAGTACCGCGAGGATGCGGACCTGCAGGAGGCCCATCGCCAGCACCCCTTCATCGTGGTGTGGGACGACCACGAGTTCGCCAACAACACGTGGAGCGGTGGCGCCCAGAATCACACGCCGGCCACGGAAGGCGAGTGGATCACGCGGCGCGCAGCGGCGGCCCGCGCCTACCTGGAGTGGCTGCCCATCCGGGAAACGGGCGGCGACCGCGAGATGCGCATCTACCGGACGTTCCGTTTCGGCGACCTGGCCGACCTGATGATGCTCGACACCCGCATCACCGGCCGTGACGAGCAGGTGGCGCCCAAGGACGTGGCGGCCGTGGACGACCCGCGGCGCAGCGTCCTGGGCCTGGCACAGGAGCAGTGGCTGGCCGGAGAGTTGCGCGAGTCGGCCCGCGCCGGCACCCGGTGGCAGGTACTCGGCCAGCAGGTGATGTTCTCGCCGCAGTCGGCCAAGGGAACACCCTCCACCAGCGGCGACAACTGGGACGGCTACCGCGCGGCGCGCGACCGCGTGCTCGACGCGGTGGAGGCCGCCAGGGCCCGCAACTTCGTAGTGCTGACCGGCGACGTGCACTCGTCGTGGGCCTACGACCTGGTGCGCGACCCCTACGCGGGCAACGCCTACGACCCGGCCACCGGCCGTGGCGCGGTGGGCCTGGAGATCGTGACGCCTGCCGTGACCTCGCCCAATGGCTTCGGGGTGGGCGACGTGCTCCGCGAGCGGAAGGACTTCGTGCTCAAGGCCCGCCCGCACCTGCGATGGGTGGACGCCGACCGCGGCTACGTGGTGGTCGACCTCCGGGCCGACCGCCTGCAAGCCGACTGGTTCACCGTGCCCACCGTCACCAGCCGGGTGCCCGACGAGCGCTTCGCCAAGGGATTGGTGTCGGAGGCTGGCCGCCCCCACTTCATGGAGTCGGGCAGCCCTGCGGCGCCAGCACGAACGCCCGACCCCGCACCCTAGGCCCCAAGCCCCAAGCCCCAAGCCCACATATAATTGCCAGATATGTCTCGTACGGACGTCTCGGACCCGAACTATTACCACAAGGTTGTCGACTGCCAGTATGCGTGCCCGTCGCACACTAACGTGCCCGAGTACATCCGGTTGATTGCGCAGGGTCGGTTCGATGACGCCTACATCCTGAATCGCGAGTCGAACGTGTTCCCGGGCATCCTGGGCCGGACGTGCGACCGGCCGTGCGAGCCGGCGTGCCGGCGCGGGCGCGTGGACGGCAAGCCCGTGGCCATCTGCCGCCTCAAGCGCGTGGCGGCGGATCACAAGGACGACGTCAGCGCGCGGATTCCCAAGGCCCCCAGGGAGAAGAACGGGAAGAAGGTGGCCATCATCGGCGCGGGGCCCTCGTCGCTCACCGTGGCCAACGACCTGATGCCGCTCGGCTACCAGTGCACGGTGTTCGAGAAGGGGCCGCGGCCCGGCGGGCTGATGCGCATCAACATCCCCGCGTTCCGCCTGCCCGAGCAGGTGCTGGACGAGGAGATCGGCTACATCGTCGGCATGGGCGTGGAGATGAAGTACAACACGCCGGTCACCAGCCTGAAGGCGCTGGTGGAGTCGAAGGCCTTCGATGCCGTGTACGTGGGCAGCGGCGCGCCCAGGGGCAAGGAGCTGGACCTGCCGGGGCGGCGCGAAAGCGACCAGATCTTCATCGGCATCGAGTGGCTCGAGTCGATCCACTTCGGCCACATCAACTCAGTGGGCAAGCGCGTGCTCATCATCGGCGTGGGCAACACGGCGATGGACTGCTGCCGATCGGCCAAGCGCCTGGGCGCCGAGGACGTGAAGGTGATCTCGCGCAAGACGCGGAAGTACTTCAAGGCGTCGCCCTGGGAGCTGGAGGACGCCGAGGAAGAGCACGTCGCCATCATGGAGAACCTGTCGCCCGTGCGCTTCGTCATCGAGGGCGGGACGCTGACCGGGATGGAGTTCGACCAGTTCACCTCGCAGGAGGTGAACGGCAAGCTGGTGCAGGAACCGGCGGGACGCGTGACGCTGCCGTGCGACGCGGTGGTGCTGGCCATCGGCCAGGAGAACGCGTTCCCCTGGATCGAGCGCGACATGGGCCTCGAGTTCGACAAGAAGCGGGACATGCCGGTCGTGGACAAGGTCACGCACATGTCCACGCGCCCGGGCGTGTTCTTCGGCGGCGACGCGGCCTTCGGCCCGGCCAACATCATCTGGGCCGTGGAGCACGGCCACCAGGCGGCCATCTCCATCCACCAGTACTGCGAGGGCCGTCCTGTGGCCGAACGCCCGCCGCAGGGCCAGACGCTTACGAGCACCAAGATGGGCCTGCACGAGTGGGCGTACAGCAACAACTACGACCCGTCGATCCGCCAGAAAATGACGCACGTGGACCTGCCCGTCCGCTTCGCGAAGATGACGGTGGAAGTGGAAGAGGGCTTCACGCCGGAGCAGACCAGGGCCGAAGTGGAGCGGTGCCTGAACTGCGACGTGCAGACGCACTTCACCGATGCGCTGTGCATCGAGTGCGACGCGTGCATCGACATCTGCCCGGTGGACTGCCTCACCATCACGCCCGCGGCCGACACCGAGGCCGAGCTGCGCACGCGGCTGACGGCGCCGGCCGAGAACCTCGACCAGGCCGTCTTCCAGTCGGGCCCCCTCAAGCAGACGGGCCGCCTGATGGTGAAGGACGAGAACGTGTGCCTGCACTGCGGCCTGTGCGCCGAGCGCTGCCCGACCTACGCCTGGGACATGCGGAAGTTCGTCCTCAACCACCCGCACGCCGACACCGCTTTCATTCCGCTCGAGGCGGTGGGCAGGTGAACTTTGGAGGGCCGGGGCTTCAGCCCCGGCCACGCCGCCGGGACTGAAGTCCCGGCTCTCCTTCTCAGAGTCTTCATATGAGTCGCATCAACGATTTCGCGTTCAAGATCGCCACCACCAACGGCACCGGGTCGGCCAGCGCCAACGGCCTCATCATGCAGGCCATCTTCCGGATGGGCGTGCCGGTGACGGGGAAGAACGTGTTCCCCTCCAACATCCAGGGGCTGCCCGCCTGGTACGAGATTCGCGTCAGCAAGCACGGCTACACCGCGCGGACGCCGCACTTCGACCTGATGGTGGCGCTCAACGCCGCCACCTACGCGAAGGACGTGGCCGAGGTGCGGTCGGGCGGCTGGCTGATGTACGACTCCACGTGGCCGCTCGACGACAAGCTGATGCGGCCCGACGTCACCTACCTGGGCGTGCCGCTGGCCGAGATGTGCAACGCGCACTTCAAGGGCGTGCGCGAGCGCATCCTGACGAAGAACATCGCCTATGCCGGGGCGCTGGCCGCGCTGATCGGCATGGACACCGAGGTGATTGCCGCGCTCACCAGGGAGAAGTACGCCGCCAAGAAGGCGCTGCTCGACTCCAACGAGAAGGCCATCGCGCTCGGCTACGAGTACGCGCGCCAGCACTTCGACTGCCCGCTGCCGATCCACCTGGAAGCGATGGATGCCACGAAGGACAGCATCCTCATCGACGGGAACACGGCCACGGCGCTGGGCGCGATCTATGCCGGCGCCACGGTCGGCGCGTGGTATCCCATCACGCCGGCCACGTCGGTGATGGAGGCGTTCAAGAGCTTCTGCAAGAAGTATCGCCGCGATCCTGGGACCGGGAAGAACCGCTACGCCATCCTGCAGGCCGAGGACGAGCTGGCCGCGGTGGGCATGGTGATTGGCGCCTCGTGGGCGGGCGCGCGGGCGTTCACCCCCACCTCGGGTCCCGGCATCTCGCTGATGAACGAGTTCATCGGCCTGGCCTACTACGCCGAGGTTCCCGCGGTGATCGTGGACGTGCAGCGCACGGGCCCCTCCACGGGCATGCCCACGCGCACCCAGCAGGGCGACCTGATGCTGTGCGCCTACGCCTCGCACGGCGACACGCGGCACATCTGCCTCTACCCGTCGGACCCGAAGGAAGCCTTCGAGATGTCGGTCAAGGCCTTCGACCTGGCCGAGCGCTTCCAGACGCCCGTGTTCCTGGTCAGCGACCTCGACATCGGCATGAACGACTGGATGGTGCCGAAGCTGGAGTGGGACGATGGGTACCGGCCCGATCGGGGGAAGGTGCTGTCGGCCGCGGAGCTGGAGAGGGCGAAGGGCTTCTGGCGCTACCTCGACGTGGACGGTGACGGCATCCCCTATCGCACCCTGCCGGGCGTGCACCCCAAGGGCTCGTACTTCACCCGCGGATCGGGCCACAACAAGCATGGCGCCTACACCGAGGACGGCGACGAGTACCAGGAAGTGCTCGACCGCATCAACCGCAAGGTGCAGGGCGCGGCCAGGGCCGTGCCGCCGCCGGTCGTCACGCGCGCCAAGGGCGCCACGATGGGCCTCGTCACGGTGGGCAGCTGCCATGCCGCCTGCATGGAGGCGCAGGATCTGCTGGCCAAGGAGGGCATCGCGCTCGACTACATGCGGGTGCGCGGCTTCCCGTTCGGCGACGAGGTGCGGCAGTTCCTGGAGCAGCACGAGGTGAACTTCATCGTGGAGCAGAACCGCGACGCGCAGCTCAGGAGCCTGCTGATGCTCGACACCGGCGTGCCGGTGGCGAAGATGGAATCGGTGCGCTACTACGCGGGCTTTTCCATGAGCGCGCACCACGTGGTGAGCGGCGTGAAGGCGAAGCTGGAGAAGGCGGCATGACGTACATCGCGAAACCCAAGGTTCACCACCCGTCGCTCAAGAAGAACGCGATCGGGCTCACCCGGCGTGACTACGAGGGGGCCATCACCACGCTGTGCGCGGGGTGCGGGCACGACTCGATCACGGCGGCCATCATCCACACGTTCTGGGAGCTCGACATCGCCCCCCACACGGTGGCGAAGATGTCGGGCATCGGTTGCTCGTCGAAGACGCCGGCCTACTTCCTGCGCGAGGCGCACGGCTTCAACAGCGTGCACGGGCGCATGCCGGCGGTGGCCACGGGCGCGAATGCCGCCAACGGCGACCTCATCATGATTGGCGTGTCTGGTGACGGCGACTCGCTGTCGATTGGCCTGGGGCAGCTGTGCCACGCCGTCCGCCGCAACCTGAACATGCTCTACGTGCTCGAGAACAACGGCGTGTACGGCCTCACCAAGGGGCAGTTCTCGGCGTCGGCCGACCCCGGCTCCACCAGCAAGAAGGGCGAGGCCAACACGATGGAGGCCATCGACGGCGTGCTGCTCGCCCTCACGCTGGGTGCCACGTTCGTGGCCCGAAGCTTCTCGGGCGACAAGGAGCAGCTCGTTCCCATCCTGAAGGCGGGCATCCGGCACCGCGGCTTCGCCTTCGTGGACGTGATCTCGCCGTGCGTGACGTTCAACGACCACGAGGGCTCCACCAAGAGCTACGCGTACACGCGCGAGCACACGGTGGAGGTGGTGCAGGCCGACTTCGTGCCGCCCCGCGAGGAGATCACGGCGGAGTACGACGAGGGCACGGTGCAGAACGTGATGCTGCACGACGGCAGCTGGGTGCAGCTGCGGAAGGTGGCGAAGGATTACGACCCCACCAACCGCGACGCGGCCTACGCCTACGTGCGCGACCGCCAGCGGGCGGGGGAGACGGTGACGGGCCTGCTGTACATCTCGCCCGACTCGAAGGACGTGCACGACCAGAACGACACCGTGCCCGGCTCGCTCTACAACCTGCCGCACGACCAGCTGTGCCCGGGGAACGATGCCCTGCAGAAGTTGATGGGGCAGTTTCGGTGATGGGTGAGTTGGTGATCTCGTGATTTGGTGATTCTACGATTTGAGAGTGGGGATTTCGGGATCTGGTGACTTGATGATTCGGGATCCTGTGATCGCAGCACCACGATCGCGAACACCCAATCACCAAATCCCTACCCCAGATCACCAAATCAACACATCACCAAGTCACGAGATTCCCTCGCCCGCCCTTTCCGAGAACGGCCATTCCGTTAACAGTTGAGGCCACTAATACGGTCTATCGTCGTTCGAAGTAGCTTGAGTATCTCAACTGGTCCGGTCTGAGCTGCTAGCGTCTGAAATAGGAGTCCGAGACGGGACCAAATCTGGCGAAGTACGACTCACAGAATCGCCCAGACCCATCAGTTGGTGGATAACCCGGGGGGTGGATGCCCGAGTTGTACATGTCCAACCTCGCCCCGCCGATCAACATTGATACGCAGCGCTCAGGAACCGGCGACAGCTGAACATGGAGAGTTGCCGCCGTAGCGGCGGTGCCCGAGGTTGGGGTCAGCGTTGCCCATGGCTCACTGCTGGTGAAGGTCCACTTGCAGGATGGACTCATGTCTTCTGCGACCAGACGCAGGTTCACGGTACGGACGGTCTCTGTTGACTGAAATGGGCTTTGGCTTTGAAGCAGCAGACCACGCGGAAGCTGGATGTGCCCCTCATTTCCATCCATATGAACCTTGAAGACACACTTTCGCCACAGGACGAGATCCACCGTCTGACTGAGGTAGTACAGGTCGAACACCTGCGAAAACGAGTCGTATGCACTCGTCGTCAACTCCGATCCTGGAAGATTCCTAGACGCAGTGAGGGTCATGCGTCCAGGCACCAGTCCTAGCAGGGTGTATCGTCCCGCCCTGTCGGTCGTGGCGACCCTTCCCGTGTTCACGCCATCGGTAACAGAGACGGTCGCTCCTTCAACCCCTTCGCTGGTCCAGTTATCGGTGACCACACCTGTGACCGTGGATGCTCCGACGGGCTGGTCCGACCCGGTCGGCGACGTGGTCGTCGGCGCTGTCGGCGAAACGGGCTCGTTCGGTCCAGCAGGTGTCCCACCCGAACACGAAGTTACCGCGAGCAGCGCGACCGTGAGGCAGGCGAGTTTGGGCATGGGCCAGCAACTCTGACAGGGGCTACCGACGAGATGGCGACCATACCACAGTCTCCGCCTGACTTTCGACCGTTGCGTGTCAGTACGCTGCCGCAGTGCAGACGGCCGCAATTCGGGCAACGGTCGCCTACCTACGCCATTAGGCCGCTGAAATCCTAAGGCTCAGGGCAAATTTGTGAACTGCCGGGCACGGAAGATGGCATCGCTGCCAGCAGAATCTTCACTAGACTAATGGTCGGCCAGGGAGGCGAGGTGAAGCAAATTCTCCGGCAACGTCTGCTCATCGTCTGGTGCTGCACTGCGGCGCTGGCCTCTGCACCTGATGCTGCGGCCGAGACTTACTTCGAGTCCGTGCAGGGCTGGCTGACCTGCACCACCTTCGCCACACCTGGGGAACGGGCCGCGCTCGGGGCCGTCTGGCTGCCAGCGACTGATCACGCCGGCCAGCAGCGTTACTTCAGCGCGGCGCGCGCCGGCACCCACGACTTCCACTTCCGCTACCTGACCTTGCTGCAGGCGGTTGCCAGCCTTGCCGATGAGGTGGACGACCAGAATGTCCGCCGCGATGTGCTGGGCCGGATCATCCATTACACCAGTCAGGGCGATCCGGACAGCAGCAACGATCTTCTGTTTCGTCAGATTCACCGCTGTGCGTGGCTGCAGGCCGTCGAGTCGCTGATCGGATCGGATCAGGAAGCGTTGCTCCGGTCGACGTTGCAGCGTCTGGTTGCGACCTACGGCAGCATGAGGCATGAGCAGGCAGTGGAAGACTGGCCACTGCTGCTGGCGCTGCGCGATGTGCGCGCCGATGCGCGCGTGAACAACGAGCTGCTGGCGCTGGTAACGGCTGCCCTCCAGCGCGCCAACCACTATCGGGATCAGAGGGACGCAGACCGCGCGCAACGCATGTGGATCGCCTCGGCGAGAGGGCTGCTCGAACTCGGCGATCGCGACCGTGCCTACCAGCTGGCGCTGGCAGCAGCGCAGCCAGACCCGCAAACCACGCCGTCGCATGCGCAGCGCTGGCGTGCCTATCCCGTGCTGTTCGACTATTTCACGGCGCTCGGCAAGCCGGAGGATGCCAGCGCTCTCGAGGCGCTGTTCGCCGGCAATCTCCAGCCGCCGCATCCTGCGGATTCGGTAGCCAATTTTGAAGTCCTGCACCGGCTGTCGCGGGGTGCGCACAGCGTGGTCGCGCGCTTCATCAGTGACGCCCGGTTCCGGCAGGGGATCAGCACCGCCGAACTCAACCGCCAGATCGCCAACGGCTCGCGGTTCGAGGGCGCCGCCGCCACGGAGATCGGGGACTATCGCATCAGCCTCACCTCGCTGCGGCGCGCACTGCGCGAACAACAGGGGCATGAATATGCTCCGGATCACCTGGCTGATCTGACGCGCAATGATCCTGGCTATGCGTCACGCATGGCCCGCGAGTACCTGGCCCTCGCCGACAGCTCGGTTAAGCGACACCTCACCACCCCGGTGCTAGTCAACAAGCGCGCGCGCCTGATCATGCGAAGCCGGTATTCCAGCACCATCCGGACGCTGGCGCGGTTGCTGCCTTACGTGCGGCAGGAGCGCGGCGAAATCATCGAAAAGACCCTGCAACTGGCCCAACTGGCATCGCACAATGGTGCCGCAGCCGTTGCCACCAGTGGCCTGATGGGGCTCAACCGCGAGGGCACGACGGCGAATTCCCTGACCTGGAACATGCGGGTCATCGAGAATCCCGCCAGTTTCCTGGAACCCCAGCTGCGGGTGCTCGATGCGGGCAACCGCCATCTCTCGCCGGTGCAGGCTAGGTTCACGCTCGACGCGTCGTTCACCGCCATCGCCCTTACGCGAAGCGACGTGTTCGAGAATCGCGAGCAGTTTGCCGCGCAGCTCTACAGACAGTACCCGCAGCTGGGCACGTTTGTGCTGGGCGCTCCCGTGCAGCTCGCCGGATTCCGCAAGTTCATGGGCCCGAAGGATGCGATTGTCGCTACCCACCTGGGCAACGACGCGCTGTTTGTGTGGGTGGTGACCGCCAGCGGCGCACAGCTGGTAATGCGCGCAGGCCCGACCGGAGCGGTGCAGCAGCTGGTGACGCGCGTGCGAGACAGCGTCGAACAGGCCGTGAAGAGTCCGCTGCGGGAGCGAATTCCCTATGATGCCGAGGCTGCCTGGCGACTGTTCGAAATGACCTTCGGCCCCGTGATGGCTGACCTGAAGGGCAGCACCCGGGTCTACTGGTATGGCGACAAGGCCCTAGCGCTGATTCCGCCGGCGATCATGCTGACTCGCGCGCCTGCCAGGCCGCAGCTCGAGACGGCGCAGGATTTCAAGTCGGCAGCCTTCCTGGCGAATGAGTTCCCGCTGATCAGCATGCCGGAGCTGTCGATCTATCAGCTGGCACTCAATCCTTCGCGCAAAGCCGGTGCCGCCACCCTGGCGGCCACGCCGAAGTTCCTGGGAATCGGCGGCACGCAGTTGTCGAAGGTGGAGGTGTCCGGCAACACATTCGCTCGCTCAATCGAACTGGCGGGTGGCGCAGACCAACAGGTCGCCCTGTCAGACCTTCCCAAACTCGCTGAGACCGTGGCGACTCTCAGGGCCATCGAGCGCAGTATGGGGCCGGGCAGCTCCACACTGTGGCTGGGCCCGGATGCGACCAAGAAGCGGTTGATAGAAGCCGACCTGACTGGGTACCGCGTGCTGGTGTTGGCAACGCATGGCTTTCTGGCCGGAGAGATGTCCCGCTGCGGCATTGGCCCTTATGCATCACTGCTGCTGTCGGAACCTGCAATCGCCACGGGTGAGTGCCGCGATTCGCTGCTGACCACTCCCGAAATCTCACGGCTGAAGCTCGATGCCGACCTGGTCGTGCTGTCCGCGTGTAATACGGCCCGCAGTGGCAGCCGCGGTGGCCTGGAAGAGGAACCCTATTTCGGTCTGGCCGCAGCTTTCAGCGCAGCCGGCGCGCGCAACCTCGCAGTCAGTCACTGGCCGGTGCTGGTGGGCGCAGCCAGTGAGCTCACGGCCGGCGTGATTCGATACACCACTACGGACGGCAGAGCCGTGGATGCCTCGCTCCAGAAGTCCATCCAGGGGCTGCGCGCCAATGCGCACACGGCACTGGAGGCACATCCGGCGTACTGGGGGCCCTTCGTGCTGATCGGCTCGGGACGCTCGACACTGCAGTCGCAGTAGCGCCGTCCAGAATCTTACGGACCCGGGCCTCCGGCGCCCCACATCAGCACATCACCATAATTGCTGGCCAGGGGATCGCCGGCGCGGATCAGCGGCGCGAGCAGCTCGAAGCTTTCGAATTTCCAGCGGCCGGCATCCTGCCCGGCGAGCCAGTGGGCCTTGCCCAGAACAGCCAGGGGTCCCGCCTCTGTCGCGAGTTCGGGAGGGAAGGCGGGGTGTGCGGCTGCGGCTTGAAGTTCGACCTGCAGGGTCTGTTGCTTGTCCCGGATCTCGATCACCACGCGGCCGGGCGACAACGCCAGTTCTCGGAAACGTGCGGTCCGGCTGCTGGTTTCAACGCGTGCGAGTTCGCGTGAGGCAGCGTCGCGCACAGTTATCGTAAAGGGGCCGCAGCCGCCAGCCCAGGCAAAGCGCAGGTCGCGCGTGCCAGCCACGATGGCAGCGCTGGCGCCAAAAAGGGGAACTTCGATCGCTCTGCGACCGACGCAGTCCTCGCTGCCTTGTGCCGCAGCAATGCGCTTGGCGCGATACGGCTCGCCGAAGTATCCCTGCAGGCTTGCCAGCACCCCGGACAGGACGCCGAGGCTCCGGGCGGAGGCGGGCGCCAGGCGGAGGTTCTTTCCCGGGCCGGCGATCTGCGCCACCGTGCCGTCCGCAGTGGTCACCATCACCTGATTGCCGGCGGAAAGCTCCACGGTGTCGTCCGGGAACACCTGCGTTCCGATGGTCAGCGGCACGGGCTGCCCCGCACGGCTGATCGACAATCGCGCGCTGGCGGGCTGGTAGTCAGCGACGATGGCTACGGACTCGTTCCGCCCCTGTGCGCCGGCCACCATGGCGAGCAACGGGCCTGCCACCACTGCTCCAAGGCGGATGCGCAATTTCAACATGGCTCACGGTACCTTTCGCCACGGCCGCGAGTCCAGCAGGAAGGGGGAGTCGGGTGTTCTGTGTCGAGAGTCCTCGACGAGCTCGAACACCGCCCGCAGGCCCACCAGCGCAATCATCAGCACGACGGCGTTGGCGATCACCTCATAGGTGACGAGACTGCGCAGAATTCCGACGCCGACCCAGCCGGCCACCACCAAGACCAGCACCTGCAACAGGGCCTGTCCGCGCTTCAAGAACACTTCGATTGCCACCAGCAGTGAGAACAGCAGGCCCACCCCGATCTTGATTCCCAGCCCACTGCCGACCGAAGTTAGGTTGGCCAGCGGCGCAAGATGCACCTGTTGGGCCAGGATTTCAACGCCCGGCAGATCGCCATGGGTGGTGCGATGGAAATCTCGCGACGCAAGATGCGATGCGCCCACGAATACGACGCGGCCTCCGAACAATGCCGCGTCATCGCGGGCAATGTCGTCATTCACGACCAGTCTCGCGGGTACTACGGCAAGACGGTCGCTTGACTGCACATTGCCCGATCCGGTGAGCGGTTCCCGATTCGGCAGGCGCTTGAAGAGAATTCGCGGGCTGGCCGCCGCAGGCTCGGCACTGCAGTTGCCGGTCAGGTTGGGAGGCGGGAGTGTCGGCAGGGCGGGTTTCCCCGCAGGCACCACGATCATCGACGACAGCCGCGCCAGAATCGAAGGCAGGATGACCGTCTTGCCTTCGTCGCTGCAGACCTCCCGCCACAGTGACCAGTTGCGGATGACCCCGTCACCGTCGGAATCCAGCGTGGCGTCCGCCCAGGCAAGATTGTCCCGCACGCCAATGAGATCATCGAAGCTGCTGGGCGCGGGCAACAGGCCACTACTGCCGGTCACCAGCCGCTTGGGAAAAACCAGCGGCGGGAAATACGGCGGATAGGCCTCCAAATAGGCATGGAATGCATCGGGCTGCTGCTGGTCCGGATGCCCGCTGCCGCTGAGGTCGATGTCCACGACAATGGCCATGGCACCGGCGTCGACGGCACGCTGCACGATCTTCGCCAGTGCGTCGCGTGGCGTTGCGGCCGGCCGTTGCCAAGCATTCCAGCTGAGCTCGTCGATGTCGATGATGGTCAGCGGAATGACGGGTAGCGAGGAGGTGTCACTCAGGGGAACGGCCCGATAGATGCCGTCGAGGCTGATGTCCATCCTCCCGAAATAGCCGACTAGCGCCGGTATCGTCACGCTGCCGAATGCAAGCCAGTACACGAGCAGCACCCAAGACAGTCTGACCGTCCGGGCATATCTGGGACAGATGTCGGGCTTCAGCCCGAGCCCAATGCTGATGAACTCCGGGACCTTCTGCAAGCAGTCTCCCGCCCCGCGCAGCAAAGTGTTCAGCGTGAAAATCAGTCTACAGCAGACCTTGTCTTGATCGGCAACGCTGTTTCTGACCGATCAACCCGAAACGGCCCGGCTGATCCTTCTGGATCCGATGAAGGCATCGAACCTTGGGCGAAGCTCACCCAAGAACTTGCAAGGCCCTGCATCGCACGTTGTCGGCCGGGCGTTCACACAACCCCAGCCCGGGTTGGCCCTGTCAGGCCTCCCGGGGGCCTGGCGAGCACCGCGCCCCAGACGAGCCCCGGTCGTGTTGCCGTCCAGAGATGGGGTTGGCCGCAGATGCGCCGCTTGGGCAGGTAGATACCAGGATGCTGGTCCGGGCAACCCCTTGGACTTGCGTGCCGGCTGGCAAAAGGACTTCGCGCGCGGCGCCTTCACCCACGCGCCGCCGGTGGTATCGCCACCGCGCTAACGCCCCTAGCGCACCGCGGCTTCGCCTTCGTGGACGTGATTTCGCCGTGCGTGACCTTCAACGACCACGAGGGCTCCACCAAGAGCTACGCGCACACGCGCGAGCACAAGGTGGAGGTGGTGCAGGCGGATTTCGTGCCGCCGCGCGAGGAGATCACGGCGGAGTACGACGAGGGCACGGTGCAGAACGTGATGCTGCACGACGGCAGCTGGGTGCAGCTGCGGAAGGTGGCGAAGGATTACGACCCCACCAACCGCGACGCGGCCTACGCCTACGTGCGCGACCGCCAGCGGGCGGGGGAGACGGTGACGGGCCTGCTGTACATCTCGCCCGACTCGAAGGATGTGCACGACCAGAACGACACCGTGCCGGGCCCGCTGCACGACCTGCCGCACGAGCAGCTGTGCCCGGGCAACGACGCGCTGCAGAAGCTGATGGGGCAGTTTCGATAGGAATTGGTGGAGGCAACCCTTCAGGGTTGCCTGAGGATCGCCGGTGGAGGCGACCCCTTCTTGGGGTTGCCTGCCTGCTCCAAGCGCGGGACCGACAGGGCAATCGGGCAGATTCTGCGCTGCGCGTTCGCGCGGACTGTTGCCGAAGGAGCGCGCGGGGGAAGGTCACCATGCACCGGTCCTGCGCCCGCTGCGTTCATCATCGCCATCAGTCTGCTTGGCGGGTTCCTGCTCGTCTTCACGGCCTGGCAGGCAGACCAGTAGAGCCACGCCGCCCGATCGAACGTCCTATGACAGGAGGCAGACACGTGCGCAGCAGTTGGGTCGCCGGAGTGCTCGGACTTTGTGTCGTTTGTGTGGTGGCGCTCCCCGCCAGCCGTGCGCAGGAAGTCCCGCGCGTCGATCCGGCGTGGGTGCTGGAGGACCGCGACAAGCGGGTCGTCCATTCGGTCCCCGGCATGGATCAGGTCGCCGTCCGGACGGACATCGTCTACCGGGAGGCGGGGCCGGCGGCGTTGAAGATGGATGTCTACTCGCCGCGTGGACGCGCCACGGGAGCGCGTGTTCCCGTCGTCGTTCTCGTCCACGGCGGTTGGCTGCCGGCCAACCTGCTCACCGAACCCAAGGAGTGGGGGCAGTTCCGATCGCTCGGCCGGCTCCTGGCCGCGTCGGGTCTCGTGGCCGTGACGTTCAACCACCGGTACTACACGAGCGCCAACAGCCTGCCCGACGCGGAGTCGGACCTGCTCGCGCTGGTGGAGTACGTTCGAGATCGCGCCGGGTCGCTGGGAGTCGATCCCGATCGCGTCGCGTTGTGGACATTCTCGGGCAGCGGTCTCCTGCTCACGCACGCGCTTCGGGTCTCGCCGCCGCACGTCCGGGCCGTCGTGGCCTACTACGCGGCACTGGGTCTCGACGAGTTCGCGCGTGCGCGGCCGGGCGCCGTTACGGATGCGGTCCTGCAGGCGTTCTCTCCGCTGCGGGTCCTGGCGACCCGCGAACCGGGCGACCGGCCGGCTCCCCCGATCCTTGTGGTACGCGCGGGACAGGATCGACCGGAGATCAACGGCCCGATGGACGAGTTCGTGAGTGCGGCGATGCGGCATAATGCCGACATCGAGGTGATCAACCATCCCGCGGGCGGACATGGATTCGACATCTCGGATGACACCGATCGCTCGCGGCTGGTGATCCAGCGGACGATCGCGTTCCTCCGGGCCAGACTCGAAGGACGCTAGACCACCCCTGGCACGGCCGTCGGGTCGATGCCCGTGAGCGCGACCTTGGCGCTGGCCGCCAGGAGGTGTCGATCGTTGGAGTAGATGCGGTCGAATCGCTCCGCCCTGGCGGTGATCAGGTGGAGGCCATCGAGCGATCGCAGGAACACGGACTTGTCGAGGCCAAGGAACAGGGCATGGACCTGCTGCAGCAGCGCCTCGGTGGGTCCCACCAGCTTCCAGAGTCCCTGTGACACGTCGTGCTCGAACTGACCCTGCAGCCCCTTGAAGACCGTCCTATCCACGGCCCCTTCGCGGAACTTGCGATGAAATGCGGCGGACACCTCCGCGACGGCGATGCCGGAACTGACGACGATGCCGGCGTGTCGTGCCAGTCGTCGGACCGCTTCTCGGCCTGGTTCGTTGAGGTAGAACTTGGCGATCAGCGCCGAGTCGAAGTAGGCCGGTACGATGGCATCAGTCGCCGCCACGATCAGCCTGCCTCAGCGATCCCGATCGTCGCTGACCAGATCCTCGACCGGTGTGCCGGCCACCGGCCGATCGAGGGCCGCCGCGAATTTTCTCAGCGGCTTCCATCGCTCGAACCGGTTGACGGCCGGTTCCTCGGTCACGGGCGTCAGCGTCGCGACCGGGATGCGCCGGTCCCGCACCAGTATCGACCCGAACTTGCGGGCGCTGCGCACCCAGGCTCCGGTGTTGCGGTGCAGCTCCCGGATCGAGATCTCTTTCATGTGTGACATTGTCACACCTTCAAGCAAGTGCCGTCAAGGCGCGGCGCGCGCGGTGATCGAAGAGCCGGGGTCGGCCTCGACCCTGATCGTGTCGCTGGACCTCGAGATCGGCGTTCCGATCGAGCGGCATACCGCGCCCGTCGACCGTGGCTACTGGCCGCCGCCCGGTCGCAGCGTCCCACCGCTCTTTCCTCGGCGAT
>CAYJPQ010000020.1:51270-54249 GCA_964372085.1 uncultured Bifidobacteriaceae bacterium | reverse complement strand
CCGTTTGCGAAACACGGGTGTTTCAGCAGCACGGTTCTGTCTTCCACCGTGGCCGCAGCAGGCGGCCCGGTCAACTGCGTTGATGCGATTCTCACAGCGGAGGACACGCCGTGGACTGCTTGATCGGACTCCGTCATTTAAGTGAAACTGCATCGCGCGGATGGTGTGGCGCTGCAAACTGCGGCGTGAACTCGCACGAAAGCTATGTCGCGATTGTTCGCTGAGGCGGGAGAATCTTGCGTCCACTGAAACGAACGAGGCCGAAAACAGGCGGGAGAACGCTACGATTGTTGGCGGACAACTGCCGCGGGTTTCCTCTCTTGCTGTTCCTTCACGCGCTCTTTTACGCGCTCCTTGGCGCGTTCAAGCGCAACTCTAAAGTCCTCGACCGAGCTATCAGGATCAAGAACAGGCTGAAAGTCACGCCACTCTTGGTCGTGGAGTTCATGCTTCTTCATCTGAACCACCCCTAAGATTCTACCACGAGTTCGTTTTAGAGGGCAGGTCGCGCCGGTTTTTGTGGCCGCTCTTGGACGCGCTCCTTCGCCCGCTTCATCGCAATTCTGAATTCCTCAATACTGGTATCAGGATCAAGAACAGGTTGATAGTCTCGCCACTCTTGATCGCGAGGTATTTGTTTCTTCACTTTGATTTTACCCTTTCTTTATGGTGTCCGTAAACCTTAGCAATAATTGGACTTATGCTCAAGACAAAAAGAGTGTTTCGTCGATTTCTGGTGAGGACGCCTTAGCAAAACGCTTGACCCGCTCCGGATCGCAAGTAGTCACGTCGCCGTTCAAAGCTCTATGGAAAATTACGTCCGCCACCTCTCCTCTGGCCTTACCGGTTTTGTCATAGACAGTGACCTCGCGACCGGGAACCCTCGCCATCAAGTTGAACCCAGCGCGCGCTTTTCTGTGGGATTCGTCCATGACGTGATCCGGAACAATGCGTCGGTCGGCGGGGTTCGCGGATTGACTTGCCCGCTGCCGGGCCGCAGCTCTTGCTTCCTCCACCGGCCTGTGCGTGTAGGCGATCGCCACGGAGTAACCACTCTCCTCGACCAACGCCAGGAGAGCTGCGACGCTGGGACTTCCTGGCGCATCCCAGATCACGTTCATTCTTGAAGCAACAGCCTCTGCCAATAATTGGTTGCGAACGTCGCTCGCTTCTTCCTGCAACAGGGCCGCCTTATCCGTGCCCACCACCAGCAGCGCAAACTCTGGCAATGCGGCGCGCATTTCGTCGGTATTCACGTAGACGGGATCCTCCAATAGCTCCCGCGCCTGTCTTGCCGCATCTGATTTGCCTGCGCCAGCCCCTCCAGAGCAAAGAACGAGGCATGGAGCCGATTGGCCGGAATGACCTTCCAGTTCTTCTTTCACGAGCTGGTCGTGAAGAGCCTGGCGTTCAGACGTATAACTGCCGTCCCAATCAGCGAAAAAGGTCTTCGTGTCTTCTTCGCGCGCCAACTCCGCCGCCGACCATGTCTTTCGCATTCACCACCTCGGTCGCAACTGCGATGCGTGTGCTCTAGCGACGGTTCGCTTGTGGGTCAACGAGTGCAAACAGGGAGTATAGTCCGGCCCTGCAGAAGATGACCGTGTCAAGCATCAGCGGAATCGGTGTTCACGTTGAAACGGAATGAGTGTTCACGATGGACCGGAATACGCAGAGATGACGGTCCGCGTGTTCTGAGCTGCCTACGCGGCAGTGAACGGCACTCGCGATGATGGGCCACTCGCCCTCGCTTTCTGAGCTGCCTACGCGGCAGTGAACGGCTGCTCGAACTCGCCGCTGCCAACGGTTGATTTCTGAGCTGCCTACGCGGCAGTGAACGAGCCCTGCGCCATCCGTCGTCCCTTCCTTGATTTCTGAGCTGCCTACGCGGCAGTGAACAAGTGGCCAAATTAGGCCGGAAAAGCGCAGAATTTCTGAGCTGCCTACGCGGCAGTGAACTTGAGCACGCCGTAGACGAGCGTTCGTCCATCTTTCTGAGCTGCCTACGCGGCAGTGAACTCCAACCCCGCGTAGAACTGATACCCCACTGCTTTCTGAGCTGCCTACGCGGCAGTGAACCCGTGCAGTACGCCGAAGTGCCGCGGCCGGTCTTTCTGAGCTGCCTACGCGGCAGTGAACTGGTTCCGGCCACGCGCATCGACCGACAGATATTTCTGAGCTGCCTACGCGGCAGTGAACTCGTCCGAACGGCTCGCAGCTGCTCAGCGCGATTTCTGAGCTGCCTACGCGGCAGTGAACACGCATCCCCTGCTGGATGCGCACACCGATTTTTTCTGAGCTGCCTACGCGGCAGTGAACAGGGCGAACTTGTCGGGGGCGAACTTGTCGAGTTTCTGAGCTGCCTACGCGGCAGTGAACAATCCTTCGATTCCACACTGCGCTCGATGCGCTTTCTGAGCTGCCTACGCGGCAGTGAACATCCGCGCCGCGCGCTTGTCAAAAGCCCAGCGTTTCTGAGCTGCCTACGCGGCAGTGAACGCCATGAGATCACGACGGCCAGCTAAGCACTTTGTCTGAGCTGCCTACGCGGCAGTGAACTTTTTCGGCTTGCGCGTGCTCGGGGCGGAATATTTCTGAGCTGCCTACGCGGCAGTGAACACGGCCCGCACGCCAGGCCCCAACACTCTCACTTTCTGAGCTGCCTACGCGGCAGTGAACTTCGCCCAGCGTGCGGGAGTTCTTCGGCGTCTTTTCTGAGCTGCCTACGCGGCAGTGAACTAAGTTCAGAGGCCTGACGCTGGCGGTCATCTTTTCTGAGCTGCCTACGCGGCAGTGAACGACAACACGCAGGGGAGCACCCACTACCACACTTTCTGAGCTGCCTACGCGGCAGTGAACCCGTGCAGTACGCCGAAGTGCCGCGGCCGGTCTTTCTGAGCTGCCTACGCGGCAGTGAACTGGTTCCGGCCACGCGCATCGACCGACAGATATTTCTGAGCTGCCTACGCGGCAGTGAAC
>CAYJPQ010000020.1:0-51170 GCA_964372085.1 uncultured Bifidobacteriaceae bacterium | reverse complement strand
CCGGCCACGCGCATCGACCGACAGATATTTCTGAGCTGCCTACGCGGCAGTGAACGGCGTGACGAACTTCGGAGGCGGCCTGGCGAATTTCTGAGCTGCCTACGCGGCAGTGAACACCGACGTGGCCGCGTCCGGTCTCACGCTGACTTTCTGAGCTGCCTACGCGGCAGTGAACGGCGGCAACATTGGAATTCAGACCGCCTACAATTTCTGAGCTGCCTACGCGGCAGTGAACTCGTCCGAACGGCTCGCAGCTGCTCAGCGCGATTTCTGAGCTGCCTACGCGGCAGTGAACTCGGCGGTGTCGTGGTGTTGGTCGCACCCGCTTTTCTGAGCTGCCTACGCGGCAGTGAACGGTCATTCGATGAGGCAATACGTGCTCGACTATTTCTGAGCTGCCTACGCGGCAGTGAACGCATGGATGGCGCGGTTAATGAAAGCGAGGGCTTTCTGAGCTGCCTACGCGGCAGTGAACGGAATGCAAGGGCTAAGTGCGTAATTCCGCTATTTCTGAGCTGCCTACGCGGCAGTGAACTCGTCATGGTGGTCTCTGCTCTCTGCCCTTTCTTTCTGAGCTGCCTACGCGGCAGTGAACGTCAACGACGCGCTCGCGCAACTCCGCGCGCTTTTCTGAGCTGCCTACGCGGCAGTGAACGCCAACGGGCGCGGGGGCTGTGCATCACGTGTTTTCTGAGCTGCCTACGCGGCAGTGAACGCGCTGCTTCGTTGCTTCGCGATCGTCGTCATTTTCTGAGCTGCCTACGCGGCAGTGAACGTCTGAAGGAGCTTCAACCACCGCGACACTGTTTTCTGAGCTGCCTACGCGGCAGTGAACTTGTCGAGCGCGGCGAGCCATTGCGACACCGTTTTCTGAGCTGCCTACGCGGCAGTGAACTGTGTGGGGTGGAGACGGGAGACGGCGCTTCATTTCTGAGCTGCCTACGCGGCAGTGAACGCATGTGCTCGCGCGCGCCGGGCTCGTCAGCTTTTCTGAGCTGCCTACGCGGCAGTGAACCGGGTGACGCTATGACCAAAGCCAAACACCCCTTTCTGAGCTGCCTACGCGGCAGTGAACGGACACCGGGGCGGCAGGTAGCGGACGCGGCATTTCTGAGCTGCCTACGCGGCAGTGAACAGTACTCGGTGCTGCTGCGGCAGAAGTCGGCCTTTCTGAGCTGCCTACGCGGCAGTGAACTTTCGCTATCTCGCTATCTCGTTATTTCACGTTTTCTGAGCTGCCTACGCGGCAGTGAACGCGTGGCTGCGGGGGCAGGTGGAATCGCTGGTTTTCTGAGCTGCCTACGCGGCAGTGAACACTCCGGTCACGCCATGCCGCCATGTCACCGATTTCTGAGCTGCCTACGCGGCAGTGAACGTGATTACGCGCCGCGATCCATCGCCGCTCGTTTTCTGAGCTGCCTACGCGGCAGTGAACAGGTCACCAAGACCAACGGGACGGCCCTGGTCTTTCTGAGCTGCCTACGCGGCAGTGAACTGACCGCTGGCGGTAGGCGTTCGTCGCGTCCATTTCTGAGCTGCCTACGCGGCAGTGAACGTGAGCCCCGATGTGGATGACCGCTGGCGGCATTTCTGAGCTGCCTACGCGGCAGTGAACGTGCTGCCCGCCCGAGTGGGGGTGTCCGATGTTTTCTGAGCTGCCTACGCGGCAGTGAACCGGTGCAACTGCACCGGGTACATCTACGCCAATTTCTGAGCTGCCTACGCGGCAGTGAACTCGTTCTTGGGTGGATCGAAAGTTTCTCCGGTTTTTCTGAGCTGCCTACGCGGCAGTGAACTTCTGGGCCCGGGCCTTCCGCGCGCCGTAGTCTTTCTGAGCTGCCTACGCGGCAGTGAACGAAGGCGTCGGCCGATTCGATGATCGGCACCATTTCTGAGCTGCCTACGCGGCAGTGAACGATCAGTGGCCCAGCAGTCGAGGTCGTGCGCCTTTCTGAGCTGCCTACGCGGCAGTGAACGTTCGGGGCCTCGTGCGTGGCCTCGGGCGCCATTTCTGAGCTGCCTACGCGGCAGTGAACGTTGATCGCTGTCACGACTTCCGCTCCACAAGTTTCTGAGCTGCCTACGCGGCAGTGAACTGCACCGCTGTTCCACGCTCCGCTATCTCCGGTTTCTGAGCTGCCTACGCGGCAGTGAACGAACCGCCGCGGGAGTCAACGCGGCCCGCGAATTTCTGAGCTGCCTACGCGGCAGTGAACGTCTTCGAGTAGGTTGCGGCTACTCGTGCGGCTTTCTGAGCTGCCTACGCGGCAGTGAACCCGCATCGCCGTGAGCGTCCCGCCCTCCATTTTTTCTGAGCTGCCTACGCGGCAGTGAACTAGAGTCGGCGCTAGCAAAACGAACGGTTTGATTTCTGAGCTGCCTACGCGGCAGTGAACCACTTGTGTGGCCATCACTTCGCGGCCCTTCTTTTCTGAGCTGCCTACGCGGCAGTGAACAGGAACCAGCGCATCGTGGACGCGAGCAAACATTTCTGAGCTGCCTACGCGGCAGTGAACAGGACGACTGCGGGCCGCGCTTCGTCCAGCGATTTCTGAGCTGCCTACGCGGCAGTGAACTAGTTCGGGGTCTGCCCCCCCTTCCGCTGCAATTTCTGAGCTGCCTACGCGGCAGTGAACACCTATTTCTCGTGGAACCCCGATTTTCCCGATTTCTGAGCTGCCTACGCGGCAGTGAACGCCGCGTCAACCTCTTGGGCCGCGTGCTTCGCTTTCTGAGCTGCCTACGCGGCAGTGAACTTGACCTACAGCGGGACGGCGTTTACCTCCGTTTTCTGAGCTGCCTACGCGGCAGTGAACCCCGACGAACCGACGTTCTGGCGGGCCTTTCATTTCTGAGCTGCCTACGCGGCAGTGAACACCACCGCCGCCGCGTGCGCCCCCGTAGCTGATTTCTGAGCTGCCTACGCGGCAGTGAACGGAGAGCAGCCACGCGCCATAAGGGTGGGCATTTTCTGAGCTGCCTACGCGGCAGTGAACGTCACTGAGCGCCGCCGTGCCTGCCGCTGGGATTTCTGAGCTGCCTACGCGGCAGTGAACCCGCTGCGCGTGGACGGACTGTATCCCACAGTTTTCTGAGCTGCCTACGCGGCAGTGAACGGCAGAGCGCGGGCGCTGGGCGGCGCGTGCCATTTCTGAGCTGCCTACGCGGCAGTGAACCCGGCTCGCGGTCGATGCCATCCTGCATCGCATTTCTGAGCTGCCTACGCGGCAGTGAACTGCTGATGAACTGCAGGTCGCTAGCCGCGGGCTTTCTGAGCTGCCTACGCGGCAGTGAACACCGACAGTTTGTCTGTAACTACCCGATTGAGAACGACTTGCGCCCCTGTGTCCAAATTCACCCTCCCCGCGGCAACGTACGCAAGCGTATGACCTACAGCTACTTGCGAGCACATACGCGAAAAGGGTCAGAACCAGGGGATGGTGGCGTTTTGACTCAGCCCGTAAGCGTTAAACTCGCCCGGCACCGGCGCGGGCTGTTCCGGGCCGACACTTAGGAACAATCGAAACGTCTGCCCAGTGCTGCCACTATGCAGTTGCACAAAAGGTAGATTCAGCGTTTCGGCCGCGCTATCGGGAATGCGCTCACGGGCCTGCGCCTCATCCAATCCGTGGCGCTGAATCAGCCGCCGCCGCAGTCGTTCAGGGTTGCTCTTAGCCTGCACGCGGCGCAACATTCGGTGCGTCGAATCGGGCGGCACACTGCTCACGGTACCGACCTTCACATGGTCACGCATGCCGCCCAGCCATTCGGAGCTTGTCAGCGCCTGTAACGTCGCACGGCTTCCCAGCAAGCGCATGCACGTGCCTAGCGATGGTGGCCGGGTCTGATGGCCCGGAAAACAAACCGCAATTCCCGTACCGTTGTTCGACTCCAGCGCACGGTGCAACTTGGCGTAGAGCGCACTCAGTAACAGGTGAGCCGCGCACTCCGGGTCTGGTCGAAGTTCAATGTCCACGAAGCATTCCATGGCCATCAGTCCTTGCCGGAGTCACCGAACACGCCACCACGGACCAGCGTCGCCATCACAAAGTGCTGCTGCGCGAGTTCGGGCACCCCGTCCTTGATCAGCCAGGTATCGAGGAGGCTGTAGAAATCCTGCTTCAATCTGGGCTGTCGGCACGCTGTGCCCAAGGTGGTCACAGATCCGTACGGTTCCACGGCGATTGGCCCCAGTTCATCCACCTTGGAGTGCCACGTGTCGATCGTCCGCACAGCGTTGCCCAGCTTCTGAGAGTGCATGCCGGCCACTCCGCTCACGGAATAGAGCGTCTTGCTCTTCTTGCTTTGACCTTTGTCAAGGATAAGTTCCTGCGAGGGAAACACCTCCTGGCCGGCCCCCATGCGCACATAGGCCGTCACGCTCAGTAACACGTGACGTTCGCCCGCCAAGCCTGCGCCAATCAATTGCGCCAGCGCTGCCAGGTTCGATTCGGCCGACGCCGGCGTGGTGAAATCTCGCAGCGATAGACTCAAGGCATCGAATGTCCAGCTCTTGACCTGTGCGCCGTCCACCAGCTGTGCTACCTGCACTTCCACTTGTTCCGCACCAATGCGGTTGCGCCACAGGAAGCGGCCGTTGGCCAGGTTCGAGGCGTAGCGGCGGGCCAGTTCGTTGAAGCCATTCGCTTGCACATAACCCTGGACGGTAATTCGCAGTTTGGCTTGATAGTCGGCCCTGTTGCAGGCCGATGGCGTGCCAGTGTCCGCCAGCACGCGCAGCGTGAAGCTCACTCTCAGCGTATCGGCGTCGCTCGGCAGAGTGGCCACGTCCACGGTCTGCAGATTCGGGTGTTCGATGGCTGCGTCCAGCTTCGCCGGGTCTTGGTCTTTAGTCTTCAACCTGTTAGAAATGGTGCCCCGCACCGACTTCTCGCGCACGGCCAATGGTTGCCAAGGACCGGCATTCGTGCGGTCGGCCCAGCGGCCGCTAAAGAAGAGTGCGTCGGAAGGGTCGAGCTTACGTTCAAAGGCCAGAACGGATGCAGTCTTGAGTGCCATAGTGAATCTCCTTGAAGATCAGTCGATGTATGCCGAAGGGGCGGTGGTTGAAGACAAAATGGCGAAGTCGTTTCGGCAGCGGTACAGGCCATCGGATTCGTCGTATTGGCTATACCAGAGCAGATCGTTCACATCCGTCAGCCGGTGCGGGCTGATCCACTGGCCGATGGAATATACGCTTTCGACAAACCGAAATGGCGTCGTCTCGTCGCGTGCGCTGGCCACGGTGCCGGCGGCGTGCAATTCAGAAAGCGCGGCGTAGCCGACAGGGATCGGCACCGTCCAGCCCTCGCGCCGCTCGGTCACCCACTCGATGGCTTCGTTGGCCTCACCGGTCTTGTCGTCTACGCACGTCGTGCGGGTGGCACGGCGGTTCAATCGCGAAAGGTCCAGCCAGGCGTCAAGCACGGTGGCCCCTGCGTCGGCCTGCTGAAGCTTCGCAAGATGCGCGTGCAACAAGTCATCGCGGTCAACCAGGGCAAAGCCGGGCAGCCAGCGACGCCTCATCCGACGAAACTGATCTCGTCGGTCACTTCCCTCATCAGGCAACAGCTGTAGCTGAGGCCGGGATACGTTCCGCAGACCGTCGCGCGGCTCGGACAGGACGCTGCCACCCGCAATGCGCAGGTTGGCCACGATGTTGCTGACCTTGTCGGCCAGCTGCTGGCGTGCCGTCTCCGCCCAATGGGACGCCGCCACGTTGACCAGGAACACCAGCGTGATGTCCAGATGGATGCGGCCCTCTTCGACGATGGCCAACGTCCTGCCGTCCTTGTCAACCGGGTTGCGCGTCAGGCGGAAGGCGTGGGTGTATCCACCTTCGGTGATCTGAGCCTCATAGTCGTGACAGACGACCCCTACCCCCCGAAACTCCAGACCGCCGTCCGGTGTCAGGCGTCGCGACAGTGCGTGCATCATGCCGACGAAAGCGGTGATGGACGGAAAGCCCCACGTCATGGGGCTGGAGATCGCATTGGCGTTTTGCACCCGCAATCGCGGCAGCACCAACAAGGCGTCCTGGTAGTCTTCATCGTCACGCGGCATGGTTCACATCCCGTTCCTCGGCATCCAACTCGGCCTGCGCCAGCGCGCACCAGTGCAGGTATTCAGGGTCGCCCATCGGCAATGGATCACGCATTTGCCGATTCAGCCAACGGCCAAACGCCTGACTAATCTGTTCGGTGCTGTTCGTGGGCAAGACTTGCCCCGATTGTTCAGCGGGGGTCGCCGTACCGTCCGGGTCCAGCCAGTGCCTTTCTACGGCGTCTAGGCGACAGTCGGGTGACTGGCTCCAGCCAGCTGGCAGCGTGCGAAGCTCGGCTCCAAACATCAACAATTCACCCACTAACTCCATAACGAGCGCATCCCGGTGATTCCGTGTCGTCACGTTCACCACCGGATCCGACTTTAGGAAGGTCAGCAGCGCCTTGACACCTTGCTTCACGTCGGGGCGCTGCCCGAAGCCATGGAACATCGAATCGGTGTTCAGCAGCGGCTTCAGGTCAATCGACTTCCACCGCGGTGGCAGCGATGCCAGTAGGTAGTTGTCGCCTCGGCGCTCGCTATTGAGCTGGCTGATGTTCTGAGGCTTGGTTCCGCCCAGCTTCTGCACGGCCATGTTCGGATAGTCGTGCAGAACATAATCCGTAAACTGGCCGTCCTTGCGCGCCTGGCGAGCGTTTTTGCTGGCTTCGCTGAACCGGTCGGCGTGGATGCTCTGATAGACGCGGTGTGTCAATGAGGTCGCGGACAGGGGTGCCAAAAGGTGGTAGGCGCCGTCATCGCGGGCGTCATTGCCTGTCAGCCAGTACATCTGCTTTGCCAGCGTGTGGGAGGACGCCTTGCCTCGGGGCTTCGTAATGCCGGTGAACGCCTCGATCAACACCGTGCCCTCCTCGCGATCGCCGCGCAGGACTTCCGGTAGGTCGGGGTCGCCAGCGAGCATCAGTTCCAACAGGGTGCGCCCCTCAAAGGTGAGCTTCAGAAACTTGTGGACATCGAGCGCCGCCGCATTTCCCACCACGTCGCACTCGAAGGCTGATCCCAGACAGTGGCTACCCAACAGCCCATGAGCGACGAGTTCTACTGGCGGGCTGTAGAGGTTTGTACCCCGAGCATCGGGATGGATGGGCTTAAGCGCGTGGGTAACGATTTGGATCTGGGAGACGCGACGGGCAGCGTCATTGATCCATGCCGTGAAGTCGAACTGCTGGATCAGCTCGTCTCGCTTCGCCGAGGCATCGTCTGACCAGGTCCGATCGCCTCGAAGCTTCTCCAGCCGATCTTTCAGACGAGCCGCCAAGAAATCAATGATGCCGCGACGTATTTCCGAGACACGCTGTGGATTTGGAATCGCCATGCAGGTCTCCCCCTCAGTGGCCCGAATGAAATAGGGCGTGCGTATTTGCCGTTGAGTGTGAGCTCTTTGGACTACCCTCTCTTCGCGAAGCCCAGCGCCGGATGGAAGCGCCAGCCCGCGTCATTGTCCGGCAGCGTGACGGTGCCGAATCTCCTCGCGCAATCGGGCAAGTTCATGTCGCGCGCGGCGGCCAACTTGCGGAGGGCCTCCATGTAATCAGTTTCGCCCCAGGCTTGGATGCCGTTGCCGAGGACCCTGTTGTCCGGCAGCCGGTCAAGCATGGACCTGTCCACCGTCTCGTATAGTTCACCCCGCCCACCCTTTTTTGCTAATAACCGGGTGAGCTGGTAGTCGTCGTCATCATCTGCAATTACCCGCAACAGCAGGTCCACCCGGGGCATGCTGTCATGGCGAAAGGGTTGCTGCCGGGGCAGCACACTCGTGAGCAGCGCGTCGGCCGGTGGCAAGTTCCACCAGAGTGCGGCGTTTACGCGGGGTGTGAGTCTTGCGCGTGGATCGGGCGGCCCGCGGCGCGGCGGTACAGCCGTACCCGGCAACATCATGTCTCGCATCCGCGCATGTTCCAGGTCCACCATGCGGCGCTGTGGCTGCAACTCCTCAGTTGGCGCAGCAAGGATGCGCGGCCGCGCGTCAATCACGTCGTGCTCCGAAGCGCTGAGTAGCCGGTCAAGATGGTGGTCAACCAGCAGGAACGCCGGGCTTTCAAAGCCGGGCATGCAGAACGCAGGCTCATTGGGCTTGCGGCAATGCCGCAGGTTGGTGTTGAACACGTACAGGTTCGGCGCACTGCATGCACCCTCGCGGTGGCGCCTGACGCGACCTGCCAGCTGGATCAGCGAGCGCATGGATGAGGGCTCGACGATGGCCCAGTCGTAATCGTGGTCGCGTCCCACCTCGGTGACTGGCGAGCCGAGCACGATGAATATGTGGTCGTGCTCGGGGTAGGCATCAATTCGGTGGCGGATATCCGGCAGCGCAAACACTGCTTCAGGGTCGATACGATTCAGCGCCGTGTCCAGCCGGTACTCAATCGCTGATCGAATGAGCATCGGGTACTGCGAGTGGTAGACGCACAGGTGAACACGGCAGCCGTCCGGCGCACCGCGACGGAACAGCGCCAGTGCCACCTCGTAAAGCGGCTCGATGTTGGCCATACGGATCAGCCCGAAACTCACGCGCTTGCCACTGCGTGGGTCAATGCTGGGGTGGCGGCTGTGCAGTTCGCCGGCCGAGGCCAATGCAAGTCGGGCGAGTTCGGCATGCACCGTAGGATCATCCCTCATACCTTCCAGTGGCAGCTCGATCAGTTCGCAGCGACGGCGAGCCTCAGTTGTCGCCTGCCGGGTCAGCGCGCTGTGCCGCTGGCGAGCGAAGGCAGTGTGCGCGGTCTCGAAAGCGTCTGGAGTCACACAATCGACCTGTGACTGGCTGAACTCGTCTACCCACGCGCAGCAAATCTGCGGAGGACGCGCGGCGGCGTCGGGTCGCTCACTACGGTTGTCTTGGAAATGGGTTCGACCTGCACGGTAGGCCGCGAACAGCCCTTGGACCAGGGCGGGTGGCAGCGTGGCCGACGATAAGAGCACCCGCGAGCCGAGCAGCCCTGCCCAGTGGACAAGGCGCGTCAGTGCGGGCAGGTCGTCGATGTCGAAGTCGTCGGGTTCGTCCAGCACCAGGTCGCCGCTCATCAGCCGCAGCATGGGTGCGATCTGGCGTCCGCCGCGCTGACTTTCCGTGGCGGGAGTCAGGTGGTCGATAGTGCAGACCAACAGCGGCGCTTCCAGCAGAGCACGCACCTGGGGATCGTGCATGACCTGCCGCAGGAGCGGGTGGGCGTCGTGGTTACCCTCGATGAAATCGACATAGCTGTCTTCGTCTAGAAGTGCCTGGCGTGAGGCTGAGCCGCTTTCTTCCGCCAGCGCCTCATAGTGCTCAAACAGCGCGCGGCTGGCCGAGCCACCGACACGAATCGCCAATTCGTCGTCACCGAGGTGCAACAGGTCACGGAAGGCGCGACCGGTTTGCAGCGTGAGGGTGCGCAGCCCCATTGCGAAGGCGCAGCGCATCCCTTTGGCGGGGTCAGCCAACGCCTGCATCACGCGAGCATTCGCCAGCGTCTTGCCGCAGCCGGTCGAGGCCATGTTGACGACGAAGGCACCGTGTCGGATAGAGCGATCGCGCATCGTCGCGGCCATGTCGGCTGCCTTGTCTTGCCAGCGGAATCGCTCGTGCTCCGCCCGTTGGCTTAACTTCCTATGCTTGCCTAGGCGGGGCAAGTGTTCCTCGAACCGGGGCAAGGCGTGGGTGGCCTCTCGGCTGTGCAAGACCACACCGGCGAGGTGCTCGTCTAGCGTCTGGTTGGGCCGGCCGTCTGCGGTGTTGGCGTTCAGCGGGGAGCTTACGTTAACGCTGACACGTAGGGCCTTGTCGGTCAGGCTGGAATAATGGTGGTCGGCCAACATTAGGCAGAGGCGTGACAGGTGCATTACATAGGGGTTGTTCAGCCAGGAGAAGGGATGAACACGGTCGGGCCGGGCGCACAGCTTCAACAGGCGCCGGGCAATGCGCGTGGCCTGCTGCCGCCAATGCCCGGTGGTGACTGGCAGGCCGTGAGGGAATTGCCAGTAGCCGGCAATAACGTCCGGTGCATCGCTGGTCGGCGTCTCGTTCCAGTTTGCCTCGATCTGACTCAGGATATTCTTCAGCCCAGCCACCGTGAACACTGCCCTGTCGCGATTGCCTTCGCTTGGGCGCTCAGGCAGGCGGTGATGCGTCAACAGCAGCCACCCGATGGCTTGGGCCAACGGGGCATGGCAGAGGGCGCGCAGGGGAGGTGGGGTGTCGCGGTCGATGCCGTCACGCCGCAGCCTGTTCAGCCAACTGGCGTCATCTATCGACGTTGGTGCGGCCAGCCGGGCCAGCCAGATGGCGTCGTCATCGGTGCCCACAAACGCCTCGAACAGCCGCAGCGAAACCCATTCATGGCGATACTGGTTTCGCCCTGGCAGCTTGCCAGACAGGCGGTCCTGAAACGCCGCGCACGCTTTACCTAAGTCGTGCAGCAACGCTGCCAGAGCCGTCAATAGGTGGATGTCTTCGCGGCTGTGCCAGTCGTTCTCGTCGGCGGTGCGAAGCACATCGCGCTTAGTGGTATTCGTCGGCACGGCGCCTTGGGCATTGAATCGGAGGGGGTTGCCTACCGTCCATAATAGTTCGCTGTGGTCCAGCCCGCGTATCCAATGGCACGCCACTGCGGTGTTCTTGCGTGCGGTCCTGCGCAGCAGGCGACGTAGCGTGTCCAGACCTTCTCGCGTGATGGGAGTCTGCCACGTACGGTCACCCCTTCGCTCGGCAAACTGGTCGAGAATGCGTCGGGTTTCGGTTAGCGCACGTTTGTCGCATTGCGACACCAGCAGCACGTTCATTAGTCGGCCTGCGGCGGTACCGTGTTCTGCGTGGCGGCGATCTGGCCGATGCTCAGAGCCGTGACCTTGAGCGTATCGATCATGAAATCGAGCGATTCGCTGCGGGTCAACGCTTCGATGCAGGCTTGGCGGAACTCCTGCTCGGTGTCGCCGCGCATGGCTGATATGAAAGCCTGGGGCAGGATGATGGCATCCTTCACCAGATCGGCCACGTCGAAGACCAGCCCACCACGTCGCGTCTTGCCGTGCAGGACCGCCAGACTGTGCGGCAAACCCAGCACCCATGTCGCAGTGGCGCCCATTCCGTAGGCCAGGTAGTTGCCGTGGTCAAGGAACCGGTTGGCCGCGTCGGTACTGTCGCCTCGACTTCCTCGCGTGAAGTCACCATACCCGGTTGTCTGACTCGCCAGGCGATAGAGTTCCTTCGTCAGCCGAGCCTCCTGCGTCAATAGATGGGCGTGGTCGATGGCGTGGTCCAAGGCGACCTCGGCCTCATCCAGAAAGCGCTCCAGCAGAGCAGCATTAACGGAGAACTGTTGGTCCTGTAAAGTTCTACTGCGCGCCCAGTGCGTCCGGATGCGATCGAGTCGGGCCCGTTGGAATGACTTAGCGGCACTGAGGCGGAGTTGATCGTCAAACCAGAAACGCACCCAGTGTTGCAAGTACTCCCCAGGGCGGTATTCGCTTTGGGGTTGGAGCCAGACGACTTCCTGCGGGCCTTCCATGCCAGAGAATAGTGGCGTTCCGCCTCCGCCGCAAAAGCCCAGGAGCACGCCGGCTTTTGCCAATTCGCGCACCGCAGCCTGAGTGATTGACGTTCCCGTGCCGAGGAGCACCGAGCTCGTGTTGGCAATGGGAATATTCCAGTACAGAGACTCTTTCCCGGCGTCGGTGACGTATTCTACCCGGCCGCCCTTCACCAACACTCGGCAGTGCTCCAAGTAGTAGATGTTGGCGCGTTTGGAATGGAGAATCGTCTTCAGGTCGGCGGGGCGCAAGAAGTCTTCACGCGACATGTGTCAGCCTGTGTCCCCTCGCCTTGAGTGCCGCGTAGCATCAATAGACGCCATTTGGAGTCGATTCCGTGGACGCATCAGTTACGCCGCATCAAGTCGGACGATCTTGACGAATGAGGCTCTTTCAATCCGGGTGGGTGGATTACCTTATTCAGGCGTCTGGCGGTCAAAAGCAGCGTCGGCGAGTCGATGACGCTCCAGAACCGCACACGGCCATGGGTGCGAGGATAACCCAACATCCATGACAGGTGAGGTCACACCGGGCGTGTAACGGAGCGAAAGTTCTTGGCGGTGGTCTTTCTTGTGGACGCCTTGGCTCCCAGCGGCAAAAACGCTCATCGATACCCCTCCGTTCGCTGCGGCACAGGCTCAGAAGGTTGTCTCTGTCGTTGTGCATTCGCCCAACGGAAAGAGGAGCCAATGGCCGATCGTAGTCGGCTGAGTCACACAGGCCGCTAACAATCAGATGTTTGTTAGGACGGTGGCCGGCGTCGGCAGCAACATGCAGGTTCAATTCCCGAAGTTCGCCGAACTCGGCGCGGGAATCAGCTGGCTGCGAGCTGGCTATCTCACCCTGTTCGCAGTGGCTGGGTATCAGGTGTGTGGGCGATGTGGCCCGTCACCTCGGGAGCATAAATGTCCCCATGGCACGTCGGCCCAGCGAGCCGAGTGGCTCCGCCGCGGTCTCGAAACGGGCCGGGGCGACGCCTGCAACACGCTGCGTGGCGTGTCCTGAGACGCCGCGACCCCAATCCACCGCCGCCCGGGGTAGAATGCGCGGGTGCAGCCAGGGTTGATGGCCATCGGCGCAGCGGTGATCGGAGCGCTGGCCGCGTTCGGCATCTGGGCGTACCTGAGCCGAAAGCGTCTCAGCGTCCGGGCCTCGGAGTTGGAGAAGGCCCTGGAAGCGCGGACGACCGAACTCGAGTCGGCGCGCTTCCACTTGCAGCGGCTGAGCGCCGAGGATCCCCTCACCGCGGTGGCCAACCACGAGCAGTTCCTGGAGTTCCTGGAGCGCGAGTGGCGACGGGCACGGCGCGATGGGCTGCCGCTCTCGCTCATCTTCCTCGACATAGACGGCTTTCGTCCCTACAACCGCCAGTTCGGCCGCAAGATGGGCGACGATGTGCTGAAGCACCTCGGCCGCACGCTGGCCGGCCTGGTGGGCCGGCCGGGCGACCTGGCCGCGCGCTATCACCGCGACGAGTTCGCCCTCGTGCTGGCCTCCACCGATGGCCCCGGCGCCCTCAACATCTCGGAGCGGCTGCGGCAGTGGGTGGCCGACCTGAAGATTCCCGCCGCCAAGGAGAGCCCCACCGAGTTTGTCACCGTCTCGGTGGCCACCGCGACGGCGGTGCCGCAGCGCGAGTCGGCCTGGGAAGAGCTGGATCTCATCAAGGCGGCGCGCCACGCGCTGCGCGAAGCGCGCCATGCCGGCGGCAACCGCGTGGTACGGGCCACTCTCGGCATGGCCGGTCCGCCCGAACTGGTGGAAAGCCCTCGGCAGGCTGCTGAAGGGCGCGGACTGAAGTGAAAGTGAAAGTGAAAAGTGAAAAGTGAAAAGTGAAAAGAGGTTTCGATTCCGGCCGAATTGCGCGCTTCTCACTTTCCGCTAACATCGATCGTCCATGCCTGACTGTTGTCCCGACTGCCTCGTGTTCCTGCCGGCAGCCGCCGGCCGCTACGCCGCGTCGCGCAAGACGCTTGGGTTCCACGCGTGACCGACTACATCGACTTGAAGTTCCGCGGGTCGTCGCGGGTGATTGCCACCGCCGTGCTGATGGACGCCGACGGCGTGACGCTGGTCGACCCGGGCCCCACCTCGTGCCTGCACACGCTCGAAGCCGCGCTGAAGGAGCGCGGGTGCAACCTGCGGGACGTGCGGACGCTGCTGCTGACGCACATCCACCTGGATCATGCCGGCGCCGCCGGCACCATCGCCGAGCGCGTGCCCGGCCTGCGCGTGTACGTGCACGAGCGCGGCGCGCCACACATGATCGACCCCGCGAAGCTGCTGGCCAGCGCCACCCGGTTGTACGGCGACCAGATGAACACCTTGTGGGGTGCGTTCCAGCCGGTCCCGGCGGACAGCGTGAAGGCGCTGCAGGGCGGCGAGCGTCTCACCCTGGGCGCCCTCACCCTGAAGGTGGCCTACACGCCCGGCCACGCCAAACACCACGTGAGCTATCTCGACGAGCGCACGGGCCTGGCGTACGTGGGCGATACGGGGGGTATCCGCGTGAGCGGCGACTACCTGATTGCGCCGACACCACCGCCCGACATCGACCTGGCGGCATGGCGAGACAGCCTTGACGTGATCGATCGGTGGCAGCCGGTGTCGTTGTTCCTGACGCACTTTGGCGAGGTGACCCCGGCGCGCGCGCACCTCGCACGCTTCCGCGCCACGCTCGCCGCGGCGGCCGAAGCCGTGCGGGCGTCGCTGCAGGTGGCGGGGAGCGATGACGACCGCACGCGCTGGTTCGTCGAGCACATGCGGCGCGACGTGCGGCGCTCGATGCCCGAGCACGAGGCCAGGGCCACCGAGCTGGCGGCGCCCTTCGAGCAACTGTGGCAGGGCCTGGCGCGCTACTGGAGCAAGCAGGCACCGGCCGTCGGTTAGCTTGCCGCCGCCACCTCGGCCATCCCGGCGGGCATCGACAACGCCTCATCCGCTACCACCACGGCCGGGCGTGGCTCGATGAGCAATCGCAGCGCATAGCCCGTCGGCGTGCCGGTCGATTTGCGGCACGGCGCCACGCGCCACACGGCAGCCAGCACGCGGCCGTCGCGCAACACCGCCGGCAGCGCCGCGTCGGTGGCCCGCAGCGACCGCTCCACCTGCACGTGCACGAGGCGATGCAGCGGGATGGCCGCGCCGCCCTCGCATTCCACGAACACGCCGGCATCGCTGAGGTCGCGCGTCGTCACCGACACGAACCGGACGGCGCCAGAGGCGTCCTTCCAGGTGACCCGCGCGGGCAGGCTCACCTGGCGACGTTCGTGCTGGCGTTGGCCAGTGTCGACGACAGTCGATCGTCTGTGATGGGCCACAAGTAAGCTCCAGGGGTAACGGGGTCCACGGACTTCAAGGTCGCGCAATGCACGAAACCACTCCAAGATCCGGGCCGAATCTGTGCAAGCAGCTGCGTACTAGGCACCCAACGCAAATGGGGCGCCAGCAAGGTGCTCTTAAGCACTTGGAGACAGTATGTCTGGGAGGAGTGACTGGATAGCAGGTATCCAGGTATGCCGCTGACTGGCTACTTAGTAGTCACTTCAGATGGGCCCTCGAGGCCCAGCCTGCGGAGTTTCAGGTACAGGCCTCGACGGGTCAGGCCCAGCGCCCGGGCCGATTCGGAGATGTTGCCGCGGTGCCTGGTCAGTGTCTCGCGAATCAGGTCACGCTCGATCTCGTCCACCACGGAGGCCAGCGTCTGGCCGCCGCGCAGCGAGACGCGTCCGCCGCCCGAGGCGCCCGACGGCGCGGCCGCGGTGAGGTCGGCCGACAGGTGCTCGGGGCCGATGATGCCGCCGGCGGGCGCCATGGCCACCGCGCGCTGGATCTCGTTGCGCAACTGCCGCACGTTGCCCGGCCACCAGTACTGCGAGAAGAGGTCGAGCACCTCCGAGCTGAGCTGCATGTCGGGCTTGCCCAGCCGGTCGGACGCCTCGCGGAGGAAGAACGTGGTGAGGTGCGGGATCTCCTCGCGGCGCTGCCGCAGGGGCGGTACGTGGATGCGAATCACGCTGAGGCGGTAGTACAGATCCTCGCGGAACTTGCCCTCGGCCACGCGTTGTTCCAGGTCGGCGTTGGTGGCCGCCAGGATGCGCACGTCCACGGGGAGCGGCCGGTTCTCGCCGATGGGCATGATCTCGCCCTGCTCGAGGAAGCGCAGCAGCTTGGGCTGCACGTCGAGCGGCAGGTCGCCGATCTCGTCGAGGAACAGCGTGCCGCCGGCCGCCGTGCGGATCAGTCCCGGCTGGTCGGACACGGCGCCGGTGAAGGCGCCGCGCCGGTGGCCAAACAACTGGCTGTCGGCCAGCTCGCGCGTGGTGGTGGTGCAGTTGTAGGGCAGGAACACGGCCGCGCTTCGCGGCGACCCCACGTGGATGGCGCGCGCCACCAGCTCCTTGCCCGTGCCGCTCTCGCCGGTGATGAGCACCGTGAGGTCGTTGCCCTGCAACCGCTGGATCTGGTCGACCACGCGATGCATGGCGGTGCTGGCGCAGAGGAACCCCGGCAGCAGCGGCTCGAGCGGACGCTCCACGTTGGTGTCCACCGAGGGCGTGGGTCGATCGCGCGCGCCGCACAGGTCGAATCCCTGGCGGGCCACGGCGGCCATCATGCGCACGCGGCGCAGCAGGGGATGGCCCAGGGGCCGGTTCGTCGCCAGGGCCACGGCCCGCGGCCCGTCGGGCTCGCGGCCAATGGGCTCAACGATCAGGCTGCCCGTGCCGTAGGTCCCGCCCTGCACGGCGAGGCGCGCGACCGTCCGGGCGCCGTCGGCATCGGCCCCGGCCTGCGCGATGATGCGCACGTCGCCGCCGGGCAGCTCCGCAAACACCACGACCACATCGGCGGTGACGGCTTCCAGCAGCGCCGCTGCCAGCTCCCGTGCCAACAAGTCGGGCAGCACGGCGGCGTCCACCAGCCTCCGCACCAGCGCATCGTCGGCATCGGCGGGCGAGCCGACGTACTCGCCCGTGCCGGGCGACTGCGCCGAGGCCATGGCGACGCGCACCTGCTCGAGGTCGCGCGTGGCGCCCAGCGAGTGAAAGACCTGGGCGGCGTAGTGGTAATGCCGATCGGCGGTGGACTTGGCGCCGGCGCGCGACGCGAGCCGCGCGAGCGCCAACTGGCTCACCGCGGCCTGGTAGCGCTCGCCCACGAGCTCGAACACGCTGGAGCTCTGGGCGATGTCGTGGTACGCCTCGGTGGTGCGGGCCTGCCGGGCGCGCAGGTCGCCGCGCAGGCGGAGGAATTCGCCCCAGGCGCCCGGGGTCGTGCGCGGGTCGAGCCGCGATTCCACCTGGGTCAGGCGATGCTCGGCTTCCTCCACCCGTCCGGCCGAGAGCAGGGCCTCGGCCGCAATCAACTCGGCCTCGATGGTTTCGGCCGGCGGCGCCGTGGGCGACTTGGCGATCTCGTCGGCGATGGCCAGGGCTTCGTCGGGCTTGCCGCGGCGCGTGGCCAGCCGCGCCGTGATCACGCGGAGCGACCACTCATACCATCGGCTGGTGTTGCGGCCATAGGCGCCGTAGGCCTCGGCGGCCTGCCGCAGGTATTCCGCAGCGTTCTCGTAGTCGCCCCGCATCAGCGACATCTGCGCCAGCGTGTCGTGCACCGCGCCGGTGGTCTCATGGAACTGCATCGCGCTGCGGACATCGAGTGCCCGATGCAGCACGGTGTCGGCGCGATCGAGGTTGCCCACGCGCACGCAGATCTGGCCGAGTGTCGCCAGGGCCACGGCCAGGCCGGGTCCCTGGCCCAGGCCCTCGTGCAGGCTCACCGCACGCTCGGCCAGCGCAAGGGCCTGCTCGTAGCGGTGCCGAATCAGCGCCACGTTGGCCTGGTTCCCGTACACGGTGGCCAGCACGTCGTCGGCCTGCAGCAGCGACGCCAACCGCTCGGCCTGCCGCAGGGCGGCATTCGCCTCGTCATAGCGGCCGGTTTGCGCCAGCATCACCGCCGAAAGCGAATGCACCATGGCCAGGTGCCGGCGGTCGCCGGCGGCGTGCAGCGCGGCGGCGGCCTCGGCGATGTGCTCGCGAACAATGGCCATGTCGCCCACCTGGCGGTAGCACTGGCCGAGATAGAAGTGGGCGAGGCCGATGGCGCGCGAATCGTGCGCCATCTCGGCCTGCTTGAGCGAGCGGTTGTGGAGGGCGATGGCGCGCGACTGCTCGCCCCGCGCGAAGGCCACCCGGCCGTGCAGGCGCCACAGGTTTGCGTGGAGCACCTGGGGCAGCGACTCGCGCATGGTGTCGGGCGAGCGGCCCAGCACCGTTCCGGCCTGTGCAAGATCGCCCTGCAAGAGGTACGATTCAGCGAGCATGACGCGCACGCTCAGTTCCTCCTCCCGGCTCAGGGACGCCGGTGTTCGCAGGAGTGGCGCCAGCAACTCGATCGTCGAGGCGGCCTGGCCTCGCTCGAGCGCCGTTGCCGCTTTTCCGATCACGGGTTGCAGGGCCGCGTTGGGCACGGGCCGAGTATACCAAGTACATACGAAGTATCCACTCTGAGATAATCTCTTCATTCTTATGGACTTGACTGTAGGTGGCCGGACCGATACCGGTCCGCGCGCGATGAATCAGGACTCCTTTGGCTGGTGGCCCGAACTCGGCCTGTTCGTGGTGGCCGACGGCATGGGCGGGCACGCGGCGGGTGAGGTGGCCTCGCACCTGGCCGTCGACACCATTCACGGCTTCATCGCCGAGAGCGCCGGTGCGCCTGACATCACGTGGCCTTTTGGGCTCGAGGTGGGGCAGTCGATCGACGTGAACCGCCTGACCACGGCGGTGCGCCTGGCGAACCGGCGCATCTACCTGGAAGGGTCGAAGCACCAGGAGATGTCGGGCATGGGCACGACCGTGGCGGCGGCGCTCGTGGCCGACGGCAAGGTGGCCCTCGTCAGCGTGGGCGACAGCCGCATCTACCGCTGGCGCCAGGGCGCGCTCGAACAGCTCACGGCGGACGATACGTGGCTGGTCTCGGTCCTGGGGCACAAGGAGGCCGAGGTGGCCGACGCCAGCCATCCGTTGCGGCACGTGCTCACCAGTGTGGTGGGGACGCGCGACGACGTGAAGCCGACGGCGAGGGAAGAGGCGCTGGAGCGCGGCGACACCCTGGTGCTCTGCACCGACGGCGTGCATGGCTGGCTCGACTCGGCCGCCCTCAGCCAGGTGTTGACGGCGGCCCAGGGCAGCACCGCGCAGGCGGCGGCCATCGTGGATGCGGCCCTCGCGCGCGGCACATCCGATAACGCAACCGCACTCGTGGTTGGCGTGTCCTAAGACGTGATGCGCACCTTCGCCCCCGCTGCGCTGCTGGCAGCGCTCGTCGCGGGCGCCGCGTGCGGCGACCGCACCCCTCCCGCGGATCGGCCCGGCGCCCCGGCGGCCGCCTCAGCCAACGCGCCCGCGCCGCGCGTGGTGTTCCTGGGCGACAGCCTCACCGCCGGCCTCGGCCTGGACGCCGCAAACAGTTTTCCGTCCCTCGTGCAAGTGCGACTGAATGAACGAGGCTATCGTTACGAGGTGATCAACGCGGGCGTGTCGGGCGACACGTCCGCAGGCGGCCTGCGCCGCCTGGCGTGGTCACTTGATGGAGACGTTCGCGTGGTCGTGGTGGCGCTTGGCGCGAACGACGGGTTGCGCGGGCTGCCGGTGGATCAGTTGCGGGCCAATCTCACGGCCATCATCGAGGGCGCCCGGGCGAGGGGCGTCACGGTGATCCTGGCCGGCATGGAGGCGCCGCCTAACTACGGGGCGGAATACGCCGACCGCTTCCGGGCCGTGTACGCCGACCTCGCCCGTGAGCACACCCTGCGGTTCATTCCGTTCCTGCTCGACGGCGTGGCCGGCATCGCATCGCTCAACCAGGCTGACGGCATTCATCCCAACGCGCAAGGCGCGCGGAGGGTTGCCGACCTGGTGTGGGACGCGCTGGAGCCCGCGCTGGAGCGCCCAACCCCGGTAGCGCGATGATTCATTTGCGCGGCGTCAGCAAGACGGTGATGAGCGGCGAACATCCGCTCACCATCCTGCATCCCCTCGATCTCGACGTGGCGCCGGGGCAGTGCCTGGCCATCGTCGGCCCTTCCGGCAGCGGCAAGTCGACGCTGCTGGGACTGATTGCCGGGCTCGACTCGCCGTCGAGCGGCCAGATCACCATCGGCGGCACCGAGATCACGCGGCTCGACGAGGACGCGCTCGCGCGGCTTCGCGGCGAGAAGGTGGGCTTCGTGTTTCAGTTCTTCCACCTGGTGCCCTCGCTCACCGCGCTCGAGAACATCCAGGTACCCATGGAGATTGCGGGCCGGCGCGATGCGGCCAGCCGCGCCCAGGCGCTGCTGGACGAGGTGGGGCTGCACGATCGGGGTCACCACTACCCGGCGCAGTTGTCGGGCGGCGAGCAGCAGCGCATCGCCATCGCGCGGGCGCTGGCCAACGATCCGCCGCTCATTCTCGCCGACGAGCCCACGGGCAACCTCGACAGCTCCAACGGGCGGCACATCCTCGAGCTGCTGGTGCGTGTGCGCCGGTCGCGCGGGGTCACGTTGGTGCTGGTCACGCACGACCCGGACGTGGCGGCGGTGGCCGACGCGCGCCTCGAATTGCGGGATGGCCGCCCGGTGGAGGCGCCTGGCGCGAGCGCGCGGAGCGCGCAGCCGTGAGGTTCGTCCGTTACATGGCGGTGCGCGAGATGCGCGCGTCGTGGCGGCGCCTGCTGTTCTTCTTCATCTGCATCGCCATCGGCGTAGGCGCGATCGTGGCCCTGCGGTCGGTGATCCAGAGCGTGCGGGTCACCTTTGCCGGCGAAGCCCGGTCGCTCATCAGCGCCGACGCTGTCATTTCCAGCAACCAGCCCCTGAAGCCCGAGTTGGCGGCGCGCATCGCCGAGCGCCTGCAGGCCGCGGGCGCGGTGAGCCTCAAGTCGGTGGAGCTGGCCACCATGGCGCGGGCGGCCGAACAGCCCGACGCACCCGCGCGGATGGTGGAGCTGCGTGCGGTTGAGGAGGGGTTTCCCTATTACGGAGAGCTGAAGCTCGCCGGCGGCCAGCCCTTCACGCACGACCTGCTGACCGGCTTCGGCGTGCTGGTGCGTCCGGAGTTGCTCGCTCAGCTGGGACTGGTGGTGGGCGATCGCCTGGCGCTTGGCTCCCGGGCCTTCACCATCCGCGGCGTCATCGAGAGCGAGCCCGGGCGGCAACTGGGGGCCTTCAGCCTGGGCCCGCGGGTGTTCGTGGACGCCGCCGACCTCGAGGGGACCGGGCTCGTCACCTTCGGCAGCCGCGTGTCGACACGGCAACTGGTGAAGGTGCCCGAGGCGCGGCTCGACGGCCTGGTGGCGGATCTGCGCAAGGACCTTGTCAACGAATTTGCGCGCGTGCGGTCGTACAAGGCCACCGAAGACAACATCGGCGAGAACTTCACGCGGGCCGAAGACTACCTCAGCCTGGTCGGGCTGGTGATCGTGATCCTCGGCGGCATCGGCGTGTCGAGCGTCACGCGGGTGTTCGTGCAGCAGAAGATGAAGGCCATCGCCGTGCTCAAGTGCGCGGGCGCGCGCTCGTCGCAGCTGCTGGCCGTGTACGTGGCGCAGGTGGTGGTGCTGGGCCTGGCCGGCAGCGTGCTCGGTGTCGGGCTGGCGTACCTGGCGATCCTGGCCATCCCCGCCACGCTGGCGGCCGCCACGCCCGGGGTGGTCATTCAATACGGCCTCACGGCGCCCGCCGTCGCCCAGGGCCTGGGCATCGGGCTGCTGGTGTCGCTGCTGTTTGCCCTGGTGCCGCTCCTTGAGGTGCGGCACGTGAAGCCGTCGTTGCTGCTCAGGGATGAAGCCCGCGCGCAGCGGCCCGATGCGGTGCAGATCGTGGTGATGGTGCTGGTGGCCGCGGCGCTGGTGGCGCTCACCGTGTGGCAGGCGGGCTCGTGGCGGGTGGGGCTGGTCGTGGCGGCGGGGCTGGCGGCCACGGCGCTGGTGCTGCACCTGGCCGGGATCGTCCTGATTCGCGCCATCCGCCCGCTGGCGCGCGCCCGGTGGTTCGTGCTGCGCCACGCGGTGCTGCATCTGAGCCGCCCGGGCAGCCAGGTGCGCATCGTGCTGCTCGCCGTGGGGCTGGGCAGCTTCTTCATCATCGGGGTGCGGTCGCTGCAGCAGAACCTGGTGGAGGAATTCGCGCTCAACGTGTCGGCCGAATCGCCCGATATGTTCCTGCTCGACATCCAGCGCGACCAGGTGCCGGCCATCCGGCGGGTGCTCGACCGCCGGGCCGAGGCGGACGTGGCGCCCGCGCGGCTGCTGCCGGTGCTGCGCGCGCGCGTGGTGGGCGTGGAAGGGCGCGAGCTGCAGCTCGAGAGCTACGAGGACGTGCGCGGCCGCGGGTCGCTGGCCCGCGAGTACACCATCACGTACAGGGCGGAGCTGGAGCGCAACGAGACGATCGTGGCCGGCCGGTTGTGGGATCCGTCGCCGTCGGCCGAGGGCGAGGTGTCGATCGAGGAGAGCATCCGCGATCGGTTCCGCATCAACCTGGGCGACACCGTGCGTTTCGACGTGTTGGGCCGCGTGCTCTCGGCGAAGGTCACCAGCGTGAGGCACGTGGAATGGGGCGACAGCCGGGCGGGCGGCTTCATGTTCCTGTTTCGGCCGGGGCTGCTCGACACGGCCCCCCACGGTTTTGTCGGCTTCCTGCGGGCGCCACAGGATGGGGGGGCGCGCGCCCGGCTGCAGTCGGAGCTGGTGGCCGCCGCCCCCAACGTGTCGGTGATCGACGGCCGCGAGATCCTGTCGACCATCCAGTCGGTGGTGGACAACGTCACCCTGGCGGTCACCGTCGTGGGCACCCTCGTCATCCTGAGCGGGCTGCTCATCCTGATCGGGGCCGTGGCGATGACCAAGTTCCGGCGTGTCTACGAGGCCGCCATCTTCAAGACCCTCGGGGCCACTCGCGGACTCATTGCGGGCGTGCTGCTGCTCGAGTACGGCCTGCTGGGCCTGCTGGCGGGGGCCATCGGCGCCGGCGGGGCCGTCGCCCTCACGTGGGGCATCAGCCGCTTTGCCCTCGACATCCCGTTCCGCCCGCTGGTGGGCGTCAGCCTGGCGGGCGTCACGCTGACCACCCTCCTGGTGGCGTCCATCGGCGTGGTGGCCAGTTGGGACGTGCTCCAGCGCAAGCCCCTATCCACCTTGCGCGGCGAGTAATTGGGCCGTGGTATGATCCAGTGTTGGCGCCTGCTCCAGTGGGCGCCTTGGGAGTGTGAAGTCGATGAACGTCTCGGTCTACAAGGACGCGCTGCTCAGGAAGCGGGCCGAACTCGAAGAGACCGCCGGCCTGAAGCCGCTGCAGAGTTCGATGGAGCACAACAACGGCCGCCAGGGCGACATGGCGGACCAGGCGACAGGTAACAACGAGGTGCACATCCACCTTCGCCTCAAGCAGACCGATGCCAAGATCCTGCAGGCCATCGATGAGGCGCTGGCGCGCATCGACAAGGGCTCGTTCGGGCTGTGCCGCGACTGCGGCGAGCCCATCGCCGAGGCCCGCCTGAACGCCATCCCCTGGACGCGGGTCTGCATCACCTGCAAGGAAAAGCAAAAGGCGTGAGCGCCCCGGACCTCGCCCAGCTGATTCGGGACTTCTACCTCGAGCGCACCGCGTTGCTGATGCGGCACGAGGACGTGGCCACCCACCTCCCCGGCTACGACATCAACAACGCCTACCAGAACATCGTCAATCGCGAGCAGGCCCACCTGTCGTGGCTGCTGCACGCGCTGCTCGACCTGGGCGTGCCGACGCCGGTCGACCCCCCGCGCTCGCCGGTCACGGCGGGCAAGGGCGACGCCTGGAAGGCACTGGCGGCGGAGGACGCGCGCGCCAACGCCGCGTTCGTCGAGACGTGGCGGCCCCGCGTCGAGGGCGTCACCCACGCCCGTCACAAGGGCCTGCTGAAGGTCATCCTGGGCGAGATGCTCGAGCACAAGCGGCTGTTCGACCAGGCCGCCGCGGGGCGCACCGACCTCATCGGCACCTCGCTGGCCATCAACGATCATAGCGGGATCGTCCTCGGCACCCGCTGGGTGGAATAGCCCACGACCCGCGTCGCGATCGCGCTCGGCAGCAACCTGGGCGACCGCGAGTCCCATCTCGCCTTTGGTGTGGAGCGGCTCCGCGCCGCGCTCACCGGCCTCCGGCACTCCTCCTGGCATGACACGGCGCCCGTGGGCGTTGGCGACCAGTCGCGCTTCCTGAACGGGGCGGTTGTGGGGGAGACGACCCTGACCGCGCGCGAACTGCTGGATCGGCTCCTCGAGATCGAACGGGAGCGCGGACGGGTGCGCCCGCGCGCCGGGGCGGCGCGCACCCTCGACCTGGACCTGATTCTGTACGGGGATTCCTGGATTGACGAACCGGGGCTGCAGGTGCCGCATCCGAGGTTCCGCGAGCGGCTCTTCGTGCTCGAGCCGCTCGCGGAGCTGGTGCCTGGCTGGGCCGACCCCGTGACCGGGGAGCCGGTTAGTGCGCTTCTGTCGCGGGCGCGGCGCCCCTCTTGAACATCCCGCGCCACCCCTCTTCAAACAGCGTATACATCGCCGGCACGAACACCAGCGTGATCAGGGTCGAGGTGATGAGGCCGCCGATCACGACGCGGGCCAGCGGCGCCTGCAGTTCCGCGCCCTCCCCGATGCCGAGCGCCATGGGCACAAGGCCCAGGGCCGTGCACATCGAGGTCATGAGGATGGGCCGCAGGCGGTGCTTGCCGGCCTGCTCGATGGCGGCGCGCAGCGGCATCTTGTCGCGGTGCCGCAGCGTGTTGGTGTAGTCCACCAGCAGGATGGCGTTGCTCACCACGATGCCGGCCAGCATGATCACGCCGATGTAGGCCTGCATGCTGAACGGGGTGTTGGTGAGCAGGAGAATGCCCACGACGCCGATGGCCGCCAGCGGAATCGAGAAGATGATGATGAAGGGGTCGCGCAGCGACTCGTACTGCGACGCCATCACCGTGTAGACCAGCACGATGGCCAGGATGAGCACCAGCCGCAGCTCGTTGAACGAGCGGTTCTGCTCCTCCACCTCGTTGCCGAAACCCACCGCGAAGTCCTTGGGCACGTTGATCTCGGACAGGCGCGCCTGCACGGCGGCCACGGCCTCGCTCAGCGTAATCTCGGCCTCGGCGTTCACGCGCTGGATGCGCTCCTGGTTCTTGCGCTCGATCGACACGGGGCCCGTGCCGCGATCCACCACCATGATGTTCTTGGCCGGCAGCACCTGGCCGGCGGGCGTGCTGAGCAGCACGTCGCCCACCTCGGACACGTCCTCACGGTCTTCCTCGCGCAGGCGGACGATGATGGGGTACTCGTTGCCGGCATCGCGGAACATCGCGGCCTGTGTGCCCGCCACGTTGGTGCGAATGGTGTTGGCCACGCCGGTGACCGTGAGGCCCAGCAGGGCGGCCTTGTCGCGATCCACGCGCACGGCCAGCTCCGGACGGCCCTCTTCGCGCTGGAGGCGCGAGTCGGCGATGCCCGGCGTGGAGTCGAGCATGGTCTTGATGTCCATGGCCAGGGCCTTCGAGATCTCCAGGTCGTGGCCGAGGATCTCCACGGAGAGGCGGCCGTCGCCGCCGCCGCCGCTCATGCGGCGCATCATCTGGCTCTGGCCGCCCGAGGGCCGGGCCCGGACAATCACGCCCGGCAGGCCCGCGAGGTCGCGGCGCAGCTGCATGGCGATGGCTTCGTTCGACCGCTCGCGCTCGGTGCGGGCCACCAGGCGCACGTTGACGTTGCCGCGGTGCGTGGAGCTGTTGCCGAACCCGCCGCCGCCCGCCTGCGTGATGAGCATGGTGGCCTCGGGCACCGAGGCCCGGATGGCGTTTTCGAGGCCGATGAGCACCGCCTCGGTGCGCTCGATGCGCGAGCCCACGGCGAGCTCGGCATCCACGGTGACCTCGCCCTCGTCGGTCGTCGGCTGGAATTCGAAGCCGATACGCGGCAGCAGCACCAGGGCCACGGTGAACAACGCGGCGCCCGTGGCAAACACCGTGGGCCGGTGGTGCAGCGCCGTGTGGAGCAGCCGGGCGTAGGCCTGGTCGACCGCGGTCAGCACGCGATCGCCCGCGCGGTTGAAGGCGTTCATCAGGCCGGGCGCGTCCTCGGACACGTGCGGCGGGTCGAGCAGCCGCGAGCACAGCACCGGGACGATGGTGACGGCCACCAGCAGCGACATGGCCAGCGAGAACGACACCACCGCGGCCAACTGGCCGAACATGATGCTCGACACGCCCGTGAGGAACAGCATCGGCACGAACACGGCAATGTGGGTGAGCGTCGACGCCAGGATGGCCGACCACACCTCCTCGCTGCCCTCGATGGCGGCGGTCATGCGGTCCTTGCCCATCTCGAGGTGGCGGTAGGTGTTCTCCAGCACGACGATGGCCGCGTCGACGATCATGCCGATGCCGAGCGCCAGGCCGCCGAAGGTGAGCGTGTTCAGCGTGTAGCCGCCGAAGTAGAGCAGCGCGAAGGTGCCGATCACCGAGATGGGAATCGACGTGCAGATAATCAGTGTCGACTTGAAGTTGCGCAGGAAGAAGAAGATGACCGCGATCACCAGGAGGCTGCCGATGATCGCGTGCTCCTGCACGCTGCCGATGGCGCGCTCGATGAACTGCGACTGGTCGTCGAGCACGGTCAGCTTGATTCCCTGCACCTCGCGGTTGATCCGCTCGACTTCGCCGCGCACGCCCTCGGCGATCTGGATGGTGTTGGTGCCCGACTGCTTGGTCACCTGCATGCGGATGCCGGGCGTGCCGTTGATGCGCATGAACGACCGGCGGTCCTCGGTGGTGTCGCGCACCTCGGCGATGTCCTTCAGGTACACCGGCACGCCGGCCCTGGTGAGGACCACGGTGTTGCGAATCTCGTCGATGTTGACGAACTGGCCGGGGCTGCGGAGCAGCAGCGTGCGGTCGGAGTCGTCCACCTCGCCCAGGGGGATGTTCTGGTTCTCGGTGCGGAGGATCTGCACCACGCGGTCGGGCGACAGGTTGAGCGCCGTGATCTTCTCGCGCGACAGGTCCACGCGAATCTGCCGGCGGAGCCCGCCGTTGATGGTGACCGCGGCCACGCCGGCCACGCGCTCGAGGCGGGGCGACAGGTCGTTTTGCGCCAGCTCGCGGAGCGTCACCGGGTCGAAGTCGCCCTCGACGCCGATGCCCATGATGGGCATCGCGGTGGAGTCGAACTTGAACACCGTGGGCGGGTCGGCGTCCTCGGGCAAGCGGCCGCGCACGCGGTCGAGGCGCGTGCGCACTTCGTCGGCCGCCTCGGCGAGGTCGGTGCCCCACGCGAAGTTCAGGCGCACGTTGGCGTTGCCCTCGGACGAGGTGGAATTCACCTGCTCCAGGCCCGCGACGGCGCTGACAGCCTGCTCGATGGGCCGCGTGACCAGTTCCTCCATCTCGAGCGGGCCGACGCCGGCATAGCCGACCCGCACCGTGATGCTCGGCATCTCCATGTCGGGCATCAGGTCAACCGGCAGCCGGGTCAGCGAAATGCCGCCCAGCAGGATGATGACCAGGCTGATCATGAACATCGTGACCGGGCGTTCGATGGCAATGCGCGGAATACTCATGTACGCGTCCTCGTGAACCGTGTGCCGTTTGCGTGCTGCTGTGCCCTAAGCCCCAAGCCCCAAGCCCCAAGCCGTGTCTACTGCGGCGGCCGCCGGCCCTTCGCGGGCGCGCCACCCTGCGAGGCGCCCTTGGCACCCGCTCCGCGCCCGCCGCCCTGGGCAGCCGCGCCGGCGATGAGCAACTGGTCGCCGTTGCGTACCGCCGTGGCGCCCACGCTGACGATGCGGTCGCCTTCCTTGAGGCCCGACTGGATCTCAATCCGGTCGGCGTCCTCGATGCCCAGCTCCACCGGGACGAAGCGGGCCCGGTTCTCGTCGGTGGTCATCCAGACGCCGCGCTGGTTCTCGAAGTCGATGACGGCCTGCTTGGGCGCCACTAGCGCGCCCTTGTGCTCTTCGATCGTGAGCGACACGCGGGCGTACATCCCGGGCTTCAGCCGGAAGTCGGGATTGGGGATTTCCACTTCCATCAGGGCCGTCCGCGTGGCGGGGTCGAGCACGGGTGCGACACGCGCGATCCTCCCGCGGAAGTGGTCACCCGGGTAGGCGTCGACTTCGACGTCGGCCACGTCGCCGGCGCTCACCATCCGCAGGTCCTTTTCAATCACGGCGGCCACCAGCCGCAGTCGGCCGATCTCGACGACCGACACGATGGGCTGGTTCTGCGACACCATCGCGCCCGCGTCCACGTTGCGCCGGCCGACGAAGCCGTCGATGGGTGACACGACGGTCGTGTTTTGCAGGTTGATCCGCAGCTCTTCGAGCCGCGCCTCGTTCTGCATCAGCTGGGCCTTCGAGAGGTCGATCTGGGCCTGGGCCGAGAGGTACCGCGACTCGGCATCGTCGAGCGCCTGCTTGGCCAGCAACTGGCGACCGTAGAGGTTCTTCGAGCGATCGAAGTTGACTTCGGCCACCCTGAGGTCAGCCTCGCGCTGGCGGATGGTGGCCTTGGCGACTTCGGCCGACGCCTCGGCCGAGCGCACCTGCTCGACGATCTCGCGGTCTTCCACCTTGGCAATCGTCTGGCCGCGGCGCACGCGATCGCCCAACTGTACCGAGACGCTGACCAGCCGGCCGCCCGTCTTGGGCGCCACGTCGACCGTCTGCTCGCCGACCAGGTTGCCAACCACCGTGAGGTGCGCGGCCACGTCGCCGCGCGTGATGGCCGCCAGTTCCACGGTCATCGGCGCGCGAGGGCCGCCGCCCCCGCCGAATCCGCCGAAGCCGCCCCCACCCTGCGGGACCCCGCCGCCGCGGGCGCCTCCCGGCGCGGCGGCCTGCGGGCCGCCCACGCCCGTGGCCGACTGGCGGGAGAACACGCCGAGATATGCGGCGGCGCCGCCAGCCACACCCACCACGAGCCCGATCACGACAAATTTACGCATAAAAAGATTCCGTCTCTCTTCGCCGATCAACTGCCAGGGGCTAGCTGCCACCCGTGGTGGACAGGGCGGCCAGGTTCCCGCCGCCACCGCCACCGGGCGCTTGTTGGGCGCGCTCGAAATTCACCAGGGACTTGCGGTAGTCGGCCAGCGCGCGCAACTCGGTGTTCTGCGCATCACGCAAATCGCGCTGCGCCTGCACCACGAAGAAGTTGGTCGTGAGGCCCACTTCGAACCGGCTCTGCTCGGCCTCGAGCCGCTTCTGCGCCAGCTCGCGTGCGGCGGTGGCGGCCTCCACGCGCTTCAGGTTGCTCTGCACGGTGAGGGCGGCGTTGGCCACCTCGGCGGCGATCGACACCTCGAGGGCGCGCAGGCGGGTGAGCGCCTGGGAGCGCTGCACCTTGGTGCGGGCGTACTGCGCCTCGGCCGCGTTGCCCAGGATGGGATAGCTCATCGTCACCGACACGTTCCAGGTGGGGTAGTTGCGATTGGACAGCACGTCGAGGGCATCGGCGTAGCCACCCGGGATCGTGGACAGGATGGCGCCGCCCAGGTTGCCTGGCTGGCGGATGAAGGCCGTGCCGCCCAGGCCCTGCAAGCCGTAGTTGGCATTGAGGTCGAGGGAGGGCAGCGACTGGTTCTTGAAGTAGCGCAGGTTGACGTCGTTGGTGTCGAGATTCTTGCGCGCGGTGGTCATGTCGGTGCGGCCGGCGATCGCCCGGCGGATGGCGCCTTCGATGTCGGTCGGCGCGGGCGCCAGTGACGGCAGATCCACCGGCCGGATGGACTGGCGCCACAGCGGGTCGTCGGTGCCGCTCACGAGGTAGCGCTTGAGCGCGAGTTCGGCGGTGGCCGCGGTGGCCTCGGCGGCGGCCAGGTTCTGGCGCCGCGCGGCGGCCTCGGCCTGGGCCTGCACGATGTCGAGCGGCGCGAGCGTGCCCACCTCGACGCGCGCCTGGTTGTCTTCCACCAGTTTGTCCGCCAACTCGGTGGCCCGGAGGGCCACGTCGACGGCGCTTTGCGCGAACACCAAATCCCAGTAGGCGTTGCGGACGTTGGCCAACGTCTGCACCGTCGTGGCGCGCGCGCTCTCCTCGGAGATGTCGCGGCTGAGCAGCGACACCTGCAATTGCTGGCGGGTGTTGTCGATCTTGAAGCCGCGAATCAGCGGCTGGACGTAGGCGGCGTTCAACGTGACGGTGTAGCTGGGGTTGAAGTTCGCGAAGGTGTTGGTGGTGTCGAGCCGCGAATTCAGGAAGTTCACGGTGTAGGAGCCGCCGAAGAACGGCACGGGCTGCGCCAGGCCGAAGTTGAAGGTGGAGGTGCCGTTGCTCACGCGCACGCCGCCGTTCAACTGGTTGGTGGGCAACTGCACCTGGTCGCGCGTGCCGATCGTGGTCGAGAGGGTGGGCCGGTAAGTGTTCCTCACCCCCGCCACGGTGAAATCCACGGCCTGTGGCTCGAGGCGGGCGACCGCGATGTCGAGGTTCTTCTCGAGCGCGAGCTCGACGGCCTCTTCAAGCGCGAGCTCGCGGATGCCGCCGGTGTTGATGCCGGGTTGGCCGCCAGGCGCGGCCGAGCCGCTGTGGTTGATCGCGGCCAGGCCCGCCTGGTAGGTTTCCATCGCCTGCCGCACCACCGCGTCCTGACGGGTGGCGTCGGGCGCCGGCGTGGTCTGGGCAAACGCGTGGGGGGCGGCCGCGAGCAAGGCTGCCGCTGCAGTCAATCGAATTGCAAGAGTCATGGCTGTCGCTGTATGAACCGTGGAAACTAAGACTGTCGTTACTGTCCGGAGGGTCCAGGCCCCTTGGGTTTGTCGGTCGAGGGCCGGCGGTCGCGGCTGCGATCGTGCTCGTGCATCTGCTTCATCTTCGCGTTCTGGTCGTCGGTGAGGATGCGGCGCATCCTGAAGAGCATCAGGGTGCGGGTGCGGCCCAGTTCGTTGCGCGCGGCGTCGACGCGGTCGGACGCCTGCATCACGGCCGGCTCGTCGGAGGCGGGATCGGCGATGACCTTTGAGAGCTTCTCCTCCCGCCGATCGAGCGCCTGCTTCTGGGCGCGCAGGGTGGGCTCGGTGGTCTGATAGAGGCCTTCGAGCCGGGTAATTTGCTCGGTGGTCAGTTCCAGTTCCTTCTTGAACCGCTCGTTCTGCCACCACTTGAAACCCTGGGCCGAGGCCACGGGCGGCACGGCCAGCAGGACGGCAGCCAACACCAGCGACAAGAATGACTTAGGTAGGGTATTCATGGTCGTCACTAGCCTTACGATGGGCCGCCGACAGGCGTTTACGGCCGCGCCGGGGCGGTCGGCGGTCAGGCCGGCCCCGTCAAGGCCTCGAGCCGGCGGACGACCTCTTCCACGAGGTTGTCGGGCGTGGAGGCGCCGGAGGTGAGCCCGACAACGACCGGCCCGGCCGGCAGCCACCCCTGGGTGGTCACCTCGGTCTTGCGGGCCACGTCTCGGTGCCGAATTTCGCCGGCCGATACCAGCCCGCCCGGGTCGGCGACATGGTAGGTGGGGACCGCGTCGGCGCAGATGCGCGCCAGGTTGCAGGTATTGCTGCTGTTGTAGCCCCCGATGACGATCATCAGGTCGACCTGTTCCTCGTGGAGCAGCTTGATTACCGCGTCCTGGCGGTCCTGGGTGGCGCTGCAGATGGTGTCGAACGCCCGGAAGCGTTGCGCCGCCTCGGCCTCCCCGTAGCGCGCCTGCATGGCGGCGCGAAACATCTCGCCGATCTCCATCGACTCGGTGCTGAGCATCGTGGTCTGGTTGGCGCACCCGATGCGCGCCAAGTGCACGTCGGGGTCGAACCCGGGCGACACCGCCTCGCGAAACTGCTCGAGAAACGCCTCACGCGCCGGGGCGCCCGCTGCACCCGCTGCCCCTGATGCACCCGCTGCACCTGATGCACCCGCTGCACCTGATGCACCCGTGATGTACCCACACACCCTCGCGGCCTGGGTCTTGTCGAGCACGACCAGGTAGTGGCCGTGGCCGGTGGCCAGGGCCTGCGACGCCGTGGCGCGCGTCTCCTCGTGCCAGTGCTTGCCGTGAATGATCGAGGTGAAGCCGTCCTGGGCGTACCGCTTCACGTTCTTCCACACGTTCAGCACCGACCCGCAGGTGGTGTCCACCAGCGTGGCGCCCAGGCGATCGAGCCGGATCATCTCTTCGACGGTCACGCCAAAGGCGGGCAGGATGACGACGTCGCCCGCGCCGAGCCGGGCCCAGTCTTCGCCCGGGTCGCTCAGGAAGCGGATGCCCTGGGCGCGCAGCTGTTCGTTGACGTGCGGGTTGTGGATGATCTCGCCGGTCAGGAACACGCGCTGGTCGGGGAACCGCTTGCGCGCCTGGTAGGCGTAGTCGACCGCGCGGTCCACGCCGTAGCAGAAGCCGAACTCGCGGGCCAGGTGCACGGTGAGCCGGCCCGAATCGTGCCGGTAGCCGTTGGCTTTGATCTGCCGCACCAGCGCGCTGTGGTAACTGTCGGCCAGCGCGCCGGCCACTTCGTGCTTGAGGTTGAGCCCTTTGCGGAAAATCAGCGCGGGCACTCGCGTCCTGTCTGTGTCATCTGCGTCATCTGCGGCCCTAGCGCGGCTCGTGGAACGGCGTCAGCTCATCGAGCACGCGCAATTCGGCCGCCGAGCGAAGCTGGACGGCCGAGTCGATTTCACCCAGCAGCCCATCGTCCTGCATGACGGCCAGGGCCGGCACGATCGAGGGCCTGGCCTGGGCAGGGGCCTGGGAGGCCGTGCTGGTGCGCGCGGCGCGCGGGGACAGGACGTGCACGAACTGCCCGCTCACGAGGCCCACGATGAGGCCGGCCGCGGCCGCGACCGCCACCCAGCGGCGGTTGAAGGCGGACGGCGCGGGCGGCGCCACGGGCGCCGCGGGGAACCGGATCACCCGGGCGTGGTGGCCGAGGTGGGCGATGCGATCCAGGATGCGTGCGCGCTGCGCGTCGAGGGTGCGGTCGTCGAACAGGGCGTCGGCCTCGGCCTGCGCCGCGTCGCGATAGGCGGCGAGGGCGGCGTCGGTATCCGTGTGACTGTCGCGTCCGGTCATGCGTGGTCTCCCAATAAGCCCCGCAGCTTGCGGAGGGCGCGGAACAAGTGCACCCTGACCGTGGCCTGGCTCATGCCTGTGATAGCGCTAATCTCCGCCGGCGATCGTTCGTCCACGTGACACAAGTTGAAGACCAGCCGCTGCCGGTTGGGCAGGGCGGCCACGGCTTCGGACACCTGCTGCCAGCGTTCCCTGGCCAGCAGCCGGCGTTCGAGCGAGGGCTCGCGGCCCGGCACCTGTTCCACCATCCGGCCGGCCTCGTCGTCGGTCGGCTGGCTGATCCCGCGTCGCTGCCGGGCCCGGGCCTTGAGCCGATCGAGCGACGCGTTCACCAGGATGCGCGTAAACCAGACCTCGAACGGCAGGTCGTCGCGGTACCGCTCGATGTTCACGAACACCTTGACGAAAGCGTCCTGCACCGCCTCGTCCGCGTCCGCGCCGTCCCGGAGGTACTGGAACGCAATGCGCACGGCCCTCCGCTGCAGCAGCGTCACCAACTCACCGAAGCGGTCGCGGGCCGCATCGCGGTCGCCCGCGGCCACCAGCGCCTTGATCTCGGACGCCAGCGCGGATGCCGGAGACGGATGGGTGCCGTCGGCGCGCCGGGGCGTCGGACGGGCGAGGGCGCCGGTGTTTGACAATCCTGCCATGGTTACGGGAATGCCCGACTGGGCGTTTACCTAAGTTTAGCAGGGAGGCCCAAACCCGTGGAGATTATTGACTTAGCCCGAATTTCATCGATACCATTGATAGTTTTGATGCGGTCGGCTCCGACGGGCCGAGTATTGGAGTCATTCCTATGAGTACGTCCCAGGCAGGGCAGGGGCTCGAGGCGCACGGCGTGCAGACCTCCAAGCCCGTGCATTTCAATTTGTCTCCCGCGGCCCTCTACGAGCACGCCATCCGTCGCCAGGAGGGCGTCATCGCGGCCGAAGGCCCGCTGGTGTGCCGCACCGGCGCGCACACCGGCCGCTCGCCGAACGACAAGTTCGTGGTGAAGGAGCCGTCGAGCGAGGGCCACGTGTGGTGGGGCAAGGTCAACCGGCCGATGGAGGCGGCTGCCTACGACGCCCTGCGGCGCGACGTGGTGGCGCACCTCAAGAGTCGGGAGTTGTTTGTCCAGGACCTGCACGCCGGGGCCGACCCCGAGTACTGCCTGCCCGTCCGCTTCATCCAGGAGTACGCCTGGCACAACCTGTTCGTCCAGAACCTGTTCATCGTCCCGCCGGCCGCCGACCTGGCCGGCTTCGAGCCCCAGTTCACGGTGCTGACGGCGCCGTCGTTCAAGGCCGACCCGGCCCGCCACGGCACGCGCTCCGACGTGGTGATTGCCCTCAACTTCGCCAAGCGCGAGGTCATCATCGCGGGCACCAGCTACGCGGGCGAGAACAAGAAGTCGATCTTCACGGTGCTCAACTACCTGCTGCCCCTGAAGGGCGTGCTGGCCATGCACTGCTCGGCCAACATCGGCCATGCCGGCGACACGGCGCTGTTCTTCGGCCTGTCGGGCACCGGCAAGACCACCCTGTCGAGCGACCCCGAGCGCCAGTTGATCGGCGACGATGAGCACGGCTGGAGCGACCGGGGCGTGTTCAACTTCGAGGGCGGCTGCTACGCCAAGATGGTGAAGCTGTCGGCCGAGGCCGAGCCCCAGATCTTCGCGACGACGCGGCGGTTCGGCACGGTGCTCGAGAACGTGGTGATCGACCCCGGGACGCGCCGGCCCAACTTCGACGACATCTCGCTCACCGAGAACACGCGCGGCGCCTATCCCATCGAGTTCATCGACAACGCCGCGCCGGGCGGCATGGGCGGGCATCCGCAGGCCATCGTGATGCTGACCGCCGACGCCTACGGCGTGCTGCCGCCCATCGCGCGGCTTTCGGCCGAGGGCGCGATGTATCACTACCTGTCGGGCTACACCGCGAAAGTGGCCGGCACCGAAAAAGGTGTCACCGAGCCGAGCGCGACGTTCAGCACCTGCTTCGGCGCGCCGTTCCTGCCGCTCCACCCGAACGTGTATGCCAGGCAGCTCGGCGAGCGCATCGCGAAGCACCAGGCGCGCGTGTGGCTGGTGAACACGGGCTGGACGGGCGGTCCCTACGGCGTGGGGTCGCGCATGAAGATTGCGCACACCCGCGCGATGATTCGCACGGCGCTCTCGGGCGGGCTCGACCACGTGGGCTACGAGCGCCACCCGGTGTTCAACCTCGACATGCCCACCAGCTGCCCCGACGTGCCGCCCACCGTGCTCGACCCGCGGCGCACGTGGAGCGACCACGACGCCTACGATCGGCAGGCGACGAAGCTGGCGCGGATGTTCGTGGAGAACTTCAAGACCTTCGCGGCCGACGTGGACGCGGCGGTCGTCGCGGCCGGCCCGAGGGCGTAGGCGCACCATGGCGTTCGAGCCGGTCATCGGGCTGGAGATCCACGCCCAGGTCCTGACGGCCACCAAGATCTTCTGCGGCTGCCCCACGGCGTTCGGGGCGGCCCCCAACGCGCACACCTGCCCGGTGTGCGTGGGCCTGCCGGGCGCGCTGCCGGTGCTCAACCGGCGCGCGGTCGATCTGGCCGTGCGCGCGGCGGTGGCGCTGGGCTGCGCGGTGCAGGAGCGGTCGGTCTTCGCGCGGAAGAACTACTTCTATCCCGACCTGCCCAAGGGCTACCAGATTTCCCAGTACGAGCTGCCGCTGGCGCTCGGCGGGGGCGTGTCCATCGCGGTGCCGGGCGGCACGAAGTTCGTCCGGCTCACCCGCATCCACATGGAAGAGGACGCCGGCAAGTCGCTGCACGAGGGCTTTGCCGACTCCGAACGGAAGACCTACCTCGATTACAACCGCAGCGGCGTGCCGCTGGTGGAGATCGTCAGCGAGCCCGACATGCGGTCGGCCGAGGAAGCCGCGCACTTCTTCGAGACGCTGCGCCAGATCCTGGTGTGGATCGGCGTGAACGACGGCAACATGGACGAGGGGAGCCTCCGCTGCGACGCCAACGTCTCGGTGCGCCGCGCGGGGGAGACCGCCCTTGGCACCAAGACCGAGATCAAGAACGTCAACTCGTTCCGCTACCTCCAGAAGGCCATCGAGTACGAGATTGGCCGTCACATCGACGTCGTCGAGCACGGCGGGCGCATCGTGCAGGAGACGCGGCTGTTCGATGCGGCGCAAGGGCGCACCTACAGCATGCGCAGCAAGGAGGAGGCGCACGACTACCGGTACTTCCCCGAGCCGGACCTGCCGCCGCTGGTGGTGGACGAGGCGCGGCTGCGCGCCATCCGCGAGGCGCTGCCCGAGCTGCCCGAGGCGCGGCGGCAGCGGTTCATCACGGCCTACGCGCTGCCCGAGTACGACGCGGCGCTCCTCACCCAGACACGGGGCGTGGCCGACTTCTTCGAAGACACCGCGCGCGCGTCGGGCAACGCCAAGGCCGCCAGCAACTGGGTGATGGGCGAGATCCTGCGGACGATGAAGGAGCGCGGCGTCGCGATCGAGGCGGTGTCGATCACGCCGGCCGCGCTGGCCGGCCTCATCGCGCTGCAGGAGAAGGGCGCCATCAGCTCCACGGTCTCGAAGGACGTGTTTGCGAAGATGCTGGAATCGGGCCAGTCGGCCGAGGCCATCGTGGCCGCGGAGGGCCTGGCGCAGATCTCCGATGCGTCGAGCCTGGCGCCGCTGGTGCAGCGCGTGCTGGCCGCGCAGGGTGACGTGGTGGCCGAGATTCGCGCGGGCAAGGACCGCAAGTTCCAGTTCCTCGTGGGGCTGGTGATGAAAGAGACGAAAGGGAAGGGCGACCCCAAGCTCATTACCGGCCTCCTGCGCGCGGCCATCGCCACCGATGACACACCGATGAGCCACAGATGAAACACAGATGAAGGCAGACAGCCTAGACTAGCGGCGGACTCTATGTCGCGGTTCTACTGGCCCCGGATTGCCGCGCTCTACGTGCTGGCCTCGATCGTGCTCACGTGGCCGCTCGCGGCGCACCTCACCACGCGCCTGGGCGCGCCCGAAGGTCCGGGCGATCCGTACCTGAACCTGTGGATCCTCGGGTGGGGCGCGCAGGCGTGGCTCACCGACCCCGCCGGGGTGCTCACCGGCCAGGCGTTCAACGCCAACATCTTCCATCCCGCCGCCGGCACGCTGACCTACTCGGACCACCTGTTACTGCAGTCGCTGGCCGTGGCGCCAATCTACGCCGCCACCCGCGACATCGTGCTCGGCTACAACCTGCTGCTGCTGGCCTCGATCGCGGCGAGCGGGCTGGCCATGCACGCGCTGGTGCGGGGCGTGACCGGGTCCACGCCGGCCGCGATCGTGGCCGGTGTGGCGTGGGCGTGCTGGCCGTATCGCACCGCGCACCTGCTGCACATCCAGTTGCAGTCGCTCTACTTCCTGCCGCTGGCGCTGTGGGCGCTGCATCGTGTGGCGGCGGCCCGGCGTTCGCGCGACGGGTGGAGCCTGGCGCTCTATGCCGCGCTGCAGGCCATCTCGTCGGTGTACTACGGCGTGATGACGGCCGTGGCCGTCGGCGTCAGTGCGCTGGCGCTCGCCTGGTCCACCGGGCAGTGGCGCAGCCGCCGGCTCTGGTCGCGGCTTGCGCTGGCGGCGGCAGCGGGTGCCGTGCTGGTGGCGCCGGTGGCCGTTCCGTACCTCCGCGTGCAACAGCGCGAAGGGTTTGGACGCAACCTGTTCGAGGCTGCCGCCCATGCCGCGGGCGTGCCCAGCTACACCCAGGTGCCGCCCACGAACCTCGCCTACGGGACCACCGGCCTGCTGGCCCCCCGCGACCCGGCGCCCGGCGAGCGCGACCGCCGGCACGTGGAGCACCAGATCTTCCCGGGCCTCGTCATCATCGGCCTGGCGCTGCTGGGCGCGTGGCGCGGCTATCGCTCCGACGCGAGGGCCGTCGTCATATCGGCCGTGGCCCTGGTGGCGGTGGGCGTGGCGCTGTCGCTCGGCCCCGAAGGCGTGCGCCCGGTGTACGCCGCCGCCGCGGACTGGGTATTCGGCTTCCAGGCCATTCGCGCGCCCGCGCGCTTTGCGGTGGTGGCCATGGCGGGCCTGTGCGTGCTGGCCGGCGTCGGGGTGGCCCGGGGGGGGCTCACGCGGCCGGCGGTGGCCATCCTCACGCTGCTGATGGCAGCGGAGTACGTGAACGCGCCGCTGGCCCTGGTGGATGCCCCGCCCACCACGAGCGCCGTCGGCGCGTGGCTGGCAGACGCCGAGGGTCCGGGCGCGGTGGCCTACCTGCCGCTCTCGATCGACCGCGAGAACACGCCGTTCATGGTGGCCTCATTGCAGCACCGCCGGCCCATCGTGAACGGCTACAGCGGGCAGCGGCCCTCCTTCTACACCACGCTGGTCGACGCACTGCACGACCCCGCCTCGGCCGATGCCCGGGCCGCCCTCAGCGAGCTCGCCGTACGCTTCGTGGTGAGCCCCGCGGACATTCCCGGCGCCGGGGCCGTGGACTCGCCCTACGTCGAACGCGCACGGCTGGCCGGCGGGGTCGTTTACGAGCTGGTGTGGACCGAGGCCAGCGAAGCGGCGATTGCCCCGGTAGCGGTGGCCGAGCCGCCCGACCCCGGCGCGGTTCCGTTTGCCGCCGGTGAGCGCGCCGTGTACGAGGTGGAGTGGGTCGGCGGGCCGCTGGACGTGCCGGCCGGCACCATCACCCTGGCGGTACGCGCCCCGGAGGCCGGCGCCGTGGCCGGCGCCGCGTGGGTGCTGGAGGCCTCCGCCGACACGGCCCCGTGGGTGTCGCGGTTCTTCGAGGCGCACGACGTGTTCACCACCACCGCCGATGCCCGGCTCAAACCCCTCGTGCACGTGCGGTCGCTGCACGAAGGCCGCCGGGTATTCGAGCGCGCCTTCGTGTACGACGAGGCGGCCGGCCGCGTACGGAGCGGCCGCACGCCCGGCGAGGCCGGGGCGCCCGGCGCCCTGGCGCTGCCGCTGGCCCCTGGCGCCCGCGACGCCGTGACGGCGCTGTGGTACCTGAGGACCCTGGCGATCGAGCCCGGACTGGCGGTGACGCTGCCGCTCAACGAGGCGGGGCGGGGCCTGACGCTCGAGGTCGCCGTGGGCGATCGCGAGGTGGTGCAGACGGTCGCCGGCCCGGTGGAGGCCTTTCGCGTGTCCCCGCGAACGGTTGAACGCGTGCCGCGGCGCCGGCCCGTGGAGGCCACCGTGTGGCTGAGCGCCGACGGGCGCCGCCTGCCGGTGGCCGCCGATGTCGCGGCCGGATTCGGACGCATCCGGCTGAAGCTAGTAGACTACCGACCGTGATCGAAACGCAGGGGCTCGGCAAGACCTACGGGCGCGGCCTCTATGCGCTGCGCAACCTCAACCTGAAGGTGGAGAAGGGCGAGTTCGTGATCCTCACCGGCCCGAGCGGCGCCGGCAAGAGCACCCTGCTGCGCCTCCTGCTGTTGCAGGATCGCCCCACCGAGGGCGACGTGATCGTGGGCGGCCGCAACCTGGCTCACCTCACCCCCGACGAGGTGCAGGCCTACCGGCGCACCGTGGGCTTCGTGTTCCAGGACTTCAAGCTGGTGGCCGCGAAGACGGTGTTCGAGAACGTCGCGTTCACCCTGCGGGTCCTGGGCGTGCCGGTGGAGCAGCAGCGCCGCCGCACCTACCAGGTGCTCAAGTGGGTCGGCCTGCAGCACCGCCTCAACGCCTTTCCCGAAGAGTTGTCGGGCGGCGAGCAGCAACGCGTGGCCGTCGCGCGGGCCCTCGTCAACGAGCCGCACCTCGTGCTGGCCGACGAGCCGACGGGCAACCTCGATCCCGACCTGTCGCTGGAGATCATGAACCTCTTCCGCGACATCAACGCGAGTGGCACCACCGTGGTGGTGGCCACCCACGATCGAGAGCTGATCAAGTGGGTGGGCCGGCGCGTCGTGCAGCTGGAGCACGGGCGGCTCGCGGGCGCGGAGGCGGCGCCATGAACGCCTGGGGGTACGCATTCGAGGAGGCGTGGGCCAGCATCCGCCGCGCGGGCCGGTCGGCGGCGGTGTCGGTGGGAACCATCGCGATCGCCTTCGTGGCGCTGGGCGGTTTCCTGCTCGTGTCGGTCAACCTGCAGCAGGCGATGGCCGAGTGGGTGCAGGCCGCCGAGCTGTCGGTGTACCTGCAGGACGACATCACCGTCGAATCGCAGGCGGCGCTCGAATCGCACCTTCGGTCGCATGCGGCGGTGTCGGCGATCGAGTTCGTCTCGAAGCAGGACGCCTTCGATCGCTTCATCGCCGACTTTCCCGAGTTGGCCGACGTGACGACCGCCCTGCCGGAGAACCCGTTTCCCGCGTCCTTCGAGGTGCGCCTCCGCGGCGACGGCGTGGCGGAGGCCGCCGCCGGGGCGTTGGCGGGGGAGGTCGAGGGACAGGCCGGTGTGGCCGACGTGCGCTTCGACCGCCAGTGGCTGGCCCGGCTCATGGGACTGGTGACCTCCGCCCGCGTGGCCGCCGCCGCCGTGGCGGGCGTGCTGATGCTGGGGGCCGCGTTCACCGTGGCGGCCGTCGTCCGGTTGTCGCTGCACGCCCGGCGCGACGAGCTCGACATCATGCAGTTGGTGGGGGCACCTTTCAGCTTCATCAGGGGGCCGGCGATTGTGGAGGGCCTCCTGCTCGGGGGCGCCGGCGCGGCCGCGGCCCTCGCGGCGGTGTGGGCCTTGTACGCCGGAGCGGGGCAGTGGCTGGGGGCCGACTTCGCGGGTTTCCTGGGCGGCAACCACCTGCGCTTCCTGGGGCTTCGAGAGATCGCGCTGCTGCTCGCCGGCGGCCTGGCGGTGGGCGCGGCGGCCGGGGCCCTTGTGGCGCGGAGCGTCAGGTAGGCGCAACGGGATGTCATCGGGTGTCACCCGTTGACACGTCCTCTGAACCCCCTTACACTGCCTGTAACCGCAATATGTCGAAGGCGAGGTTCCGTATCCCGCGCTTCCTGACGGACAGCTCCCTGCCGCCGAGCGTCTCATCGCTCGCGGAGTTCTATCGCGAGGAATTCATCAAGCATCATCGATGCCTGCAGCGGCAGCGGGAGTACTACAGCCCGCAGGCCATCGATAGCGTCGAGGCTGCGCTGTTGAGGATTATCGAAGAAGTCGATCGCCTCTCAGAAGCCGCCAACGCCGACCAGCTCGTCGCCGACCTCCTCCGCGAATTCGACATCGTCACCGGCCTCTCAGGCTGGTCAGATCCTCACCAAGTCCACTGACCGTTCCGATCTCCCAACTCAGGCTCGATCTCGACCGCATCATCCGCGCCGGCGTGGATGCGGTGAGTGCGCGACGCGTGCTCGCCCGCGCGCTGGCCGCCCCGGCGACCGCGGCGATGCTCACCGCGTCGCCGCTGCAGGTGATCGCGGTGGGGAAGGCCGCGGCGGCGATGGCCGAGGCGTTCGCGGCCTTGCCGGGCGTGCGGGTGCGGCGCATGCTGGCGATTGGCACCCACGGCCGGACGGCGCTGGCGCCGCCGGCCGAGTGGATGGAATCGAGCCATCCCTACCCGGACGAGCGCAGCGAGCTGGCCGGGCGCCGGGCGCTGGCCCTTGCGCAGGCCGTGGCGCCGAGCGAGGTCCTGGTGCTGTTGCTGTCTGGGGGCGCGTCAGCCCTGATGGCCGCGCCCATCGACGGCATCTCGCTCGACGACAAGATTCAGACGACGCAGGTGATGATGAGGGCGGGCGCCGACATTCACGCGCTCAACACCGTGCGTCGCCACCTGTCGCGCGTCAAGGGCGGGCGGCTGGCGGCGGCGTGCCCGGGCCACACGCTCACCCTGGCCATCTCCGACGTGATTGGCGACGACTTGAGCGCCATTGGATCAGGCCCCGGCGTGCCAGACGCCTCCACCTGGGCCGATGCGGCCCGTGCCCTGGAGGCATGGGGCGGTCCCGGCGCGCATGCGCCGGCCGTGCTGGCGCAGGTGCAGCGGGGGGTGTCCGGAGAGATTCCCGAGGGCCCGCGGCCGGGCGATCCCGCCTGCGCCCGCGTCACCGCCCGCGTGATTGGCGGCCGGCTCGACGCCATGGCCGGCGCCGAAGCGGCGGCGGCGGCGCGGGGCTATCATCCGTTCGTGATGCCCGACCCCGTGACGGGTGAGGCGCGCGCGGCCGCGGTGGCCTGGTGGGCGGAGGCCCGGCGCAGGCTGGCCGCCGCGCCCCGGCCCGCCTGCCTCATCTCCTCCGGCGAAACCACGGTTCGCGTCGCCGGCGCCGGCCGTGGCGGGCGGAACCTCGAGTTCGCCCTGTCGCTGGCCGGGCCGCTGGCGTCCTTCGGCGGGGAGGTGGCGTGTGCCAGCGTGGGCACCGATGGCATCGATGGATCGTCCGGTGTGGCCGGCGGGCTTGTGGACCGCACCACCCTGGCCCGGGCCCGCGCGCTGGGCCTGGCCGACCCCACGTCGTTTCTGGCCGCGAACAATTCGCTGGCCTTCTTCGCGCCCCTGGACGACACCGTTCAGTTGGGGCGCACCGACACCAACGTCGGCGACCTGCAAGTGCTGGTGGCCGGCTGATCAGAAAATGCAGCCACGAAGAACACGAAGAACACGAAGGCATTTGATCAAAATACTTCGTGCCCTTCGTGCCCTTCGTGGCGGATAGTAATCAGAAAGAGTATTGATGTTATCGAGTCAGGAAATCCTCAGCCAGATGCGTGCCCGCGTGCCGCATCCGGCCACCGCGCGCGAGCTGCTGGGCGTGCTGCGCGTGCCTCGCGAATCGCGCGTGGCGTTCAAGCGCATCTTGAAATCGCTCGTCAACGACGGGTCGCTGGTCATGGTACGGGGCAACCGGTACGGGCTGCCCGACCGCATGGACCTCATCGTGGGCAAGCTCGACGGGCACCCCTCGGGCTTCGCGTTCGTGGCGCCCGAGCGGCCCGTCGAGGGCCTGTCGAAAGACATCTTCGTGGCGGCGCCGCACCTCCACGACGCCCTGCACGGCGACCGCGTGGTCGTCCGCATCGAGCGCTATCGCGAGGACGGCCGCGCCGAGGGGCGCGTCGTCCAGATCCTGGAGCGCGGCGCCAGCACCATCGTCGGCCGGTTCGACATCGATCGCTCGGGCCTCGCCGTGGTGGTGCCGTTCGATCGGCGGCTGCAGGCCGACGTGCAGATTCCCCGGGACGACACGCGCGAGGCGGCGCCCGGCAACATGGTGACGGTCGAGGTCACGCGGTGGCCCACGGCCACGCGCGGCCCGCTGGGCCGCGTCATCGAGGTGCTGGGCGACATCAACGACCCGGGCGTCGACACCGAGATCATCCTGCACAAGTACGGCATCCCCGACGAGCACGGCGCCGAGGCGATGGAGGAGGCGCGCCGCCTGGGCACGGTGGTGCGCGAGAAGGACCTGGCGGGCCGCACCGACTTCCGCGATCGCACCGTGGTCACCATCGACGGCGAGCACGCGCGCGACTTCGACGACGCGATCTCCATCGAGCGGCTGCCCAACGGCCACTACTGGCTCGGGGTGCACATCGCCGATGTCGCCCACTACGTGCACGAGGGCAGCGCCCTCGACCTCGAGGCCTACGAGCGCGGCACCTCGGTGTACTTCCCCGAGCGGGCCGTGCACATGTTCCCCGCCGACCTGGCGACCGGGCTGTGCAGCCTGCGGCCGCACGTGGACCGGCTGGTGCAGTCGTGCCTGATGGAGGTGTCCGCGCAGGGCCAGGTGGTGCGCTACGAGATGCACGACGGCGTGATCCGCAGCAACGCGCGGATGACCTACACCGCCGTCAACGCCGTCCTCACCGACCGCGACCCGGCGGCGATGGCCGAGCACCAGGCGCTGGCGCCCATGTTCGAGCTGATGCGCGAGCTCTTCGAGATCCTCAACGCCCGGCGGCGCCGGCGCGGGTCGATCGACTTCGACCTGCCCGAGGCCGTGGTGGTGCTCGACACCGACGGGTTCATCGAGGACATCATCGCGTCGGAGCGCAACGTGGCGCACCGCCTCATCGAGGAGTTCATGCTCCTGGCCAACGAAACGGTGGCGGGCGAGCTCGAGTCGCGGGCGATGCCGGCGCTGTACCGCATCCACGAAACGCCCGATCCCATGAAGGTGGAGCAGTTCGAGGAGTTCGTCTCGTCGCTGGGCTACAGCCTGGCGGCGCCGCCCGGCGGGGTGCGCCCCATCCACTTCCAGAAGCTCGTGGACAAGATCCGCGGAGCGCCGGCCGAGCGGCCCATCGCCTTCGTCATGCTGCGGACGATGCAGAAGGCGCGGTACGACCCCACCAACGTGGGGCACTTCGGGCTGGCGGCCGAGACCTACACCCACTTCACGTCGCCCATCCGGCGGTATCCGGATCTCGTGGTGCACCGGCTGCTGCGCGAGCTGCGCCACACCAAGGTGAACGACGAGCGGCGGGCGGAGCTCGACGAGGACCTCTCCGAGGTGGGCCGGCACACCTCGGAGATGGAGCGCCGCGCCTCGGAGGCCGAGCGCGAGTTGCTCCAGTGGAAGAAGGTGCGGTTCATGGCCGACAAGGTGGGCGACTCGTTCGACGGCTACATCACCGGCGTGGCCCCCTTCGGCATGTTCGTGGAGCTGGTGGACCACTACGTGGAAGGCCTGGTGCACGTCTCGACGATGGCCGACGATTACTACCGGTTCCGCGAGCAGGCCCACGCCCTGTTCGGGGAGAACTCCAAGAAGACCTACCGGCTGGGCGACCAGGTGCGCGTGCAAATCGTGCGCGTCGACATGGAGCGGCGGCAGATCGATCTGGGCCTCGAAGACATCCTCGAGAAAGTCCGGCAAAGCGAGCGCAGCCGCGGGCCCCAGCGCAGCGGCGCGCGTCCCAAGAAGGAGCAGCGGAAGGCGACGCCGCAGGAACGCCGGCGCCGCAAGGCCGCCCGTCCCGGCAAGCGCGAGCGGACCGCCAAGAAACGCTGATGACCCACATCGTTATTGGAACTGCCGGGCACATCGACCACGGCAAGAGCAGCCTGGTGCGGGCCCTCACCGGCATCGATCCCGATCGCCTCAGGGAAGAGAAGGCCCGCGGCATCACCATCGAGCTGGGATTTGCCCACACCACCATCGGCGACACGCGCGTGGCGTTCGTGGACGTGCCGGGGCACGAGCGGTTCGTGCGGACGATGCTGGCCGGGGTGGGCGGCATCGATTGCGTGATGTTGATCGTGGCGTGCGACGAGTCGGTGATGCCGCAGACCCGGGAGCACTTCGACATCTGCCGGCTGCTGCACGTGCCCCGGGGCATCGTCGCGCTGACGAAGGCCGACCTGGTCGACGCCGAGACGCGGGGCCTGGTGCGCGAGGATGTGGCCGAACTGGTGGCCGGGTCGTTCCTGGAAGGGGCGCCGGTAGTGGAGGTGTCGGCCACCACGGGCGATGGCCTCGATGCGCTCCGCGCCGCGATCGCGGCGGCTGCCGCCCACGTGGCCTCGCGCCCGGCCGGCGGCCCGGCGCGCCTCCCCATCGACCGCGCGTTTTCGATGAAGGGCTTCGGCACCGTGGTGACGGGCACGCTCGTGTCGGGGCGTGTGCGCGTGGACGACGAGTTGGCGCTCGTGCCGGGCGGGCGGGTGGTGAAGGTGCGCGGCGTGCAGGTGCACGGGGCGTCCACGCGCGAGGCGGCGGCCGGACAGCGCACCGCCATCAACCTGGGCGGCGTGGAGGTGGCCGACGTGGCGCGGGGCCAGACCCTGGCCGCGCCGGGCTCGCTCAGCATCACGCGGCGTGTCGATGCGGAGATTCAGTTGCTGCCGTCGGCCAAACCGCTGCGCCACGGCGCGCGCGTGCGCATCCACAACGGGACCAGCGAAGTATTGGGCCGGGTCTCGCTGGCGGGGCCGACCGCGACCGAGGTGCCCGCGGGGGGCAGCGCCCTCGTGCGGCTGCGCCTCGAGGGCGAGGCCGCCCTCACCCGTGGAGACCGGTTCATCGTGCGCGCGTACTCGCCGCCGGTCACGATTGCCGGCGGGCGCGTGCTCGACCCGGCGCCCACGCGCCCCGGCATCCGATCGGTCGAGGCCCTGGCGTCGCTGGGGCGCCTGCACACCACCGCGGGCGATGATCTCGCGGCGGTTGAAGAGATGGTGGCCGGCGCCGGGTTGAAGGGCCTGGCGGTGGCGGCCCTGGTGCCGCGGGCCGGCGTGGTGCCCGGGCGTAGGTCCGCGACGGTGCAGGCCCTGGCCGGCGCCGGGCGGGTGGTCGTGGCGGGGGATCACCTCGTGCCGGCGATCGCGATGACGACGGCCGGTGACGCCCTGGTGCGGATGGTCACGGCGTTCCACAAGGCGAACCCCTTGAGCGAGGGCGTGCCCCGCGAAGAGGCACGGGAGCGTATCTTCGCCAAGGCCCCATCCGCCGTGTTCGAGACCGCCGTGCAGCGCCTGCAGGCCGCCAAGGTGCTGGCCGGAGCCGATCGCCTGCGGCTGGCGTCGCACCGCGTGGCCGTCTCCGGCGAAGACGCCCGGGTGAAGGACGCCGTGGCGGCCGCCTACCAGCAGGCGGGGCTCACGCCGCCCGACGCGGCCACGCTGGCGGCCGCGTGCAAGGCTGCCGCGCCCGTGGTGGAGCGAATGACGGCGCTCTTGCTACGGGAAAAGATGCTGGTGCGGCTCGACACGCTGGTGTTCCACGCCGACACGCTGACGCGGCTCAAGGGCGAGATGACGGGGCTGAAGGCGCAAATGCCTGGCGGCAGGGCCACGGTGGACGTGGCGGCGTTCAAGGATCGGTATGGGGTGTCGCGGAAGTTCGCGATCCCGCTGCTGGAGTACCTGGACCGCGAGCGGGTGACGAGGCGAACGGGGGATGTCCGCCTCGTCCTCTAGCTATGACTTGTGATCTTCGGCGCTGTCGGCGCCGTCCTTCATCGAGGCCTTGAAGTTCTTGATGCCCGATCCGATGCCCTTGCCGAGCTCGGGCAGGCGGCTGGCCCCGAAGATGAGGACGACAATTGCCAGGATGATCAGCATCTCGGGCAATCCGATGGGCCCAAACAGGGCGAGCACGTTCATGACAGCTCCTTGGGGCCGCGGAATTTCGGCGACCCTGCGGACGATTGTAGCACCTCCCGGAGACCAGGGGCCGGCGGCCGGCGTCCTAACTGTGTCACAATGAATTAGGGTTTTTGCTCGCGGTATGGCGCACCCCACATCCCAACCGGCGGCGGATTCCCGAGCGGTCCGGCTCCATCTGACCGATCGGCCGGTGGAACTGCGCTTTGCGTTCGAGGGTCGGCAGTCGCGGGTGGCCGCCTCGGCGTCGATGGCCGCCCACATTGGCCTGGTGCTCGTGATCCTGCTGGCCATTCGCTTTGCACCACGCCCGGGCCCATTCGAAATGCCACCCGATACACCTCTGAACGACCTGGTGTGGCTCGCGGAGCCCGGTCCAGGCGGCGGCGGCGGTGGCGGCGGCAACAGGGCTCCCGAGCCGCCGCGGAAGGCGGAGCTGCCGGGCAAGGACAAGATCACCGTCCCGGTTGAAAAGAAGGTCGTGGAGATGCCCAAGCCGGAGACCCCTCCGCCCTTGGAGTCGCTCAACATCCCGGCCATGACATCGGCCGACGCCCAGCAGGCGCTGGTGGGGGCCATCGACGCCACCGCACCGACGGCTCCCGAATCGCTTGGCGCGGGCACCGGCGGCGGGGCGGGCACCGGCCGGGGCACGGGCATCGGGTCGGGCCAGGGCTCGGGCCTGGGCGCCGGCTTCGGCGGCGGCACGGGCGGCGGCGCCTATCGTCCCGGCGCGGGCATCACGCTGCCCCGGGTGCTGCGCGAGGTGAAGCCGGCCTACACGGCCGACGCTATGCGCGCCAAGGTGCAGGGCTCGGTCTGGCTCGAATGCATTGTCCTGCAGGACGGATCGGTGGGCGAGGTGAAGGTCACGCGGTCGCTCGACCCCGTGTTCGGCCTCGACCAGGAGGCCATCAAGGCGGCCAAGAGCTGGCGCTTCTCGCCGGGCCTGCGCATGGGCGAGCCCGTGCCCGTGATCATCACGATCGAGCTCACGTTTACGCTGCGGTAAGATTGCAGCCGGAGCCTCGATAGACCTCTTGCTTCCCGTCCCAGCCAGCCTCACCACGCTTCGCGCCGAAGTTGAACGGCGCCGCACGTTCGCCATCATCTCGCACCCCGACGCGGGCAAGACGACGCTGACGGAGAAACTGCTGCTGTACGCGGGGGCCATCGAGCTGGCGGGCGCCGTGCGCGGCCGCAAGACCGAGCGTGCCGTGGTGTCGGACTGGATGGACATCGAGCGGGAGCGCGGCATCTCGGTGACCTCGGCCGCGGTGGAGTTCGACCTCGGGCCCTATCACCTCACCCTGCTCGATACGCCCGGCCACAAGGACTTCAGCGAGGACACCTACCGGACGCTGTTCGCGGTGGACGGCGTGGTGATGGTCATCGACGCGGCCAAGGGCATCGAGTCGCAGACGCGGAAGCTCTTCGAGGTGTGCAAGCTCCGGCGCCTCCCGGTGCTGACGTTCATCAACAAGCTCGATCAGCCCAGCCGCGATCCCTTCGACCTGCTCGACGAGATCGAGCGGGTGCTGGGCCTGCATGCGGTGCCCATGAACTGGCCCATCGGCAGCGGCGACCGCTTCCGCGGCGTGTTCGACCTGCAAGCGGGCGCCGTCCACTTCTACGAGCGCAAGGGCCGCGCCCACCAGGCCCCGGTCGAGGTGTCATCAGCCCACGATCCCCGGCTGGCCGACCTGCTGGGCCACGAGGCCTGGCAGCACCTGATCGACGAGACATCGCTCGTGACCGGCGCCGGCACCGCCTTCGAGCGGCAGGCTTACATCGAGGGCCGGCACACGCCGGTGTTCTTCGGCAGCGCGCTCTCGAACTTCGGCCTCGAGCCGTTCCTGAAGGCGCTGACCGAGCTGGCGCCGCCGCCGACGGGGCGGATGAGCGACCACGGCCTGGTGCCGCCCGAGACGCCCGCGTTCAGCGGGTTCGTGTTCAAGATCCAGGCGAACATGAACCGCAAGCACCGCGACCGCGTGGCGTTCGTCCGGGTGTGCTCGGGCGTGTTCGAGAAGGACATGGTGGTGGTGAACGCGCGCAACAGCGCCGAGATTCGCGCGGCGCGGCCGTATCGCTTCTTCGGCGGCAAGCGCGAGACCATCGATCGCGCGTTTCCGGGCGACGTGGTGGGCCTGGTCAACCCCGGCCAGTTCGGCATCGGCGACACGCTTTACTCGGGCGAGCCGCTCCAGTACGCGCCCATCCCGCGCTTTCCGGCCGAGCACTTCGGCGTGGCGCGGCTGCGCGACGTGCGCTTCAAGCAGTTCGACGAGGGCATCCGCCAGCTCGAGGAAGAGGGCCTGATGCAGGTGCTGTTCCCCATGGCCGGACGGCGCGAGCCCATCCTCGGCACGGTGGGGCCGCTGCAGCTCGAGGTGGTGGCCGCGCGGCTGCGGGACGAATACAACGTGGCGTGCGACGTGGAGTCGCTGCCCTACACCCACGCCCGCTGGGTGGTGGGGGAGGCCGACAAGGTAGCCGCGGCCACGCAGTCGTCGGCCGGCATGCGCGCGGCCACCGACCGCGACGGGCGGCCCGTGATGCTGTTCGAGTCGGAGTGGGCGCTCGACTACTGCGCGCGCAACCACCCGGGCGTGCAGCTGCTGGCGGTGCAGGCCACAGATTAGGCACAGATGGTCTGCCTTGGCCTCGGCCACGGATGAAGCACAGATAGCCGCCCTTCCGGACCCTCCCCGCGTCGGTGCCTTGTCTGTCTTGTCCGTGTGTTATCTGTGAGCCACAGATGAAACACAGATAGCCGTCTTTCCGAAGCCCCCCAGTGTCGGTGCTTTATAGGTTTTGTCCGTGTTTTATCTGTGGCCGATTTTATCTGTTTTATCTGCGAGCCACAGATGAAACACAGATAGCCGTCTTTCCGGAGCCTCCCCGTGTCGGTGCCTTATCTGTCTTGTCCGTGTGTTATCTGTGGCCGAAACAGCCACGTGAATCAGAGCGTGTTTCGCGCGGCGACGCGGCACGATGATCGAGGATGCGCCTTTGGGCTGTATTCCCAGGTGTTGGTGTCGTACTTTCAGCTCGCGAAGGTCGAACACAATGGATCGGCACCACAATTGATGAGCCAGGAGGCCACACCATGCAACGAGAGCTCCGCGCCGCGCTTTTTCTGATGATTGCGGCGTTCGCCGCGTCCGCGACCGCCCAGGCGCCCGAGCAGGGGCACCCGCTCATTCCGGCGTATCCGGGATCGATAGAGGGGATGGCGCCAGTGGTCTCCGACTTCGATGAGTTCGACATCCCCACGGGGCCGGCCAAGGACGGGAAGTTTCCGAACGCGGTGCACGTCGAAGGCAAACTGACGATGTTCGGGTACGGCGCACCTCCGGGCCGGTCGACACTGGAAGTGTTCCGGAATTACGAGGCAGCGCTGAAAGCGGCCGGCTTCACGACGCTGTACACCTGCAAGGGTGAACAATGCGGCGACCAGGTGGGCATGAAGGGACTCGGCTATCTGCCGAACGGAGACGACGCGCGGTACCTGGCGGCCAAACTCACGCGGTCCGAAGGCGACGTCTATGTCGCGCTGCACGTGCAGACACTCGAAACGCGATTCGTCGTGGTCGAATTGAAGCCAATGGAGGCCGGCCTCGTGAAGATCTCGGCCGATGCGCTCAAGAAGGACATCGGCAGTATGGGCCACGTGGCCGTGTACGATCTCCTCTTCGATACGGGCAAGGCGGACCTCAAGCCCGGGTCGGACGCGGTGCTGAAAGAGATCGCCAAGATGATCGAGACGGCGCCGGGGCTGACGGTGCACGTCGTGGGCCACACCGACAACGTGGGAGCGCTGGCGCTGAATGTGGACCTTTCAAAGCGGCGCGCGCAGGCCGTGGTGACCGCACTGACGACGACGCACAAGGTCGCCGCCGCGCGTTTGCGTGCGGACGGCGTTGGGCCGCTCGCGCCCGTCGCGAGCAACGACACCGAGGCGGGTCGCGCGAAGAACCGCCGTGTGGAACTGGTGAAACAGTAGGCTGTTTCGGGGCCGGCCCAGCGTCGGAGAAAGCAGAGCGCTGTTTGCGTGGCTTGGGTCTGAGGGAGCACGTGAGTCGACGACGCGATGCGCGCTGCCCTCCGCACTCAGTACGGGCTACAGATTAGGCACGGATGGGATGTCGAGTTCCGGGTCCCAGGGGCGGTCCCTTCAACGGCGAACGTGATCAGAGGCGACGTGGGCGGACTGGCTCCCGCCTCGCCGAAGCCCAACCCCACCAGGGAGTTCCCCGGGTCGGCACAATTCCTAATCCCGCAAGGCGGTTGAGTAGTCGGCCCGAAGGGACTGTCATCCACAGATTCCACGGATGACGCCGATTCCAGTGCCGCCGGCCGCCTCATCGGAGGGAAGGCGTTCGCGGAGGCCGGCCGGATGGGCCGGCCTCGCGACCGGACGACGAGGCCCGGTCCACGAGGCCAGGCAGGGCCTTGTCGGTGGACTCCAGGCCCGGGTCTCGTCATACGGTCACGGCCCACCCCCCCGCCCGCG
>CAYJPQ010000019.1:0-54405 GCA_964372085.1 uncultured Bifidobacteriaceae bacterium | reverse complement strand
GCATCCGCTCCATCGCGAACTGTTCGACGTTCATGCAGGGCAGTATATCGAACGATCTGCCAGGCTGCTGAAAACTGCAGCCTGAAGTGAGAAGTCAGAAGTGAAAGGTGAGAAGAGGTGTCGATTCAGGCCGAATTGCGCTTCTCACTTTTCACTTTTCACTTCTCACCGCTCGCTTCAGTTGGCGAATGCGGCGATGCCCGTTTGCGCGCGGCCCAGGATGAGGGCGTGGATGTCGTGCGTGCCCTCGTAGGTGTTGACCGCCTCGAGGTTCACCAGGTGCCGCATGACGCCGAACTCGTCGGTGATGCCGTTGCCGCCCATCATGTCGCGCGCCATCCGCGCGATGTCGAGTGCCTTGCCGCACGAGTTGCGCTTCATCAGCGACGTGATCTCCACCGCCGCCGTGCCCTCGTCCTTCATCCGGCCCAGGCGCAGGCACCCCTGCAGCCCCAGCGCGATCTCGGTCTGCATGTCGGCCAGCTTCTTCTGGATCAACTGGTTGGCCGCCAGCGGCCGGCCGAACTGCTTGCGCTCGAGCACGTAGGTGCGCGAGCGGTGCCAGCAATCCTCGGCCGCGCCCAGGGCGCCCCACGCGATGCCGTAGCGGGCGCTGTTGAGGCACGTGAACGGGCCCTTGAGGCCGCGTATCTCGGGGAACGCGTTCTCCTCGGGACAGAACACGTCGTCCATCACCACCTCGCCGGTGAGGCTGGTGCGCAGGCCCACCTTGCCGTGGATGGGCGGGGCCGACAGGCCCTTCCAGCCCTTGTCGAGCACGAACCCGCGAATCTGGTCCTCGTCATCCTTGGCCCAGACGATGAACACGTCGGCGATGGGGCTGCTGGTGATCCACGACTTGGTGCCGGTGAGCCGATAGCCGCCCGGCGCCTTCTTTGCCCGCGTCGTCATCCCGCCAGGGTCGGAGCCGTGGCCGGGCTCGGTGAGCCCGAAGCAGCCAATCCACTCGCCCGTGGCGAGCTTGGGCAGGTACTTCTGCTTTTGCGCCTCGGTGCCGAATTCGTTGATGGGCACCATCACCAGGGAGTGCTGCACGCTCATCATCGATCGGTACCCCGAGTCGACCCGCTCCACCTCGCGCGCCACCAGGCCATAGCTCACGTAGTTGAGGCCGGCGCCGCCATACGCCTCGGGAATGACGATGCCCAGGAGGTCGAGAGCCGCCATCTCCTTGTAGATGGCCGGGTCGGTCCGCTCGTGGCGGAAGGCGTCGAGCACGCGTGGGGCCAGCTGCTCCTGGCAGAAGGCCCGCGCCGTGTCGCGCACCATGCGCTCTTCAGAGCTGAGTTGCTGATCCAACAGCAGGGGGTCGCTCCACTGGAACCTGGATGATTTCGGTGCGGTCATGGGTCCCATGATCGCACAAAACCCTCACCCGGACGGGGGGGCCTCGGCCCGCGACAGCGGCGGTATACTGCAAGCTGGATGCGCGAGGATCCGGTTCCCCGCTTCGTTCGAATCCCGGCGAGCGAGTTCTCGATGGGATCCGATGACGGCGACGACGACGAGCGTCCGGCCCATGGCGTCCACGTGGACGCCTTCTACGCGTCCATCCATTCCATTACCGTCGAACAATACGCGGAGTTCGTCCTGGAGACCGCGCACGGCGCGCCCGCCGTGCGCGACCTGCCGCTTATGGTGACCCCGGCGCACGAGGCCGCCTTCCGCGACCTGGCAGCGCCCTACGTGTGGCGCGGCGGCGATCCGCCCCGCGACCGCGGCCGCCATCCGGTGACGATGGTGGCCCACGCCGACGCGACGGCCTATTGCCGCTGGCTGAGCGGGCGGATCGGGCGGCTCGTGCGCCTGCCCACCGAGGCCGAGTGGGAGCGCGCCGCGCGCGGCGGCCTCACGCAGCAGCGCTTCCCGTGGGGCGACGACGTGGACGCGTCGCGCGCGAACTTCCTCCCCGACCCCTCGTTGAAGCGCCACCGGGGCACGCGGCCCGTGGGCTGCTATCCGCCAAACGCCTTCGAGCTGTACGACATGGCGGGCAACGTCTGGGAGTGGGTGGCCGACTGGTACCGGCCCGACGCCTACCGCCTGGCCGAGGGCCGCAATCCCCGCGGCCCGGGCAACGGCGCGCTGCGCCTGGTGCGCGGCGGGTCGTGGGTGACCCACGACGTGCTGCAGCTGCGGTGCGCGCACCGCCACAAGGTGCCGCCCGACACCTACGCGTACAGCATCGGGTTTCGCGTGGTCTATTCCGATGACGGAAGTGAGAAGTGAGAAGTGAGAAGTGAAAGGCAGGGTCGCGCGATGAGGACTCTTATTGGCGCGCTCGTGGTTTCCGGCTTGGCCGCAACGGCGTCGGCGCAGACGGCGGCGGAGCCGTCGCTCGTAGTTGTGTCGGGCACGGGCGTGGTGACGGCTGCGCCCGACCAGGCGTGGGTGCGCATCGGCGCCGAGACGCGGGCGAAGGCGCCGCGCGAGGCGCAGGTGGCCAACGCGGCCGCCATGACCGCCGTCCAGCAGAAGCTCGCGGCCCTCGGGCTCCCGAAGGATGCCGTGCGGACGCTGGCGTACGACGTGCAGATGGAGTTCGACTACGCCAACGGCCGCCAGACGCCGCGCGGCTACGTGGCGCGCAACGCCATCGAGGTGCGCGTGGACGACCTGGCCAGGGTGGGCGAAGTGCTCGACGCCTCGGTGGGGTCGGGCGCCACGACGGTGAACGGCTTGCGCTTCGACCTGAAGGCGCGCGAAGCCGCCGAGCGCGACGCGCTGCAGCGGGCCGTGGCCGACGCGATGCGCCGGGCCGAAGCGGCGGCGGCCGGCGCCAGGCGCACTGTCGATCGCGTGATTCGCATCGAGGAAGCCGGCGCCCGACAGGGGCTCCCGATGACCATGCCCGTGGCCCGGGCCATGGCGGCCGAGGCGGCGACGCCGGTGGCGGCGGGCGAGATCGAGATCCGCGCGGATGTGACCGTCACGGTGACGTTGAAATAGAACAGCAACCACGAAGACACGAAGGCCACGAAGGGACACGAAACATTTTGATCAAGGCCCTTCGTGTTCTTCGCGTTCTTCGTGGTTAGCCTTTCTCCGCCAGGCTCGCCCACAAGTACCACGCCGCTATCGATCGGTACGGCCGTCGCGCGAGATGGCGGCGAGCCTGGCGGTAATCGGGGGACGTGGCCATTCGGGGTAGCATTCTAGCCCTCCCATGATCGGCGTCGCGCTTTCCGTCGAGGCTGACGCGGCCATTCGAGCCCACGCCCGCGCCACCTATCCACACGAGTGCTGCGGCGCCTTACTGGGCCGCGATGGCGTGGTGCACGAAGGGTATGGCCTGCCCAACACCACGGACGAAGGCCCGCGACGCCGCTTCCTGGTGCGGCCCGGCGACTACCGGGTGGCCGAAACGCGCGCCAGCGAGACCGGGCTCGAGCTGCTCGGCTTCTACCACTCGCACCCCAATCACCCGGCCGAGCCGTCGCAGTACGATCTGGACCACGCGTGGCCCTCGTTCCACTATGTCATCGTATCGGTGCACGAGGGCGCCGACACCGACCTCCGCTCGTGGGTACTGCGACGCGATCGTTCTCAATTCGACGAAGAGCCTGTTACTCTCATTCCCTAAGCCCTAAGCCCTAAGCCCTAAGCCCTAAGCCAATGACAAAGATCCACATCCCGACGCCCCTTCGCCCGTTCACCGACAAGCTCGACACCGTCGAGATCGAGGGCGCCACGGTCGGCGAGCTGCTGCAGAACCTCACCACGAAGTACGCGGCGCTGAAGCAGCACCTGTACGCCGCCGATGGGCGCCTGCGCAGCTTCGTCAACGTCTATGTGAACGACGATGACATCCGGTATTTGCAGAAGGACCAGACGCCGGTGAAGGCGGGGGATACGGTGAGCATCATCCCGTCGGTGGCGGGCGGGGCTCCTACCCCTTCGACTCCGATGCAAGGCGAGTCGCTCAGGGCCAGCGAGCTGTCGCCCGAGGAGATCAAGCGCTACAGCCGGCACCTGATCATGCCGGAGGTGGGCGTCGACGGCCAGAAGAAGCTGAAGGCCGCCAGGGTGCTGTGCATTGGCGCGGGCGGCCTGGGGTCGCCCGCCGCGATGTACCTGGCGGCGGCCGGCGTCGGCACGCTCGGCATCGTCGACTTCGACACGGTGGACCTCAGCAACCTGCATCGCCAGTTGCTGCATGGCACGCCCGATGTGGGCCGCTCCAAGCTGGCCTCCGCGAAGGACCGCCTGAACGCGCTCAACCCGAACGTGCACATCGAGACCTACGAGACGGCGCTCTCGTCGGCCAACGCGCTGGCGCTCTTCGCGCAGTACGACGTCATCCTCGACGGCACCGATAACTTTCCGACGCGCTACCTGGTGAACGACGCGTGCGTGCTCACGGGCAAGCCCAACGCCTATGGCAGCATCTTCCGCTTCGAGGGCCAGGCGTCGGTGTTTGCCGCCAAGGACGGCCCCTGCTACCGGTGCCTCTATCCGGAGCCGCCGCCGCCGGGACTGGTGCCGAGCTGCGCCGAGGGCGGGGTGCTGGGCGTGCTGCCGGGCATCATCGGCGTGATCCAGGCCACCGAGACGATCAAGCTGATCTTGGGCGTCGGCGAACCGCTGATTGGCCGGTTCATGATTTACGATGCGCTTCGCATGCGCTTCCGCGAGCTCAGGCTGCGGAAGGACGCCGATTGCCCGGTGTGCGGGACCAACCCCACGGTGACGGCGCTGATTGACTACGACCAGTTCTGTGGCGTGGCTCCCCACGCCGCCGAACCGGCCCCGACCATGGATGGGTCCGTGGGCAATCCCGACGCGTTGAGCGTGCTGGAGCTCAAGGCTGAACTGGACCGAGGCGACCAGGTTGTCGTCCTCGACGTGCGCGAAGTGCAGGAGTACCAGATTTCGAAAATCGCGGGGTCGGTGCTGATTCCGCTGGGCGACCTGCCAAGCCGCTACACCGAGCTCGACCCCAATGCCGTGATCGTCGCGCAGTGCCGCTCCGGCGTCCGCAGCCTCCGAGCGCTGGAGTTTCTCCGGTCGAAGGGGTTCACCAACGTCCGTAACCTCACCGGGGGCATCCTGGCCTGGAGCGACCAGGTGGATCCGAGTCAGCCCAAATACTGAGCCGATATATCCGACTTGCATTGTCGTAGTTGCCGGCACTAAAATAGGACTTCTGCGGTCGGAGATTTGGGCGACCCCTTATGCTGAGGCTTTCGAAGAAGTCGGACTACGCGCTGATTGCGATGAAGTACCTGGCCACGCGGCCCGATGGCGGGGCCTCGTCCAGCGCGCGCGAAATCGCGGAAACCTACGACATCCCGCTGGAATTGCTCGCCAAGGTGCTTCAGCGCCTGGTGCGCTCGCGCCTGCTGGTGTCGGTGCAGGGCACGCGGGGCGGCTACCGGCTCAGCCGGCCGGCGACGGCCATCAGCGTGGCCGACGTGATCCAGGCGGTGGATGGGCCCGTCACGGTGACGGCCTGCTCGCCCGACGATGCCGCCTGCGACCAGTTCACCAAGTGCAGCATCCGGGACCCGCTGTGGAAGATCAAGGCGCGCATCCTGGACGCGCTCACCACGGTGAGCGTGGCCGAGATGGCCGCCGAGAGCGAGGAGCCGGTCCCCGTGCCGGCCACGGTGTCGCGCATGGTGTTTGTGCCGCCCATCGGCGAGTGAGCAGGCCGATGGCCCTGAGCGAGCGAAGCGAGTCGAAGGGCGGGATCGCGATGATCTATCTCGATCATCATGCGACGACGCCGGTGGATCCTCGGGTGCTTGAGGCGATGCTGCCGTTCTTCACCGAGCGGTTCGGCAACCCCGGCAGCAAGCACCATCGCTTTGGCTGGGAGGCCGGCGACGCGGTGGAGAAGGCCCGCAAACAGGTGGCGGGACTGATTGGGGCGAGCGCGAAAGAGGTGGTGTTCACGAGCGGCGCCACCGAGGCCAACAACCTGGCCATCAAGGGCGTGGCCGACGCGCTCAAGGACAAGGGCGACCACCTGGTGACGGTGGCCACCGAGCACAAGGCGGTGCTCGACCCGATGCGCCGGCTCGAGCGCGAGGGATGGCGCCTGACGGTGCTGCCGGTAGGGCCCGACGGGCTGGTGGACGTGGCGCAGGTCGCCGCGGCGGTGACCGACCGCACGGTGCTCGTGAGCGTGATGGCCGCCAACAACGAGACTGGCGTGTTGCAGCCGCTGCACGACATTGCCGTGGCGGTGCACGCGAAGGGCGCGCTGCTGCACACCGACGCGGTGCAGGCGGCGGGCAAGGTGCCCTTCGACGTGGAGGCGCTCGGCGTCGACCTCGCGTCGATCACGGCCCACAAGATGTACGGGCCGAAGGGCGCGGGCGCGCTGTATGTGCGCCGGAAGGATCGGCGGGTGGAGATCGTGCCGCAAATTGACGGCGGCGGCCAGGAGCGCGGCCTGCGTTCGGGCACGTTGAACGTGCCGGGCATCGTGGGGCTGGGCGCCGCGGCCGAGTTGTCGCGCATGCTGATGGCCGACGAGGCGCGGCGGCTGGCGCGGTTGCGGGACCGGCTACTCGAGGCGCTTCGCGCGAAGCTGGACGGCCTCACGGTGAACGGGACGCTCGGCGCGCGGTTGCCGGGCAACCTGAACGTGAGCTTCGCGGGCATCGACGGCGAGTCGCTGCTCGTGGGCCTCGACGACATCGCAGTGTCGTCGGGCGCGGCGTGCACGGCGGCGGAACCCTCGCACGTGCTCGCGGCGATGGGACTGCCGACCGACCTGGCGCTGGCGTCGCTGCGATTCGGCCTGGGGCGGGCGACGACCGAGGCCGACGTGGATTACGCGGCGGCGAAGGTCGTCAGCCTGGTGGAGAGGATCCGCGTGTCCGCCTCGGCGGCCGGAGGCCGCCACGGCGCGACCTCGCCGAAGCTCGCACGAAGCGGCGCGAGCGAAGGCGGGCGGTACTCCGCTGAAGTGCTCGACCGCGTCCAGGCCCTCGCGCGGGTAGGCGCCCTGCCCGCGGACGCCCCCGACGTGGGGACGGGCGAGGCCGGGACGCTCGACGCGGGCACGGTGACGCGCATCCAGGTGCGCGTAGCGGCCGGCACGGTGGCCGAGGCGCGCTACAAGGTGTTTGGCTGCAGCGCCGCCATTGCGAGCGCCAGCCTGGTGGCCGAGCGGCTCGAGGGCGCGCCGGTGGGGGTGGGCCGGGCGCTGACGGCCAGGGACGTGATCGACGCGCTGCACCTCCCCGAGGAACGCGCCCACGTGGCGCACCTGGCCGTGCGGGCGGCGGGGTTGGCGTTGGACGACGTGGAGGGCAAGGCAACTGGAGAGCCGGGGCTTCAGCCCCGGCTGGGCGGCCGGGACTAAAGTCCCGGCCCTCCAGGAGAAGTCCCGGCCCTCCGTGAGAGACAGCGATGATCGAGATTACCGAGAGCGCTGCGCGGGTGATTACGCGCCAGTTGGAGAAGCGGCACCAACCGCAGGGCGGGCTGCGCGTCGCCGTGAAGGCGGGCGGCTGCTCGGGCTTCAGCTACACGTTCGACTGGGACGAGGCCGCCCGCCAGGCCGACCTGGTGTTCGAGGGCGCCGGCGGCGCCAGGGTGTTCGTGGACCCGCGCAGCCTGACGCTGCTCGACGGCACCGTGCTCGATTTTGACGAGCACAACCTGATGGCCACGGGCTTCACGCTCCGCAACCCGCACGCCAAGAGCACGTGCGGCTGCGGGGAGTCGTTTTCAGCCTAGGGCTTAGGGCCTGGGGCTTAGGGCTTAGGGAAAAGGCAGAAGGCAGAACATGAGCACGGCGCAGAAGCAAATCGAGGAACTGGCGAACACCGAATACAAGTACGGGTTCGTCACCGACGTCGAGCAGGAGATCGCGCCCGTCGGCCTCGACGAAAACACCGTCCGCTACATCTCTGGCAAGAAGGGCGAGCCCGAGTGGCTGCTCGAGTGGCGCCTCAAGGCGTTCCGCGCCTGGCTCAAGATGGCCGAGCCGCACTGGCAGAACGTGACCTACGAGCCCATCGACTACCAGGGCTCCAGCTACTACGCCGAGCCCAGGCCCAAGAAGAAGCTGAACAGCCTCGACGAGGTCGACCCCGAGGTGCGCGCCACCTTCGAGAAGCTGGGCATCCCGCTCGAGGAGCAGAAGATGCTGGCCAACGTGGCGGTGGACGCCGTGTTCGACTCGGTGTCGGTGGCCACCACGTTTCGCCACAAGCTCTCGGAGCTCGGCATCATCTTCTGCTCGTTCTCGGAGGCCGTGAAGGACCACCCCGACCTGGTGCGGGAGCACCTGGGCTCGGTCGTCCCGCACACCGACAACTACTTTGCCGCGCTCAACTCGGCGGTGTTCAGCGACGGCAGCTTCGTCTACATCCCCAAGGGCGTGCGCTGCCCGATGGAGCTGTCCACCTACTTCCGCATCAACGCCAAGAACACGGGGCAGTTCGAGCGCACCCTGATCGTCTGTGACGAGGGCGCCACGGTGAGCTACCTCGAGGGCTGCACCGCCCCGATGCGCGACGAAAACCAGCTGCACGCCGCGGTGGTGGAGCTCGTGGCCCACACCGACGCCACCATCAAGTACTCGACCGTGCAGAACTGGTACCCCGGCGACAAGCACGGCAAGGGCGGCATCTACAACTTCGTCACCAAGCGCGGCATCTGCAAGGGCGCGCGCGCCAAGATCACCTGGACGCAGGTGGAGACCGGCTCGGCCGTCACCTGGAAGTACCCGAGCTGCATCCTGCAGGGCGACCACTCGGTGGGCGAGTTCTACTCGGTGGCCGTCACCAACAACTTCCAGCAGGCCGACACCGGCACCAAGATGATCCACCTCGGGAAGCACACCCGCAGCACGATCGTCTCGAAGGGCATCTCGGCCGGCAAGGGCCAGAACACCTACCGCGGCGCGGTGAAGATCGGCAGGCACGCCGCCAACGCCCGCAACTACTCGCAGTGCGACTCGCTGCTCATCGGCGACCGCTGCGGCGCGCACACGTTCCCCTACCTCGAGATCAAGAACACCTCGTCGAAGGTGGAGCACGAGGCGTCCACGTCGAAGATCGGCGAAGACCAGATTTTCTACTGCGAGCAGCGCGGCATCGCCAAGGAAGACGCGATCAACATGATCGTGAGCGGGTTCTGCAAGGAAGTGTTCCGCGAGCTCCCGATGGAGTTCGCCGTCGAGGCGCAGAAGCTTCTGGGCATCAGCCTGGAAGGGTCAGTGGGTTGAATCATCATGCTTGACGTGAAGAATCTGAAGGTCCGGGTCGAAGACAAGGAAATCCTCCACGGCGTGAACCTCTCGGTGAAGGCCGGCGAGGTGCACGCCATCATGGGGCCCAACGGCTCGGGCAAGAGCACGTTCGCCCGTGCGCTGGCCGGCCACCCCGGCTACGAGGTCACCAGCGGCCAGGTCACGTACCTGGGCAAGGATCTGCTCGACATGGATCCCGACGAGCGCGCCCGCGAGGGCGTGTTCATGGCCTTCCAGTACCCGGTGGAGATTCCCGGCGTGAACAACGCTTACTTCCTCAAGGCCGCGCTCAACGCCAAGCGCAAGCACCAGGGCCTCGAGGAATACGACGCCATGGACTTCATGGCCGTCGTCCGGGAGAAGGCGAAGATCCTCGACGTGGACGAGAAGATGCTGCAGCGCTCGGTGAACGAGGGCTTCTCGGGCGGCGAGAAGAAGCGCAACGAGATCTTCCACATGGCCGTGCTCGAGCCCACCCTGGCCGTGCTCGACGAGACCGACTCGGGCCTCGACATCGACGCCCTCCGCATCGTCTCCAACGGCGTCAACGCGATGCGGAGCCCCGACCGGGCCTTCATCGTGGTGACGCACTACCAGCGCCTGCTCGAGTACATCGTGCCCGACTACGTGCACGTGCTGAGCGACGGCCTGATCGTGCGGTCGGGCGGGCGCGAGCTGGCGCTCGAGCTCGAAGAGAAGGGCTACGGCTGGCTCGAGACCGCCCCTCGACCGGGCTCGGGGCTGGCTGAAGCCGGCGCGAGGAAATAGCCATGAGCCCGGTGGCCGAGCGACACGATACCTACCTGGCGGCGTACGCCCAGTTTGCCAGGGCGCAGGGCTCCACCTCGCCCGCCTGGCTGCAGGAGCGGCGCGCCCGCGCGTCGGCGCTGTTTGCCGATCGGGGTGTCCCGACGACGCGGCACGAAGACTGGCGCTTCACCAACGTGGCGCCCCTGGCTGACACCCAGTTCGAGCTGGCCTACGGCACGCCGAGCGCGGCCGCGGCCCTCATCGAGGGCGTGGGCGTGGAGGGCGCGGTGCGCCTGGCCATCGTCAACGGCGAGTTCGTGCCGGGCCTGTCGGACCTGCGCCACCTGCCCAAGGGCGTCCGCATCGCGGGCCTGCGCGCCGGCGTGCGCGACCAGGCCGATGGTGTCGAGCAGCACCTGGCGACGACCTTCGCGCTCGACGCCCACCCGTTCGCCGCGCTCAACACCGCGTTTCTGGACGACGGCGTGGCCATCATGACCGCGCCGGGCGTCGTGGTGGAGACCCCGATTCACATCGTCATCGTGACGGCGGGCGCCTCCTCAAGACCTCAAGACCTCAAGACCTCAAGGCCTCCGGTGGCCCACCCGCGGGTGCTGGTGGTGGCGGCGCCCGACAGCCACGTCCGCATCGCGCAGTCGTTTATCGGCGTCGAGGACTCGGTGTACTTCAACAACGCCGTCACCGAGGTGGTGGTGGGCGAGGGCGCGCGGGTGGACGTCTACACCGACCAGCGCGAGTCGCAGAAGGCGTTCCACATCCTCAACCTGCAGGCCCACGTGGCCGCGCGCGGGGTGTTCGCCTCCCACGCATTCGCCACGGGCGCGCGCCTGATGCGCCACGACATCGGCGTGGCGCTCAAGGGCGACGGCGGCCATGCCACCGTGAACGGCGTGTACCTGGCCGACGGCGACCGGCTGATGGACACCCACACCGCGCTCGACCACGCCATGCCGCACTGCACCAGCCACGAGCTCTACAAGGGCATCCTGGCGGGCAAGGCCCGCGGCGTGTTCAACGGCCGCATCATCGTGCGCCTCGACGCGCAGAAGACCGACGCCAAGCAGACCAACCGCGCGCTGCTGCTCTCGGACGAGGCGCAGATCAACTCCAACCCGCAACTCGAGATCTTCGCCGACGACGTGAAGTGCACGCACGGGGCGGCGGTGGGGCAACTGGACGAGGAGGCGTTGTTCTACCTGCAGGCCCGGGGCCTCACGCCTGCCGCGGCCCGCGACATGCTGCTGCACGCCTTTGCGGGCGAAGTGCTGCAGGGCCTGGAGATCCCGGCGTTGCGCGCGCAGATCGAGTTGAATCTCTTTTCGGCCCTCGATCGCGACTTGCTTCGACTTCGCTCAGGACAAGTGGCGGAGGGCTGATGACCACGAGCACCCCGCTGGGCGGCATCGACGTCGACACGATTCGCGAGGAGTTCCCCATCCTCGCGCAGCAGGTGCACGGCCGGCCGCTGGTGTACCTCGACAACGCGGCGACCACGCAGAAGCCGCGGGCGGTGCTGGCGGCCATCCAGAAGTACTACGCCGAGGACAATGCCAACGTGCACCGCGGCGTGCACACGCTGAGCGGTCGCGCCACCGACGCCTTCGAGGGCGCGCGGGCGAAGGTGCAGCGGTTCATCGGCGCCCCCCACTCGCGGGAGATCATCTTCACGCGCAACGCCACTGAGGGCATCAACCTCGTGGCGCAGACATGGGGCCGGGCCCACGTGCGCGCCGGCGACGAGGTGCTCATCTCGGCCATCGAGCACCACTCGAACATCGTCCCCTGGCAGATGCTGTGCGGCGGGACGGGAGCGGCGCTGCGCGTCATTCCCGTGCTGGACAACGGCGACCTCGACATGGAGGCGTTCGCCGGCCTGCTGGGGCCGCGCACGAAGATCGTGGCGGTGACGGCGTTGTCGAACGCGCTCGGCACGGTGACGCCGGTGGCCGGGATCATCCGGGCCGCGCACGCCGCGGGCGCCGTGGTGCTGGTGGACGGCGCGCAGGCGGCGTACCACATGCCCGTGGACGTGGCCGCGCTCGACTGCGACTTCTTCGTGATGACGGGTCACAAGCTGTATGGCCCCACCGGCATCGGCGTGCTCTACGGCAAGACGGCGCTGCTCGAGGCGATGCCGCCCTACCAGGGCGGCGGCGACATGATCAGCTCGGTGACGTTCGAGACATCGAGCTGGAACGTGCTGCCGTACAAGTTCGAGGCCGGCACGCCCAACATCGAGGGCGCGATCGGCCTGGGCGCGGCGGTGGACTACATCAGCGCGATCGGCATGGACCGCATCCAGGCGCACGAGCAGGACCTGCTGGGGTACGGCACCGCGGCCCTGCAGGCGATTCCCGGCCTGCGCCTGATCGGCACCTCCGCGAAGAAGGCCAGCATCCTCTCGTTCGTGATCGACGGCGTGCACCCGCACGACATCGGCACCATCGTCGATCGCGAGGGTGTGGCCATCCGCACGGGGCACCACTGCGCGCAGCCGGTGATGGACCGCTTCGGCGTCCCGGCCACCGCGCGGGCGTCGCTGGCCGTCTACAACACGCGCGCCGACATCGACCGCCTGGTGGCCGCGATCCACAAGGTGCGAGAGGTGATGTTGTGAGCCGTCGGAGCGCCGGGACTTCAGTCCCGGCGAGTGACCGTAGGGCGGAACTTCAGTTCCGCCGGGGTGACGCATGTCCGAATTGAGCGACCTCTACCAGGAAGTCATCCTGGATCACAACCGGCGGCCGCGGAACTTCCGCGTGATCGACCCGGCCAGCGTGAAGCAGGAGGGCTACAACCCCCTGTGCGGCGACCGGCTGACGCTGTTTGTGTCGTTGGACAGCGGCGTCATCAGGGACGTGGCCTTCCAGGGATCGGGCTGCGCCATCTCGAAGGCGTCGGCGTCGCTCATGACCGAGGCGCTGAAGGGCAAGACGGTGGAGCAGGCCCGCGAGCTGTTCGACCGGTTCCACGCGATGATCACGTCCGATCCCGGCACGCCGGCCGCCGACATGGGCAAGCTGTCGGTGCTGGCGGGCGTCCGCGAGTTTCCCACCCGGGTGAAGTGCGCAAGCCTGGCGTGGCACACCTTGAAGGCCGCGGTGGCGCACGATGCCGACGGCCCCGTGTCAACCGAATGATTCGACCACATCTCCCCATGATTACCACTGGCGGTCTTCCCGAAGACAGCGCGGCCAACGAACTGAGCCAGTCGCTGGCCGACATCACGCCCGACCCCGCGCGGACGGCCGAGCTCCAGCCCCAGGTCGTCGCGGCGCTCAAGACGGTGTTCGACCCGGAGATTCCGGTGAACATCTACGAGCTCGGGCTCATCTACGACGTGCTGGTGGACGCCGACAGCCGCGTGGGCGTGCGCATGACGCTCACCGCGCCGGCCTGCCCGGCCGCGCAGTCGCTGCCGGTGGAGGTGCGCAACAAGGCGCGATCGGTGCCCGGCGTGACCGACGCCAAGGTGGAAATCGTGTGGGACCCGCCCTGGACGCGCGAGAGGATGTCGGACATGGCGCGGCTCGAGCTGGGGATGTTGTAGGGGCTTACGGCTTGGGGCTTGGGGTACGGCAAGACCCAGGACCCAGGACTCAAGCCATTCTGCCCGTGTCCGCGTCATAATCCCCATATGCGGCGGTGGGCTATTTTCGTGCTGGCGCTGAGCCTGGCCCCACCGGCCGTGGGCCAACAGCCGGCGCCTGCACCCGTTGCACCCGTTGCACCCGTTGCACCCGTTGCACCCGCTGCACCTGATGCACCTGATGCACCTGATGCACCTGATGCACCCGTTGCACCCGCTGCACCTGATGCACCCGCCTCCCAGATCGATCCCGACAAGTTAGGCGTCTCCCTCTCCCGCATCCAGAAGGGCCTGCGCACCGAAGAGTCCAGGGCCTCGCAGAAGGACAGCCCGCTGCGCCTGGAGTTTCAGGTGCAGGTGTTCGGCACGGCGCCGAGGATCGACGTGATCCAGGACTTCGACCTCCTCAATGGCGACGTGCCCGGTTCGGCGCCGTCGCACCGGCAGATGATCGACTTCTGGACCCCCAAGGCCTTCTCGTCGCCCGTGATGCCGTTCTCGGCCATGGCCGTGTGGGCCGCGCAGCAGATCTGGAGGAAGAGCAGGAAGGCCGAGTGCGAAGAAGCCATCGCCCAGTACCGCGCCCTGCTCATGCAGGGCGTGAACGTGGCGGCGCCGCGGTGTACGCAGTGAGGGCTTGAGGTCTTGGGGTCTTGAGGTCCTGACGAGTTAGGCGCGCGGGATATCGGTCTTGGCCTGGAGGTTCACGGCGCGAGCTGGCGAATGACGCCGTCGCCCTTGTGTAGCCGGGCTGGCCGAATCGTTTGCTACACTTCACCTGACGTAGTCACGTGGCGCCCGACGGCGGCGTCCCCATCTGACCGCGTCGTTGTTCTCTACTATTGAAGGAGCGGTCGATGGCACGTCTGACGAGTGTGATGCTGTGTGGCGCCCTGGTGGCCGTGTTCGCCGCCAACGCGCCGGCACAAGCGCCAAAAGACAACCCGAAATGCGAGGCCAATCCGGTGTTTGGCCGGTTCACCGGCGAGGTGATGGGCGGGTGCGAGCGCGCCCGCTTCAGGTCGCTTGATCTCTGGCGATGGAATGCTCCCAACGACCCGAAGTCCGGCGCGGCGGCGTTCACGGTGGAAGGCGAGTACTGGTACTACTTCAATGACATCACGCGCGACGCCCAGGGCCTCTTTCCCGGCAAGCTGGAAGTGCAGCGGAACTTCGAGAACGCGGTGCGCCAGGCCAAGGGCGACGTCCTCTCGCTCGACAGCAGCGCGGTCTACTACCGCATCCGCAAGGGGAACGACGAGTTCTGGGGCCAGGCGGGCTGCGGGCGCGGCGGCGATGATTGCTCGGCCATCATGCACAAGATTGTCCGCGTCGCGGCGATGGAGCAGTCGGTGGTGGTGTCGGCCGATCAGATCGCCAAGGCCATGGGCGCCGAGGGCAAGGTGGTCTTCTACGGCATCTACTTCGACACCGACAAGGCCACGCTCAAAGCCGAATCGGCGCCGACACTCGCCGAGATGGCGAAGTGGCTGAAGGTCAATGCCGCCGCGAAGGTGTTCATCGTGGGCCACACCGACATGCTGGGGTCGCTCGAGCGCAACCGGACGCTGTCGCGCGATCGCGCCGCATCGGTGATTGCGGCGCTGGTGAAGGACCATGGGATCGCGGCCGATCGGCTGACCCCTGACGGCGTTGGCCCGTTGGCCCCGGCGGCCAGCAATGCCGACGAAGCCGGTCGTGCGAAGAACCGCCGGGTGGAAATGGTGCTTCGCTAGGCCGTGGACCTCCTCATCTGCGTGGCGACCGAGCTTGAAGGCGCCCTCCTGCGCGGGCGCCTGGCTGGCGCCGACGACGGGGTGCGGGTTGTCCGCATGGGCGTGGGGCCCGTGAATGCCGCCCACGCCGTCACGGTGAGCCTGTTGCGGAGGCGGCCGGGCGCCGTCGTGGTGTGCGGTGTTGGCGGCGCGTACCCCGCGTCGGGCTTGTGCGTGGGCGACGTGGCCTGTGCGGAGGCGGAGTGCTACGGCGACCTCGGCGCGGCCGGCCCGTCAGGATTCCTCGACATGAAGGCGCTGGGGTTTCCGGTGGTCGAGTCACCCGTGGCGCTGTACAACGACCTGCCCATGCACGTGTTTCCAGCGCCCCGGCGCGTGAAGTTCGTGACGGTCAACACGTGCACGGGAACAGACGCCGCGGCCCGCGCCATCGAAGCGCGCACCGGCGGCGCCGTGGAGAACATGGAAGGCGCCGCGGTGGCGCATGTCGCGCACCTGCACGGCGTCCCCGTGGGCGAGGTGCGCGGCATCAGCAACATGGTGACCAACCGCGATACCAGCACCTGGCGGCTGACGGAAGCCGCTGCGGCGGCCCAGGAGGCGCTGCTCGCGTGGATCGCCCAACGGTGAATTTCGCCTTCTCGTCCTGTCCCACCGCGTGAGTGCCAGGCAGGAGTGACGGGAGGGCGCCGTCTCGGGGCATGCACCTGTGCAGGCGTGCGCCCTGCACGCGTGCGCGGCGACGCCGGCCAGGCATCCCGCCTGATTGCCTCAACAAGTTCGCAATAGCCTGGCAACCAAACATGGCATTGGTCTTGCATCCCCGCTGGGTGGAACTGGCCATACTATGCAGAGAATCTGGATCTTCGTCCTGGTCAGCCTTATGGCCGCCCCTTTGCCGGGCTTCGCGCAGGCCCGGGTGCCGGACCTCAGCCAGGTGTCGATAGAAGACTTGATGGCGATCGAGGTGACGGCGGCCAGCCGTAAGGACCAGCGCGCCGGGGACGTCGCCGCGGCGATCTTCGTCATCACCCAGGACGACATTCGCCGCTCGGGCATGACGACCATTCCCGATCTGCTCCGGCTGGTGCCCGGCGTCGACGTGGCCCAGATCAACACCAGCAATTGGGCCGTGTCGGTGCGCGGGTTCAACGGCCGGTTCGCCAACAAGCTGCTTGTCCTCGTCGACGGTCGCAGCGTCTACAACCAGCTCTTCTCGGGCGTGCTGTGGGACGAACAGAACGGGATGCTCGACGACATCGATCGGATCGAAGTGATTCGCGGCCCCGCCGCGGCCATGTGGGGCGCCAACGCCGTGAACGGCGTGATCAACATCATTACCAAGACCGCGGCCGACACCCTTGGCGGACTCGTCCGTGTCGACGGCGGGAGTTCCGGCCAGCAGGGGGCCGTGCGCTACGGCGCCACCGCCGGCGCAGCCAGCTACCGTGTGTACGCCCAATGGACGGGCCGGAGTCAATCGGTCATCGAACCGGGCACCGGCGCCAACGATGCGTACCGGGGCATCACGACGGGATTGCGCAGCGACTGGACGACGAAGGCCGGAACGTTCACCCTGGATGGTGGCATCACGGCGGGTCATCAGCGTGCGCTGTGGTTGAATCTTAACCCGCTCACAGCCGCGGGCCAGCCGGTCGCGGACGACGTCAGCGATGCGCGAAGCGGCCATGTCCTTGGCCGCTGGTCGCACACGCGCGCCAGCGGCGCGTCGCTGCAGATACAGGCGTTCGTCGACATCGCGAGCCGGCAGGAGCCGCAGGCGGACTACAGGCGGCGAACGGTCGACGTCGAGGCGCAGTACCGCACGCTTCTCGGTGGGCGTCACGACGTGGTCGCCGGCGCCGGCTACCGGTCCAGGGGCGACCATTTCGATGAGAAGGGTGGCGCGTTGCTGACCCCGACTGACAACCATTCGTCACTCGCGACCGCCTTCATCCTGGACGAGATCGGGTTTTTCGGGAACCGCCTATCGCTCACCCTTGGCAGCCAATGGCAGTACGACTCCGACATGGGCGCCGGCGTGCAGCCGACCGCGCGCGTCATGTGGAAGGTGCGCCCCAGCCAGCGCCTCTGGGCGGCCGCGTCTCGCGCCCTGAGGACGCCGTCGCTCAGCGATCGCGGGATCCGCATAGACCTCCCGCCCGTTCCCAGCCCCGCCGGGCTACCCCTGATGGTCAGCTTGGTGGGGAACCCCGCGGCCGAGACCGAGACGTTTGTCGGTGCGCAAGCCGGATACCGGGTCGAGTTCGGGACGACAGCGTCGATTGACGCCACGGGATTCGTGGGCCGGTACGATCGCCTGCAGTCGCAGGAGGCGGCGGCCCCCACCCTCCGGTCCGTGCCGCCACAGCCGGTCATTCATGTCGTCTCGCAGTTCGGCAACCAGCTCGAGGCGACGACGTCTGGCCTCGAACTGGCGGCCCACTGGTCGCCCGTGCCGGCCTGGCGCCTTGACGGCAGCTATTCGATCTTCCATCTCACGCCGAAATTGGCGGCCACCAGCCACGATCCCGGTACCTCCCTCGCTGCGAGCACGCCGCGCGTGCAGTGGCAACTGCGGTCCTCCTATTCGCCGGGCACTCGCGCGAGACTCCACGCCGCCTTCTTCCACGTCGGCCCGGTCGAGCGATTCCAAGTGAAGGCCTACACCCGAGCCGATGTCACCGCGGAGTGGCGGTTCACCAGCCGTCTATCGCTCATGGCGATTGGCCAGAACCTCTTCGACGAGGCTCACGCCGAATACGCCGGGCGCGAGGCGCTGGTCCGGGCGACGCAGGTTCCGCGCAGCGCCAACCTGCGGCTGCGATGGACGTTCCGATGATCTGCAAGCCCCATGGTCAGCGTGAGCGGCGCGGCTTCGCGCACGTCGCGCTGGTGGCGGCGTTCCTGGCGGCAGCCGGGATCGCGGCCAACGCGGGCACCAACGTGGTGCCGGATGTCGCGGTCAAGGCGGCCTTCCTGTTCAACTTCGCCAAGTTCGTCGATTGGCCGGCGCTGCCCCCGGGCGCCCCTATCACCGCCTGCGTCGTCGGCGACGACACCATTGCCGCGGCGCTCGTCGAGACGGTCCGGGGACAGGGCATCAACGGCCACGCGTTCGAGGTCCAGCGGCCACAGGACAGCACGGAGTGGCCCTCGTGCCATCTGTTGTTCGTCAGCGGTGGTGCGATCCGGCAATCCACCGACGGATTGGACGCGGTCAAGTCGCTGCCGGTGCTGACCGTCAGCGACGGCAAGGGTTTCGCGCAGTCGACCGGCATCATCGAGTTCTACCTCGACGCTGGCCGGATGCGCTTCGCGATCAACGTCGACGCGGCCAAGCGGTCGGGACTTCGCCTGAGTTCGCGCCTGCTCGGCCTGGCGAAGATCATAAGGAACGGCCATGTTCAATAGCCTCGCCACCTGGTTCCGCCGCCAGCCGGTCGCGCGCAAACTTACGACGACCGCGCTGACCACCACCGGGGTGGCCCTGCTGGCGGCGTCCACAGTCTTCGCCGGGTACGACTACGTGAGCAGCCGGTCCCGCCTTGTCCGCGACGTCGAGCTGCTCGCCGACATCGTGGCGGCCAACAGCGCCGCGGCGCTGACCTTCGGGGATGCCGAGGCGGCGGCCGGCACGCTGCGCACCACGGCGCTCAACCCACACATCCTCGATGCCCGGCTGTTCGCCAAAGATGGCACCCTGCTCGCCACCTACACGCGCCCGGGCCTCTCGGGGCGCCATGCCCTGCCGGAGGACGTCACCCCGGTCGGCGTCGAGGCGATCGCCCTGTTTGAGGGCGACCACCTGCGCGTGGTGCGGCCGATTGTGCTCGGCGGTGAAATCCTCGGACACATCTCGGTGGACTCGGATACGGCCGACGTCTGGACCCGGCTCGGGCGCTTCGCGACCATAGTCGCGGGCACCCTGTTCGGGACGTTCTGGATCGCGTTCTTCATGTCGCATGCGACCGCCCGGCTGATCTTCGACCCGATCGCGAGGCTCATCCGCGTGACCCGGCTCGTTCGGGACGGCCACCAGTACGACGTTCGCGCCGACGCGGGCGACGATGACGAGATCGGCGAGCTGATCCAGCAGTTCAACGTGATGCTGTCCGACATCCAGAAGCGCGATGGACAGCTCCTCCTGCAGCAGGACAGCCTCGAACGCACGGTGCAGGCGCGCACCGCGGAGCTCCGGACCAGCAACCAGGAACTGGTGAGCGCCCGGGATGGCGCGATGGAGGCCAGCCGCGCGAAGAGTGAGTTTCTCGCGAACATGAGTCACGAGATCCGGACGCCGATGAACGGCATCATCGGCATGACCGACCTCGTGCTCGATACCGAGCTCACAAGCGATCAGCGGGACAGCCTGGCCACCGTGCGGACGTCGGCCGATACGCTCCTGGCAATCCTGAACGACATTCTCGACTTCTCGAAGATCGAATCGGGCAAGCTCGGAATCGAGGCCATTCCGTTTTCGCCACGCACGTCGATTGCTGAGACGCTCAAGCCGCTTGCCCTGCGCGCGAGCCAGAAGGGGCTCGAGCTGATTTGTGACTTCGACGCGGATGTGCCCGCCCGCGTCGTGGGCGATCCCACTCGTGTTCAACAGGTCGTGACCAACCTCGTCGGCAACGCGCTCAAGTTCACGGAGCGCGGCCATGTGCTCGTGGCCGTGCGCGAGGAGGCGCAGGTGGAGGGGCGCACGACGCTGCACGTCAGCGTCACTGACACGGGGATCGGCATTCCCCCGGCGCAGCACGAGGCCATCTTCGAAGCCTTCCGTCAGGCGGACGGATCGACAACGCGGCGGTTCGGCGGCACCGGTCTCGGCCTGACGATTTCGGCCACCCTCGTGCGGCTGATGGGCGGCCGAATCTGGGTCGAGAGCGAGGCAGGCGCCGGCAGTACATTCCATTTCACGGTCACCCTCGAGGTCACCGACGCGCCCGAGGCCGCGCCGGCGGGTCCCCGCCCGCGACACCTCGACGTCCTCATCGTCGACGACAACGATGTCAACCGGCGGGTGCTCGCCGGGCAGTTGAGACGCTGGGGGATGACGGCGACCGAGATGGCGAGCGGCCGGGCCGCCATCGAGGCGCTCATGGCGGCGGCGGAGACGTCCCGCCCGTTCGAACTGGTCCTGCTCGACGCCAAGATGCCGGAGATGGACGGATTCGCGGTGGCGGCTGAACTCTCGGGGCATCCCGAGCTGGGCGGCGTCACCGTGATGATGCTAAGTTCATCCGGCGAGAGCGGCGAACAGGCTCGCTGCGCGGCGCTGGGCGTCGCGGCGCACCTCACCAAGCCAGTGTACGCCGCCGATCTGCTGGCCGCCATCGAACGCGCCATCGGCGCGACACCGACGGCCGCCGCGCCGCCTGCCGCCACATCGGTGGCGGGCGCCCTGGCCATGGGCGCCGGGGGCCGACGCTCCCGCATCCTGCTCGTCGAGGACAACGTGGTCAACCAGCAGGTGGCGTCCGGCCTGCTCACCCGCCGGGGCCATCATGTGACCGTGGCCCAGGACGGTCGCGAGGCCGTGGCGCGGCTCGAACACGAGACTTTTGATCTGGTGTTGATGGATCTGCAGATGCCGGTGATGGGCGGACTCGAGGCGACCGCGGCCGTTCGGCTGCGCGAGCGCGACACGGACCGGCACGTCCGCATCGTGGCGATGACGGCCCATGCGATGGAGAGCGACCGCCAGCGGTGCCTGGCCGGCGGCATGGACGGCTATCTCTCGAAGCCGATCGACCCCGCCCAGCTCTTCGCCGTTGTCGAGGAGGCCGGCGACGGCGGCGGCGGCGTGCCGACGGGGGTCGCCGGTCCGGTCACGTTCGACGAAGACGCCCTGCGGCGCCGGCTCTCCGGCGACGAAGCCCTGATGGCCGTCGTGATTCGCATGTTCCTTGACGACCTGCCGGTGCGGCTGGCCGCGGCCGGTGACGCCGTGGCCGGCCGGGACGCCGCGGCCATTCGCGCCGCGGCCCACGCGCTCAAGGGGTCTGCCGCCAACCTGGCGGCCGACGGGCTGTGCGAGGCGGCGCGGGCGCTCGAACGCGTCGTCGCGGAATCGCGCATGGACGCCGCGGATGCCGCGTGGCAGCGGTTGTCGATCGAGGCCAGCACAGTCGCCGCCGTGTTGGAGCGCCACTCCGTATCGGCCGAGGCGACACGACCATGCGCATCCTGATTGCCGACGACGACCGGATGTCCACGGTGATGCTCGGCCGAACGCTCGAGAAGTGGGGGTTCGACGTGGTCGTGGTCCACGATGGCGCCGCGGCCTGGGAGGCCATCGTCGGGGCCGAGCCACCGGCGCTGGCCGTGGTCGACTGGATGATGCCAGGACTCGACGGCATCGAATTGTGTCGGCGCATCCGCGCGACGGCGCTCCCGTCGCCCGTATATGTGATCCTGCTGACGGCGCGGACCAGCCGGCAGGACCTGGTGGCCGGCCTCGAAGCGGGCGCCGACGACTACCTCACGAAGCCGTTCGACCCCGACGAACTGCGCGCGCGCATTCACGTCGGCGTGCGGACGGTCGGGCTCGTCGCCAACATCAAGCGGCTCACGGGACTGCTGCCGATTTGCGCCACCTGCAAGCGCATCCGCTCCGGTCAAGGCTATTGGCAGCAGGTCGAAGGCTACATCACCGAACACAGCGACGCGGTCTTCTCGCACGGGATCTGCCCCACCTGCCTGGAGAAAGCAATGGAGGAGATCGAGCCGCGGGCGGCTGCGCGGCCGAAGACCGGCGCCTGACCGGGCCTTCAAGCCCTCCAGTGTTACGCTGACGCCGTGGATCTCCCAACGGTGAATTTCGCCTTCTCCCCCTGCCCCAACGACACGTTCGCATTCCACGCGCTGGTGCACGGCCTGGTGCCCGGCCTGCGGGTGGACGTGCACATGGACGACATCGAGGCCCTCAACGCCCGCGCTGAGCGCGGCGAGGCCGAGGTGTCCAAGCTTTCGATGCCGGCGTACGGCCGCGTGCGCGATCGCTTCGCACTGCTGCGCGCCGGCGGCGCGGCCGGCTTCGCCGTGGGGCCCATCATCGTGGCGCGATCGCCGCGCGAAGTGGGCGGGCGCATCGCCGTCCCGGGCGAGCGTACGACGGCGGCGCTGTTGCTGCGGCTGCTGGGTCGGTTCGACACGGTGGCCATGCGCTTCGACCAGATTGAGAACGCCGTGCTGCGGGGCGAAGTCGACTGCGGCGTGCTGATTCACGAGGGCCGGTTCACCTACCAGGCCAAGGGGCTTACGCTGCTGGCCGACCTCGGCACCGTCTGGGAAGAGCGAATGCAGTGCCCGCTGCCGCTGGCGGGCATCGCCATCCGGCGCGACCTGGCGCCCACGCTGGCGCCGGTCGTCGACCGGGCGCTTCGGGCGAGCGTCGAGTACGCCTTCGCGCATCCCGAGGCCAGCCGGGACTACGTGGCGGCGCACGCGCAGGAGATGGCGCCCGACGTCCAGGCCCGGCACATCCAGCTCTACGTGAACCAGTACACGCTGGCGCTGGATGAGGCGGCCGTGCACAAGATGCTGGCGTGGGGCGAGCGCCAGGGCGCGTTCCCGCCCGGTGGCAACTATTCCACTTTCGTCGCGGGCGCCGACAGGTAGGCCTTCGACGCGGCCTCGTCCCTGAGGGGCGTCACCTTGTCGGGATCGATCCGCACCATCACGTAGTCGATGTGATCGTCGATCTTCGTGAACCAGTGACCGGTGCCCGCGGGAATCACCACCATGTCGCCGGCTTTGATTGTGTAGGCGACGCCGTTACGGATGTCGGACCCGTTGTGGCCGGGCCCGTTGAATTCGCGCACGGTCTGCAGCGTGGCGGGCCGGCGCTTCGGGTTCGTGATGTCCGGACCGAGCACGAGCGTCGCCGAGCCGTCGATGATGTAGTAGACCTCGCTCACCAGGTCGTGTTCAGCCACCGAGTTTGGGAGGGGGCCGTCGAGCTTGCCCCGATGCACCATGCCGATGCCGACGTGGGCCTTGCCAATCTCGACGTCGCGCACCTGCTGGTCGGTGAGCCGCTCGGCGACGGCCTTCTTCATGTAGGCCTGCAGCTCGGCGGCGGGGATGTGGTAGCCCGGGCACATCGCGCACGTGGGCTGCGGATCCGTGGGGTTGATCTTCGACTGCGCCACCATCACCGCGACGCCGCACAGGACGCCGGCCAGGCCGATTGCGATGCTCCTCACGTTGACCTCCTGTCGCGGCACTGGCCGCGCTGTCATTGGATGGCGGAAGGCTATCACGGGCGTTGGCGGCGCCGTCGCGCGGACGTGCGACACTACATGGCGGGCCCACCGGGGTGTGACCGGCGCGCCCCGACCATGACCCGCTCACCATTCATCGTCGGTCTCGTGCTGGCACTTGGCGCGTTGACCACGGCTTCGACCTCCGCCCGGCAGGCCGCGCCCGTGGCCTGCACGGGCGCCGCGGATTGCCGCGCGCAAACAGAGGCGGCCATCGTGCTGGGCGACCACGAGCGCGCGCACGACCTGGCGTGGCGCACCGTCCAACAAGGGACTCGCAACGATCCCGCGCTGATGTACCTGCTGGCGCGGACCCAGGCGCTCAGCGGCCGCCCGGACGATGCCCTGGTGATGCTCCGGCGCCTGGCGGAGCGGGGTGTCGCTGCCGACGCCAGCTCCGACGAGTTCCGCCGTACGCGGGACCAGCCCGGCTGGCCCGCCGTGGAGGCGCTGATCGTGCAAGCCAGGGACGGGGATCCCTCGGCCGGGACTAAAGTCCCGCCCCTCCTGCTGCCATTGCCCGTCGAATCCGCCTCCGCTCGCGAAGGCCGGCCCGTAGAATCCGCCTCCGCTCGCGAAATGCCGCGCGAGCTACGGCGAGACCTGGCCGTAGCGGCCGCCGGCCGCGATGGCCGGCCCTTAGAACCTGTAGAACCTGTAGAACCTGTAGAACCCGTAGAACCTGTAGAACCCGTAGAACCTGTAGAACCCGTAGAACCCGTCGCCACCAACTCCGCCGGCTCCTTCTCGAGCGTCGAGTTCGCGCCGGGCGGCCTGGCCTGCGATGCCGTGTCGGGGCGGTACGTGCTCGGCGATCAGCCGGGCCGCAAGCTCCAGATCCTGGCGGAGGGCGCCGACCATTCGATCGACCTCACGCGGGCTGTCTCGGCCGGGTTCCTGGACGTGATGGCGCTCGACATCGATACGGCCAACGGCACCCTGTGGGTGGCCAGCGCGGAGGCCGACGGCCGCGCGGCCACGCTGCACCGGCTGCAGCTCGTCTCCGGGCGCGCGCTCGACAGCGTCGGCGTGCCTGAGGGCCTTGCGCCCGTGCGGCCCGTCGACATGTCGGTGACCGCGTCGGGCCTGGTGCTCCTCCTGGATGCGGCGAAGAGCCGGATGCTCGTGCTCCGGCCCGGCGCACCCGCCATCGAGTTGCTGGCGCTGCTCCCGGTTGTCGCCCCCGCCAGCCTCACCGTGGGCAGCCGTGACGGCGTGGCCTACGTATCGCACCGCGATGGCATCGCGCGCCTCGACCTCCGCACGCGAGTGGTGTCGCCGCTCCCGGCGCCCAACGGGACGGGGCTTGGCGGCATCGAACGCCTGCGGCGGTACGCGACGGGGCTTGTCGGCGTGCAGGCGATGCCCGATGGTTCCCGCCGGCTGGTGCGGCTGTCGCTCGACGCGGCGGGCGGCATGGTGACGGGCCTCGCGGTGATCGACGTGCCACTGCCGCCCGGACCGGCGCCCGTCTTCACGGCGGTGTGTGGCGATACGCTGGCCTTCCTCGTGGGCGAAACCGTTGCGACGGCCGATCGAGCCACGGCGTGGACGATCCGCCGGACTCGCCTGGTCCCCTGAGTCTCCGCGGGCGCGCGCTCCGGAGTCGCTGACAAGGCGGCCTGCGGTCTGGGGAATGCTCAAGCGCGCGCTGCAGGCCGTCCTCGACGGCGTGACCCTGGGCGCGCTCATCCAGGAGGCGCCGCATCCGGTGATGGCGTACATCGCGCTGCTGGCCGTGGTGCTGTTCCTGATTGGCGTGTTCCTGCTGCCACGCCGCGACGGGCGATCGCGCTATCGGAACGGGTTGACGACGGTGACGCCGGCAAAGTCCTGATCGTGCTGCAGGTCCTCTGACAGCACGACGTCGCAGTCGAGGGCCCGGGCCGCCTCGATGATCGCCGCGTCCCAATAGCTCACCTTGCAGCGATGCGAGGTCGAGAGGGCCGCCCGCATGAGGTCCAGGCTGATGGCCTGGACGGGAAACCGTTCAAGCGTCGCGATAAACGCCACCGCCGTTAGGTGCGGCAGCGAGGCCGGCGCCGATGCACGCGTCGCCTGGACGTAGAACTCCTGCAGCACCTGCACCGACAACGCCAGGTCCGGTTCGTTGAGCAGGGCGGAGGCGCGCTCCGCCTTCACGGCTTCTGCCGGGTGCGAGCTGATCGCGTAGAGCAGGACGTTCGTGTCAACGAACCGCACGGCGGAGATGCACCTCGTCGCGGGTCAGTCGGGACGCGGCGGAGAAACCGGGATGATCGCGGCGGATGCGCGCGATGAGCTCGCCTTGCTCCCGGCGCAACTGGTCGGCCACCGGTTCGACGGTCACCAGGCGTTCCAGGTGTGCGCGCACCAGTGCCGAGACGGTCGTGCGGTGCTCGGCGGCACGCACGCGGGCCAGGTGATAGAGTTCGTCTGGCACTGAAACTGTGATGTTCTTCACAGTGACAGTATATCATTGACTCGACAGTGCCCTTCGGAGTCCACTTCTCGGCACGATGACGATCACCCGTGCGGCGACAACCGCGGCGTTCCTGTTGGCAATCGTGTTCGCCCCGGCGATGCTGGCGCAGACTGCCGCGCCCCAGGCGCCGAAGCCGCGCGCGCGCGACCTGAAGCTGCCGATCGGCGGCACGCCCGGGCCGCTCGACGCGATCACCGATGTCGCCGGCGTCGAGGTGGGACACACTACGCTCGTCACGGGCGAAGGGCCGCTCGTGCAGGGAAAAGGACCCGTCCGGACGGGCGTCACGGTGGTGCACCCGCGCGGCAAGGCCAACCCCGACCCGGTGTTCGGCGCGTGGTTTACCCTGAACGGCAACGGCGAGATGACCGGCACCACCTGGGTGCAGGAGAGCGGCCTGCTCGAGGGTCCCGTCGCCATCACCAACACGCACAGCGTCGGCGTGGTGCGTGACGCCATCATCCAGTGGGAAGTGCGGCAACAAAACACCCTGCAGCCATGGTGGCTGCCCGTCGTGGCCGAGACCTACGATGGCCGGCTCAACGACATCAGCGGCTTTCATGTGAAGGCCGAGCACGTCTTCGCCGCGCTCGATGGCGCCACCGGGGGGCCGGTCGTCGAGGGGGCGGTGGGCGGCGGCACCGGCATGGTGTGCCACGGCTTCAAGGGCGGAATCGGCACGGCGTCGCGCACGCTGCCCCAGGCGCAGGGCGGCTACACCGTGGGCGTGCTGGTGCAGTGCAACTACGGCGCGCGCCAGGACCTGCGCATCGCGGGCGTGCCGGTGGGTGAGGAAATCCGGGATCTGACCGCGTGCATCGCCGGCAGCGCGCCGCTGCCGCCCGGGTCGCCGCCGCGCTGCGGCGCGCCCGCCGCACCGGCCGGAGATGCCCCGGAGCAGGGCTCGATCATCGTCGTGGTCGCCACCGACGCGCCCGTGCTGCCCCACCAACTGAAGCGCATCGCCACGCGCGTGTCGCTGGGCGTCGGCCGGCAAGGTGGCTTCGGGGGCAACGGCTCGGGCGACATCTTCCTGGCCTTCTCCACCTCCAACCCGCTGGCGTGGCACGACGATCTGCCGGTGAGGGACGTGAAGATGCTGCCGAACGATCGGCTCTCGCCCCTCTTCAAGGCCACCGCGCAGGCCACCGAAGCGGCCATCACCAACGCGTTGCTGGCAGCCGAGACGATGACCGGCGCCAACGACCATCGGGTGTACGCCATGCCCGTGGACCGGATGCTGGCCGCGATGCGGAAGTACGGGCGGCTGCCGTAGCCGAGGTGGGGAAGACGGCCGCCATATGCCGGTGCGGCGGCGCGCGTCCTGCCCGATAATGGGCCCCGGAGGTGGGCGCTGGCGGACGGTCGGGAGGCACAGGGGCGCGACTCGGTCATCACCCTCGACCGCGTCCACAAGACGTTCGGCTCGTGTGTCGCGGTCCGCGATGCGCACTTCTCGGTGGCCCGCGGCGAGTTCTTCGCCCTGCTCGGCCCCTCGGGCTGCGGCAAGACCACCACGCTGAAGATGATCGCGGGCTTCGAGCAGCCCACCAGCGGCCGCGTGCTGCTCGACGGCGCCGACGTCTCGACGGTGCCCCCGTGGAAGCGCCACGTCAATACCGTCTTTCAGCATTACGCGCTGTTCCCGCACATGTCGGTGGCCGACAACGTGGCCTTCGGCCCGCGCAGCCGCAGGCTGCCGGGCGACGAGGTCACCCGCCGCGTCCGCGAGGCGCTCGATGTCGTCCGGCTCGGCGACCTGGCGTCGCGCTGGCCATCGCAGCTTTCCGGCGGCCAGCAACAGCGGGTGGCCCTCGCGCGCGCGCTGGTGAACCTGCCGAGCGCGCTGCTGCTCGACGAGCCGCTGGCGGCGCTCGACCTGAAGCTGCGTGAGGCGATGCAGTTGGAGCTCAAGCGGATCCAGCGCGACGTCGGCATCACGTTTCTGTTCGTCACCCACGACCAGGACGAGGCGCTCACCATGAGCGACCGCATCGCGGTGATGAACGCGGGGGCGGTGGAGCAGGTGGGCACGCCCGAGGACATCTACCAGCGGCCGGTTTCGCTGTTTGTGGCCGGGTTCATCGGATCCGCCAACCTGCTGCCGGGCACCGCGGTCGATCGGGCGGGCGGGGACACGGTGGTGGAGCTCGGCACGGGCCGGCGGGTGCGCGCGTCGAACGAGAACGGGCCGCTGCCGGCGGGGGAGCGGTGCACCGTGATGGTGCGGCCCGAGCGCCTGTGCCCGTCGCAGGAAGCGCCGGCCGACGGGCAGGGCCTGCCGGCCACGGCGGTGCAGCTCGTGTTCCAGGGCGCCACCACGCGGCTCCAACTCGCCCTGGCGGACGGCACCACCGTGGTGACGCATGTCGAATCACACGTGCAGCAGCCGTTCCTGCGGCCGGGCCAGCCGCTGTGGATCTCGTGGGAGCCTGGCGCGGCGTACCTGCTGCCCGGTTGGCCGGAGCGTGCGGGCGCCACGAGCATCGACGTGGACCAGGTGGAGGCGTCGCTGTGAGACGTGTCGGCGCCGCCCTCAGCCGCCGGCAGTTCGTGGCGCGCGCGGGGGCGCTCGGAGCCGGCGGGCTGTCGTGGGCTGCGCTCGCCGCCGGGTGCGGCGGCCGGGCCGACAACCCCAACAGCCTGCACGTGGACAACTGGCCCGGCTACATCGATGCGACGCGCGACGGCCTGACAGGCACGGCGGATCGGTTCAGGGCCGCCACCGGCATCGACCTTCGGTACACCGAGGCCGTCAACGACAACCAGGAGTACTTCGCGAGGATCCAACCGCGGTTGGGGACCGGGCGCACCATCGAGCCCGACGTGATGGTGCTGAGTTTCTGGATGGCCGCGCGGCTCATCCGGCTGGGGTGGGTGGATCCGCTGCCGCTCGACCAGGTGCCGAACCTGGTGAACCTCGACGACAGCCTCAGGAACCCCAGTTGGGACCCCACCGGCCAATACACGCTGCCGTGGCAGAGCGTGCTGATTGGCATCGGCTACAACCGTGACGCGACGGGCCGGGATCTTGGCAGCATTGACGACCTGTTCGATCCCCGGTTCAAGGGCAGGGTGGGGATGCTCACCGAGATGCGCGACACCATTGGCCTCATCATGCTCGGCCTGGGCCTCGATCCCGCGACGGTGAAGACGTTCGACCAGGCTGCGCCCGCGTTCGAGCGGCTCGAGCGGGCCAAGCACGATGGCCAGGTGCGTGCGTTCACCGGCAACGATTTCCTGGACGACCTGGCCACGGGGAACTTCGCGGTGTGCATCGCCTGGGGCGGCGACGTGCAGCAGATCGCCCGCGACAACCCGAGCGTGCGCTTCCTCATCCCGGAGCAGGGCGGCATGTTCGCCACCGACTCCATGGTGATGCCCAGGGGGGCCAGGCATCGCGCGTCCGCGGCCCGGTGGATGGACTTCGTCTACGATCCGGCGCAGGCGGCGCCCATCGCGGCGGCGGCCGGGGCGGTATCGCCAGTGACGGGCGCGCGCGACGAGCTGGCGAAGCGCGACGCCGCACTGGCGGCCAACCCGCTGATGTTCCCTGATGCGGCCACCAAGGCCCGTCTCCGGGCGTTTGCCGACCTCTCCGAGGACGTCGAGCTGCAGTTCGACGAGGCGTTCTCGCGGATCACGGGCGCCTGACATGTCGATGGCGACGAGGCGCCGGCTCACCCCGTACGCGTTGCTGCTGCCGGGCGTGCTGTGGCTGGCGGTGTTCTACCTGGCGCCGCTCTGGACGCTGCTGAAGATCTCGCTCTCGTCGCGGGAGGGCCGCTTCAGCATGCACTACCTGTTCACCTGGGAGTTGGCCAATTACGAGACGGCCTTCACCGGGTTCGGGGCGCAGTTCGGCCGTGCATTCCTTTACGGGGGCCTGGCCACGCTGCTGGCCATCGCCATCGGCTATCCGCTCGCGTACGTCATCGCCTTTCGCGGCGGCCGGCACAAGAACCTCCTGCTGGGCCTGGTGGTGGTGCCCTTCTTCACCAGCTACCTCATTCGCACCATCGCCTGGTCGTCGATCCTCGCCGACAGCGGTCCCGTGGTTGGCACGGTGACGCGACTCGGCCTGGCGGGGCTGCTCGAATCCATCGGGATCCTGGACAACGGGCGGCTGCTGAACACGCCGGCGGCCGTGGTGGGCGGCCTCACCTACAACTTCCTGCCCTTCATGGTGCTGCCCATCTACGTGAGCCTCGACAACATCAACCGCGCGCTGGTGGACGCGGCGAACGACCTGTACTGCTCCTCGTCGGCAGCCTTCCGCAAGGTGGTGCTGCCCCTGTCGTTTCCAGGCGTGTTTGCCGGGACGCTCCTCACCTTCATCCCGGCCACCGGCGACTTCGTGAACGCCCAGTTCCTGGGCAATCCCAATACGACGATGATCGGCAACTCCATCCAGGACCAGTTCCTGCGGCTGAACAACCACCCACTGGCGACGGCGATGGCGTTCGTGCTGATGTTCCTGATGACGGTGCTTGTCGTCGCCTACAGCCGGTTCTTCGGCACCAGGGACCTGGCATGAGGGCCGGCCGCTGGGCGCTTCACGTGTACGCGGCGCTCGGGTTCATCTACCTGTTCGCACCCATCGCGGTCATCGTGCTGTTCAGCTTCAACCAGCCCGCCGGCAACTTCAACATCGAGTGGCGGCAGTTCACGCTCGACAACTGGAAGGCGCCCTTCGCCGACCCGGCGCTGACCGACGCACTGTGGGTGAGCGTGAGGATTGCCGCGATGTCGACTCTGGTGGCGACGCTGCTCGGGTCGATGGCGGCCATCGCGCTGTCGCGCTACCAGTTCCCCGGCTCCGGCCTCTTCAGCCTGCTGCTGGTGCTGCCGGTGACGACGCCGGAGATCGTGCTCGGGTCGGCGCTGGCCGCGATGTTCCTGGGCCAGAACGTGGTGGACTTCGGGATGGTGACCATCACGGTGGCCCACATCCTGTTCCAGTTGAGCTTCGTGGCCATCGTCGTGCGGGCCCGGATCCGCGATTTCGACTGGACGCTGGAGCAGGCGGCGCACGACCTGGGCGCCCCGCCCATGCGGACGTTCTGGACGGTGACCCTTCCCCTTATCCTGCCAGGCATCCTGGCGGCGGCGCTGCTGTCATTTGCACTGTCGATCGACGACTTCATCATCACGTCCTTCAATGCGGGATCGACGGTGACGTTCCCGCTGCAGATCTTCGGCGCCTCGCGGGTGCGCATCCCGCCGCAGGTGCACGTGCTGGCGACGCTGATCCTGATCGTCAGCGTGGGCCTGCTCATCGCGGGTCCCATTCTCGACCACCGGCGCCGCCGGGCCGCGCGATGACCTGCGCGACGCCCGGCACGGCGCCACTTCTCCTCCGCGAGCTGGGGGCGGGTCCGCCGCCGGCCCGGGAGCGCGCCTTTGGGCTGGCCGGGCGTGCCCCCGGCCAAGGTGCAGGCCTGCCTCAGTGAGATATCGAGGACCGCCCCTGATGCGATACAGTGAATAGAGATCGCTGGCGCGGCATGACGTCGCGTCATCACAGTGAGCGCGGCCCCGCGGGTATCGTTCATACCCCGCGATCCAGTGTCCCCGCCCCGCCTCAAAGTGGAGTCGCCCCATGGTCCGCCGGTGGATTACCGTGGACGGCAACGAAGCTGCAGCTTCGGTCGCCCATCGCACGAACGAAGTCATTGCCATTTATCCCATCACCCCCTCGTCCACCATGGGCGAGCTGGCCGACGAGTGGTCGTCCAAGGGCCGCACCAACATCTGGGGCCAGGTGCCCATCGTGATGGAGATGCAGTCGGAGGGCGGGGCGGCCGGCGCGGTACACGGCGCCCTGCAGGCCGGCGCCCTGGCCACCACCTTCACCGCCAGCCAGGGCCTGCTGCTGATGATCCCCAATCTCTACAAGATCGTCGGGGAGCTGACGCCGTTCACGATGCACGTCACGGCGCGCACGATCGCCACACACGGGCTGTCGATTTTCGGCGACCACTCCGACGTGATGGCGTGCCGGCAGACGGGCGCCGCCATGCTGTGCTCCAACACGGTGCAGGAGGCGCACGACTTCGCGTGCATTTCGCAGGCGGCCACGCTGGCGTCGCGCATCCCGTTCATCCACTTCTTTGACGGCTTCCGCACCTCGCACGAGGTGTCACGGATCGAGGCGCTGACAGACGACGACCTGCGCGTGATGCTGCCCGAGGCGCACATCATGGCGCACCGCGATCGGGCGCTCTCGCCCGACCACCCGGTGCTGCGCGGCACGGCCCAGAACCCCGACGTCTTCTTCCAGGCCCGCGAGGCGGCCAACCGCTTCCACACCGACTGCCCGGCGTTGGTGCAGGAGGCGATGGATCGGTTCGCCACGCTCACGGGCCGCACCTACGGCTTGTTCGAGTACGTCGGCCACCCTGAGGCCGAGCGGGTGGTCGTGATCATGGGGTCGGGCTCCGAGACCGTGGAGACGCTGGTCGACGTCCTGGCCGCCGCGGGCGAGCGGGTGGGCGTGCTCAAGGTGCGCCTGTACCGGCCCTTCGCGGTGGACGCCTTCATCGCGGCGCTGCCCGCCACCGTGAAGGCCATCGCCGTGATGGACCGCACGAAGGAGCCCGGCGCCATCGGCGACCCGCTGTTCCTCGACGTCGTGGCGGCCCTCAACCAGCACGGCCGGCTGCATCCCCGGGTGATCGGCGGCCGCTACGGGCTGGCCTCCAAGGAATTCACGCCCGCCATGGTCCGGGCCATCTTCGACGAGCTGGCCAAGCCGCACCCGAAGCCGCAGTTCACCGTGGGCATCATCGACGACGTGACGCGGCTGTCGCTGGAGGTGGATCCGGACTTCTCGCTCGAGGAGCCCGACGTGGTGCGCGCCGTCTTCTTCGGCCTGGGCGCCGACGGCACCGTGGGCGCCAACAAGAACTCGATCAAGATCATCGGTGAGGACTCGCCCAACTTCGCGCAGGGGTTCTTCGTGTACGACTCGAAGAAGTCGGGCGCCGTCACGATTTCGCACCTTCGGTTCGGCCCGCGGCCCATCCGGGCGCCCTACCTGATCCGGCAGGCCAGCTTTGTGGCCTGCCACCAGTTCGACTTCCTCGACAAGTACGATGTACTGGGCTACGCCGAGCCCGGCGCGGTGCTGCTGTTGAACGCCCCGTGCGGCCCGGACGAGGTGTGGGGGCGGCTCTCGGCGGACGTCCAGCAGGCCATCGTCGACAAGGGCATCCGCCTGTATGCGATCGACGGGTACGCGGTGGCCCGCGAGGCCGGCATGGGCACCCGCATCAACACCATCATGCAGGTGTGCTTCTTCGCCATCTCGGGCGTGCTGCCGCGCGACGAGGCCATCGAGCACATCAAGAGCGCCATCCGCAAGACCTACGGCAAGCGGGGCGAGGCGGTGGTGCAGGCGAACTTCGTCGCGGTGGACGCGGCCCTGGCCCACCTGCACGCGGTGGCCGTGCCTGACACGGTGACGGCGACCCGGCGCCCGGCGCCCATCGTGTCGCCGGCGGCGCCCGACTTCGTGAAGCACGTCACGGCGATGATGCTGGCCAACCAGGGCGACCTGCTGCCCGTGAGCGCCTTCCCGGTGGACGGCACCTGGCCGGTGGGCACGTCGAAGTGGGAGAAGCGGTCCATCGCCACCGAGATCCCGGTGTGGGACAAGGGGCTGTGCATCCAGTGCAACAAGTGCACGCTGGTGTGCCCGCACGCCGCGATTCGGGTGAAGGTGGCCACGCCCGAGGCGATGGCCGGCCGTCCGGAGACGCTCAAGTCGGTGCCTTACAAGGGGACGGAATACGCGGGGATGGACTACATCATCCAGGTGGCGCCCGAGGACTGCACGGGGTGCTCGCTGTGCGTGATGGTGTGCCCGGCCAAGGACAAGGCCAACCCCAAGCATAAGTCGCTCGAGATGGCGCCGCAGCGCCCGCTGCGCGAGACCGAGCGCGAGAACTACGCGTTCTTCCTCGACCTGCCAGAGGTGGACCGGCGCACCGTCAAGGCCGACATCAAGAGCACCCAGTTCCTGGAGCCGTTGTTCGAGTACTCCGGCGCCTGCTCGGGATGCGGCGAGACGCCGTACCTCAAGCTCCTGACGCAGTTGTACGGCGATCACTTGCTGATTGCAAACGCCACCGGGTGCTCGTCCATCTACGGCGGCAACCTGCCCACCACGCCCTACACGGTGAATCGTGACGGACGGGGCCCGGGCTGGTCGAACTCGCTGTTCGAGGACAACGCCGAGTTCGGGCTGGGCATGCGGCTGGCGGTGGAGGCCCAGGAAGAGGAGGCCCGGCGCCTGCTGGGCGGGCTGGCGGAACGCGGCCTGGTGGAGGCCGGCCTGGCCGGGACGCTCCTGGCGGCGGATCAATCCACCGACGCCGGCCTCGCCGAGCAGCGGGCGCGCGTGGCGACCCTCAAGACCCTGCTGCCGCACGTGGACGACCCGCAGGCCCGGCGGCTGCGGGCGGTGGCCGACGCGCTCACGAAGAAGAGCGTCTGGATTGTCGGCGGCGACGGCTGGGCGTACGACATCGGCTACGGCGGCCTCGACCACGTGATCTCCACCGGCAAGAACGTGAACATCCTCGTGCTCGACACCGAGGTGTACTCGAACACGGGCGGCCAGCAGTCGAAGGCCACGCCGATGGGCGCGTCGGCCAAGTTCGCGGCGTCGGGCAAGGCCACCCACAAGAAAGACCTGGCGCTGATGGCCATGGCGTACGGGTCGGTATACGTGGCGCGGGTCGCGTTTGGCGCCAAGGACGCGCAAACAGTGAAGGCGTTCCAGGAGGCCGAGGCCTACCCGGGGCCGTCGCTTATCATCGCCTACAGCACGTGCATCGCGCACGGCTACGACATGGCGTACGGGCTCGACCAGCAGAAGCTGGCCGTCGAGACCGGCTACTGGCCGCTCTTCCGCTTCGATCCGAGGCGCACCGGCGCGGGCCAGCCGGCCATGCAACTGGAGTCGCCTCCGCCCAAGGGCGACGTCGGCCGGTACATGCGCAACGAGTCGCGATTCCGCGCGGTGGAGCAGGCGTATCCCGAGCGCTTCAAGGACCTGCTGGCGGGCGCCCAGGCCCATGTGCTGGAGCGCTACGCCCTCTACGAGCAGATGGCCAGACCGGCGGCCAAGAAGGAGACGCAGCCATGATGGACCTCTCCACCACCTACCTGGGTTTCCGGCTGCCGCACCCGCTGATCCCGGGCGCGTCGCCGCTCGCGGCCGACTTCGACTCGATCCGCAGGCTGGAGGATGCCGGGGCGGCCGCCATCATCCTGCCGTCGCTCTTCGAGGAGCAGATCACGGCCGACGCGCTGGGATCGGTGCACCACATGCAGGTGCACGAAGACTCGTATGCCGAGGCGCTGTCGTACTTTCCGCTGGCGGACGAGTACGCCATGGGGCCGGATCGGTACCTGGAGCACGTGCGCCGCGTCCGCGCGGCCGTGCGGGTGCCCGTCATCGGCTCGCTCAACGGCACCTCGCGCGCCGGGTGGCTCGACTACGCGCGGCTGATTCAGGCCGCCGGCGCCGACGCGATCGAGCTGAACTTCTACCACGTGGCCACCGACGCCACGGAGAGCGGCGCCGCGGTGGAGCAGCGCCTGCTCGACGTGGTGCGCGAGGTGAAGGCCCATGTCACCATTCCGGTGGCCGTGAAGCTGTCGCCGTTCTTTTCGTCGGTGGCAAACGTGGCGCAGCAACTGGACCAGGCCGGCGCGGATGGCCTCGTGCTGTTCAACCGCTTCTACCAGCCCGACATCGACCCCGAGGCGCTGGAGGCGGTGTCGCGGCTGCACCTGTCCGACTCGCACGAGCTGTTGCTGCGGCTGCGGTGGCTGGCCGTCCTCTCGGGCCGCGTCCGCGCCTCGCTGGCCGCCACCGGCGGCGTCCATACCGCGGTCGATGCCGTGAAGGCCGTGATGTCGGGCGCCGACGCCGTGCAGATGGTGGCCGCCCTGCTGATTCACGGGACGGCGCACCTCGCCGCGGTCAGGGACGGGCTGTCGCAGTGGCTCGAAGAGCACGAGTACGAGTCGCTCGAGCAGGCCCGGGGCAGCATGAGCCTGCGGCGATGCCCGGATCCCGAGGCCTTCGAGCGCGGGAACTACATGAAGATCCTGCAGACCTGGAAGGTCCGATAGCCGACGGCCAACCCGGCCCGCTTACTTCGCGCCGGGCGCGGCGGGAGCCAGGCTCGGCATCTTGCCCTCGGCCTGCACCAGTTGCCTGGCGATCTGGTTCACCACCACGGCGTCGTTGTGGATCGAGCTCAGGTAGGCCGCCCGCAACACCTGCTCGCGGCGGGCGCGCAGCGTGTTGGTGATGGCGTTGTTCACCTCTGGCATGCTCAGGTCCTTCTGGCCGGCCGTGTCCTTGGCCACGAGAAGCACGACGGTGTGCGCGCCGCCCGCGCTCACCACGCGCGCCGAGCCGGGCGTCCCCTTGAGCACGGCGTCGCGCAGCGCCGCCGGCGCCTGCCGCAGCGCCGACAGGGGCACGAAGCCGAGATCGCCGCCGCGCGGGGCCGACTCGGGGTCCTCGGAGAAATCCGCGGCCACCTCGGCGAAGGTCGCGCCCTCCTTCAGCCGCGCCATCACCATCTGCACCTTGGCCGCCGCCTCCTGCGGCGTCGTGGCGTCGTCGCCGGTCCGGTTGGCGATCTGCGGGTCGCGGACGGGCGTGATGGCAATCTGCGCGATGTGGTACGCGTCCTCGGGCCGGTTGAACTGCGCGCGGTTGGCCTCGAAGAACGCGGTGACCTCCTGGTCGGTGACCACGATCTTCGACGCGATTTCACGCTCGATCACCTTCTGGATGATCAGCTCGCGTCGCAGGCCCTCACGCATGTCGGCGGCCGTCAGGTTCCGCTTCGCCAGCTCCTCGTTGAAGGCCGCGGGGGTGATGTTCTTCTGGCCTTCGGCAAAGGCGCTGTCGAGTTCGGTGTCCGCCAGCTCGATCTTCAGCTCGCGCGCCTTGCCGAGCAGCAGCTCCTGCACGATGAGGTCGTTCAGCACCGCGAGCTTGGCGGCGGTCGCCTCTTCCTCGGACGCAGCGGTCTGCTGGGTGCGCCGGTAGGCCTTCTCCACGGCGTCTCGCGTGATCTCCGTGCCGTTGACCACGGCCCACGCATCGGCAGACACGGGCGGGGCGGCCGGCTTCGACTGGCATGCGCCGGCGACTAGGGCCAGGGCGAGCACCAACAACAGGGCGGCATGAGGGCGGGGGGCGCGCGGCGCAAATGTGGTCATGTGTCACCATTGTATTCGCGAGACGGCCCCGGCGTCTTGAGGGCAGATGGACCGGCAATGGAACCGGGATCGCATGTCCAGACCTGGCACATCGCCCCACCGGGCGCGCCGGACCCGAGCCCTCAGAACACAACCTTCAGGGTGATCTGCCCCCGCCGGCCGTCGTTGAACAGATCCGCCTGCCCATAGCGCGGGTCGTACGCGTTGACGCCGTCAGACGTAGCCCGGATGAGCGCGTCGTAGTCGTAGCCGTTGGCCAGGTTGGTCCGGCTCAGGTTGATGGCCGACGATGGCCGCGGCGCCCCCGCCCCACGATTCAGCCAGTTGAACACGTGCGTCGTCGTCTTCTGGTTGAAGAGGTTCAGCACGTTCAACTCGACCTGCAGCCTTCGGCCGCCGCCCAAGGCCACGCGATGCGACAGCAGGAGGTTGGTCTGGGTGAAGGTGGGCGTGCGTCCCATGTCGCCCCGGCCGTTGACGAACACTTCCGTCTGGTTCGTCGTGTTCACGTAGGTGCTGATGGGCGTCCCGCTGCCGCCATAGAAGTACAGGCCCACCTGCGTCCCGACGGGAAACGCGTACGCCCCATACAGCTTCACCACGTGCGGCCGGTCGGTGGCCAACCGACCGAGGATGTTGAGGTTCCCGTTCGAGTCCCACATCAGTTCGTCGATGTTCCAGTTCCGCCTGAGGCTGCCTCCCGGATTGGCCACGCTGTAGGCCTGCGCCTGCTGCGTCTTCCAGCCGACGCCCGTTGTCGGCGTGCGGATCTCGTCGGAACTGGCCAGCCCGCCGTAGTTGCCGTGCAGGCGGCTGAGCGTGTAGTTGGCGCTCGCGAACCAGCCCTTCGAGAGCCGCCGGCTGAGGCCCAGTTCGATCGCGTCGTAGGTGCGCCTGACCTGCGGCGCCTGGAACGGCGCCGTCAGCCCGGTCGTGGCCATGATCGGCGCGCTGCCCTCGCCGGGATTGGTGATGTAGAGCACGGTGTTGCCCCAGACAAGGGAGCCGACGTCCTCGATGACGCGCTTGAGGCTGTTGTGAATGTAGTGCGCCGTGAACACGGTTTCGGCGCCGAGCTGGTACTCGAGGCCGGCGCTCGTGCTGTCCTGGTAAGTGGGCTTGGTGAGCGGGTCAACCTTGTCGAAGGCGGGCACGGCCTGGTCGCGGTACGAGCCGGGCACGATCCACAGGTCGGCGCCGGGCATGTTGTTGAGGCTGAGCGAGGACACATCGAGTGTGTCGAGCGCCCGGTAATAGGTGCGCCAGAAATCGGAGCCCAGCGCGCTTCGCGCGAGCTCGCCCTTGGTCCAGTCGTAGTAGCGCCCCCAACTCCCGTAGACCTTCATGCGGCCATCGCCGGCCACGTCGTAGCTGGCGCCCAGGCGTGGGGCCATCTTCTCGGCCATCCCGAACTGGAGCGCGTACGGCTGCTGGTCTGGCCGATAGGTCGGGATCGACTCGGTCTCGGCGCGCAGGCCGAGATTGAGGGTGAGGTGGCTGTTGACGGTCCACTCGTCCTGCACATACAGCGACACCATGTCGGCGTGGGCGGCGCCCCCGTAGCCGCGGTCGGTGACCTCGTAGTAGCCGTATGGACCCCGCCCGGTGGTGCCCGCAAACGAGAAGGCGCGGTCCCAGTAGATCAGCACGTAGCCGCCGGGGTAGCCGTAGCGCGCGTCGGCCAGCGAGCGCTGGTAGCCGGCGCCGGCCTTGAGCATGTGCAGGCCCCCGGCCCTGAACGTGCCGGTGTAATCGATGGCGACGTCGGCGCGGGTGGTCGTGTCGAAGTCGGCGATGCCCGCGCGCGGGGTGTTCTGCGTGCCCACCGGGCCCTGCAACGCCGGCGGCACCGGGGCGAAGCCGATGCTGGACGTCTGGTAGGTGACGCTCGTGACGGCGGGGATGCCGGTGTCGGCGTAGTTGTCGAGGAAGTAGCCGCCCCGCAGCGTGAGCAGCGAGGCGTTCGACAGGACGATGTTGACGTTGGCCGTGGCGCTGGTCTGGGTGGTCTCGAACCCGCGGTCGACGTTGGCGGCGTTGCCCGCGCGTGAGCTCGAGAGGCCGTTGGGCACCGCGCTGTTGTAGGAGGGCAGCGTGCCCGTCGACGTGGTGGGCGTGTACAGCGCCGAGGCGTAGGCGTTGACACGCGCGCTCGTGTGCGAGACCTTGCCGAACGCTTGCATGTAGTCGAGTTGCTGCGCGATGCTGCCGGGCTCGGTGCCGCTGCTGAACCCGTACTGGTTGGTGCGGCGGACCAGGCGCGGGGAGAACGATCCGAAGAAGAACAGGCGGTCCTTCCGCAGCGGGCCGCCGAGCGAGCCGCCCACTTCGTGCTGGTGCTCCGGCTGCTCGGCGTCCTGCGTGTAGGTGACGGTCCTGTCGTCGACAGGACTGAGGACCAGCCGCCGGACGGGCGCGGCGCTCGTCGCGCTGCCCTCGTAGTAGTAGTGCGCCTCGCCCCGGAAGGTGTTGCCCCCGGCCATGGTGACCGCGCTCACCACGCCGCCCATGGCGCCGCCGTACTCCGCGGAGATGCCGGCCGTCTTCACCTGCACTTCCTGCACGTACTCGAACACCGTGTCCTGCCGGGAGCGGCCGTTGAACAGGCTGCCCGTGACGACGCCGTCGATGGTGAAGGTGTTTTCGGCGCCACTGGCGCCGTTCACCTGGAACCCGTCCTCGAGCACCCCCGCGTTGACCGACGGCGCGGTGGCGGCCAGCGACTGGAAGCTGCGCGTCTTGGGCAGCAGGGCCATCTCCTCGGCGCCGACGTTGTGCGCCACCGTCGTGGCGCGCAGGTCGATGAGGGGCGATGCCTCGGAGGTCACCCGCACGGCCTCGGCCAGGCTGCCCACCTCGAGCGTGGCGTCGAGTTCAAGGGTCTTGCCGAGGAACACCGTGACGGCCGGTGCCTCGCGCGCGGCGAAGCCGGCCAGGTCGAAGTGGACGAGGTAGCGGCCGGGCTCGAGGTCGAGCACCCGGTACATGCCCGCGTCGTTTGTGATGAGCCTGACCGAGCGATCCGTGTCGAGGTTCGTGATGATCACCGTGACGCCGGGCAGCACACCGCCGCTGGCATCGACGACGGTGCCGCTCAGGCCGCCGAAGCGCTCCTGGGCGTGCAAGGCGGTGACAGGAACGAGGATGAGGGCAAGGATCACGATGCGGAGCATGACAGTCATACCAGGATTGCAATTGTCGCGCCGAAGGCCGCGCCGCGCCGGCCGTTGAAACTGGTGAGGATTGAAGGGCCGTGGGTGTGGGGGCGCCGGTGATCCGGCGGCGGGCCTACCGTGCGAAGTGCCGCACGCGCGCGATCAGGTCCGCCGGTGGCGCGCCATATCCCACCGCCTGCCATCCGACCAGCCCCGGGGTGTCGCCGAAGATCACGAAGACTCGTCCATCGCGAGGCCTGGCCGGGTGTTCGACGGCATCCACGACCTCCCGTCCAGCCGCGCCGCCCGGCACGAGCGCCGCCGAGGGCGCCACGAGGCGGCGGGCCCCCCGCGCGCGCAATCGCCGGGCGTGCGCCTGGCATGCCCGGTAGGTGTCGCGGCAGCCAGTCAACACGGCCGATGCCAACGTGACGGCCTTGGCGGGCTCGTCGCCCAGTTCGACAGCCCAGAGGGCGCGCCGCAACGTCGCCACGTCGGCGGGGTCGTGAATCTCCTCGTGCCGCAGCAACTCCGCCCACGCGCCGTCGGGCGTGTCGGCGAAGTAGTGCGCCGGGCCCTCGCCCTCGGCGTGCCAGCGCGCCGCGGGCTGGCCCGCGTCGCTCCAGAGGAAGGGATAGCGGGGATCCGCCTGGCGGAAGCCGATCACGTGGCCCCCAGCGCCACCAGCGCGCGCGCCAGGTCCCGGACCTTCTGCGGGGCGGGGTCGTCGGGATTCCAGTCGCCCGCCAGCAGGGCCGCCGGCGGACGCCCGTCGAGTGCGCTGCGCTTGCGCTCGAACCACCGGCGCACGCCCACCTCGTTGTACGCCCCGGCGAGGTCGCCCACGACGAGCGCCACGTGGTGCAGGCGCGCCGCCACGTCGTCCGGGGTGTCGCGCTCGCCGGAGGCGTAGCGCTTGAGGCTGGAGACCGACACGTTGAGCAGCGACGCCAGCTGGTCGGCGTCGATTACGCGCGACACGGCGGGCCACTCGAACCGTGGTGTCGGCGACGCGTCAAGGGCGGCGATCACGAGCCTGAGCAGCGATTCGGTCTCTTCCACCGACGGCGGCTCGACGTTGTCGAAGTGGAGCGCGGGCCCGCGCGCGATGCCGGCGTCCCGGACCCGTTGCAGCAGCCGGGTGACGCCCGCGGCGTCGAGCCGCGGGGGATCGGCCCCCACGAGGCCCATCCCTTCGGCCCTCCGCCACGCATCCATCGCGAGCGCCCGAATCGACCGGATGTCGGATGGACTCATTTTGGACTGTGAATTGGCAGACATGACATTCCAAAATTAATCCATATCGGACCGGCGCGTCAACCCCGTGCGGCCACGGGTCTCCAGCTCGGCTATGCCGACCCGCGGACGATGAGCACGACCGCGACGATGGCGCACGCCACGCCGGCGATCTGCACCCGCGAGAGGCGCTCGCCCAGCACCACGCGCGCCAGCAGCACCGTGCTGGCGGGGTAGAGCGAGGCCAGGGTGGCCACCAGGCTCAACTGACCCTGGCGCACCGCGACGAGGTACAGCGCGTTGGCCACCATGTCGAGGCCGCCGCAGGCCAGGGCCGGCGCCAGCGCGGGCCGCGGCACCGACGCCGCCCGGCCGGTGGCCAGCGCGAACCCGCCGAAGAGCAGCGTCGACACCGAGCGCGACACGGCCAGCGGCCACATGCCGGCCTCGGCCGACGTGCGTTCCAGGGCCACCAGGAAGCAGCCGATGGCGATGCCCGCGATCACGGCCAGGCGGAAGCCGCGCGAGCGCACCAGTGCCAGCGCCCCTCGGGACCCATCCTCGTGATGACTGTCCTGCCCCAGCAGGGCCACCGCTGCCACGGCGAGGGCGATGCCCGACGCCGACGTGGGGCTGAGCCGTTCGCCCAGCAGGAGGCCCACCGCCACCGGCAACAGCACCGCGCACACGGCCGTCACCGGGGCCACGATGCTCATCGGACCGACGGCCAGCCCGTGATAGAGCAGCGCCACGCCCACGCTGCCCGCCAGGCCCGCCGCGGCGCCCCAGGCGACGTCGGCCGCGTGCATGTGGGCCGCGGGAAGCAGCGGGATCACCAACGCCAGGGCCGCAAGCCCGGCGGCCTGCGACACCACGACGGCGCCCACCGTGGTGGCGCGCTTGGTGGCCACGCCGCCCAGGAAGTCGGCGGCCCCGTAAGCCACCGCCGAGAGGAGCGCCAGGAGGGATGCCATCAGACCAAGTCAACCACGAAGGACGCGAAGAATCACGAAGGGCGCGATGCGCCTTGAAGTAATGCCTTCGTGTGCTTCGTGACCTCTTCGCGTCCTTCGTGGTGCATGGCCACGCGGTCGAAGGCCTCGTTCGTGGTGGTGAGCAATCCCGTCACCGCCCCGGGATGCTGCTGGTTGAGCACGTGCAGCATCCACGCTGAGTCCTTGCCGGTGGACCAACTGACCAGGATCTTCATGACCGGGCGGGACTGAAGTCCCGCCCCTCCGTGTGGCTCATGGGTGAAGCGCCTTTGCCATCTGTTCCACCGAGTCGGCCACGCGCGGCCCTGGCACGGTGAGGCCCTTCCCGGTGAGGATGATCACGCGCCCGTTCTTCACCGCGGGAATCGACGGCAGCGCGCTCCACACCGCCCGTTCCTTCTGTAGGTCGTTGCCCGGGGTCAAGGCCTCGGAGCGCAGCTCGAGGATCACCTCCGGTGCCCGCGCCAACAGCAGCTCGGTGGTGCCTTGCACCGCCTCGCGATCCACATCCGCGAACGCGTTGTCGCCGCCGGCGGCCACCAGCATGTCGTTCAAGAAGCCCTTGCCGCCGCTGGCGTAGAGGTTGCGCAGCGACTGGCGCTCGCGTCCGAACACCAGGAGCGTGCGCGGCCGCCGATGGCGTCCGACGCGCGCCCGCACCGCCGCGATCCGATCCTCGATGGCCTTGGCGACGGCGTCGGCCTCGGCTTGGTGGCCGGCGCGCTCGCCCAGTTGTCGCATGGTCTGGACGATGTCGGCCAGGCCGGCGTGGCGGTAGTTGAAGATCGGGATGGACGCCCGCGCGAGGTGTGCCTGCAGGTCGGCCTGACTGCCATACACGACCACCAGGTCGGGCCTGAGCGACAGGATGCGCTCGGTGTCGGGGTCGAGCAGCGCCCCCACCCGCGGCAGCGCCCGCACCGCCGCCGGCTCATCGTCATAGCTGCTGACGGCCACCACCTGCGGCCCCGCGCCGATGGCGTAGAGCATCTCGGTGAGGGCGGGCACGAGCGAGATGATCCTCTTGGGAGCCTGTTGCTCAAATGCAACCACGAAGGACACGAAGGACACGAAGATCAGACTTACGGGGAATGCAGATGCCAAAACCCCAAAGGCCTTCGTGTTCTTCGTGCTCTTCGTGGTTGCCTTTCGATTCATGACTTCTTGACCAGCAGCCACAGGAAGAACGGCCCGCCGATCATGGCGGTGATGATGCCCACGGGGATCTCGAGCGGGGCCATGATGGTGCGGGCGCCGAGGTCGCACAGCACCAGGAATGCGGCGCCGAAGAGCACGGCTGTCGGCAGCACCAGCCGGTGGTCGGAGCCCACCAGCAGCCGCACCAGGTGCGGCACCACGATGCCGATGAAGCCCACCGGCCCCCCCAGCGACACGGCGGCGCCGGTGGCCAGCGACGCGCTCACGAACGCCCACCGCTGCGCCCGCGCCACCTCTACTCCCCTCGCCGCCGCCACGTCGTCGCCCATGGTAAGCAGGTTCAGGGTGCGCGGCAGCGTCGCGAACACGCCGAAGGCCACCGCGATGAAGGGCGTGGCCGCCAGGATGGGGCCGTAGCCGCCGACGTCGAGGTCGCCCATCAGCCAGCGGACGGTGCGGAACGACTCCGCGAAGTCGGCCAGGTACTGCACGAACAGGATGATGGCCGAGAAGAACGAGTTCAACGTGACGCCGGCCAGCAGCAGCACGTTGGTGGAGAGCCCGCGCTTCTGCGTGGAAGCCAGCCCGTAAACGATGGCGATGGCCACGAGGGAGCCGATGAAGCTGGCCACGGGCACCGACGAGACGCCCATGGCGCCCAGGTCGAGGCCGAAGGCAATGGCCAGCATCGCGCCCAGTGCGGCGCCGGCCGAGACGCCCAGCGTGAACGGCGTGGCCAGGGGATTACGCAGCATGGCCTGCAGCACCACGCCGGCAGCGGCCAGCGACGCGCCCACCAGCCCGCCGGCGATCACGCGGGGGAGGCGCGCCACGAAGAAGATCTGCGCGTCGACGTTGTCGGCCCAAAGGATGCTGGAATCGAACGCGCGCGAAAGGGAAATGGACGTGCTGCCCACCGTGGGCGCCCACACCATCACCGCCACCGTCGCGACGGCGAAGGCGGGGACGATGGTGAGGAGGCGCCGGCGGATGGTCACCGCGGCACCCTGCGGACGGGCACGACGGCGATGTGCCCGGTCTCCTCGTGCACGTGCACGTCCGCCTCCACGTCGTAGAGCGCCATCACGTTGGCCGGCGTGAGCACTTCGTCGGTGGGACCGGCGGCCAGCACGCGGCCGCCGCGCATCAGGATGAGGTCGCGGCAGATCGAGGCGGCCAGGTTCAGGTCGTGCGTCGACACGGCCATGGTGACGCCGCGCTCCAGGTTCAGCGTCTGCAACAGCGACGACACCTCCAACTGGTAGCCGAGGTCGAGCGACGCCGTGGGTTCGTCGAGCAGCAGCACCGTGGCTGATTGGGCCAACGCCGCGGCAATCACCACGCGCTGCTTTTCTCCGCCTGACAGCGTGTGGAAGGCGCGGTCGGCGAGGGTGTCGGTGCCGGTGGCGGCCATCGCCTCGCGCGCGATGGTCATGTCGGCCGGCCCCTCCACGGTGAAGAGCCCGAGGTGCGGGTGGCGGCCCATCAGCACGATCTCCATCGCGCTGTATTCGAAGGCCAGCTCGGTGTCCTGGGGCACCACGGCCAGGCGTCGGGCGATGTCGCGGCGCGACAGGCCGTCCAGCGGCGCGTTGCCGAGCAGCACGCGGCCCGACGTGGGCCGGCGCGTGCCACTCAGCAGGCGGAGCAGCGTGGTCTTACCCGACCCGTTGGGGCCCAGCACGCCCACCAGGCTGCCGGGCGCGATGCGCACGGACACCCCATCGACGACCAGCGGTGCGTCGGGGGCATAGCGGAACGAGACGTTATCGGCCCACAGCAATGCGCGCTCCCATGTAGGCCGTGCGGCCCATGGCGGGGTAGCCGAGCACTTCTTCGTATTGGCGATCGAACAGGTCGAGCACGCGGCCAAACACCTCCACGCGCGACACGGGCTTCCACGCCGCGCCCAGGTTGGCCACGGTGTAACCGGGGTTCACGTAGAGGCCGCCCGTCGGGCCGAAGGCCGGCTCGGCGTCCAGCGTTTCGCCGCGCACCAGCACCTGTGCGAACGCGTTGCCGCGTTCGCGCGACCAGGTGGCGTCGAACGAGCCCTGGTGGCGCGGCCGGCGCAGCAGGGGGTCGCCCACCTGGTAGGGCGAGGGCGCGGTGGTGGCGCCGCTCACCGCCAGGATCTCGGTGTCGAGCCAGGTGTAGCCGCCGCGGAGGCTGACGCCGGCCCTCGCGGCCCACGCCGCGGAGAGCTCCACGCCGCGGGCGCGGGCGTTGGAGATGTTGTCGGTGCGATAGCGGCTCACGCCCGCAAACGACTGGCCCACCGAGACGATGAGGTCGGTGTAGTTGTTGAGGAACGCGGTGGCGTCGAACTGCACGGCGCCGGCGGCCAGCGCCTGCGTGGCGCCGAGCTCGTAGCTCTCGCTGCGCTCGGGCTTTAGCCCCGGGTTGTCGGTGTAGGCAATCTCGAAGGCATCGGGCGGGCGGATGCCCGTGCCGACGGCGCCGCGCAGGCGCGTCCATGCCCGCGCGCCGGACCCGGGCGCATCGCCCGACACCAGCCACGCGGCGGCCAGCTTGGGATTGACCGACGACACCGTGTCGGCGGGGAAGTCGGGTCGGGGCGCCCACGCGTTGGGGTCGCCGCCTAGCGCCTCGCGCGTGATGCGCTCGCCGCGCACCCCTGCCGTGACACTGAGGCGCTCGCCGGCGTTCCACCGCGCTTCGGCGAAGAGGCCGAGCACGCTGCGCTCCACCGGCACCTCGTTGGGGCCCGCCGTGATGTAGGTGCTGGCGGCGCGCTCGCCCAGCCATTCGAAGCCGGCCGACACGCCCAGGCTGGCGCTGGCCACCACGTCGGTCTGCACGCGTGCGTGCTCGCGGTGCGACTCGCCCTCCGAGGTCCCGTAGGGACTCACGTAGGTGATGCCGTAGTCGGCGACGTCGAACTCCACCCGCTGGCGGACGCGGCTCGAGGCGCCAAACCATGGCTGCACCCACCGCACGCCGCCGCCCACGCGGCTGGTGGCGCCGCGCGACACGGTGTCGACGCCCATGTAGCGGCCGGCCGGGTCGGACCCGTACGGACCCGGCGAGCCGCGGTCGGTATCGACGTAGAGCACGTGGCCCTGCACGTCCCCGCCGCTCCTCACGTGCCGCCAGCCCACGCCGCCCGCCACCTGCCGCTCCTGCGCAGCGTCGTTCGACACCGCCTGCCCGTTGGCGGCCGTGCCGGTGAAGCCCTCGTCCTCGTAGTAGTCGGTGGCGGCCTGCCAGCGGACGTTGTTCACCTCGCCCGCGGTGGAGGCGGCGCCGCGGCGCATGGCGCGGCTGCCGATCTCGAACTGCCCCTGGGCCGACGGACGGCCGCCGCTGCGGGTGATCACCTGCACGACGCCGCCGATGGCGTCAGATCCATAGAGCGCGCTCTGCGGGCCGCGCACCACCTCGATGCGGTCCACGTCCTGCAGCGGCACCTGCGACAGGTCGAGGCCGCCGCCAAACGCGTTGGCGCGCACGCCGTCCACGAGCACCAGCGTGTAGTCGCTCTCGCCGCCGCGCGAGAAGAGGGAGGTGAGCGTGCCGGGCCCGCCGCTTTGCACCACGCTCAGGCCGGGCACGGTGCGCAGCGCCGCGCCGAGCGAAAACACCTGCCGGGCCGACAGCTCGAGGCCCGGGATCACCGTCACGCTGTCGGGCGTGCGCGAGAGCGGCTGGTCCACCAGGGCCGCCGTCACGATGATAGGGTCGCACACCACCGACACGCCGGGACGGGGGTCGAGCCCCATCACGCACGGGTCGGGCCGCGCCGGTTGCTGGGCGCGCGCCGTGCCGAGGCTGGCGCAGAAGAACAGGAAACAGAGGAAGGGTCGAAACGGACGAAGTGCAGCAGTCATGTCGCCTCCAGAGCGTCTTCGCGCTCCAAGGGACGTGGACCCATATGGACGGCAGGTATCCTGACTCGTGGATCAGCACGCGCGCCGTGACGTCTTCCCATCGCCGAAGCGACAGTGACGGTCCGCCTTCGCCCGTTGGGCTTCGGCGGGACAAGGTCTGCCTGCCGACCTCGAGGGTCGCCCAGCAGCCTTCCAGCGCGCGCTCCCCACTTACAGTGGCGGGACCGTGTGGGCCTTACACCCATCTTCCCTGCCTGTCCGGGTTCGCGTCGGTTGTAAGGAGAACTATAGCACCCGAAAAAGGGGACTGTCCCCTTTTTCGGTAAGATGAAGGGGATATGCGAGAGCGACTGGTGGCGGCTGGGCTGGCGGACATCGCCCACAAGGTGGAGGCGCGCGAGCGGCTGTCGTGTGACGACGGCGTGAAGCTGTTCGAGACGCCCGACCTGCTGGCGCTGGGGTGGCTGGCCAACCGCGAGCGCGAGCGGCGGCACGGCGATCGTACCTACTTCAACTGCAACCTGCGGCTCGAGGCCACGAACGTGTGCGAGGCGTCGTGCCTGTTCTGCTCGTTTGCGCGGCTCAAGGCCGGCGACCCGGGCGCGCACACGATGACGGTGCCCCAGGTGCTGGCCAAGCTGCGCGAGCGCAGCCACCAGCCCCTCACCGAGGTGCACATCGTCAACGGCCTGCATCCCGGGCTGCCGTTCAGCTACTACACCGACCTGCTGCGCGGGCTGAAGGCGATACGGCCCGACATCCACCTGAAGTGCTTCACGGCTGTGGAGATCGCGTTCTTCGCGGACCACTACGGCAAGACCGACGCCGAGGTGCTGCGCGAGCTGCACGAGGCGGGCCTCGATTCGCTGCCGGGCGGCGGCGCCGAGATCTTCGCGCCGCGCGTGCGCCAGAAGATCTGCCACGACAAGTGCGACGGCGCGCGCTACATCAGCATCCACCGCCTGGCGCACCAGATGGGCCTGCGCACCAACATGACCATGCTCTACGGGCACATCGAGACCACCGAGGAGCGCGTGGACCACCTGCAGCAGATCCGGGCGCTGCAGGACGAGACGGGCGGCCTGCAGGCGTTCATCCCGCTGGCCTTCCATCCCGACAACAACCAGATGCGCAAGCTCCCGGCGCCGTCGGCCAGCGACACGCTGCGCGTGCATGCGGTGGCGCGGCTGGTGCTCGACAACGTGGACCACATCAAGGCGTACTGGATCTCGTGCGGGGTGGAAGTGGCGCAGACGGCCCTGTGGTTTGGCGCCGACGACCTCGACGGCACGGTGCAGGAAGAGACGATCTACCACATGGCGGGATCGTCCACGCCGACGTCGCTGTCGGTAGACGACATCGAGCGGCTCATTCGTGATGCGGGGCGCCTGCCGATTGAGCGGGATACGTTGTACAACGTGGTGCGGGAGCCGTCGGTCGCGCACCTATCGGCTTAGGGCTTATCACATGTCCACGACATTCCTCCCCGCCCTGAACGAGGTCGAGAAGGCGTCGATCGGAGAGCGCCAACCGCTGCCAGAGGCCTACCTCGGGTTGTCGGACGAGGAGATGGAGGTGCGCATCGGCGCCGCGCGCGCGGCGCTGGGCGACCGGCTGGTGATTCTCGGCCATCACTACCAGCGCGACGAGGTGATTCGCTTCGCCGACTACACGGGCGACTCGTTCAAGCTGGCCAAGGAAGTGGCCAGGCACCCCTCGGCCGAATACATCGTGTTCTGCGGCGTGCACTTCATGGCCGAAAGCGCCGACGTGCTGGCGCTGCCGCACCAGCAGGTGATCCTGCCCGACCTGGCGGCGGGCTGCTCGATGGCCGACATGGCCGCGCCCGACCAACTGGAGACGTGCTGGAACGAGCTGCAGCAGATGGGGCTGGCACAGGACGTGGTGCCCATCACCTACATCAACTCGGCCGCGTCCATCAAGGCGTTCGTGGGCGAGCAGGGCGGCACGGTGTGCACCTCGTCGAACGCGGCAGCCTCGCTCAAGTGGGGCTGGCAGCATCGTCTCAAGATCCTGTTTCTGCCCGACCAGCACCTCGGGCGCAACACAGCCTGGAAGATGGGCGTCCCGCTGGACCAGATGGTGGTGTGGGACCCCTTCGAGCCGTTCGGCGGCCTCACGCGCGGGCAACTGGCGCACGCGAGATTGATCCTGTGGAAGGGCCACTGTTCGGTGCACGTGCGCTTCACCGCGAAGCAGATCGAGACCGCGCGGCAGCAGCATCCTGGTGTGCGCGTCATCGTCCATCCCGAGGTGCCCTTCGACGTGCTGCAGGTGGCGGACGATTTCGGGTCAACGGAATACATCCTGAAGACGGTGCGCAACGCCGAGCCCGGCACCACCTGGGCGGTGGGCACCGAGGTGCACCTGGTGCACCGGCTGGCCGAGGAGATGGCGCCGGCCAAGACCGTAGTGTCGCTCGACCAGTTCGGCTGCCTGTGCTCCACGATGTTCCGCGTGTCGCCCAACCACCTGCTGTGGGTGCTCGAAGGCCTCGTGGAAGGCCAGGTGCACAACCGCGTCACCGTGCCGGAGGCTCAGAAAAAGTGGTCCAGGGTAGCTCTTGATAGAATGCTGGCGATAAGCTGAGGTTCCTCACGAAGGTTCCACACGATTAACACAGAGGTCCCCACGATGGCTCACACACTTCCGGCGCTGCCGTATGACGCAGCCGCACTTGAACCGCACATCGACACGCAGACGATGCAGATCCACCATGGGAAGCATCATCAGGCGTACGTCACCAACCTCAATGCGGCGCTCGACAAGCATCCCGCGCTGCACGACAAGAGCCTCGACGACCTGCTGAAGGACCTGTCGGCGGCGCCCGACGACATCCGTACGGCCGTGCGCAACAACGGCGGCGGGCACTGGAACCACTCGATGTTCTGGAAGCTGATGGCGCCCGGCGCCGGCGGCGCGCCCACGGGCGCGGTGGCCGACGCCATCAACAGCGCCTTCGGCGACTTCGACAAGTTCAAGACGGCGGTGAACCAGGCCGGCGCCACCCGCTTCGGCAGCGGCTGGGCGTGGGTGGTCGACAACGGCGGCACGCTCGAGGTGATGAGCACCCCCAACCAGGACAACCCGCTGATGGAAGGCAAGAAGGCCATCCTGGGCATCGACGTGTGGGAGCACGCCTACTACCTCAAGTACCAGAACCGCCGGCCCGACTACATGGGCGCGTGGTGGAACGTGGTGAACTGGGCCGAGGTGAACCGGCTCCTGAAGGGCTAGCACACGTCAACCACGAAGGACTCGAAGAGCACGAAGACGTCTTTGGGAAAGCCAATTGATTACTTCGTGACCTTCGCGTTCTTCGTGGTTGCGTTTCCTTCTGTCGCGGCTGCGCAGAATCCCGATCCCCCTCCCACCGTCACCGGCACCGTCTCCAACGTCACGCGCGTCGAGACGTGGCGCTTCTTCGAGCCGTACCCCGGCGCCGGCACCAATCCCGACTACACCTTCGTGGGCGATCGCGCCGAGCTGGGCGCGCGGGTGCGGGGCGTGCGCTTCGATTTGGCGGCGGCGTTCAACTACGTGCGCCTCGAGAACCTGCCCAGGAATGCCATCGGCCCCGGCGGGCTGGGCGCCGGCGCGTTCTACTTTGCGTCCAGCGGCGAGCGCTACAGCTACCAGCTGTACCTGAGTGAGGCCACGCTTCGGGCGAAGTCCCGCGGGGGACGCTGGGCCGTGACGCTGGGGCGCGGGCACCACGAATCGGGCCGCGAGGCGCCGTTGGCCCTGCCGGCGCTGGACGCGCTCACGCGCGATCGCCTGGGGGCGCGCATGGTGGGCGACTTCGAGTACTCCCTCTATCAGCGCCGCTTCGACGGCGTGCGGGTGGACGTGGAGCGCCCGCGCTGGCATATGACGGGTGCGGCCTTCGTTCCCACGCAGGGCGGGTTCGAGGAATCCACCAACCTCTCGATGCTCAAGCTGCAGGTGGCCACCGGGGCGGCGACCTACCGTCCGCACGGCGCGGCATCGCCGAGCGCGTGGCAGGCCTTCGGTCACGTGTACCGCGACCGGCGCGAAGTGCAGGCCCGTCCCGACAACATCGGCCAGGTCGACCCCACGGCCATCGTCGACGTGACGGTGGCGGCGGTGGGCGGGTCGTACGCGGCCGTGCGCCCCACGCGTGCGGGCGAGCTCGACACGGTGGTGTGGGTGGCCGGTGAGTTCGGCGACTGGTACGGCCAGCGCCACGCGGCGGCCGCCGTGGCCGTTGAAGCGGGGCACACGTGGACCACGGCGCCGCTCACGCCGCGAGTGCGCGCCGGATACCTCTGGGCGTCTGGAGATGACGACGCCTCTGACGATCGGCACGGGACGTTCTTTCCCATGCTGCCCTCGTCACGGCGCTACGCGCTCTCGTCCACCTACACGCAGATGAACCTGCGCGACGCCTTCGCACAGGTGTTCCTCGAGCCCGGCCGCACCACGCTGCGCGTGGAGCTTCATCGTCTCGACCTCGCAAGCGGCGGCGATCTTTGGTACAAGGGCAGCGGCGCCACCGCCGGCACGGGCAACTACTTCGGCTTCTCGGGCCTGCCGGCCGACGGCGCCACCGAGCTCGGCACCATGCTGGAAGGCACCATCGATGTACCCATCATGCGGCACTGGTCCATCAACGCCTACGCGGGGCACATGTGGGGCGGTGATGTCGTGCGGAAGTGGTTTGCCGGCGACCGCCTGACGTACTGGACTGTCGAGAACGTGATCCGATTTTGACGGGAGCGGGACTCTTGACGGGAGAAAGATGCTTGACGGGGGCAGGAGCCCTGACGGGAAGAGCAAGCCCTACTAAGCCCTAAGCCCGAGCCCTAGAACAGCGTCACTTCCACGATCACCCCCGGCTCGATGACATCGGCCTGTGCGGGGATCTCGATGTAGCCGTCGGCCTGTGACATCGACGTGATATCGCCCGACGACTTGAAGGCGGGCATGGCACGGCCCTCGACCACGGTCACGGTGAAGATCTGGTGGCGGCCCACGGCCGTCACGATGCGCTGGCCGAGCGGCATCGACACCGTGCGCAGCCGATAGGGCGCCAGCCGCGCAATGCGGCGCAGCGCCGGCACCAGCAGGATGTAGGCGTTGGTGAGGCACGAGGTGGGGTTGCCCGGCATGCCGAACACGGGCTTGCCGTGGATAGCGCCAAACGCCGTGGGCTTGCCCGGCTTGAGCGCGATGCCGTGGAACAGCACCTCGCCCGCGCGCTTCACGGCGTCGAGCATCAGGTCGCGATCGCCCACCGAGCTGCCGCCCGAGAACACCAGCACGTCGCAGTCGAGGCACGCCGCGATGGCCCGGTCGAGCGAGTCGTGCGTGTCCTGAGCGGTGGTGAATGACATCGGCACGCCGCCATGCTCCGCCGCGACGGCCGACAGCGTAAACCGGTTGATGTCGTAGATCTGCCCGGGCCCGAGGGGGGCGCCCGGTTCGACCAGCTCGTTACCCGTGGAGAGGATCGCCACCGTCGGGCGGGCAAATACCTCCACCGCCTCGACGCCGAGCGCCGCCAGCGCGCCGATGCGGCTGGGGTTGAGCACGTCGCCTGTGTGCAGCACGGTCTGTCCGGTCGCGATGTCGGCGGCCTGCCGGCCCACGTTCTGCCGGGGCGTGGCGGCGGCGAAGATGTGAACCTCGTCACCGGCCTTCCCGGTTTCCTCGACCATCACCACCGCGTCGGCGCCGGTGGGCAGCGGGGCGCCGGTGGCGATCTCCGCGCACAGGCCGCTGGTGATGGGCGTGGCTGACACCTCGCCGGTGTACACCGTGTCCACCATCCGGAGCGTCCGCGGCGACTGCCGGGTGGCGCCGGCGGTGTCGGCGGCGACCACGGCGTAGCCATCCATGGCGGCGCGCGCGAAGGGCGGCACGTCGAGCGTCGACACGACGTCGGTGGCGCACACGCGCAGGTTGGCGTCGGAGAGCGCCACGCGCTCGCGGCGGGAAATGGGAACGACCGTGCGATCGATGATCGCGCGCGCGTCGTCCAGGGAAATCGTGTGCGTAAACGGCCGCATCAGTGAACCCCAGAGCCGAGAGCCCAGAGCCCGGAGCCCGTCATTTGGAGGCCTGCTGCACCAGGTGCGTCAGTTCCGGCAGCACCAGCTTGGTCATCGCCAGCCGCACCGCGGATTCCGATCCCGGGAGCGCAATCACCACCACGCGGCCCAGGGTGCCGGCGCAGGCGCGGCTCATCATGGCGGCGGCGCCAATCTCCTGGTAGCTCAGCATGCGGAACAACTCGCCGAAGCCCGGCAGCCGCTTGTCGAGCAGGGCGTCGATGGCCTCGTAGGTGCTGTCGCGCCGCGTGAGCCCCGTGCCGCCGGTGGTGATGACCACGTCCACCTCGGCGCCCGTGGCCTCGCGCCGGACGATGGCCGCCACATTGTCGGGCTCGTCGCGGGTGATGTGCTTGCCGGTGACGATGTGGCCGGCGCCGGTGAGCAGGCCGACGATGGCCGCGCCGCCCGTGTCGGTGGCCTCGGTGCGCGTGTCGCTCACGATCAACACGAAGACGCGAACCTTTGCCGGGGCCTGCGCCCGATGTTCGAGGGAGCTCACAGGTTGATTATAGGTGCAGGGTGCAGGGTGCAGGGTGCAGGGTGCAAGGGTGCAAGGGTGCAAGGGTGCAAGGGTGCAGGGGTGCGAAG
>CAYJPQ010000018.1:44552-55523 GCA_964372085.1 uncultured Bifidobacteriaceae bacterium | reverse complement strand
CTCGACACCACCTTTGCGTTTTTCGCCGACGCCGGCAACCTGCAGCGGCTGACGCATTCGCCAGAGCAAAATCCTTTCGGTGTTCGGGGTGGGCGCACGCGATCCGATTTCGGTCACGATCGATCGCATCTAATCCCGCAAGGCGGTTGAGTCGCCGGCCCGACGGGTGTGTCATCCACAGATTCCTCGGATGACGCCGATTCGAGTCCCGCCGGCCGCCTCATCTGGGGTGGGGCGTTCGCGGAGGCCGTCCGGATGGGCCGGCCGGCGCGCGCCGTGGCGCATCACAGCCACTTACGTGCTCTCGCGGTTAGCCCGCGCCCTGATCGCCGCGCTCGTCGTGGATGTGCGCCCGCATCGCGTCGCGGTAGTCGTTCACCGACTCGAAGAACGCGGACATCATCAGCATCAGCCAGTACATGCCGCGATCGGTGAGCCGCCAGCCGCGCGCGTCACGGCGCGCCGCGCCCAGCCACTCGAGCGTGCGCAGCTCGGCCCACATCTTGCGGAAGAAGCGCGGCCCGTGGCGCCGCAGCGCCCAGTCGCGGTCGAGCCGCAGGCCGAACATGCGCATCAGCAGGGTGTAGCGCATCAGGTCGCCGTCGCTCAGCACGTGCCGCGTGGTGATGCCCGTCAGCCCCTGCTCGATGCGCCGGGCATAGGTGTCCAGCGAAAAGGTGGTGGTGTGCAAGGCGCCATCCACGAAGCTGAAGGCCCCGCTGCCGACGCCGACGTAGTAGTCGGCCTCGGCGATGTACTCGTCGCTGCCATGGCCGTTACGCGTGAAGCACCACGCGGAGGTGGGCGTGAACTCGGGCTGCAGCCGCGAGACGATGGTCGAAAAGAACTCGCGGAGGCGCCGGTGGTCGGGCAACCCCATGGCCCCCGCCATCCGCCGCGCCACCGTGTGGGAGGTCATCAGCGGGTAGAACGACGCCTGGTTGGCGCCCGACCCGAGCACGATCTCGAGGTCGCGCTCCAACGAGGCAAGGGTCTGGTGGGGCTGGTTGAAGATCAGGTCGATGTTCAGCGTGGGAAACATCCCGGCCGCGCCGCGGAGGTGTGACTGGATCTCGCCGCTGCTGCCGTACTTCGCGTAGCGGTCCATCTCCTGCAGCAACCGGTCGTCGAAGCTCTGGACGCCCACCGACAGCCGGGTGACCCCCGCGCCGCGGAGCGGTTCGAGGATCTCGGGGCGGAGGTCCTTGGGATTGGTCTCCACCGACACGTCGCGGACGCCGAAGAGCTCGCGCACGAGCGCGATGGTCTCCACGAGCTCCGCGGGTTCGGTCGTGGGCGTGCCGCCGCCGACATACGCGCCCGAGAACCGGTAACCCGCGCGGTGATACAGGCGCACCTCCTCCCGGAGCGCGCGGAAGTACTGCCGCGCGTGATCGTGATGGTGCAGCACGCGGTGGAACGAGCAGAACGGGCAGAGCACCTCGCAGAACGGCACGTGCAGGTAGAGGTAGCCGTTCCCCTCGCGCGGGACGGGGGGCACCGTGCCCGGCGCGTCCTCCATGCGGAGAAAACCGCGCGTCCGGAACCGGAACGCGCGAAGCAGGAGCGCGTCGATGAGCGGGGCGTTCAACACGTCCGGGTCACTTCGCCGCCCAGGGCGGCACCACGCCGCCCTGGATGTCGAACACCATCGGGCCGAGCAGGATCAGCAGCCCCACCAGGATCGGCACGAGGAGGACGTTCAGGATCATGCCCGCGCGGGCCATCTGCGGCAGCGTGACGAGCCCGCTCCCGTAGACGATGGCGTTGGGCGGCGTGCCCACCGGGAGCATGTACGAGCAGTTGGCGGCCAGCGCGGTGGGAATCAGGAAGAGCAGCGGGTTCTCGCCCAGTGTGAGCGCCAGCGCCGCAGTGATCGGCAGGAACGTGGCGGCCGTGGCGGTGTTGCTGGTGAGCTCGGTGAGCATCAGGATGCCGAAGCACACGATGCACAGCACGACGATGGTGGGCATCCCGGTCATGCCCCCGGCCAGGTTGCCCAGGTAGGTGGACACGCCGTGCCGGTCGATGTTGCCCGCGAGGCTCAACCCCCCGCCGAACAGCAACAGCACGCCCCAGGGAATGTCCTTCGCGGCGTCCCACGTCATCACGAACTCGCCCCGGCGCAGGTTGACAGGAATGACGAACAAGGCCAGCGCGCCCATCATCGCGATGGTGGTGTCGGAGACGAGCGGCACGGCGCGCGCGATCACGGGCTGGAACACCCACCCGGCCGCCGTGAGCGCGAAGACGACCGCCACCGCGATCTCGCCGCGCCCCGGCCGACCGAGCCGTGCCCGCTCCTCCGCCAGCATCCGGCCCATGCCGGGAAGCTCGCCAGCCGGTAGCGTGAACATCACCCGCGTCAGCACCAGGTACACCGCCGGCAGGGTTACCAGCATCACGGGAACGCCCAGCAGCATCCATTGGCCGAACCCGATGTGGAAGCCGTAGACATCGCTCACGTAGCCGGCCAGCAGCGCGTTGGGCGGGGTGCCAATCAGCGTCGCCATGCCGCCGGTGGTGGCCCCGTAGGCCACCGCGAGGGCCACGGCGGTCCCGAAGGCGCGGTGCGCCGGGTTGGCCGGCCCCTTAGGGAGCAGGTGGATGACGGACGTGGCGATGGGCAGCATCATCAACGCCGTGGCGGTGTTGCTCACCCACATGCTGATGAGCGCGGACGACAGCAGGAACCCGCCGACGATCGCGGAGGGCCGGGTGCCGATGCGCGTGAGCAGCCCGATGGCGACCCGCCGGTGCAGCCCCCACCGCTGCATGGCCACGGCGATGATGAACCCGCCGTAGAACAGGTAGATGATCGGGTTGGCGAACGGCGCGGCGCTCTCGCGGATGTCGCCGAGGCCGAGGAACGGAAACAGCACCAGCGGCAGCAGCGCCGTGACGGGAATCGGGATCGACTCGGCCATCCAGAAGATGGCCATCAGGCTGCCGGCGCCGACCGTGCGCCAGCCCTGCACGCTGAGCCCTTCCGGCGGCGGCGCCAGCAGCGTCAGCAGCAGCATGCCCGGGCCGAGCACCCAGCCGGTCCATTGGCGGACCGAATAGGGTTCGCCCACATCGTCAGCGGGCGCGCGGTTCTCTCCGGAGGTTTGGATGCGCCAGTCTACCAAACCTCCGGGGCGCCCGGGTCGGGCCCGGCGCCTACCGGAGCCGGATCGTCAGGGGCTCGGTCAGGTTGACCTTGAGCGCGTGACCCGAAGCGAGGCGAATCTCGTCGCCATCGGTGGCCAGCACGACGGCCGTGCCGCCGCCCGCGCCCACGGCGGTGCCAATCGCGGCACCCTTCTTCCCACCCGTAATCGCGCCGATCACCGCGCCGGCCGCCGCGCCGATGCCGATTTTGACCGCGTCATCCTTCTTCGTGCTCGCGGCGCGATAGGAGAGCGGCTCGGTGCTGATGTCATAGGTGATCGAACCGACCTGGAGCCGGTCGAAGCGCAACCCCAGTTCGGCCACACCCTTGACGCGGCCCGACTCCTGCACGTGCGTCACCGTGCCGAACAGCGTGCTGCCCGACGGCACCACGGTCACCTCGTCGATCACCAGGGGCGACGACAAGGTCGCCCTCACGGCGTCCTCGACGCGGCTGGTGTCGGATGCCAGCGAGGTGCTCAGTTCCACGTCCATCTCGGTGTGATCGGGTACGGTCAGCGTGCGGATGCGCGCGGCCGGGGCCGGCTCCGGTTCCGCCGCGGTCACCCGCTTCACTTCGCTGATGCTGGTGCGCGCGATCGTGGTCCTGGCGGCGCCGCGATCGCCGGTCAGCGTGACGACCTCGGGCTCGACCTTGGCGATCTTGCCCCGCACGATGCGGCCATCCTGCGTGACGACGGTCACTTCGGTGCCTTCGGGCATCGTTTCGATCGCCTCGGTGTTGCTGCACGCCAGCGACGCCGCGGTGGCGAGGACACAACCCGCGAGAATGAATGCCTGAGTTTTCATGGTCATGCCAGCAGTCTCCATCGCATGACCGGGGCAGGGCTGTACCGGAATGCACAGGCGGGTGGACGCCCGGATTCCGGCACATACTCGTACGTATCCATGACGCGCGTGTCGCTGGCGCTGTTCCTGCTGAGCTTCCACCTGCCGTGGCTCGCCGTGCCTGCGGCGCAGGGGCCTGCGCGGCCGAGTGTCGTGAGCCCGTTCCCGGCGGGCCTGTCGGGAACGCTCGTGTTCAGTTCGGACGCTCCAGGCCCGGACAATCCGTCGCATCGTCCGCACCTGTATACGCTGGATCTCCGCACGGGCGTCGTCAGGGCGCTCACGCAGGGCCGGGACTTCCGGGACGAAAGCCCCCGGTGGTCGCCGGATGGCTCCCGCATCGCGTTCAGCTCCACGCGCGCGGGCGCCAATCACGATCTCTACGTCATGGACGCTGACGGCCGCAACGTGACACGGGTCACGGACCATGCCGCCAACGACCAGGATCCGTCGTGGATGCCGGACGGCCGGAGCCTGGTCTTCAGTTCCGACCGCGACAGCCGCGGCGACCTGTATCGCGTGTGGCTTGCCGATCGCCGCGTCGACCGGCTCACGCGGAATTTCGTCGGGCGCGCCCTCATGCCCGCCGTGTCACCCGATGGACGATCCGTCGCGTTTGCCGCCCAGACCCTCGAGCGGCTGCAGTTCTGGGAGTTCCAGATCCACGTGCTCGACCTCGCGACCGGCCGCACGCGGGCGCTGCCCGGCACGGGCGGCGCGTGCTGGCCGTCGTGGGCGCCGGACGGGCGGACGATCGCCAACGTCTCACTGGCGAGGGAGCCGTCCACGCTGCAGTTGAGGGGCCTCGATGGAGGCGGCGAGCGCCCGCTGGCCGGTGATGCGGCCCGCTGGCACTACTATCCCGACTGGTCATCCGACGGACGATGGGTGGCCCTGTCGGTGAGCCCGGAGCATCATGACGGCGAAGACTGGGACCTGGCCATCGTTCCCGCTGATGGCTCACGTCCCGTTCAGCGCCTCACCACCGGCCCGGGCAACGACCGCCTGCCCGACTGGAAGCCCTGAGTTCATCACGGGTGCACGGGTGCACGGGTGCAGGGGTGCGGGGGCTCCGGATCAGTCCGGCTTCGGCGCCTCCGGGGTCCAGTCCGACCACAGGGATCCGGAGACCTCGTACATCACCAGCTCCTTGGAGTGCCGCGTCAGGAACGAGCGCGGGCGGATGCCCTTGGCGTACACCGTCTGCGTGAGGTAGTACTCCCCGCCAGCTTCCAGCTTCATGCGCAGGCCGACGGCATCGTAGGTCTGGCTCACCAGCAGGTACTCGCCCGGGTCGAGATGGAAGAAGCTGTACGTGCCAGGGCCGTTGGCGCCGACCACGACGTCGTTGGCGTGGAGGCTGGCCCAGGCGCCGGGCTTCTCTTCGGGAGACCGCCGCATGATTGTGGCGGGACAGACGACCACCACGAGGGCTTTGCCCTCGCGGGGCTCTGGAAGCGGGTGCTGCTTGTCGGTGGAGACCTGGCGCCAGCGTGTCTTGCCGGACGCCAGCTGTTTTTTGTCGATGGTCTCGGGCTTCTCGTCGAAGACCGGCGCGGTCACGCGATCGCCGAACGACGCCTTGAGCGCCTGCAAGGCCCGAGGCACCGACGCCTTGTTCACCCTCAGCACGTACGGCGTGCGGGCGCCGTCGGCCGTCGTGTACTCGAGATACACGAAGTGGTCGCCGTCGAAGGGCTTGTCGAGGGAGTTGGCGATGGCGCCGCCGAACAGCAGCCCGCCGGCAAACATCCCCGCGAACGTTGCGCCGAAGCTGGCCCGCTCGCCCATCGTGTCCACCTCTACGACGACCTTCTGCACGGCGTCGTAGCTCACCTCCAGCGGCCGATCGCCGGAGGTCACCACCAGCCGCCGCGCGGTGTCGTCGAGCAGCAGGCTGGCGCGCTTCTCCTGCAGCTCACGCTTGTTGGCCTTGAGGAACCGTACGCTGACGTCGGCGAAGGACGCCGGCTGCGCGCCGAGCGTTGCGGCCAGCAGCAGGGTGAGCGCAGCGGATCCCACGCGCCTGCTGAACCGCAGTCGCAACACAGGTGAAGGGCGAGCTGACATGGGGGTCTCCTCGAAAGCGTGGCCGCCTCGGCAACGGGCGGCGCCAGTGGAGAATCGGGCAGCAGGGCCCGGCCGGCAAGCGGCAACAGGCGGCTGGGGCGCGCCTGCCGCGTGATGCCGTGGGGGTGGTGCCCCGCAGCCGGGTGAGGTAGGATCGCGCGCGCCTTTGCCATGACCGACAGCTCTCAGTCCGGTCGCCGGCTCGAATCGTGGAAGGACATCGCCGCCTACCTGAAGCGCGACGTCCGCACGGTGCAGCGCTGGGAGAAGCGCGAGGGCCTGCCGGTCCGGCGGCACCTGCACCACGAGCGCGCCACGGTCTTCGCCTTCGCCGACGAGATCGACGCGTGGTGGGTCGAGCGAAGCAGCCTGCTCGCCGCGGACGCCGCGGGCCTGGCCGAGTCGATCGAGCCCGACGGCGGGGAGACGGGCGCGATCGATCCGCCGCCAGGGACGCTCGCGCCCGATTCCCGCAGCGGATCGGGCGTGCGGCTGCTGTTGGCGCTGTCCGCGGCGGCCGCGATCGGCGTGGGGCTGGCGGCCTTCTGGCCGCGGTGGGACGCGGCTCCGCGCGCGGATGCCGCCGCCATCCAGCCCTCTCCTGTGGCCGCGCCAGACCTCCCGGCGCCGGCCCCCGCCGGCCGGCTCTTCGCCGACGCCGCTCGCGAGGGCGGATCGCTTGCCGTCATCCCCACCGGCGCCGATCCGGTGGACGTGGCCCTCTCACGGGACGGCGCCGAGCTGTATGTCGCCGACGGATCCGATCCCAGCCTGGCGATCATCGACACGGCCAGCGCCCGCGTCATCGCCCGCGTCCCGCTGCCCGACGCGGCCGCGCGCCTGGCGCTCTCGCCGGACGGAACCCACCTGTATGCCGCGCTGAGCCGCAAGGGCCTGGCCGCTATCGACGTGCACCGCCGGGTCGCCCGCGCGCTGCCGGTGGCGGATGTGGACGGGATCGCAGTCGCGCCCGACGGTGCCGCGATCTTTCTCGCCCGGCGGTACGCGGGCCTGGCCCGGTTCGACATCGCCGCCGGCCGGCTGGTGCCGCTCGCGGCGGAGACCTGCCCGATCGCCGTGACGATCGTGCCGCGGACGTTCCGCCTGTACACCACGTACCAGTGCCAGGGCCCGGGCGGGCGACCCGGGCACGATGCAGTCGATGTGCTCGACGTGCGCACCGGCGTGCACGCGGGCGCCATCCAGGGCTTCCCAAACGTCGGCGGGGCGATCGTCGCGTCGCCGGACGGCCGTCAGATCTGGGTCAGCGGGACCAACGCGTGCGTGTCTGACGCCTACGATCGCGAGGGTTGCCCCGGGGTGCCCAGCAGCGTCATCACCGTCATCCGCGGCGACGATCATGTCGTGCTTCGAACCTTCGGCCTGCCGGTCGAGGCGGGCTATGGCGACTTCACGTTCTTCCCGGATGGGTCGCGCGTGCTCGCGGGCGGTCGTCGCCTCACCATCGTCGACGCGCGCCGGTTCGTCGCGGTCGAGACGCTCGACGAGCGCGGCACGGGGCGCGGCGCCTTCTCACGAGATGGGCGCCGGCTGTTCGCACCCGTCCCGTCACGCGGCGGCGTGGCGGTATTCCTCCGCCGCCAGACGCCGGCCGAGTTGGCCGAAGGCCTCGTGGGATTCTGGTCCGGAGACGGCGCGGCGAGCGATGTGCGCGGCGACGCGCACGGCGCTCTGAAGAACGGCGCCGGCTTTGCCCCCGGCCGCGTGGGCCCGGCCTTCTCGTTCGACGGGCGCGACGATGTCGTGACGCTCGGCGAGCGGCAGTCCGCGCCGATGGACGAGCCGGCGACCTTCGTGGCGTGGGTGAAGCTCCAGTCGGTGTCGGGACGCATGACGATCGCCGACCACGTGGACACGCGCGGCGTGGGCTGGCGCGTGGAGAAGGACGCCGCCAATCGCCTGGCCTTCTGCATGGGCCGCTGCGAGACCGGCGCGCCGGCATCCGCCCAGACCGCGCGGCTGACTTCGCGATCGGTCTTCGAGCCAGGTGTCTGGCGCTTCGTGGCCGTCACGCGTGACCTGCGAGAGGCCGTGCTCTATGTGGACGGCGTCCGCGAGGCCTCGGCGAGGGTGGCGGCCGACTTCGTCGATCCCGTGTGCGAGCAGCGGTTCGGCGCCTCCGCCGCAGGCGGCCACCTGCACGGGCTGCTCGACGAGATCGCCGCCTACCGCCGCGCGCTCACGCCCGCGGAGGTCGAGGCGATCTACACGAGCGGCGCCCCACGGGGCGGGCGGCTGGCGGCCAGACCATAGATCGGGAGCCCCCGCGCCCCCTTTGCACCTTTGCACCCGCAAGGATCCCGATCCCCCTATATAATTCCGCTGTAAGTCTGCCCGGCGTCAGTCCCTCGGCCGGCAGGGAGTCATCATCCATGAAGCTGGCCGTACCGAGAGAATGCCGCCCGGGCGAACGCCGGGTGGCCGCCACCCCCGACAACGTCGCGCGCTTGATCAAGATGGGCTTCGCGGTGGCCGTGGAGCACAACGCGGGCGCCGCCGCCTCGTTTGGCGACGACGATTACGCCGCCACCGGCGCCGAGATCATCGCCGATACCCGCCAGCTGTGGCAGGCGGGCGATATCGTGCTGAAGGTGCAGCCGCCGTCGGACCATCCCGACCTGGGCGTGCACGAGGCCGACCTCCTTCGCGAGGGCGGCACGATCATCTCCTTCTTCTATCCGGGGAAGAACACGGACCTCATCGAGAGGCTCGCCGCCCGCAAGGCGACGGTCATCGCGATGGATCAGATCCCCCGCATCTCGCGTGCCCAGAAGATGGACGCGCTCTCGTCGATGGCCAATATCGCGGGCTACCGCGCGGTGGTGGAGGCGTCGAGCTTCTTCGGCCGCTTCTTCACCGGCCAGATGACGGCCGCCGGACGCGTGCCGCCGGCCAAGGTGCTGGTCATCGGCGCCGGCGTGGCGGGCCTCGCCGCCATCGGCGCGGCGCGCGGCCTGGGCGCCATCGTCCGCGCGTTCGACACGCGCGCCGCGGTGAAGGACCAGGTGAAGAGCATGGGCGCCGACTTCATCGAGCTCAACGTCCAGGAGGAGGGTGAGGGCCACGGCGGCTACGCCAAGCAGATGAGCCCCGCCTTCATCAAGGCCGAGATGGAGATGTTCGCCGCGCAGTGCAAGGAAGTGGACATCGTCATCACCACGGCGCTGATTCCGAACAAGCCCGCGCCCATCCTCATCACCGAAGACATGGTGAAATCGATGCGGAAGGGGTCGGTGGTGGTCGACCTGGCGGCCGAGAACGGCGGCAACTGCGCGTGCACGGTGCCGGGCTCCGCGGTGGAGCGCCACGGCGTGCACATCGTGGGCTACACCGACCTGCCCAGCCGCCTGGCGCCGACAGCCAGCTTCCTCTACGGCAACAACCTCGCGCACCTGCTCACCGACATGGGGAGCGGCGACAAATACCACGTGAACCTCGACGACGAGGTGGTGCGGGGGTCGATCGTGCTGAAGGAGGGCGAGCTGCTGTGGCCGGCGCCGCCCAAGCCCGCCCCGCTCGTGGCGCCCGCGCCGCCCAAGCCCGCCGCCGCGCCTGCCGCCAAGGCCAAGGCCAAGGGCAGCGGCGTGATGGGCCCGGTGCTGGCGCTGGTGGCCGCCGTGGCGCTCACGGGCCTCGGCCTCGTGGCGCCCCCGGCGTTCCTGTCGCACCTCACGGTGTTCGCGCTCGCGGTGGTGATTGGCTGGCAGGTGGTGTGGAACGTCACGCCCGCGCTGCACACGCCGCTCATGAGCGTGACCAACGCCATCAGCGGCATCATCGTGGTGGGCGGCATGCTCCAGGTGAGCGGCCCCATTTCCTCCCCGGTCGTCATCGTCGGCGCCGCGGCAATCCTGCTGGCCACCATCAACATCGTGGGCGGTTTCATGGTCACGCAGCGCATGCTGCGGATGTTCCGCCGGTAACCGCCGATGCCTGAGACACTCGTCACCATCGTCTATCTCGTCGCCGGCATCCTGTTCATCCAGAGCCTCGGCGGCCTCTCGGCGCAGGAATCCGCGCGCCGGGGCAACCTCTTCGGCATGATCGGCATGGCGCTGGCCGTGGCCGTGACGGCCTTCGGCCCGCACGTCACCAGCTACGGCGTGCTGATCGCCGCGCTCGTGGCGGGCGGCGGCATCGGCGCGGCGCTGGCCGCGCGGGTGGAGATGACCGCGATGCCGCAAATGGTCGCGATGCTCCACAGCTTCGTGGGCCTCGCGGCCGTGCTCGTGGGCTTCGGCGGCACGCTGGCCCCGAGCGGCCTCGAGGGCGTGGAAGCGAGCATCCACGCGGTGGAGACCTACGTGGGCGTCTTCATCGGCGCGATCACCTTCACCGGGTCGATCATCGCGTTCGGGAAGCTCCAAGGCCTGATCCGCAGCAAGCCACTGCTGATGCCGGGCCGCCACCTGATGAACCTGGCGGCCATGCTGGCCTGCGTGTGGCTGGGCTGGCAGTTCGTGGGCGCGCCGCACGACGCGGCCCTGGTGCCGCTCCTGATCTGCACGGCGATTGCCTCGCTGCTCGGCGTCCACCTGGTGATGGCCATCGGCGGCGCCGACATGCCCGTCGTCGTGTCGATGCTCAACAGCTACTCGGGCTGGGCGGCCGCGTCGGCCGGCTTCATGCTCTCGAACGACCTGCTCATCGTGACGGGCGCGCTCGTGGGCTCGAGCGGCGCCATCCTGAGCTACATCATGTGCCACGCGATGAACCGCTCGTTCATCAGCGTGATCCTGGGCGGCTTCGGCGCCGAGGAAGGCGCCGCCCCGGCCGGCGGCGCGCAGCCGGCCGGCGAGGTGACCAGCATCTCGGCCCCCGAGACCGCCGAGTTGCTGCGCGACGCCAGACGCGTGGTCATCGTGCCCGGCTACGGCA
>CAYJPQ010000018.1:40291-44542 GCA_964372085.1 uncultured Bifidobacteriaceae bacterium | reverse complement strand
CATGGCGGTGGCGCAGGCACAGTACCCCCTCTACGAGGTCACGAAGATCCTCCGCGACAAGGGCGCCGACGTGCGGTTTGCGATCCATCCGGTGGCGGGCCGCCTGCCCGGCCACATGAACGTGTTGCTGGCCGAGGCCAAGGTGCCCTACGACATCGTGCTCGAGATGGACGAGATCAACGACGACTTCCCCGACACCGACGTCGCGATCGTCATCGGCGCCAACGACATCGTGAATCCCGGCGCCCTCGACGACACGTCCAGTCCCATCTACGGGATGCCCGTCCTCGAGGTGTGGAAGGCCAAGACCTGCATCGTGATGAAGCGCGGCATGGCCAGCGGGTACGCCGGCGTGGACAACCCGCTCTTCTACAAGAACAACACCCAGATGTTGTTCGGCGACGCCAAGAAGATGATCGACGCGGTGTTGACGGCGCTGAAGGCTTAGGGCTTACTTGTCCCGCCGAAGCCTTGGCGGAGGCGGAGGGCTTAGGAGGTCACGACGTGAAGACTCGACTGTTTTTCGTGGCCCTCGTGGCCATTGCCCTGTGGACGGCGCCTCACGCGGCGCTGCAGACGCAAACCGCTGCTGGCGCGGGGCTGGTGCCCGAGCGCGTGGCGGTGATGGACCGCGCGCTGCAGCGCTACGTGGACGACAACCGCGTGGCGGGCCTGGTGGCCGTGGTCATGCGGCACGGGATTCTCGAGTACGAGAAGGCGTTCGGCTGGGCCGACAAGGAAGCCGGCCGCCGGATGGTCCCCGATACCATCTTCCGCATCGCCTCGCAGACCAAGGCGCTCACGAGCGTCGCCGTCATGCAGTTGGTGGAAGAGGGCACGCTCGCCCTCGGCACGCGGGCCGGCGCCATCATCCCCACCTTCGCGAAGACCACGGTCGCGGTGCAGGATGACCGCGGCGTCACCATCGTGCCGGCCCGGCGGCCCATCACGATTCGTGACCTCCTCACGCACACGGCCGGCATCTCCTACGGCACCGACCCGACGGTGGCCGCGCTCTACGAAGCCAAGGGGCTTGGCCCCGCCGCCGGTGCGGGCTGGTATACCGCCGACAAGGACGAGCCCGTGTGCACGACCATGGAGCGGCTCGGGACGCTGCCGTTCGTGTCCCAGCCCGGCGAGGCGTGGGTGTACGGCTACAACACCGACGTGCTCGGCTGCATCGTTGAGAAGGTGTCGGGGATGCCGCTGGACCAGTACATCAGGACGCGCATCACCGCGCCGCTGGGCATGGCCGACACGCAGTTCTTCCTGCCGGCGGCCTCGCGCGATCGGCTGGCGGCCGTGTACGCGAGCAATGAAGGCGGCCTCGCGGTGCGCGCGCCCGAGGGCGCCAGGGGCCAGGGGCACTACATCGAGGGCCCGCGGCGGAACTTCGCCGGCGGGGCGGGGCTGCTCTCCACGGCCCGCGACTACGCGCGGTTCCTGGACGCGATGCGGCGCGGCGGATCGTTGGACGGCACCCGCATCCTCGGCGAGCGTAGCGCGAAGCTGATGTCCACCAACCAGGTGGGGACGCTCCACTCCACGACGGGCCTGGGCTTCGGCCTGGGCTTCGAGACCGTGGACCGCTACGGCGCCAACGGCATGAGCGGCGAGGGCGCGTTTGGCTGGGGCGGCGCGTATGGATCCATCTACCGCGTGGATCCGGACGCGGGCGTGGTGATGACGTTGATGATCCAGCTGATGCCCAACGCCACCGACATCCGCGAGGTGTTCCCGAATCTCGTATACCAGGCGCTGCGGTAGGCCACGGCTCACGGCTTACGGCTTGCTTGTCGCGCCGAAGCCTTGGCGGAGGCGGAGGGCTTCACGCCTTGCTCTTGGTTTGGCCGAGTAGAAGCTCGGGACTAGACTGACCGCCAACTTTGGATTGCAAGGGGCGCGAGAGGCCTGCCTCAGAAACCAGCGGGTCACGTCAACCGTTCTACCTTTCGCCCTCGGATCGGGAACTGTTCCTCGAGTTCGTCACTGGTGCGGGTACCGCCCACGGCTTCGGTGTTGCCAAGGACAACGAAAACAATATCTACCACTTCGTCTTTTGGCATTGACGGTCGCGGGCTAACACACTGCACCAGACGGCCGGGGCTGTGATCGCAAGCGGCCGCTGGTGAGCGCTCGGCGTTGGGCCGACGACAAGCATTCTGGACGCGACGATGCTAGGGTTTCCTCATGCCGACCGACACGGAAAAGCAACGGGCCCTGGATGCCATCCGTTCGTTACCCGATGGCGCGACCATTGAGGACGCGATCGAACGGCTGTGCTTCATCGCCAAGATCGAAGAGGGGCTCCGGCAGTCGCGCGCGGGACAGGTGGTTAGTCACGACGAAGTCAAGACGCGTTTTCTGGCGTGGCCATTCACTGGACCGAGCGCGCGCAGGATGACTTGGCGGCCCTCCACGCGTTCATCGAAGCCGACTCAACCCACTACGCGACCGTCACCGTGCGGCGACTCCTCAGCGCGGTCGACCGATTGCAGGATTTTCCGAAAAGCATCCGTATCTGTGTCTTATCTGTGGCCAGATCCGTGGCCGGGCCGCGGACTACCGCCTTCCGGGTGGAACTGGCCAAGAGCCGCGAGGGGTGGAAGCCAGCCGTCGCGGGGACGCAGGCGTTTTAGGGCCACAGATGAAACACAGATATCCATCATGCAAGAGCCGCGAGGGATGGAAGCCGGCCGTCGCGGGGACGCGGGCGTTTGGGCCGCATTCCGGGCGCGAGGTGCCCGAGTTTGACGATTCAGAGGTCCGCGAGGTCATCCTGCGCCCTATCGGATCGTTTACCGCATCATTGGTACCAGTGAGATTCATGTGCTGACTGTTCATCACGGATCGCGAGAGACCCTCGGCGGGGTCTAGCACCGGCCCAACGGCTGCTGCAGCCGGCGAGTGGCAGGCCGTTGACAGCGGACAGCGGCTACCTCCCAATCTCAGGGATACCAAGGCCCCGGCGCGGCTCCAAGCCTACGATGGCGCCGTACCGTGTCCGGTGTCTAACAGGCTAGGATCCAAGGGTGTCCCCTTAACCTGAATACCCATTCATCGACCTCGCCCTGGCCCGTCGGCTCGAGACCGCTGAAGGCCGCGCCAACGCGGGGTTCGTCGAAGCCCGCGCCCGTCACCGACGCCACGCTCGACGCGCTGGAGTGGTTCTTCCAGGGTCGCGGCGCTAATTTGAGGGATGGCTGGCTGATTCACGGGATGAATCATCCACAGATTTTGCCGATTCCACGGATTTACCTGTCTCGAGTGCGCGGGGCGGCGCGACGCGCCGCCAGAAGCGCGTGGAGGCGGGACCATGAGTCCCCATTGAACCGCGCTCGGGGACTCATGGCCCCGCCTCCACACGCTTCCCCGGCCGGTCTCCGACCGGCTCCCCGCGCACGTCGAGTCGTGCGGCGAATCTGCGAAATCGGTGCAATCTGTGGATGATCTCCGCGGGACGGCCTTAGTCTTCTCCGGCCGTGACATCCGGGTGTGGTCCGGCTGAAGCTGGACAGCCGCATAATCGAGTACCGATGTACCTCCGGTTGGGCGCCACAGCCGCCCTCACGCTCATGGCCGCGACGGCGGCCGCGCAGACCACGCGCGTCGAGGCCATTGCCCAGGAACAGGCGACGAAGGCCCGCACCCTGGCCCCAGAGGGGCCGAACGCCGCCGAGCAGGTGGTGGTGCGGGTGATGAACTCGCCCCTGCTCTCGAGGGGCGGCGGCGCGTATCCCTGGTTTGGCAGCGTGTTTGGCGGCAGCGGGTTCGCGCTGGGCGGCGGCTACCTGAAGCGCCTGCCGTGGGACGCATCGGCCAACGCGCTGGTCGGCATCTCCATCAACAACTCGAAGCTGCTCGAAGCACGGCTGCAGCTGCCCGAATTGTGGCGCGGCAGGCTCCGGGTGGACGCCGCGGCGCGGTGGACCGACGCGAAGGACGTCTCGTACTTCGGCGTGGGCGCCGGCTCGCAACTGGATGACCGCGACCCCTACGACTACGAGCCCACGGAACTCGATACCACGGTGACGTTGCGGCCCGTGCCCTGGGCGTACGCAAGCGCCGGCTACACGCGACTGGATATTCGCGCCGAGGATGCCGACGGCGACACGATGGCGCCGCTGGCGGCGCCGGGCGTGGGCGCCGACCTGGGCTATCACGTGACCCGGGCGAGGGGCGCGCTGGAGAGGCGGGCGACGCCCCCCGACGCCCCCCCGCGGCGGCCGTGGCGGGGGGGCGGGGGCGCGG
>CAYJPQ010000018.1:0-40281 GCA_964372085.1 uncultured Bifidobacteriaceae bacterium | reverse complement strand
ACCCCGCCCGCGGGGGCGGGGCCCCCCCCGGGGCCCCCCCCCCCCCCCGGCTACGCCACGCGCGGCGGCCTGTACCGGGTGTCGTGGGACCGGTATGACGAATCCACGGGGCAGCCGTTTGCCTTCTCATCCACCGAGTACGAAGTGCGCCAGCTCGTGCCGCTGGTGCGCGAGCAGTTCGTGCTGGCCGTGCGGGGCCTCGTCACCACCACGCAGGCGGACGCGGGCCAGGGCGTGCCAGTGATGCTGGCGCCCTACCTGGGCAGCGGCTCCACGCTCCGCGGCTTCGGCAATCGCCGCTTCACCGATCGCCATCGCGCGCTGCTGCAGGGCGAGTACCGGTGGCGGCCGTCGCGCTACATGGACATGGCCCTCTTCGTCGACGCCGGCCAGGTGGCCGCCGAGACGCGCCAGTTCAAACTGGGCGATTTCGAGACCTCCTACGGCATCGGCCTCCGCGTCCACGGGCCACGGATTACCGCGTTCCGCGTGGAGTTGGCCAAGAGCCGCGAGGGATGGAAGTCGGTCTTCGCGGGGACGCAGACCTTCTAGAGCCACAGATGAAACACAGAAATCCATCATGAAAGGAATTCTTATCTGTGTTTTATCTGTGGCCACCTCCGTGACCGTATCGGTGGCCGTGGGGGCATCGGTGGCCGGGCCGCGCTTTTACCCAGACGATCCCATCTGGGTGGAGCCCGTCACCCAGAACGTGACATCGGCGGCGCGCTACGAACCCGACCTCGTGTACCAGACGCTGGAGAACCTGTTCTCGAAGCCCGGCGACCCGGTGCTCGGCCAGCGTGCCAGGAACGTGAACACGGTGGACGAGGTGCCCGACGGCCCCTTCTTCGTGAACCGCGCCGGCCGCGTGCCGCTGACGCCGGCCCTCGTGGCGCGCGCGTCGAACACCTCCGATGGCCCCGCACCCGGCCCTTGGACGGTGGTGTCGGCCAAGAGCGACGGCGTCACGCCGGGCTTCACCATCCGCGACTCCGCCGAGCAGTTGTGGTTCATCAAGTTCGACCCGCCCGGCTGGCGCGGCATGGCCACGGGCAGCGAGGTGGTGGCGGCCAAGTTGTTCTGGGCCGCGGGATACCACACGGCCGAGTACCACATCACGAAGCTCGTGCCATCGAACCTGGTGATCGGTGCGAGCACGCGCATCACCCCCGACGGCGAAATGGCCCGCGCGATGCGCCCGAGCGACGTGGCCTGGCTGCTGTCGCGGGCCGACCGTGATGCCGACGGCACCTACCGCGTGATTGCCAGCAAGGCCACGCCGGGCCGGCCGGTGGGCCGCATCGGCTTTGCGGGCACGCGCTCGGACGATCCCAACGACATCGTGCCGCACGAGCACCGGCGCGAGCTGCGCGGCTACTTCGTGGTGGCGGCCTGGCTCAACCACGTCGATGCCAAGGGCATCAACTCGCTGTCGTCGCTCGTCACCGAGAACGGCCGCTCGTTCATCCGCCACTACCTGCTCGACTTCGGCTCGTCCCTCGGCAGCGCCGCCGTGGGCCCCCGCGAGCCCTGGGAGGGCTACGAGCCGCTGGTGGAAGAACCCCGCATGGTATGGCCGCGCATGCTGGGGTTCGGCTTCAACATCCCGGCGTGGCGCACGCAGCCGTACTTCGAGTCGCGCACCGTCGGCCGACTCCCCCTGGACCATTCTCGCTGGAACCCCGACACGTGGTGGCCGCACATCACCAACGCCGCCTTCCGCCACCGCCGGCCCGACGACACGTTCTGGGCCGCCAGCAAGCTCGCGATGATCTCCGACGAGATGATCGCGGCGGCGGTGGCCGAGGCGAAGTTCGGCGACGCCGAGTCGGAGCAGGCGTTGATCACGATGATCAGCGACCGCCGGAGGCGCATCCTCGAAGCGTACCTCCCCACCATCAACCCCGTCGCCTCGCTGGCGCTCGACGCGGAACGGCGGCTGCACTTCACGAACATGGCGGTGGACGCGAACGTGGCGCCGCCGCCGGTGGGCTACCGCGCCGCGTGGTCGACCTTCGACAACGACACCGACACGGCGACGCCCCTCACGTCGGTCGAGGGCGCCACTTCACCCCTGCCGCCGGTCCCCCTTCCGCCGGTCGCCTTCGTGAAGGTGGAACTGAGCGCGGTGGGCGGACCCGAGGCCTGGACGAGGCCGGTGACGGCGTACTTCAGGCGCAGCAGCCGCAGTTGGTTGCTGGTGGGGCTGGAGCGTCTCCCGTAGAATGGACATGACCATGTTCGCTCCCCGCGCCGTGGCCGCCGCGGCGGTCCTGCTGATCCTGGCTTCACCGGCCCTCGCCCAGGACCCGGCGCCAGCCGAGCCAGCCGGCGCCCCGGCGACCGCGCAACCGGCGCTGCCGCCCGACCCCGAGAAGCCGTCGGTGTTTGCGGTGATCGGTGGCGACTTCAAGCACTTCTTCTCGGCGGACACCGCGCAGGTGATGAGCATGATGGCGGTGGCCTCCATCGCCGGCACGCCGTGGGACGGCGAGGCGGTCGAGGAGAGCGACGAGATCCTGAGCGAGTCGTTCTTCGGAGCGGGCCAGGTCACGGGCAGCTTCGCCTTCCAGGCGGGCATGGGCGCGCTCACCTACGGCGTGGGCAGGGCCGCCGGCAGCGCGAAGGCGGCCGACGTGGGCGTGGATCTCATCCGCGCGCAAATCGTGTCGCAGGTGCTCGTGCAGGCCGTGAAGTACACGGTGCAGCGCGAGCGTCCTGATGGCAGCGACAACCACTCGTTCCCCTCGGGCCATTCCGCCAGCGCATTTGCCACGGGCACGGTGTTGCAGCGGCACTTCGGCTGGAAGGGCGCCGTGCCCGGCTACGCCTTCGGCGCCTACATTGCCCTGTCGCGCATGTCGGAGAACAAGCACCACCTGAGCGACGTCATCATGGGTGCGGGATTCGGGCTGGCGGCAGGCCGCACGGTCACGCTAGACTTGGCCGGCCGGAAGTTCGGCGTCGGCGTGGACCCCACCCCGGGCGGCGCCGCCATCACGTTCACCAGGCGGCCGTAGGACCGGAGCAGTAACGCCAGACCTCCAGGTCCGGCGAAATCGGCGGAGGAGGTTCCCCATGTGGTTGCCTCGCGTCGCGCTCGTCGCCGTGATTCTCGCCGCGGCCCCTCCGGCCCCGGTTCTCGTCTTCGCCCAGGATGCCGCCCCCGTCACCGCGCCGGCGCTCACGCGCGATGACATGCGGACGTTCCTCCAAAAGGCGAAGGTCATCAAGTCCCGCGACCTCGGCAAGGGCGTCACGCGCCCCTTGCGGCTGACGCTCACCGACGGCACGACCACGCACGATGCCGTGTTCCAGACCATCGACGACCGGGCCACCGTCGCCAACCTGCGGGGGGCCAAGGGCCCCAATATGGAACTCAACTTCGTGGACTCGTACCGCTACAACCTGGCGGCCGAGGCGCTGGCCACGATGGTGGGCCTCGACCGCATGATTCCCGTGCACGCGAAGCGCTCGTGGAACGGCAAAGCCGGGTCGCTCAGCTGGTGGGTGGAGTCGCTGATGGACGAACAGGACCGCCTCAAGAAGGGCGTGAAGCCTCCGCGGCCGGGCGACTGGAACGAGCAGATGTACCGGATGCGCGTGTTCGGCGTCCTCACGCGCGACACCGATCGTAACCTCACCAACGTGCTCATCACGCCCGAATGGCAGGTGATGATGATCGACTTCACCCGCGCGTTCCGGCTGCACAAGGACCTGCCGTATCCCCAGGACCTCCAGCGCTGCGACCGATCGCTCATGGCCGCCATGAAGACCCTCACCAGGGAAGGCATCAAGGCCGCCGTCAGGGACGATCTGACGAACTCCGAGATCAACGCCGTGATCGCGCGGCGCGACCTGCTCGTGGCGCACTTCGAGCGCCTGATCGCGGAAAAGGGCGAGAAGGAAGTGCTGTACTAGGCCAACCGGGTACAATCGCGCCGGCAAAGGAGTGCCCCATGCGCGTTGTTCGCCTATCGCTCGCCCTGGTACTGCTGTGCGTGGCCGTGCCGCTCGGCGGAACTGAAGTTCCGCCCTACGGGGGGCAGGAGAAGCCTGCCGACGCCGGCTTCACGATCAAGACCGCGGAGACCATCGAGTTCACCACCGATGAGGTGACGTGGATGCAGCTGGATGTGTCGCCGGACGGACGCACAATCCTCTTCGACCTGCTGGGCGACCTCTACACCATGCCCATCGGCGGCGGCGAGGCCACGCGCATCATCGGCGGCCTGTCGTTCGAAAGCCAGCCCACCTGGTCGCCCGACGGCCAGGCCATCGCGTTCCTCACCGACCGGACGGGCGTCGAGAACCTGTGGATCGCCAACGCCGACGGCTCGAACCCGCGCGCGGTGAGCACGGACGGCAAGACCAACGACCGGCCGCAGATCATGGTGTCGCCGTCGTGGACGCCCGACGGCCAGTACATCGTCGTGTCGAAGTCGCGCCCGCCGGATCCGGGCACGTTCTGGCTGTTCATGTATCACCGCGACGGCGGCACCGGCGTGCGCGTGGGCGCGCCGCCCGCGCCGCAGCCCGGCCCCGAGGCGCAGGGCCCGCCCCCGCCCCAACCGCCCAACCGCATGGGCGCGGTGGTGTCGCCAGACGGCCGCTACATCTACTACGCCCAGCGCACGGGGAGCTTCACCTACAACGCGCGCTTCCCGCTGTGGCAGGTGTACCGCCACGACCGCGAAACCGGCGACATCACCCAGGTGACCAATGCGCAGGGCAGCGCCATGCGGCCCATGCTCTCGCCCGACGGCAAGTGGCTGGTGTTCGGGACGCGCCACAAGACCGACACGGGACTGCGCGTCCGCAACCTCGAGACCGGCGCCGAGCGCTGGCTGGCCTACCCGGTGACGCGCGACGACCAGGAATCGCGAGCCAGCCGCGACACGCTGCCCCGCTACGACTTCACCCCCGACGGGCGCTCGCTCATCGTCCCCATCGCCGGCAAGCTCCAGAGGCTCGACGTCGAGACCGGCACGGCGACGCCCATCCCCTTCACGGCCAAGGTGCAGGCCGAGATCGCCCCGCGCGTGTACACGCCCGTGCGCGTGGACGACGGCCCCATGGTGCGCGCGCGATTGATCCGCTGGCCCACCCTCTCGCCCGATGGCAAGCAACTGGTCTTCAGTGCGATGAATCGCCTGTACGTGATGGATATGCCCGGCGGCACACCGCGCCTCCTCACCGCACCCGCTGCACCTGCTGCACCCGCTGCACCCGCTGCACCCGCTGCACCCGCCGAAGGCGAATTCATGCCGGCGTGGTCGCCCGATGGGCGCTTCATCGTCTACACCACGTGGACGACGACGGGCGGGCACATCAAGCGGGTGGCGGCCGCGGGCGGCGCGCCGGAGACGCTGACGCGCAGCGAGGGCTACTACCTGGATCCCACCTACACACCGGATGGCGCACGCGTGGTCTTCCTGGCCGGCGCGGCGTCGGACCAGCTCTATTCGATCCTGACCGATACGCCTCCCGAGGACGAGCACGGCGGCAACCCGGCCGCGCCCGGCGAGATTGGCGGTGTCAGTCCGCCCAACACGCTGGAGATTCGCTGGATGCCCGCAGCTGGCGGCGCGGCCACGGTGGTGGCCTCGGCGCAAGGGGGACGCGGCCCCCACTTCGCGCGCAACGATCCGTCGCGCGTATACCTCACCACCAATCGCGGCCTGCAGTCGATCACCATGGACGGCTACGACCGCCGCACGCACCTGCGCATCACGGGCGTGGGGCCCGGCGTCAACCCGCCGGCGGCCAACCAGATTCGGCTTTCACCAGACGGCACCCGGGCCTTCGTGAGCCTGCAGGAGAAGCACTACCTGGTGAGCGTGCCGCGCGTGGGCCGCGAGACGGTGGAGGTGCGCATCCAGGGCCGCGCCGAGAACACCACCGTGCCGGTGAAGCGCATGTCGCCGGACGGCGGCGACTACCTGGACTGGACTGCCGACGGCGCCGCGGTCACGTGGGCCTGGGGCGCACAGTTCTTCCGCCAGGGCCTCGACGCGGCCGAGCCGCAGAAGACCGACGTGGTGGTGGAGCTGCCGCGCGCGCGGCCGGCCGGATCGGTGCTGCTCACCGGCGCCCGCATCATCACGATGAGGGGCGACGAGGTGATCGCCCGCGGCGACATCCTCGTCACCAACAACCGCATCGCCGCCGTGGGCCGGCGCGGCTCGCTGGCCGTGCCCGTGGGCGCGCGCACCATCACCGTGGACGGCAAGACCATCATGCCCGGCCTCGTGGACGCGCACTCGCACATGTGGGCGCCCCGCGGCCTGCACCAAACCGAGGTGTGGCAGTATCTCGCCAACCTCGCCTACGGCGTGACGACGACGCGAGACCCGCAGACCTCCACGCCCGACGTGTTTGCCTACGCCGACCTGGTGGACGCCGGGCGGATGCCGGGGCCGCGCGTGTACGCCACCGGCCCGGGCGTGTTCTCGGGCTCGGGCATCGAAGACCGTGACGCCGCCTTCCGCTTCGTCAAGCGCTACAAGGAGGCGTACCGCACCAACACTCTGAAGCAGTACGTCGCCGGCGATCGCATCGTGCGTCAGTGGATCATCGAGGCGTGCCAGGAGTACGGCATCACCGCCACCATCGAGGGATCGCTCGATCTGAAGCTGAACCTGACGCAGATGGCCGACGGCTACTCGGGACAGGAACACAGCTTTCCCATTGCGCCGCTCTACAAGGACGTGACGACGTTCGTGGCGAAGACGAAGACGTTCTACACGCCCACCATCCTCGTGGCCTACGGCGCGCCGTGGTCCGAGAACTACTGGTTCGAGAACGAGAACCCCGCCGGCGACGCGAAGCTGCGCAAGTGGGTGCCGTGGGAACTGCTCGACGGCATGGTGCGGCGGCGGCCGCAGTGGTTCCTGCCAGAGGAGTACGGGCACGCGCTCATCGCCAAAGGGGTGGCCGACGTGGTGCACGCGGGCGGCAAGGCGGGCCTGGGCAGCCACGGGCAGTTGCAGGGCCTGGGGGCGCACTGGGAAACCTGGAACCTCGCGTCGGGCGGCCTCACGCCGCACGAGACACTGCGCGTGGTCACGCTGTTCGGCGCCGAGGCCATCGGCCTGCACCAGGATGTGGGATCGCTCGAGGCGGGCAAGCTGGCCGACCTGCTGGTGCTTGATCGCAACCCGCTCGACAACATCAGGCACACGAACTCGATTCGCTACGTGATGAAGAACGGCGAGCTGTACGAGGCCGACACGCTCAACGTCATCTGGCCAGTGTCACGACCGCTGCCGAGGCAGTTCTGGTGGGGCACGGAGCCGGCGCAGCCCAGGCCCCAAGCCCCAAGTCCCAAGCCGTAGGATGTATGCTGGGCCACAGATGAAGCACAGATACGGATTAGTCATCCTCATTGCCGGGTGTCTCGGTGCCAGCGTGCTGCACGCGCAGGGCCCGCGTACGGGCCTCACGGCGGTTGACGGCATCAAGGTCGGCCACCACACCCTTGCCGAGCGCCCTACCGGGTGCACGGTGGTGCTGGTGGAGGGCGGCGCCACCTCCGGCGTCGACGTGCGCGGGTCGGCGCCCGGCACGCGCGAGACGGACCTGCTCGACCCCGTCAACCTCGTCCAGCAGGTGCAGGCCATCGTCCTCTCCGGCGGCAGCGCGTTCGGGCTGGATGCGGCCAGCGGCGCGGTGCGGTATCTCGACGAGAAGGGCATCGGCTACAAGACGGCGTGGGGCGTGGTGCCCATCGTGCCGGCGGCGATCCTGTTCGACCTCGGCGTGGGCGATCCGAAGATTCGGCCCACCGCCGACTGCGGCTACCGTGCGGCGCAAGCCGCTACGGCGGGCGCCATCGCCGAGGGCAGCGTGGGCGCCGGCGCGGGGGCCACGGTGGGCAAGACGGGGGGCGGCAAGCGCGCCATGAAGGGCGGCATCGGCACGGCCTCCATTACGTTGCCGAGCGGCCTCACCGTGGCGGCGCTCATCGCGGTGAACGCCGTGGGCGACATCGTGGATCCGGCCACGGGCCGCGTGGTGGCCGGCGTGCGCACGCCCGACGGCACCGGGCTGGCCGACGCGCGAAAGCTGCTGCGGTCTGGCGCCACGGAACGTCCCAACCCCGCCGAGAACACCACCATCGGCGTGGTGGCCACCAACGCCATGCTCACCAAGACGCAGGCCACCAAGGTGGCGCAGATGGCGCACGACGGCTACGCGCGCGCCATCGTGCCGGCGCACACCATGGGTGACGGCGACGTCATCTTCGCCCTGGCCACGGGGCGGCACGCCGGGGACGCCGACGTCACGCTGATCGGGGCGCTGGCGGCCGAGGCGGTGGCCGACGCCATCCTGCGCGCCGTGCGCGAGGCCACGGGCGTGCCCAACTTCCCGGCCGTGCGCGACCTCGCCAGGCCGTGAACGCGCAGCTCCTCTTCGTCCTCCTCTACACCATCGGCCTCACGGCGCTCGGCGTGTGGATGGGCCGGCTCGTCAAGCTGCCGGCCGACTTCTTCGTGGCCGGCCGCAGCCTGCCCGCGGCGCTGCTGGGCGCCACGGTGCTGGCCGCCAACATCGGCGCCGGCACCACGGTGGGCGCGGCGGGCCTCGCCTACCGCGACGGCCTCAGCGCGTGGTGGTGGAACGGGGCGGCCGGGCTGGGCACGCTGGTGCTGGCGTTCTGGGTGGGACCGCGGCTGTGGGCCCTGGCCTCGGCGCGCGGCTACTTCACCATCGGCGACTTCCTGGAGGACCGCTACGGTCCGTCGGTGCGGGGCGCGGTGGCGGCCCTGCTATGGCTGGGCACGCTGGCCATCCTGGCGGGACAACTGATTGCGGGCGCGGCGGTGCTCGAGGTGGTGGCTGGCACGCCCAAGTGGATGGGCGTGCTCATCGGCGGCGTCGCCATGACGCTTTACTTCACCGCTGGCGGGCTGCTGAGCTCGGCGTGGGTCAACGCGGTGCAGCTTGTCGTGCTGGTGACCGGCTTCGCGATAGCCGTGCCCATGGCGCTGGCCAGTGCGGGCGGGTGGTCCGCCATCGCGGCCGCACCAGGCGTGGACCCCACATTCTGGGATCCGATGCACTCCATCGGCCCCGGGTCTGGGTGGACGCTCCTCCTGCTGCTGGGGCCCGGCTTCATCGTGTCGCCCGGCCTCGTGCAGAAGGCCTTTGGCGGCGTGAGCGCGCGCGCGGTCACCATCGGCATCGGCGCGGCCGCGGTGGCCCAACTCGTCTTCTCGTTTGCGCCGGTGCTGCTCGGCATGGCCGGCCGCGCCATCGACCCTACTATCGCCAGCCAGAACCTGGTGCTGCCGACGGTGCTGATGCACGGCCTGCCCCCGTGGCTGGGCGCGCTGGCGCTGGCGGCCGTGTTCTCGGCCGAGGTCAGCACGTGCGACGCCATCCTCTTCATGCTGGCGACGTCGCTCTCGAAGGATCTCTACCAGCGCTTCCTGGACCCATCGGCCTCGCCCGCGCAGGTGCTGCGGGTGGCGCGCGGCGCCGCGCTCGCGGGCGGCGCGATCGGGATGGTGCTGGCCATGCAGCTCGGCACCGTCGTGGATGCGCTGCGCATCTTCTACTCGCTGCTGGGCGTGACGTTGCTGGTGCCCGTGGCGGGCGCGCTGCTGTGGCCGGCGGCCGGCACGCGCGAGGCGCTGGGCGGCATCATCGGCGGCGTGGGAACGCTGCTCGCCGTGCACTTCGGGATGGAGCGCGGAGGTTGGGCCGACCCCGCCAGCTGGGGACTCGTGGGCAGCGCCGCCGGGTTCCTGCTGGCGTTCCTGTCGAGACCCCGGAACTAGCCACGAAGGTCACGAAGGCACGAAGGCATCTAGATCAAGATCCTTCGTGGTCTTCGTGGCAGACGTTCTTTCGGTGATTCGGCGGTTACGTGGCACGCCGGTCACTTTCGAGCCGCAATGGTTCGAGGGACATGCTCTTACGTCGGCCTGTTCAAGCAGCAGCCTGGGCACGCGGAAGCCGCGGGAATTGCCGATCCGCACGAGCTTGGTAGCGGCCGTCATGTAATTGCAGTGTAGTCACAGAGCCGCCAGCTTCAAGTCCCCAGGCCGGGACTGAAGTCCCGGCCCTCCGGGTCATTCGCTCGCCGGGACTGAAGTCCCGGCCCTCCTTGGGCCAGTCCCGGCCCTCCAAGTATCGCCAGCACCGCCAGAAATTCCGAGAGAATCATGGCCGTCGCGCCCCAGACCTTCTCGCCATCGATGTCGAAGTAGGGCACGTCCACCTGCACGGCCTGGCCATCACGGGTGCGCGTGCGCTGCTCGCGCTTGACGATCGTCGGATCGGCCAGCAGCCTCAAGGGCACGTCGAGGATGCGCGCCACCTCCCATTCCGCCCGGCGGAAGTCGGGCCGGGCATGGGCGATGCCCACCACCGGGTGGAGGACGTACCCGCTGACCGGGATGTGGATCTTCGTGAGCCGGCCCAGCACCTCCACCGAGCCGGGGATGACGCCAATTTCCTCGGTGACTTCACGGAGCGCCGCCGCCTCGATGGACTCGCCCTCGTCCACGCGCCCGCCCGGCAGCGACACCTGGCCGGTGTGCGTGCGCAGGCCCGTGCCCCGCACGGTGAGGGGCAGGTGCAGCATCTCGCCCACCGGGCAAAGCAGGACGAGGCCCGCGCCGTCGCGCGCCCCCTCGGGAAACCTTGTCGGGTCCCACCCCGTGCGGGGATTCGGCGCCATGCGCAGTTGCGCGTCAAGGCCGGGCAGCGGAGCCGCCAGCGCCTCGCGAAGCCGGGCGGCCATGGAAACGGTCACCCAACAAGGCTAGCAGTTTGGAATGTACAATGCTCCCGCATCGGTTGATGGGCGGCCGCAAACACAACCGGAGCGCCAGATCAGCAGATCAACCGGTCAACCGATCGATAGACAGACCACCCGCTCACGAGATCAACCAATTATGAGATTGACCCAAACGGGAGCCCTGCTCATGAAGTCCATTACCACTGCCCTGATTCTTCTGACGATCGGCTGCGCGCAGCAACCGACGGTGGAACCCGCGACGATGGTGCTGCGAAACGGCAAGATCGTCACCGTGGACGACGCCCGGCCAGAGGCGCAGGCCATTGCCATCCGCGGAGACAAGGTGGCCGCGCTCGGCACCAACGACGAGATGCAGGCCTACGTCGGCCCGGCCACGCAGGTGATTGACCTCGGCGGCCAGACGGCCATCCCCGGCCTCATCGAGAGCCACGGCCACTTCATGGGCCTCGGCCAGTCGAAGATGGTCTTCGATCTGATGGACGTGAAGGACTGGAACGAGATCGTCGGGATGGTGGAGGCGGCCGCGAAGCAGGCCAAGCCCGGCGAGTGGATCCTGGGCCGTGGCTGGCACCAGGAGAAGTGGTCCAGCGTGCCCGAGCCCAACATCGAGGGGTTCCCCTTCCACGACGCCCTGAGCAAGGTGTCGCCCGACAATCCCGTGATACTGACCCACGCGAGCGGCCACGCCACGTTCGTCAACGCGAAGGCCATGGAGGCCGCCGCGCTCACCGGCAAGACCGCCAACCCGCCCGGCGGCGAGATCCTCAAGGACAAGGCCGGACGGCCCATCGGCCTGCTGCGCGAGACCGCGTCGGGCCTGGTGGGCCGCGCCTACAACGAATGGCGCGCCAAGAAGAGTCCCGAGGAGCGCCAGGCCGACGCACGCCGCCAGATCGAACTGGCCGTGCAGGCCAGCCTTGAGAAGGGCGTCACCAGCTTCCACGACGCCGGCTCCAACTTCGGCACGGTCGACATCTACAAGCAGGCGGCCGCCGAGGGCGCGCTGGGCATCCGGCTGTGGGTGATGGTGCGCGACAGCAACGAGAACCTGCGCGCGAAGCTGGCGCAGTACAAGGCCGTCGGCCTCAACGACAACCACCTCACGATTGCCGCCATCAAGGTGACCGCCGACGGCGCGCTGGGCTCGCGCGGCGCCTGGATGCTGGAGCCCTACGCCGACTCGCCGTCGAGCACGGGCCTGCCCACCACGCCCATCGAGAGCATCGCCGAGACGGCGAAGATTGCCATGGAGACCGGGGTGCAGCTCTGCATCCACTGCATCGGCGACCGCGCCAACCGCGAGGTGCTGGACGTGTACGAAGCGGCCTTCAAGGCCAACCCCGAGAAGAAGGACGTGCGCTGGCGCATCGAGCACGCGCAGCACCTGGCCGCCGCCGACATCCCGCGCTTCGGCCAGTTGGGCGTGATTGCCTCGATGGAGGGCGTGCACGCCACCTCGGATGCGCCCTACGTGCTGGCACGCCTCGGCCCGGCCCGCGCCGAGGAAGGCGCCTACGTGTGGCAGAAGCTGATGAAGGGCGGCGCCGTCATCAGCAACGGCACCGACGTGCCGGTGGAGCGCATCGACCCCATGGCGAACTTCCACGCCACCATCACGCGCAAGACCAAGGACGGCTCGGTGTTCTACGGCGACCAGAAGATGTCGCGCGTCGAGGCCCTCAAGACCTACACGTACAACGGCGCCTTCGCCGCGAAGGAAGAGGCCCTCAAGGGCTCGCTCGCGCCCGGTAAGCTGGCCGACATCACGGTGCTGTCGAAGGACATCATGACGGTGCCGGAGGACGAGATTCCGTCCACCGAGGTCATCTACACGATCGTGGGCGGGAAGGTGGCGTACAAGAAGTAGTGCGACCTGTCGGGGGCTTCACGGAGGGCCGGGGTTTCACGGAGGGCCGGGGCTTCAGCCCCGGCCTATCCGCACGTCCTCACGCCCTGATCGAGCTCGCACTTCACGAACGCGATGCGCGCGTTGGCGAACCCCAGCATCGTGCCCACCGCGCCGTCTCGCGCCGCCTGCGAATGCGGCTGCACCGGATCCTCGTCGAGGGCGGTGTCGGTGAGCTGTACCTGGCGGATGATCTCGGTGTCGAGCCACCCATCGGCGGCCGCCAGGTCGGCCGCGCGCCGCAGCTCCGTGGCATAGAGCGCGGCGTACTCGGGCACTGACAGCACCTTCGCCATCAGCGCGTTGGTGGCGTGCCCCTCGTTGGTGGGGAACGTCGCCCCCCAGAACGTGTTGTCGGCGTCCCACGCGATCAGCACGTGCTGATCCTGGTTTTCGAGCCGGTACAGGTAGAAGTTGTTCATCCCCCACGTGCCGAGGAAGCCGTCGGTTTCCGCGAGAAAGTTCTGGGCGGCAACGAACCGGATGAACCCGGCGAAATCGAACCGGCTGCCCACCGTCTCGACCAGCGCGCTGACCGGGGTCTCATGGGTCAGGCGCACCAGCGTCTCGATGGGCCGGTACAACGCTTCGTCGCTCTCGGTCTCGTGCGTGGTCGGTTCGAACCGGAGCTTGTAGGGGTCGAGGCTGCCCCCGAGGTTCTCGAAGCGCCACTCGTCCTGGTACTTGAACTCGTACAGGTAGCCGTCGTTCTGCGTGTCGTCGCCAATCGTCCCGAACACGCGGGCCAGCATGTCCTTGTCGACCGACTCGACCATCGCGTACAGCCCGGCGTACTCATCGTTGACGTACAGCCGCGCGTGCGCCTCGCGCGACGCCGGGATGCCCAGGCGAGCGTAGAACGCCGTGGCCACCGTCTCGTGGATGCCCGAGGCGTCCTGCGTGAGGTTGTCGAGGACGAGCGACTTGAGGCCCAGGAACTCCTGGTCGGTGACGTAGCGGTTGAAGTCGACCCGCAGCCCCGGCTTGGTGCCGCTGCGCGAGCCGCGTCCGCGCGACCGGATGCCCACGTTGCGCGCCGTCTGGCCGTTCCAGACCAGGTCGGCAGGGTAGTACTCGTTCTCCTGGAAGTTGGCCTTGAGCTTGGCCCAGTCGGAGGAATGGATCAGCAGGTCCAGCCGCTGGAGGGCCTGTCCGTTAAAGAGGTCATCCGCAACCTGGGCGGCCGCCGGGGCCGGCGCCAGGAGCAGGGTCGTGAGAACGCCGAGGGCGATTGCGGTTGGGCTTTGCACGGTTACAATAAGTAGACCACTTAGTCTTGTCGGCCGTTTAGTTTTCCGGCCACAGGCCTAGCCAGATCATGCGGCCCTGCCCACCTCGCGTCATCGGGCTGACCTTGCTGGTCGGGTGCGCGCTGGCCTCCGCCTGGTGCAGCAGCTCTCCGACCGCGCCGTCGGCAACACCGGAGGTGTCGGCCGTGGCCGTCGTGCCCGGCGCCCCCAACGATACGCCAACAGGCGAGGCGCCCACCACCCCGGCGCCGACGCCAACCGGGCCCACCGAGCCGACGCCTCCTGTCGGCACGGGTTCGGCCACGATCAGCGTGATGGGCGACACGGGCTGGTGCGGTTCGCCGGCCATGGCGCCGCTGGCGAGACTGCTGGCCAACCTGGAGGGGCTCATCCTCCTGGCCGGAGACCTGGCCTACCCCAACGGGTCGCTGGACGACTTCCGGCGCTGCTTCCACCCCGACTTCGGCGGCCTGCTGCCGCGGATGAGGACCGCCCCGGGCAACCACGAGTACGTCACCGCGGGCGCCAGTGGGTACTTCACCTACTTCGGCGATGCGGCGGGCCCCGACCGTACCGGCTACCACGCCTTTCGCGTGGCGGCGTGGAAGGTGCTGATGCTCAACTCGAGCGTGCCTCTCGGCCGGGGCGCGCCGCAGTATGAATGGGTGCGCCAGCAACTGCAGTCCGAGCCCACCCGCTGCACGCTGGCCGTGATTCACCACCCCTTCGACAGCTCGGGCCCCAATGGGCCCAACCCGTGGCTGCGGCCCGCCTGGGAGCTGATGCACGGGCTCGGCGTGGACCTCGTGGTGAACGGGCACGACCACCTGTACGAGCGCTTCGCGCCGGTGGACGCCAGCCAGCGGCCCGACCCCGCGACGGGCATCCGCCAGTTCACGGTGGGCACCGGCGGCGCGGCACTCTCCGGCCGCGCGCGCGCGGCGGCCGCGTCCGAGCTGCTGCTCTCAACCTACGGCGTCCTGCGCCTCAAGCTGGATCCCGCGCTGTACGAGTGGCAGTTCCTCGACCCGGCCGGCAGGGTGCTGGACCGCGGCCTGAACATCTGCCACTAGACCCGAGCCCGATGCCCCGCCTCGCCGACCCCTCGCGGATCAGGGCGTTGCTGCGCCGCGACCCCGTGTGGAGCGTGTACGCGCTGGGCGATCTCTCGCCAGCGATGTTCCCCAAGACGGCTTGGTTCACGCCCGGTCTCACCCTGGTGCTGCGCGATTTCGGCACAAGCATCCTGTTTGCGATGGGCGCCGACAGCGTGCGCGAGGCGCTGGACCACGTGACGTGGCCCGTGCACCTGCAGGTGCAGGAGGACGCCTTCCAGGAGGTGTCGAGACACGCCACCATCACCAGGGCACTCAGCATGATTCGCATGGGCTGGAACGGCGCGCTGCCGCCACCGCCGGGACCAGGCGTGACGCGGTTGACCGGCGGCGACGTGGAGGCGCTGCAACGCCTGTACGCCGACGGCCACGCCACCGGCGAGGCGCCCGACTTCTTCTTTCCCTCGATGGTCACCGACGGCGTGTTCTTCGGCGCCTACGAAGGCGCGGCGCTGGTGGCGGCGGCGGGCACGCACCTGTACTCGCCCGGGGAAGGGGCCGCCGCGATCGGCAACATCTACACGCGCCGCGACCGACGCGGCCTGGGCCTCGGCCGCCTCGTCACCAGCGCGGTGATCGAGGCGCTCTCCGGCATCGAGACCGTGGGGCTGAACGTGCGCGCCGACAATGCCGCCGCCGTGGGCCTGTACGAGTCACTGGGGTTCGTGCGCCACTGCGCGTTCTACGAAGCCCTGGGCCACCGATAAAATGCAGACGGGCCACAGATAAAACGCAGCTAGAACACAGCTAGAACACAGATAGAACACAGATAAGACGAGAGGAAGAAACACGGGTACGCGACCTCTGAGATCTGTGTTTCATCCGTGGCCAAGATCTGTGTTTCATCTGTGGCCCGTCTGCATTTTATCTGTGGCCTGGGCGCGCTCGCCTTCCGCGCGGGCCTGGCGGCCGGAGTTGCGGGATCGGCGGCCCGCCTTGTCGCGGTACATCCGCTCGTCGGCGACCACGAGCAGCTCCTCGAAGGTGCGCCCGTCCTCGGGAAAGCGGGCGCAGCCCGCGCTGATCGACAGGGCCACGCGAACGCCCGGCCGCGGCTCGAAGGGGTACGCGCCGACCTCGTCCTGCACCTCGGCCACCCGGCGCGCCTCGTGCTCGGGGATGCAGTCCCACAACACCGCGATGAACTCGTCGCCGGCAAAGCGCGCGCTCAAATCGCTCTGTCGCACCGTCGTGCGCAGCACGGCGCCCACGGCGCACAGCGCGCGGTCGCCCGCCTCGTGGCCGTAGGTGTCGTTGATCTCCTTGAGGCGATCGAGGTCGAGCACGATCACGCTGGCGCTGGATTGGCTGGCGGCGGCGCGCGCCATCCCGAGCTCGAACTGCCGGTCGAACGAGCGGCGGTTGGGGAGCGACGTCAGAACGTCGGTCTGCGACTCGTGCTGGGTCTGCTCGTACCGCGTCGAGTTGTGGATGACGGCCGCCGCCTGCTCGCTGACGCGGCCCAGGACGCGCCGGTGCTCGTCGGTGAAGCAGTCGGTGACCGTGTGGTAGATCACGAGGGCGCCGATCATGCGCCCTTCGAAGGTGAGACGGCACGGCAACAGCGCCGCCAGGTCGTCGCCGCGCCCGGCGCGGCCGTCGGCACACGCCGGGAGCCGGAGGGATAGGTCGCTCCACGACCTGGGTGTCCACTTGAAGAGGGCCTCGGTGCCGGGTCCGTGCGCGTACCGGCAGACGTACCCGTGCTCGTCGTCGCCGAGGAAGAGCGCGCAGGTCACAAACGGCACGAGGCGGCTCACCTTGTCGTGGACGAGCACCATCGCGTCCTCGACGCCCAGGCTCGATCCGAGCGCCTGCGCGATCCCGTACAGCGTCTGTTCCTCGCGATGGGCGCCCGTGATGTCCTGGAGGGCGCTGTCTTCCGCGCCCGCGGCCGCTGCGCCCTCCGCCGCCGCCCCGGGCACCACCGGCGCCAGGTGGAGGCGCGTGATCAACAGGTCCACCAGCGCCGGGTCGAACGCCGTGCCCGCGTGCTCGCGCAGCACGGCCACGGCCGCGCTCGCCGAGCGGGCGGGCCGGTAGGGGCGGTGGGTCTGCAGCGTGCTGTAGCAGTCGGCAATCGCCAGGATGCGCGCGCCCACCGGAATCGCGTTGCCGCGCAGGCCCGCCGGATAGCCGAGGCCGTCCCAGCGCTCGTGGTGGCAGAGCACCAGGTCGGCCACCGGCGCCCCGAACTTGACGTGGCGCAGGATCTCGGCGCCGACGCGCGGGTGGATCTTGACGCGCTCGAACTCCTCGGGCGTCAGCGGCTCGGGCTTGGCGAGGATGTGCTCGGGCACGGCCATGTTGCCCACGTCGTGCAGCAGGGCCGCGGTCCGCACGCCCTGCACGTCGCGGTCGGAGAGGCCGGCGGCCTCGGCCAGCATGGCCGCGTAGGCCTGGATGGAGCGCACGTGCTCGGGCGTGCAGCCGGCCTTGGCCTCGATGGCCAGCGCCAGCGCCTCGATGGTCTCGAGCTGCACCTCCAGGGCGCGGCTCGTCTCTTCCTGCTCTTCGCGCAGGCGCGCGACCACGGTGTGATAGCTGCGAAACACCAGGTAGAGCGGCGCGGCCAGCAGCGCGAGCCAGCCGAACAGGCCACGCTCCCAGGCAGCCGTCGCCACGGAGGCCAGCGCGGCGCCGGCCAGATAGCTGGGCGCGCTCCAGAGGAAGTTACGGCGCCACGTGCGCACGATCGGCTGCCGCGTGGACAGCGCGATGGCGCCCGCCACGAGGGCCGTGTTCACCAGGAAGTAGAGCGGCGCCACCACGGCCGCGGCGCGCACCAGCGCCGCCACGCTCGATGGGTCGGCGCCCAGGGCCAGCGACAGCGGAAGGCCGGCCACCCACACCGTGAGCGCCAGCGACGCGATGCTGAACACCACCTGGTGCAGCGGGTTGCGCCCGCCGGTGCGCACCGTGCACTGCGCCCACGCGCTGATCGCCGCAATCACCACCGTCAGGGCCGGCCCCAGCGCGAACAGCGCCCAGAAATTCACCGCGTGCGACAGCGACAGGTTCGACTGGCTGCGGCCCAGGGGCAACTCGATCTTCGCCGCCGAGGTGACCACGGCCAGGGCGAGCAACCCGAGGAACAACCCGATATCCTGCGGCGGCAGATGGCGCGCGGCATCGGCGAGGCAGGCCGCGCCCGCGATCGTCACCACGACGACGTAGGCTCGCGCCATCACCGACAGTGTCTTGAGGGTGGGCCGGTCGGATTTTCGCCGGCTCAGGGGGATGGCGCCCATCAGATCTCAGCAGACGGGCGCGAACCAGACTTGGTATTTACGACACCATACGACATTAACGCACTTTAACGTCATACAATGGCGCACTGCATCTTACGTGCCTACTCGGCAAGCTAACGCTTGATACGCCAGATTACTAAGTGTTTTCGACGATTACGATGCCGACTCGAACTCGGCACGAGCCCTTACTTGTTTATTTTCGAGACACTCCAATTACGAAGCTGGCTTACCCATCATCGCCGCTGCCACCGGGGTTGAGGGGCCGTGGAACAGGGCGTTGAAGATCAGTTTGAACGTCGCACGCGGCTGCGTACGGAAATCGATCTGGCTGCCGTAGGTGACCACGTACCCCTTGCCGATGCGAAACGCCAGGATGTTGGCCTGGTCCTTCAGGTACTCCTCGCCGAGCAGCCACCCGCTGGCCAGCACGTTCTGCCGCGGGTAGCGCGACACCACCTGCGACTCGACGCCGAAGCCCGGACGCAGGCGATACGCCTGGTCGTCGTCGAAGAACACCGGCCCCGAGGCGGGCATGCCCCATGCCACCGGGTGCGTGGGATCGAACTCGTTGTTCAAGAGCGAGCCCGGGCAGTAGAAGAGCGACCGCGGATCGGCGACGCGGTCGCGCAGCGTCTGCATCAGGCGCGCGGGGCTGCTGAAGGCGTCGCGCAGCGCCGCGTCGGGGTTGGCGGGCGGGGTGGTGGCCGCGTTCCCGCCCGGGGCTTGCCCTGAGGCAGTCGAAGGGCCGAAGCGCGGCGGCGCCTGCGGCAGCACTTTCTCGATCGGCAGGTCGAGCAGCGCCCTCGCGGTCTCCACCGCGCTCCCGATGGCCAGCAGCGTGCCGCCGTTCTGCACGAAGGCCTGCAGCTTCGTCCATCCCGCTTCGCCCACGCCGAACGCCCACGCCCACTCCGCCGGATCGTTGCGCGTCGGGTCGAGGCCATTGACGATGCGCGCGCGGGTGGTGCCCGAGGGAAGCAGGATCACGTCGTACTTGGCGTTGAGGTCGCCCTGGAAGTCCTGCGCCTTCACGATCTCGTGGTTGATGCCGTACTGCTCCAGCATCCACAGCATCCAGCCGCCGGGCATGTTGTTGGCGCCCTTCCACAATCCCACCTTCGTGCCGGCCTTGAGGCGGAAACCGTCGACGGCCGGGACGGTGGCCGACGCGCCCACAGTGATGCCCAGCGTCGTCGCCGCCCTCTCCACAATCGGCTGCGCGGTCGCGGTGGGCGGGATCACCCACGTGCCCGGCGCGTAGCCGTCGAACCCGTGCGCCGCGCGATACACGGGCACGTTGGCCTTCTGTAGCTCGGCCACCATCTTGAAGGTGCCGTACGACTCGGGCCCCACCAGGTACGCGCCCTTCGGCCGCGCCGGCACGGCGGCGGCGTGCGGCGAGATGGCTCTCATCAGCTCAAGCGGCGCGTCGAACGGCTGCTCCACCTGCTCTACCGTGACGCCCGTCAGCATCCACAGCGTATGACCGGTCACGTCGTAGGGCGGCTCGGGTGGCCCGCCCGGGAACAACCGCAGGTCGGGGTACACCTGCTTCTCGAGCATGGTCTTGGCGAAGCCGCCATAAGGTTGCGCGGTCTTCACCACGAACGATCCGGCCGCGTACTGCTTGCCGTTGGCGGCGAACGGCGCGGTGGCGCGATGGATCTCGACGTCGCCGAACTTCAGGATGTCGAGCATCTCGAAGGCGGCGTAGGGGTCGCGCTGGCCGGTCGGCACCACGAACGCATAGGGCCCCTTGTCGTAGTTCACCCAGTCGCGGTGCACCTGGTAGAAGTTGTACAGCCACTCCTCGCCGTAGCGGGCCACGTGCGACATGCCCGCCAGGGCCGCGGTGATGCCGTATTCCATCTGCTGCGCGAGCGTCCACGTGTCCTTCGAATACGGCACCGGGAAGTGGTCGCGCGATTCCTGCGGGCCGAGCGGCCGGCCCTTCTGCGGGTTCACCAACGGGTCCGCGAGGTTGCCGCTGGCAATCTCGGTGAGGATGCGCGGCTGCCCGTGGTACACCATGTATTGCCGCGCGGGCGACCACATATCGTAGCGGTCTTCCCACGCCACGCCCTCCTTGCCCTCGGACAGCAGCGCCGACGCCATCGCCTGCCCCACCGTGGACTGCCCCATGCGCAGCAGCGGGTGCATGTTCGGGTCGAATGGCTCGGTGAACGGCGGCACGAAGATGCGCGATCCCATGGGCCCCTGCTGGTGCATGTCGTGGCTGATGATGGGCTTGAACTTGTTCTGCACCAGCTCGATGTTCATGCGTGTCTCCTTCTGCGTGAACATGAACCAGTCGCGGTTGTCGTCGTGGCCGACGTACCTGTGGTACAGGTCGGGATACACGCGGTTGAACGGCGTGCCCTTCGTCTTGTACCAGTGGTCGATCACCAGGTGCTGGCCGTCGGGATTCTGCGACGGCACCATCAGCACCACCGAGTCATCGAGGATCTGCCGGATCCGATCGGAGTTCTCCGTGGCCAGCCGGTGGACGATGTGGATGATGGCCTGGCCGTTGCTGACCTCGGTGGAGTGGATGGTGGCGTAGATGAAGTAGAAGGGCTTGCCCTCGCGTGCGAGCGCCCGCGCCTCGGCATCGCTCAGCCCGCGCGGGTCGGCCAGCCGCCGGTTGATCTCCACCAGCCGGTCGAACTTCGCCAGGTTCCGCGGCGAGCTGATGCGCAGCAGCGGATAGCTGTTTCCCATCGTCGTCTTGCCCAGCTCCTCGTACTTCACCCGGTCGGTCTGCTTGGCCAACAGCTGGAAGTACTCGAGGATCTTCGGATAGCGCGCCAGCTCTCCGTCGGAGCCAATCGTGAAGCCGAAGTACTGGTCGGGAGCGGGAATCCCCTGCTGCGCCTGCACGGCGCCGGAGGGCAGCGACAGGAGGGCGAGGACGATGACAGCCAGGCAGGCCGAAAGACGCGGGCGCATACGCACCACCTTTCGGCCGAATCTTAGCAGAATGGTTCGGTCGGGCGATCGCGTGAGTTCAACCGGTTCATCTTGGCTTCCGCCACCGGGGGCCGTGGATGGCGAGGTCCACGGCGTCACCGGGCGACTGCACCCCCAGGCCGTCGGCGCGGGCGTCTTTCACGAACTGGGCGTCCACCTTGTGGATGCGCATCCGCACCAACTGGTCCTCGGTGATGGTCACGAAACCCACGTCCTTCATGGTCCGGATGTAGGCGGGCGTCACCTTGTGGATGCGGAACTTCACGAGATCGTCCACGCTCATCCCGCCGAACCCGAGCGCCTTCAACTGGTCCATCTCCTCCGGCGTCACCTTGTGAATGCGCATCTTCACCAGGTCCTCGGCCGGCACGTTCTTGTAGCCGCGCGCGTCGAGCGCGCGGACGAACTCGGGCGTCACCTTGTGGATGCGGAAGCGCACCAGGTCGTCGAGCGAGAGCGATGGATAGCCGGCTTGCGCGATGCCGCGCGCAAACGCGGTCGTCACGTCGATCACCGCGAGCCGGACGATATCGTCGGTGGAAAGGTTGCGGTAGCCGGCTGCGGCCATATTGGTGGCGAAGGCCGGATCGGCGGCGAAGGTGTAGGTGCCCGCACCGCGGCCCTGGTTGAACGAGCCGGTGAAGCGGAACACGCCGGCCTCGCGGGTCCACGAGAACTGCACCGAGTCGGCCACCGACGACACGGCGGCCGGGGGCAGGCCCGCCAGGTCGCGCAGGCGGATGCCGAAGCCCCAGCGGTTGTCGCCGGCCGAGCTGCGCAGGCTCACCTGGATGCGCGGCTCGCCGTCGGCATCCTGCCAGGTATTGCGGGTGTCGGCCGTCCAGTCGCCACGAACCGGCTGCGCCTGGGCCGCAGATGAACCCAGGGCCGCAGATGACGCAGAGGACGCAGAGGGGAACGCCAGCAGGGCCACCACGAGCGCAAGTCTTCGCATGTCACATACCTCGCGCGATTGGACGGTGCGGGGCATGGCGAGGGTTGGAATGGGCTGGCCCAGGGGCCCGCCCCTACGGCCGAAGGATGTCTTCGAAGAACTTCAGCGCCCGCGGATCCTTCGACTGGCCCAGCCAGAACATGGCCTGCTTGCGCACGGCGGGGTTCTTGTTGGACCGGGCGGCCTCGATGAGCAGCGGCACCCCCTCGTCCTTCGGAAGCTGGCTCAACGCGAACACCGCCTTCTTCTTCACCTCGGTGTCGGGGTCCTGCTCGATGGCCGAGGTGATGGCGCCCACCGCCTGCTGTCCCGCTCGTTGTCCCAACCAGAACAGCGCTTGGCCGCGCACCTTGGCGCTGGCGTCGTGGCGCGCGAGGGCCAGCAGCGTGTCGAGGGCCTGGGCGCCCGCGTGCATGGCAATGGCCGACACCGCGCCATCGGCCACGCGGCCGGTGGCCGTGGGCGTGACGAACGTCTTGAGGAACGCGACGCTGTCGGCGGCGGTCACGCCGGTGAACCAGTGCACGGCCTTGCCGCCTGCATCGAGCGGGCAATCCTCGGAATACGACCGGATGCGCACCACCTGGCCGGCCTCCACGCGGTAGAGCACGAAGAACACCGTCGAGGCTTCCAGGTGCACGGGTGCGGTGGACACGGCGCGGCTGCGATCGGTCCAGTCGCACATGAAGGCATCCCCCTCCATCACCGGCACCGCGTAGCCCAGCCAGGTGGGCTCGGCGAGGCGTGACGCGACGGCCTGGAAGTCTCGCGCCAGGCCGGAGGCGACCGCGTGCGTCTCGAGGCGGCCGTTGGCAAGCCGCGGCGCCTGCGCGGCGGCGGGGGCGGCCGTGGCGACCAGGGCCGCGGCGGCGAGCGCGCGAAGGGCGGCGGTCATTTGTTCAGGATCTCCATCAGGTAGTCGAGGGCCACCTTCGACTTCATGAGCGAGAGCTTCGACACGAGATCTTTCTTCATCTGCGCGTCGGTTTCCTTCCGGGCGATGGCCACCAGCGCCTCGGGATTGTTCTGGATGAAGAGACCGTTCACGACCTGCCGCTTGATCTCGGCGTCCTTCTCCTTGGCATAGAGCGCCACCAGCGCGTCGCCCGTCTTGCTACGGCTCATGGTGCCCAACTGGCGCACGGCGGTGCGTCTCAGCTCGGGAGTGGCCTCGGTGTTGGCCACCTCGATCATCCGCGCGGCGTCGCCGCCCACGAACATGGCCTGCAGGATCTGCTTCTTCACGTCGACGCTGGATTCCTTCTGGTAGAGCGCCCACAGCTCGTCGCGCCCGCCCATGGCGCCCAGCAGGCGCACGGCCTCGGTGCGCAGCTCGGGGGTCTTCTCGGTGGTGGCGGCGGCCAGCACGCGCTCACGATCGCCCGCCACCATGAACGCGCGGAGAATCTGGCGCTTCACGCCCACGTCGGTGGCGCTGCCGTAGATCTCGGCGAGCACCTGCCGGTTGTCGCGGCTGCCGTGCACGCCCAGGTACTGGATGGCGCGGCTCTGCAGGTCGGGGTTCGAGCCGCCGCGGGCGATGCCCGTGAGCACCTCGCGGGCGCGAGGCGAGTTGCTCTGCGCCAGCACGAAGAGCGCGCGCTGCTTGAGGCGCGGCGACTGGTTGCCCCGCAGGAACGTCTCGAGCATGGGCACCGCCTGCTCGGGGTCGGAGTGCTGCAGGCCCTGGATGGCCAGCAGCTTCAGTTCCTCGTCGGACTCGGCCTCGGGCCGCGGCGCCTGGCCGGCGTTCTGCCGCACCTGCATCTCGAGGGCCTTCGCATCGCCCAGCCACCGGCTGGACGGATAGCCCTTGATGAGCTCGGTGACCGCCGCCAGCGCATCGGCCTGCTGGTGCAGCTTGTCGAGCGCGTAGGCCTTCCAGTAGAGCGCCGCGTCGGCGCGCGCCAGCTTGGCGTCGACGATGGACTGGAAGCGCGCGACGGCATCCGCCCATCGCCCGTCCTCGAGCATCTCCTGCGCGCGCTGGTACTGATCCTCGAAGCGCTGCTTGCGGTCTTCCTCGCGCTGGCGGTCGTCCTCGGCGCGCCGGCGCTCATCCTGCGCCCGCTGCCTCGGGTCGGCATCCCGCTCCACGCCCTGGGCGGCCGCACCGGACGGCGCCAACGCCAGGGCGCAGGCCGCCGCGATCCACCAGTGGTTTATCACTCTGCTCATCGTCTCTCTCCAGTGGCCGGGACTAAAGTCCCGGCCCTCCACGTGGCGGCAGGTCCAGTGGCCGGGTCTGAAGACCCGGCCCTCCATCTGCCGGCGCCCTACGAATCCATCTGCCGGCGCCCTACGAAACGGGGGCGCGCCGCGGAAGGCGATCGCCAGTCTCGCGATCCGGTTCACGGCGTTGACGCATCTCCGAGGCCGTCACCCGCACGCGGAACAGCAGATCCTGCGCCGCGATGCGCGCCTTTAAGTCGGTCAATTCCTTGGACGTGGCGTCGGCCGGAGCGTTAGCAATCTCCAGCAGCACGCGCTCGAGATCGTCGAGGATGTCGGCGGTGGCCGCATCGCCCGCGTATTCGGCCGACTGGCGATACAGGCGGCTGGTGGCAACGAGGTCGGCGGCGCGGGCCTGCTCGGCGGCACGCCGGTCGGGATGCGTGGCGTCGGAGTTGAGCAGCTCCACCAGCACCATCTGCGACCGATCGAGGTGGTCGCCCACCGCCGCGCGCAACACGCGGCCCGGCGCCACTTCCGCCTGGAGGGCAGGTGGGACAGGTTGGTCGGGTCGGGCGGGTGAGGTCGCCGGGCCCGAAAAGCGGCCGGCCACAAACGCCGCCACCACGAGCGCCGCCAGGCCGCCGGCCCACGCCCACCGGGGCGCCGAGAACCAGGCGCGCCAGCCCAAGCGCGGCGCGTCGAGGTGCGGCTCGAGGCGCGCCCACACGTCACGCTCGAACCCGGGCTGCACCTCCACGTCGGGCACCGCGTCAGCCAAGCGCAGCACGCCGCGCAGCGTCGCGTCGGCCGCGCGACAGGCGTCGCAGGCGGCCAGGTGTTCGGACACGCGTGCCTCGTCCGCCCGGGGCAGCTCCCCGTAGAAGTGCAGCACCAGGTCGTCGTCTGTCAGATGATCGCGCACGTCGAGACCTGCCTTTGATATCTGTGTTTCATCCGTGTTTCATCTGTGGCCCAGCTTCATCTGTGTTTCATCCGTGGCCCACGAACGGCTCGAGCGCCGTGCGCATCTTGCGCACGGCGCGGAACACGCTGTGCTTGGTGGCGCTCGTCTTCAACCCCAGCTTCGCGCCCACCTCGTCGATGGACATGCCCTCCACGTGGCGCAGCGTGAACGCCGCGCGCTCGAGCGCGGTCAGCGCCCCCAGCGCGGCCTGCACCCGTTCTGACATCTGGGCGCTGGCGGCCAGGCGCTCCGGGGTCGGTTGGCCGTCACTGCCCCGCTCGCTGAGCGGCCCTTGCTCGAGGTCGACCGGATCGTGGGCCTCCTCGCGGTGCCGCCGGGCCCGAATGAGGTCGATCGAGCAATTGACGGCGATCCGGTGCAGCCAGGTCCGGAAGTCGGCACGGGCCTCGAAACGACTGAGCTGGCGGTGGGCCTTGAGCCAGGTGTCCTGCACCACGTCCTCCGCATCCTGGGCGCTGCCCGTCATCCGGTGCGCCAGGGCAAACACATAGCGGCTATGACGCTCGACCAGTGCCCGAAACGCGTCGCGGTCGCCCCGCCGGGCCGCAGCCACGACATCAACCTCGGTCTGATGCATCCGTATCACTTTGACGGAAGTTGGGACGAATGGTTAGGTGCCGGGGTGCCTTCGGGTGCCTGGTGTGCCGAGGGTGCAGAGTCGGTCCGTCTCCCGAATCCCGGCTCCCGGCTCCCGGCTCCCGGCTGTATCATCCGGTAATGGATCCCCGATACCCCACCGGCGAGTTTGTCTTCGATCCCAACCCGACCGCTGAGAAGCGGAGGATCTGCATTGCGGCCATCGGCAGCTTCCCGGCCGAACTGGCGGCCGTCTTGCCCTCGGCACGGCTTGATCAGCCGTACAGGGAGGGCGGCTGGACCGCCCGCCAGGTTGTGCACCACCTGGCCGACAGCCACATGAACGCGTTTATCCGGTTCCGGCTGGCGCTCACCGAAGACGCGCCCACCATCAAGCCCTACAACGAGACGCTCTGGGCGCAGCTGGTGGACTCACGCACCGAGGATCCGATCCACTCCATCAAGATCCTCGAGGGCCTGCACCAGCGCTGGCACGTGATGCTGCAAGGGTTCACCGAGTCCGACTTCAGCCGCCCCGCCGTGCATCCCGACCGCGGGCCGGTGACCGTCGACTGGCTGCTCCAGATCTATGCCTGGCACGGCCGGCACCATATCGGCCACCTGCGCCTGACAGCGGCCTAACCCCTATCCGTAGGCGCACTTGAGTGGCCGAGATGCGTCACGGCGCGCGCCGGCCGCAGTCATCAGGGATGCCGCCGATTCCGCCGATGACGGGCCGCGGCGTTCGCGGGCGGCGCGGAGCGCCGTGACCGGATGACGAGACCCGGGCCAGGAGTCCACCGACAACCCCTGCTTGGACTCCTGGACCGGATCTCGTCGTCCGGTCGTGAGGCCGGCCCTTCGACCGGCCTCCGCGAACGCCCCGTCTCCGATGAGGCGGCCGGCGGGACTCGAATCGGCGTCATCGGCGCAATCTGTGGATGACACACCCGTAGGGCCGGCCACTCAACTGCTTGGCGGGATTAAGCCGTGCGCCGCATCCGGTTCACGGCCTTCACCATCATAAACACGACCCAGGCGAGGATGAGGAACTGCACCACCTGGGTGACGAAGGCGCCGTAGCCGAACACCACGGCGCCCGCAGCCTTGGCTTGCACCAGTGTCTCGTACGGGGGCGGCGCCTTCACGCCGTCCTTGAGCAGCACGAACAGGTTGGTGAAGTCGGTGCCGCCCAGCACCAAGCCCACCACCGGCATCACGATGTCGTTCACCAGCGAGTCGACGATCCGCTGGAACGCGGCGCCGATGATCACACCCACCGCCAGGTCCATCACGTTGCCCTTGGCGATGAATTCCTTGAACTCGTTCAGCATGGCGTCTCCCGTCTCCCGACTGGCCCTGAGCGCAGTCGAAGGGCTCCCGGCTCCCGCAATTAGTCGAACTTATACACGAACGACAGCAGCGGCGCACAGCACTGCCTCACAGCCGGAACAAGTAGCTCACCTTCAGAAAGAAGCCGTCGGTGGTGCGCGTCAGGCGCGAGGCGCGGGGGTCGTCCAGGTTCTCGAGCGAGTTGCCGTAGCCGGCAAAGAGCACGGTGCCGGGCGTGGGCTGGTACGAGAAGAGCCAGTCGGCGCGGAACGTCTTCAGGTAGGTCTTCGCCGCCCGGTCGTATCCTCCATCGGCGTTGCGAGTGTAGATGGGCAGGTTGGTCCGCGAGTCATCTCGCAGGTCGTCCTGCCAATCGCTGCTGTACTCCCCCACCACGCGCACGAAGATGGGCCGCGAAATCTGGTACTCCATCTTCAGCCGGGGGATGCGGCGGATGCCGACGATGGTTCCGTCGGTGCGGCGGCGGAATGACTGCAGCTGGTAGCGCGCGTCGACGCGCAGCTTCTCGGTGGGCTTCCACGCCAGGCCGGCGTTCAGGAACACGATATCGGCCGACGACCACTCGTAGAAGTTCTCGTCCTTGCCCCATAGGCCGAACCCGTTGAACTCGAGGCCGGCGCGCTGGGGCGTGTTGGCCGAGATCACGAAGTCGAGATTGGGCAACCGCTCGCCGCCCACGAACGGCAGGAACTGCATGCCGGCGGCGGTCTCCTGCCCCAGCGCGTGGTTGGTGTAGAGCGACTCGTCGTAGCCGAAGCTCTCGATCAGCACCGAGCCGCCCACGTCCCACCCACCGCGAAACCGGAAGTTGTTGTTGAAGTGAAGCTTGCGATCCTGCGACGGCCGGCCCGAGACGAAGTCGTCGTACCGCCACGTGCCGTCCACCAGCACGTCGCTCGTCCACCGATCGAGCGCCGATCCCGCCGCGCCGTACGTGATGACCTGGTGGTTGGCCGTGAGGGCGGCCACGCCCGTGCGCGAGATGAAGCCGGCCGCGGCGCGAAAGTCGGGGTCCACGCCGCGCGCCGTGTAGCGGAGCCCGAAGCGGCGGCCCGTGCGCGCGAACACGGCCTGCCATAACGGGGCGGTGGTCGCGGCGCCGCCGATGGCCGTGCGGCTGGCCGCCGCTTGCAGCGACAGGCTGTAGATGTCGCGCCACACCAGCCGCGTGTCGGCGCCGATCACGCGGTTGGATCGGTCGCCGTCGAGGCGATCGGTGTAGACGAGCGCGGCCCGCGACGAGGTGAACAGGTCGCGCTGCAGCCGCAGAATATTGAACACCGGATAGTCGTCTCCCGACGCCGACATGGCCCGGTCGTCGACGGCGGCCAGGTAGGCAATGCTGGTGCGGCCCGAGATCTTGCCCGTGAGCTTGGTCGCGGCCAGCGGGGCCACCACGCGCCGTGTGTAGATCAGGTTGTTGGGCGTGGCGAACTGCTCGATGCCGTCGAGGAAGAACGGCCGCTTCTCGGGGAAGAAGAGCGCCTGCCGCGGGTCGAACTGGAACTGCCCCGCGTCCGACTCCACCTGCGAGAAGTCGGGATTCACCGTGCCGTTCATCGTGAGGTTCGAGGTGACGCCCCATCGCACGTTCACGCCGAACTCGGGGCGCGACGGGTCGTAGCCCCAGCCGGCGGGCCGCGCGGCGCCGTCGATCTTCGAGGTGGCCACCGGGTTCAGGTCGAGCACCAGGCCCCGGCGCAGGTCGTGGAGGTCCTTCAGCCGCCCGGCCTGGGCCAGGAACGACGCGCCCTCGCGGCGCGCGGGCGCCCAGCTGTCTTCCACGCCCTGCTGCGGCACCACCCGCGTCACGTGGATGCCCCAGTCCTGCCGGGGCGCCGACTGGTAGCGCAGGCTCTTGAAGGGGATGCGCATCTCCACCTCGTAGCCCTCGTCGGTGACCCGGCCCTTCGACTGGAACACGAAGTCGGGGCTGAGGTCGGGCGCCTCGCGGCCCGACGCGAGCCCGCCGAAGCCGCCGCCGCCGCCGCGCGTGCCCTCGGCCAACGCGCCGTCCATCTGCACGCCGAGCGGGTTCACGCCGAACACCAGCGCCTGCCGGCCGTCGTTGAACGTGCTGAGGAAGATGATGACGTGGTCGTCCGAGCTGATGTGATCGCGGTCGGCCAGCGTCGCCCGCACCGTGCCGGGCGCGGCGGTGGCGCGGATGCCGAAGTGCACGGCGGTGGGCGAGTACCACACGCGCACCTCGGTGGGCTGGTCGGCCGGCGCGCCGTCCACCGGCGCGTAACGCGAGAAGCCGCCCATCACCGCGGCGCGGGCCCACACCGCCTCGTCGAGGCGGCCGTCCACATCGATCGAGTCGTCCACCCGGGGCGGCACCACGTCGAGGCCCCCCGTCCGGCCGTTGTGGATGCCGGGCGGCTGCGCCGCCGCGGGGACGATCGCGGTCAGCCACCCGAGCGCGAGCATCGTCAGCAGTCGCACAGCTGATCAGGTTAGCAAAACGCGGCGCGGTGGGACGAGCGTTGTAACAGGGCTGGTCCAGGCTGAAGCCGGACACCACGGGGGCTTACGCCCAGGCGCGGAAGCGGCCGTCCCTGGCATCGAGGATTTCCCCGATGGTGATGGCGGCGTTGATCAAGCCCACGTGGGTGTAGGCCTGGGGGAAGTTGCCCAGCAGGCGCCCCGTGGCCGGATCGATGTCCTCGGAGAAGAGCCCGAGCGGGTTGGCGTAGGTCAGCAGGCGGTTGAACAGCGCCACGGCCTCGTCCACCTCGCCCATCATGGCCAGCGCCTCCACCCACCAGAACGAGCAGATGGAGAACGCGCTCGTCGTCTCGCCAAAGTCGTCGTCGTGCCGGTAGCGCAGCATCAGCCCGCCCTCCACCAGGCGTTGCTCGTAGGCCCGCACGGTGGAGCGGAACCGCGGGTCGGTGGCATCCACCAGCCCCAGCGTGGGCAGCAGCAGGTTCGACGCGTCGGGGTACGTGCCGTCGAGGGCCTGGGTGAAGAACCCGAGGTCGGCGTTGTAGGCATGGCGCAGGATGCGGTCGCGCTCGGCGGCGGCCCAGGTGCGCCACGTGGCGGCGTGGCCGTCCAGCCCGAGGGCGTCGGCCAGTTCCGCGCCGCGGTGCGCGGCCACCCAGCACATCACCTTGGAAAAGGTGTAGTGCCTCGGGAGGGTGCGGTATTCCCACAATCCCGTGTCCTGCAGGACCGACGCCGCCATGGCCTGGTCGACGAGGCGTTCGAGGAGCCCCGCCACCGAGGGGTCGTCGTGCACCACGCGCGGGTCGGTGAGGATCGTCTCGAGGCACAGCACCAGTTCCCCGGCCACGTCGTGCTGGGTCTGCGAATAGGCGGCGTTGCCGATGCGCACCTGGCCGGCGCCGTCGTAGCCCGACAGGTGCGGCAGGATGGTCTCGTCCAGGTTGCGCTCGCCGGTGACGGCGTACACCGGCTGCAGCGGGCCCGCATCGGCCACGTCGCGCAGGAAGCGCACGAACTGCTCGCCCTCGGCGAGGTGGCTGAGCCGCCGCAGCGCCTCCACCACGAAGGCGGCGTCGCGCAGCCAGCAGTAGCGGTAGTCCCACGTCCTCCCGGAGCCCAGGGCCTCGGGCACGCTGGTGGTGGTGGCGGCGATGATGGCGCCGGTCTCGCTGAAGGCGTGCAGCTTGAGGCAGAGCGCCGACCGCAGTACCGCCTCCGCGGCAAACGATGGCAGGGCGCAGGTCTTGGCCCACGCACGCCAGCCGCGGATGGTCTGCTCGAGCGCGCTCTCGGCCGCCGGACCCGAATCGATGGCCGACGGCCGGACGGCCGCCAGCACGAAGAACAGCGGCCGGTCCACCCGGAAGGGGGCGCCACCCTCGATGTAGGCCGGGGCGACATTCGACGACAGGCAGAGGCGCGTGGGCCCGCCAATCACCTCGAGCCCGCGGTCGGCCGCCACCATCTCCACCGCCGCACGGCCGTAATCGGGACGCGGGTCGAACCGCGTGAACGCGCGCGGCGTGCCCTCGAGAGGCCGCACGAGACGGCACACCTCCACCGGCGCATCCTCCCGCAGCCCCCGCGGGATGCGCGGCGCGAAGTCGATCACCTCGAAGCGTCCCCCCTCGGCGGTGATCTCCGTGCGGAGGACGTTGGTGTTGCGGATGTAGGCAGACCTCCGGGCGCGCACGCCAACGCCGTCGATGGCCCACGACCCGCCGTGCTCCCGGTCGAGCAGGCGGGCAAACACCGAGGGGCTGTCGAAGCGAGGCAGGCAGAGCCAGTCGATGCTGGTGTCGGGCCCCACCAGGGCGAGCACGCGGCCGTTGCCAATCGCGCCATGGTCCAGCGCGAGCGGCGTCATCGGGACACGAGCTCCATCCGCGTAGCGGCCGTCAGCAGCGCCGCTGCCCAATCGAACACCGTGTGCGACGACACCGTGGCCCTGAGCGCCCGCATCCGGCGAGCCTGCTCGTCGGGGGCCATCGAGAGCGCGGCGTGCAGGGCATCGGCAAAGCTGTCGGCGGCCAGCGGATTCACCAGCACCGCCTGATCCAGTTCCCGGGCCGCGCCGGTGAACTTCGACAGCACCAGCACCCCGCGCTCGTCGGTGCGCGCGGCGATGAACTCCTTGGCCACCAGGTTCATGCCGTCGTGCAGCGACGACACGACGCACACGTCGGCCGTGCGGTAGAGCGCACCCACTTCCTCCGGTGTGTGGTGCGCGTTGCGGTACACGACCGGCTGCCACCGATCGGTGCCGTGCCGGGAGTTGATCACCGCGACGCAGGCATCCACCTCCTGGCCCAGCTCGCGATAGCGCGCGAGATGATCGCGGCTGGGCGCGCCCACCTGCACCAGGGTGACGCGGCCCACCCACTCGGGATGCCGTTGCAGCAGGCGATCGAACGCCCGCAGCCGATCGGGGATGCCCTTGGTGTAGTCGAGGCGGTCCACGCCGAAGATGAGCCGCTCGCCGCCGAGCCCCAACCTCGCCCGCACCGCCTTCAACTCCGCGGCCTGGTCGGCCGCCTTCGCCGGGCCGCGCCAGAGCGACGGGTCGATGCTGATCGGGAAGGGCTTGACGAACGTGGGCCGGCCGCCCCGCCACACGGTGAAGTGCTCGTAGTCCACGCGCGCCTCGAGCATGCGGTCTGCGGTGTCCAGGAAGTTGTTGCAGTGGTACTGGATGTGGAACGCGAGCAGGTCGTTGCCGAGCAGCCCGTGCAGGATCTCCTCGCCCCACGGGCACACGCGGAACGCCTCACGGTTGGGCCACGGGATGTGCCAGAACTGGCACACCGTGATGTCGGGGCGCCGCTCCTTCACCATGCGCGGGACGAGCGCAAAGTGATAGTCCTGCACGAACACCACCGCACGGGAGTCGCCGGCCTCCTCCACCACCGCGTCGGCAAACCGCTGGTTCACGCGCACGTACTGCTGCCAGTCCGACTCGTCGAACTCGGGCCGGGCGTAAGCGATGTGGCACAGCGGCCACAATGCGTTGTTCGAGAGGCCGTAGTAATAGCCTTGCTCTTCTTCCTCCGTGAGCCACAGGCGGCGCAGGGTGTACGACGGCTTGTGGGGTGGCACGCGCAGGCGTCCGTTCGCGTCGGCGGTTTCACGATCGGCGCTGCCGCCGCCGTGCGCAATCCATGTCCCCCCGCAGGCCCGCATCACCGGATCCAGCGCGGTCACGAGGCCGCTCGCCGGGCGCATCCAATCCACCGCGGTCTCTTCGCCGCGGCGGCGCAGCCAGTTCCACACACCCCTGGCCGCGCGCGTGCGGTGCACGTGGATGTAGGGCTCGCGATTGGCGACGACGATGAGTCGCGTGTCCCGGAGACGGTCTCCGAGCGTCGCAACCAGCTCAGCTGAATTCATGGGAACTGTCCTGACCTTACTCTCTGGACGCCAGCCAGCTCAAGAGCTTATCTACCTCGACAATGCCGTCCACCTTGTGGGTCGCCGCGGTTGGCCGCAAACCCACGAGCACCGCGATGCCCGACCCCGGCTTGATGGCGCGAAACGCGTCCTCATCCGTCACGTCGTCACCCACGTACACGACCCACGCGGGCCGGCCCGTGCGCAGTTCAACGTCGCGCACGATCCACGCGAGCGCCTCGCCCTTGTGTCCGGAGATGTTGGGCAGGTATTCCACGACGGCGTCGCCCTCGAGCCGCCGCACCAGGCGGGCCGTGATCCACGGCGCCGCCACGCGATCGGCGTGGGCAAACACCTGCGCGCGCGCGTCGGCCAGGACGCGCCGGGCATGAATGGCCACGCTGGCGTGCTTGTCCTCCACCGCCGCGGCGGGGAAGGCCGCCACCACCTCGGCAAGGCGGGCCGCCAGGCCGCGCACCATGCCGCCGGCGCGGTCGAGATCCGGATGCGCCCACCGTCGCGACTCCACCTCGATCTCCAGCCCGTGCAGGCCCGCGAGGTAGACGGTGGAGGACAGCGCCGTGCGCCGGCGCAGGTCGTCGAGACGACGGCCGCTGACGACGCCCACGGCGGTGTCGGGACGCTGCCACAGCGTCTCCAGCCAGCCCCGCCGGTGCGGCGCGAGCACCGGGGCGGCAGGATCGGGGTTGAATTCGGCGAGCGTTCCGTCGAAATCAAACAGGAGGATCAGGGTCGTCCCGGCCGGCCGTTGGTCAACGGCGGCCTGGACCTGGGCGAGCACACCCTATTGTGCCGGGAACACCACACCCAATGCGAATTGCCCCGCCGGATCGAGGCTGAGCTTGACGCGGCGCATCGCGTCGATGCCCTCCTCGCCGTAGAGCATGCGCACGAGCGACTGCTTCATGGCGCTCCTGCCCACGCCGTGCTCGGCCAGCGGACAGCCGCCCATGCGGATGACCTCCACGCCCAGCGCGAGAATGGCCTGCTGCGCCAGTTCCATATCGCCCGCGCGATGCGGAATCACGTTGGGGTGTACGTTGCCGTCGGAGATGTGGCCCCACACCGCCAGGTCGAGGCCCCGGTCGGTAAACAGCCGCCGGCACGTGGCCATCAGCTCGCCGAAGCGCGAAAACGGCACGATCATGTCGGCGGCGGTCTTGTGGATGCGGGGATCGACGTCGTGGCGGGCCTGCGCCACGCGCCGGTTCACGCCGGCCGGCACGGCCTCGCGCAGCTCGGCGAATTTCGCCGCGCGCGCCCGCTCGTGCGGCAGCGCCAGCTCGGTGTCGTCGAGCACGCCGTGGCGGTCGAGCAGGCGGCACAGCCGCGTGAGCGGCGTGTCGGGGGCCAAGGGCTCTCGCGCCGACTCGAGCTGGCTCCAGAGTTCGGCGGCGTCGGCCGCCGTGGGCAACTCGATTTCAATGATGAGCAGGGCGCCGGCCGTGGCGGGAATGCTGATGTCGAGCCGCCGGTCCACGCCGTCCTCGCGCAGCATCTCGATTGATCGGCCGTCCACGTGCTCGATGGCCGACACGTCCAGGCCGGCCCGATCGTGCGATGCCCATGTGGCCTGCGACGCGCGGCGCAGTTCGTCCACCAGCGCGATGGCCGCCGGCTCACCCGACATCGGCACGAGCGCCCGGCACGTGCCCGCCGGACGGGGCACCGTGCGCAGCACGGCGTCGACGATGATGCCGAGCGTGCCCTCAGAGCCGATGAATAGATCCACGAGATCCATGCCTGGCTGCACGAAGTAGCCGGCCGATCGCTTGGGCACGTCGGGCATGGCCAGGGGCGGCAGCGACACGGTTCGCAGGCCGCTCGACGTCTCGATGGCGAAGATCCCCTCGGGCGAGGCCGTCACCTGTCCCCGTGCAATCTCCAGCACGTCACCGCCGGCCAGCACCACGGTGAGGCCCTCCACCCATGGCCGCACTGTGCCGTACTTGAACGTGGCCGCGCCCGCGGCACACGTGGCCACGGCGCCGCCCACGAACGCCCCCAGGTAGGTGGGCACGGGCGGAAACCACCGGCCGTGCAGGTCCAGCGCTTCCTGCAGCGCCAGCAGCGGCACGCCCGCGCCGGCCCGCACGAGATCGCCGCGCACCTCGATGGCGATGAGACGTTCCGTGCTGAGCACGACATCGCCGAGCGGCGTGGCCCCGCCCGTGAGGGACGATTGCGCGCCCACCGGCAGGATGTGCTCGTGCGCCTTCACGCACGCCGCCACCTCGTCCAGCGAACGCGGACGGACGACGCCCGGCGTTCGGCCGCCGGGAAAGTGGGCCGCGTCTTCGAGATAGCGGCCCAGGATGTCGGGATCGGTCTCCACCGCGGGCGGGGCCACGGCTGTCGCCTGGCGCGTGGAGGCGCGGAAGGACATCGAAATCAGCCTACCAGCACGCGGGCGGCGAGCGCCAACAGCGCCAGGCCCGTCAGTGCCTCGAGGGCCCGGCGCGACCAGGGGGGCGCAAAGAACCGGCGCGCGGCGCCAAGCGCCGTCGCCCACAGCGAGTGGAACACCAGCGCCATTCCCACGTGCAGGGCGGCCAGCATCGGGAAGTAGAGGCGCGGCGCGCCGGCGGGCACGAACGACGGCACGATGGCCACGTAGAAGCTGATGATCGCGGGGTTCAGCATATTGATCGTTACACCATCGCGAAAGAACGGGGTCGCGGGGGCATCGGGGACATCAGGTGCATCAGGTGCGGCTTGGCCGAGGCGGAGGCCGCCGTCCGCGAACAGCCACGCGCGGCGGAGGCTCATCGCGCCCAGCCAGGCCAGGTAGGCCGCGCCCGTCAGGCGCACCACGTCGACGATTCCCGGAAACGTGGTGATGAGCACGGAGAGGCCAATACCGGCCAGGGTGGCATGGGTGCTGTTGGCGACCGCGGCGCCGAGCGCCGTGTACAGGCCGGCGCGCCGGCCGCCCTCGAGCGTGTTGCGCACCACCACGGCAGTGGTGGATCCCGGGGTGATCACCAGGATGAACGTGAGCGAGAGATAGGCGAAGAGGCTCGAATCGGGCATCAGGCAAGCTCACCCGGCCTCCAAGCCATCAACAGCACCACCGTCTCGGCGCCCAGGAGCAGACTGGCCACGGTGAGGTGGGCCACCTGCGCGGCCGGGGTGAGCGACACATAGGCCATCACGACCCCCAGCGCAACCTGCAGCGCCGCCAGGCCGGCCACGACAGCCGCCCATCGGCCCACCACCAGCGCCGCGGGGTGCCGTGACCAGAGCCACAGCAGCACCACGAGCGTGCCGCCAAACACCACCAGCGACAAGTCGCGATGCAGCGTATCGAACAGGCCCACCGTGGCGAGCGCCTCGCCACGGGGCACCACCGCATCCAGCGCCTCGTCCACCTTGCCCCGCACCTGTGTACCGAGCACGACCTGCGACAGCGTCAACAGGATGAGGACCATCACCGCGTTGGCGAATGCGCGGGGCGCGGGCGCGGCGGGTGCAGCGGGTGCAGCAGGTGCAGCGGGTGCACCAGGTGCAGCGGGTGCGTCAAACGCGCGAACCGTCGCGTACAGCAGCAGCTGCACGATGATGAGCGCCACGATCATGTGAACGGTCACAATCCACGCGGCCAGTTCGTGCGCCACCACGCGGCCGCCCAGCCAGCCCTCGAAGCCCGTGAGCAGCAACGCGGCCACCGTCGGCCACAGGATGCGCGCGTCTCGGCGATGGTGGCGCCACGCCGACACCGCGGCGGCCAGGATGAGGAACCCCACGGTCACGCCGAGCAGGCGGTTCAAATACTCGGTCCACATCAGGGTGGAGTTGAACTGCGCGGGGTCGAACTGCGGCGGCAGGGCTGCCGCCGAGGCCGGCGGAATCCAGCCGCCGAAACACCGGGGCCAATCGGGGCATCCAAGCCCCGCCCCCGAGGCCCGAACCAGCCCGCCCACCAGGATGAGCAGATAGGTGAACGCCGTCGTCCACAGGGCCAACCGCTGGAATGATGACAGTTTTCGCACCCGTTGCACCCGCTGCACCCGCTGCACCCGTTGCACCCGCTGCACCCGCTGCACCCGACGCACCCGACGCACCCGACGCACCCGACGCACCCGCCCGAGCTGAAACAATCAGCTGTGTATTCCAGTCTAATCCGGCAATGTTCACCTTTGGCGACGTCCGCCATGCCTTTCGGCTGCTGGCTCGCAGCCCCATCTTCTCGATCACCGCGGTGGTATCGCTGGCCCTGGGGATTGCCGCCAGCACCACGATCTTCAGCCTCATCGACGCGCTGCTCATCAAGCCAGGGGCCGGTATCCGCAACGCGGCGGAGGTGGTGGACATCGGCCGGTCGAACGAGGGCGACGGGTTCGACAACATGTCCTATGGCGTCTTCAAGTACTTGAAGGCCCATTCCAAGACCCTGGCCGGCATCTCGGCGGTGGAATTCGGCGGCGGACCCATGAGCCTCCACCAGGACGGGACGAGCGAGCGCGTCCACAGCGCCCTGGTGTCGGCGTCGTACTTCGACGTGCTCGGCACGCGTGCCGCCCTGGGCCGCTTCTTCCTTCCCGATGACGATGCCGTGCCTGGCGAACGGGCCGTGGTCGTCCTCACCCACGCCTTCTGGATGCAGCGTCTCGGCGGCGACCCGACCGTGCTCGACAAGCCCCTGCGGCTGAACAACCGCGACTTCACGGTGGTGGGCGTGGCCGAGCCCGGGTTCGAGGGACTCACCTTTGTGGGCACCGACGTGTGGGTGCCCGTGTCGATGGTGGGACCGGTTCGCGGGCGCCCGAATGCCGACATCCTCGACAACGCGGGTGGCTCGTGGATCATGGCCGTGGGGCGCCTCAAGCCGGAGGTGGGCCCCGAACAGGCACAGGCCGAGTTGAACACGTTGATCGAGGCCTTCAAGGCCGAGGAGCCGCGCGTCAACAAGCGGCACCAGATCGCCGTCTCGGCCACGGGCCGCATTCCCCCGCCGGTGCGGCTGCCCTTCATGGGCTTCATCGGGTTGCTGTTTGCGATGACCACGGCGCTGCTGGCCATCGCGTGCAGCAACGTGGCGGGCATGCTGCTGGCGCGCGCGGCCGATCGCCGGCGCGAGATGGCGACGCGACTGGCGGTGGGCGCGGGACGCTGGCGCCTCATCGGCCAGTTGCTCACCGAAACCCTGGTGCTCTTCGTCGTCGCGGGGCTCGCGGCCCTGCCACTCACGGTGTGGCTCATCAACGGCCTCGAGAGCTTCCTGCCCGCGCTGCCGGTGGCCATCAACCTCGACCTGTCCGTGAGCCCACGCGTCGCGGCGTTCGCGCTGGGCGCGTCGCTGGTTACGGCGGTATTGTTCGGCCTGGCCCCGGCGCGGCTGGCGGTTGGCGGCGACCTGGCGCCCTCGCTACACGGCGCCTACGCCACTGCCGATCGCCGTCGCCTGCGCGGGCGCAACATCTTGGTGGTGGCGCAGGTGGCGCTGTCGCTCACCCTGGCGATCACGGCCTCGTTGTTCATGCGCACACTGCAGAACGTGGCGCACACCGACCCGGGCTACCGATTCGCCGGCGTCGCGCTTGCGGGCATCGACGTGTCGATCTCCGGATACCAGGGCCATCAGGCGGTGGCGCTGGTCGACCGCTTCCAGAAACGGCTCGCCGGCATCAGCGGTGTCACCTCGGTGTCGTTTGCCAACCAGGTACCGCTGCAGGGCAGCTCGCTCGGCCTCGGCCGCCTCAAGGCGCCGGGCTACCAGAACGCCAACGGCACGGACGAAGTGGATGCCGATTGGAACGTGGTGACGCCGCGCTACTTCGAGACGGTGGGCACGCGCGTGGTGGCGGGCCGCGACTTCACCGCCGCCGACCGCGACCACGCCGCGCGGGTGGCGATCGTGAACGAGGCGTTTGCCCGGGTGGCGTGGCCCGGGCGCCAGGCCGTGGGCCAGCGCCTGATGCACGAGGTGGATCCCGACAAGTACGAGCCGGTGGAAGTCGTGGGCGTGGTGGCCGATGCCAAGTACCGGTACTACAGCGACCGGGGCCTGCCGTTCATCTTCGTGCCGCTGGCGCAGTTTCCCATGGGCAGCGGATCGCTCTTCGTGAAGGCGGCGGGGGGAAGGGGCGTGGCGCGCGAGATCCGCGCGGCCATGGCCCAGGTTGAGCCCGGCGTGCCAGTGATCGTGCTCCAGTCATTTGAGGAGGCCGCGTCGATTGGGCTGATTCCCCAGCGCGTGGCGGCGTGGACGGCGGGCGGCGTGGGGGCCGTCGGCATCTTCCTGGCCGCGCTCGGCCTCTACGGATTGATGGCGTTTGTCGTGACCGAGCGGCGGCGCGAGATGGCCATCCGCATGGCGCTGGGCGCGTCGAGCGGCGCCATGCAGCGGATGGTGGTGCGGCAGGCCGGGTGGCTGGCGGCCGCCGGCGGTGCAGTTGGCGTGGTGCTGGCGGGTGTCATCGGCACGCTGGCGGAAACACTGCTCGTGGGCGTGCCGCCCATCGACCCCGTGGCGTTTGGCGGCACCGGGCTGCTGTTCGCCGTGGTGCTGATGGGGGCGTGCTGGATGCCGGCCCGGCGCGCCGCCGCCACCGATCCGGCGAGCGCGCTGCGCGCGGAGTAGAAGTGAGAAGTGAGAAGTGAGAAGTGAGAAGACGGTGCCCGCCTGGGCACTTACTGCTCAGGCTGAGGCTCCCGACGCGCGTTCTTGACGACCGTGGTGAGGATGGCGACCAACTGGTCGGCTTCGTCAATCAAATCGGCCGTTCCTTGAGGCGTGGCCAGGCCCGCGTCTCTGAGCAAGCGTAGCCAATACAAGGCTTCTCGCATCTCCTTCAACGCGATGTGCCGGCGAGTGAGCCAGTCAGGGCGGCTTTGGGCACCCGGTCCCTCGGCGGAGTTGGCGCCAGCGGAAGTTCCGCTCTTCAGCAGTTGGTGCCAGATGATCCGGCTAGCATCATCCCGCAGCGCAAGTCCGCGAGACGCCCGAACCAACGCTAGGGCAAACGAATAGGTCCGATCTTCGATGGGCACCAACTTCCCTCTTTCTTGTGGCATACCGTGAAGGAAGCAACTTCCGCGCCACTCCCCTTCTCCCTTCTCCCTTCTCCCTTCTCCCTTCTCCCTTCTCCCTTCTCCCTTCTCCCTTC
>CAYJPQ010000017.1:36250-58716 GCA_964372085.1 uncultured Bifidobacteriaceae bacterium | reverse complement strand
TCATCGTCTACAACGACTCGCACGGGCTCTACGACCTGTTCCCGGACCGCGCCGAGCGAACGGACCGGTCGCTGACGCTGAAGTTCAGCCGCCTGTTCGACGTCCTGCGCTGAGTTCGGAGGGCCGGGACTTTAGTCCCGGCCAACTGGCGTCGCCCGCACCACCGTTTCGCACCGCGAGGGCGGCGGCATGCCCTCCCCGGAATCCTCCGCGCGGGGGGCGCCTCTCCAGACTCGGAGGGCCGGGACTTTCCTGGGCCGAGCGAAGTCGAGGCCAGTCCCGGCCACTGGCCTGATCTCGTCGCCCGCGAGCATGGCCATATCCGCACGAGGCTTCGGGCCGGGAAGGGGATGGCATTTCAAGAGGCCCGTTCAAGCGTCACGCAATCCGAGCGAGTGAGACGCGATTTCCGCGCCACTCCTAGCGCAGCGAGCGCCGAATCACGCGAGTGGGCGCGCGGAGGTGCCCGGGGACGGACATGATGCCGCCCTTGGGCCTCACCAGGCAACCCCAAAAGGTTTGCCTCCACCGGTATCGATGGGTTGCCGCTACCGGGACAGCTACGCCCCGCGCTCGCTCTCGCGGACCAGCCACTCCTCGGCGTCGGCCACCGTCGCAAACGCCTTCATGGGGAACCCGCGGTTGACGGCCACGGTCTCGGCGAACTGCATCATGTCGCTGGCGGTCTGCACGACGACAAAGGCAATCGCCTTCACCGCGGGGATGGGCCGTCCTCCTCCCATCGACGCCAGGTCGAACACATCCATCATCGACAGGCGTGGGCCCTCCAGGTGCTCTTCCACCAGGACCCGTGGGCACTTGCGGTCCGCACATTCGCGGAACACATCCTCGATGTAGCTCGCAACGTTCTCCTTGCTGTTCTCGCCGGTGACGATCACATGCAGGTGCGTGGGTTTCTGGTCAATGTTCAGCTGGTAACTCATGATTGACCCGCGTGCCTATCGCTCGTATTTCCAGTTCCGCCTCTTCCCCTCCGCCATCCACTCCACGGCGGTGGCGACGCGACGCGCGCGCGTGGCGGCCTGCTTGGCCTCGGTGACCCACTCCACGTACTCGCGGCGCTGGCCTGGCGGAAAGCCGTTGAAGGTGGCCAGCGCCTTCTTGTTCTTCGCGAGCGCGGCCTTCAGGTCGGCGGGTGTGGCCAGCGGCGCCTTCGCGGCCTTGGGCGTCCGCGCCTTCTTCACGCCCTTGTCGTTCAACACCGCTGCGGCCTTCAGGACGCGCACCAAAGTCGTGACCGGCGGCAGGTCGTCGATCGACGTGATGTGTCCCTTCGCCGGCGAGGGCACCTTCCAGAAGATGAACCGGACGTGCGCCCTGAACGCGGCCATCCCGCAGTACGGACCCTTGTAGTCGAAGGCGGGCACGCTCCACTTGATGGTTTCCTCCACGTCGGGACAGGCTTCGTGCACCACCGTGCGGATGTGACGGAGGATGGGCTGAGCAAACGGCGCGGCCTTTTTGATGTAGGCGTCGACGCGGGGATCCTTGGCGGGCATGCCATGTTGTAACACACGATCGCCGCGATTGGCGCAGAAGCGATGCACGCTGGGCGCCCGTGTCACAATCAAAGGAGAGGTACGGTCATGACCCCCACGGGCGCGGCGCTGCTGCGCGATCCTTCACTCAACAAGGGCACCGCCTTCACACAGGCCGAGCGCGATGCACTTTGCCTCCGGGGCCTGCTTCCCCACCACGTGAACACCCAGGCCGAGCAGGTGCAGCGTGTCCTCGAGAACTTCCGCCGCAAGACAACGGAGCTCGAGAAGTACATCAACCTGACGGCGCTGCACGACCGCAACGAGACGCTGTTCTTCCGCGTCTTGACCGACCACCTCGAGGAGATGATGCCCATCGTCTACACGCCCACGGTGGGGCTGGCGTGCCAGGAGTACGCGCACATCTTCCAGCGGTCGCGAGGGGTGTTCATCAGCGCCGCCGATCGCGGCCACGTGGAAGAGGCGCTGCGGAACTGGCCCGAGCGCGACGTGAAGATGATCGTGGTCACCGACGGCGAGCGCATCCTCGGCCTGGGCGACCTGGGCGCCAACGGCATGGCCATCCCCATCGGCAAGCTGGCGCTCTACACGGCGGCGGCCGGCATCCACCCCACGGCGTGCCTGCCGGTGGTGTTGGATGTGGGCACCAACAACGAGCGCAACCTGGGCGACCCGCTCTACATCGGCCACCACCAGCGGCGCCTCACGGGGGAGGCCTACGACGCGCTGGTGGACGAGTTCATCGAGGCCGCGCAGAAGGTGTTCCCCGGCGTCATCGTCCAGTTCGAGGACTTCGCCAACCACAACGCGTTCCGGCTGCTGGCGAAGTACAGGGACCGGATCTGCACGTTCAACGACGACATCCAGGGCACGGCGGCGGTCGCGCTGTCGGGCCTCATCTCGGCGCTGCGTATCACGGGCGGCACGCTGGCCGACCAGCGATTGCTCTTCTTTGGCGCGGGCGAGGCGGCCACGGGGATTGCCGACCTCACCACGGCGGCCATGATGGCCGAGGGCCTGCCCGAGGCGGAAGCGCGCCGGCGCTGCTGGCTGGTGGACTCGAAGGGGCTGGTGGTGAAGGGCCGCGACCACCTGGCCCCGCACAAGGCGAACTACGCGCACGAGCACATGCCGATTCCTGACTTCCTGCTGGCCATCCGCGCGCTCAAGCCCACGGCCATCATCGGCGTGGCGGCGGTGGGCTGCACCTTCAACGAGGGCGTCGTGTCCGAGATGACACACCTCAACCAGCGCCCCATCATCTTTGCACTGTCGAACCCCACGTCGAAGTCGGAGTGCACGGCGCAGCAGGCATACCGGTGGAGCCGGGGACGCGCGCTGTTTGCGTCGGGCAGCCCGTTTGGCCCGGTGAGCCTGGGCGGCAAGACGTTCGTGCCCCGGCAGGGGAACAACTGCTACATCTTCCCTGGCGTGGGCCTGGGCGCCATTGCGGTGGGCGCCACGCGGGTCACCGACGCGATGTTCCTGGCTGCCGCGCGCGCGCTGGCCGGGTGCGTCTCGCAGTCGGACCTGGACCAGGGGAGCCTCTATCCGCCGCTCTCGGACGTGCGCCACACGTCGGTGCGCATCGCGGTGGCGGTGGCGGAAGTGGCCTACGCGGAGGGGCTCGCCACCGTGGCGAAGCCGGCCGACCTCCCGGCCTTCATCGAGGCGGCGATGTACGAGCCGGACTATCCGACCTACGAGTAACCGCTACTTGTTCGCTTCGCGGATCCGGGTCGCGAACTGACCGGCGTAATCCTGCACGCCCTTCACCACCGCCTCCGCGTGCGAGGCCGCGGCGCCGGCGGCGAGGTTGCCCTTGTGCATCAGCGACACGTCCACCAGCACCGGGGCGGCGTGGTACTGCAGGCTGGCCGTAGTGTGGCTGTAGAGGTACGCGTCGTAACGCGAGATGCACAGGCCGTTGGCCATGGTCGCGGTCATCACGTTCACGTAGAGGTACGTGTCCTCGTCGGTGTTGCGCGCCACCGTGAGACCCGCGGCCGACAACGGCTTGATCACCGCCTGCTCGAGCGCGTCCTGTTGAAGGCCGCAGGAGGTGGCCTGCGTGCTCAGACCTTCCACGACGACGCCCAGTTTCGTCAGGCCCTTCAGTTGTGCGTCGGGGCGCTGATCGAAGGACTGCGCGGGTGCAGCGGGTGCAGCGGGTGCAGCGGGTGCAGCGGGTGCGGCAGGTGCACCGGGTGCAGCGGGTGCAGCGGGTGCGGCAGGCCCGCCTTCGCGGCCCAGGGCCGCTACGGCGGGGTCTCGCCGTGGCTCGCCGGACGCCTCGCGAGCGGAGACGGATGCGGGGGCCGAGTCGTACACGCGCTTGACGGTGTCGCCCTTGCCGCGCTCGAGGAACTGCACCTCCACCACCAGCTGCGGAGGGCTGGCGATTCGCGAATAGGTGTAGCGGAGCTCGCGTCCCTGCACCACCCTGTAGACGACCACGAGCCGGCCGCCTTCCCGGGTAGCCGTCACCGTCAGGGGGATATCACCCTCCTGCAGCACCTCGGCCCTGCCGGTGGGATGAAACGTGCGCGGCGCGCCGGTGCCGGCCGCGATAGTAACCTCCGTGGCCGTGTCGGTGATGGTCAGCGACGCGGAGGGCTCGCGCACTTCATCGGTGAGGATCCGGCGCCGCGTGGCGTCTTCGCGGCTCTCCCGGCTCACCGGGAAGTTTGTCCTGCCGCCACCCCCAGACGCGGCCCCTGCGCGGCCGCCTGGTGTGGAGTCGCCGCCGGCCGTGGCCCCCGACATCCAGTCCGCGTTGAAGCCCACCTCCTTGGGGAACTGGCTCAACGCGCGGTTGAGGCTCCATCGGCCCGCGAGCGTGGGCGTCTCCTGCGCGGTGGCGGGATGAACGAGGCCCGCGGCCATGGGCATTGCAAGGAGGGCCGCCAACCACAACCGGATCATTCGTGCTCCTTGGATGGACGGGCGTCAGCGCAGGCCGGCCGGAAGGTCGGCCTTGGTGTCGCGGAGAATCTCGGCGGCGGCGAGCCTGTCGGCGGGCACTCGCGCGTTGCGCGCGTCGGCCACGCGGCCCGACAGCACGTCGAACAGGCGGCGATAGACCGCGTCCTTCACGGCCGTCGGCAGCGCGGTAAAGGCGCCCGAGTACACCATGTAGCTGCAAGGATACCGGAAGACGTGCCGCACCAGGTCGAGCTCGCCGAGGGAGCGACCCTGCCGGTCGGCGGGCACGCTCGCCGCGAGGTGCGAGGCAAAGCCCTGGCGGGGATCGGTGGTCACGCCGAGCGCCGCTTCATCCATGAACAGCAGGTAATCGGCCAGCTCCCGCACGCGGTCGCGCAACAGCCCCTGCGAGACGTCAGCGCCCGGGACCCGCGCCTCGCGGTTGAGCCGCGTCAGCAGGTTCATGGCGCGCACCTGGTGATCGAACACCAGCAGCGCCGCCAGGTCGCTTTCGCCCGACAGGTAGCCGCGTGTTTCGGGTTCGCTGTTGCGCCACTCGATTGAGACGTGGTCCGAGACGATGGCAGGGCCCCTGGTGGGATGCGGCATCGCGGTGAGGTTGCCATGGTGCCCCAGGGGTTGATAGGGGGGGCCGAAGATCTTGCCCGTCACGTACCACCCGCCCCAGCGGGCGGTGTGGATGGTCGATTGATCCACCGACACGACGGGCTCGCCGGGCACCACGGTGCCGCCACGATCCACCAGGTGGCTGCGCGCGATGGCGCCGGGCACGCCCAGCGTGTCGGGGGCCACGTGGCAGGCGAGGCACCCGGGTTGACGGGTGAACGCCGGCGCGCCACCGGCGGCCTGGTTGAGCGTGTAGAACACGAGGCCCCGCTGCGGGTCGTGCGCGGCGAGCTCCAGCGACGGTGCGCCAGGCACGTAGCCGACGGCCACCGACTGGTTGAAGTAGAGCGCACGCGGGTTCTTCGGGCTGGTGTGCGCGCGCTGCGCGCCGGTCTTGGAGAAGACCAGCAGTTGCGACTCCTCGGGAATGTCCAGGGCCTGCAGCACGGCACGCAGGTAGCCGGTGCGCTCGTCGCGCGCCAGCGTCCGGGCGCCGAGGGCCAGCGACTGGTTGAGCGCCGCCACGCGGTCGGTGGCGGGGGCCGCCTGACCCAACGGCCTCGCGAGGGTGGCCGCCACCAGCCCGCACGCGACGGCGCCGGCAAGGAGGACTCGGCCCGGAGACGTCATGCGAGCATCTTACCGCGCGCCGCATTCCCGCGAGCTCCTACTCGTAGCGGAGCGCCTCGATGGGGTCCATCCTCGACGCGCGAAGGGCCGGTACCAACGCGCTCACCAGGCCCACGACCATCAGGATGCCGGCGCACACGCCCAGGAGCTCAACCGACAGGCCAAGGTGAATGTCGGCCGACCGGCTCGCGTCGTCCAGGAGCTCGGAAAGGAAGGGCCGCGGGCTCACCAGGAACACCACCAGCCACGACACCAGCACGCCGGCCGCGCCGCCGGCGAAGGCCGTCACCAGGCCTTCGAGCAGGAACTGAAGCAGGATGGCGTGCCGCTTCGCGCCGAGCGCCTTGCGAATGCCAATCTCGCGCGTGCGCTCGGTGACCGACACGAACATGATGTTCATCACGCCGACGCCGCCAATGGCCAGCGTGAGCACGCCGATGAAGCCGAGCACGAGCTTCAGTCCAGTGGTCATGCCCGCGGTGATCTCCTGGGTTTGCGACGAGCCGAACATGCGAAGCGCGCGCTCGTCGGTGGGGCTGAAGCCCAGGCGACGGCCCAGCAGGTCCTTCACCTGCGCGGTGGCCTGGTCCTCGAGCGTGGAATCCACCGCCTGGTACACCATCACCGTGGAGTACTCGGTGTTCCAGAGCTGCCCGGCCGTCGAGTAGGGGATGAAGATCGACTCGCGGTCGGGGCGCATGTAGTTGGAGAGCTGCACCTTCTCCTTCTGCACGCCGATCACCTCGAACGCCATGCCGCCGATGCGGACGCGCTGGCCCACCGGCGGCACGGCCCCGAAGATCTTGCGCGCCACCTCGCTGCCCAGAAACACCACCCGGCGCTGCAGCCGCACGTCCTCGGCGTCGAAGAAGCGGCCGGCCGACGCCGGCTGCGTGCGCATGGTGGCGTACTCGGGCGACACACCCCGCACCAGGTACGACCCCTGCTTCACGCCCCACACCAGCGGGAAGTCGCGCGCGAACTCGGGGCTCACCGCCTTCACGAACGGCAGCTCGCCGACGGCCATCACGTCGTCCAGCTTCAAGCGGATGCGCTTGCCGGCCCGCTCGCCGCCGGCCTGCGCGCTGGTTTGCCCCGGCCACACGATGACCACCGCGTCGCCGAAGGCGCCCCGGAACCCGCGGGCCAGCGCGTCGCGGAAGCCGTTGCCGTACGACAGCAGCATCACCACCGACACGATGCCCCACGAGATGCCGAGCATCGACAGCAGCGCCCGCGACCGGTTGCGCATCAGCCCGGTAAAGGCCTCACGGATGATCTCGCGGAGTAGTTGCATATCAGGCTCAGGCTCAGGGCTTAGGGCTTGGGGCTTGGGGCCCGACGCCGGCTCCCGGCTCCCGGTTCCCGGCTCCCGTGTCTACGTCTCGTACCTCAACGCCTCCACCGGCGGCAGCAACGCCGCGCGGCGGGCCGGATAGGTGGAGGTGACGACGCCGATCGCCACCAGCGTGGCCAGCGCCAGCGCGCCGGCGCCCCACGTGATCACCATGCCCTGGAACCGCTCGGGCATGGGCAGCAGGTTCACCAGCGCGCACAGCCCAATCGCCACCGCGAACCCCAGCGCGCCGCTCAGCATGGTGAGGAAAAACCCCTCGAGGAAGAACTGCCGTTGCACGGCGGTCGTCGTGGCGCCCAGCGCCTTGCGCACGCCGATCTCGCGCGTCCGCTCGCGCACCGCCACCAGCATGATGTTCATCACGCCCAGCCCGCCCAGCGCCAGCGTGATCACGCCGACAATCGAGAAGAACTCGCGCATGGTGTCGATCATCCGGGCGAACATCAGGCTCTCGAGCGAGGTATCCCACACCGAAATGGCGTCGCGGTCGTCGGGGTTGAAGCCCTTGCGGCGCGCCAGCACGTGCCGCACGTCGCGCTCGAGCGGCCAGTCGACGTCGGTGATGCGGCCGGTGCGCTCGCGCAGCACGCGCGGCAGATCGGCCACCACCCAGGGCTTCGGCGCCACGATGATCTGCGACACGGCGCCCGGCGGCGCGTCGAGGCGCGGGAAATCGCGGGCCATGGCCGCAAACGGCACGAACACCTTGTCGTTGTCGGGGCCGCTGTAGTTGCTGTCCTGGTTCTTCTTGCGGATCTTTCCCACCACCGCGTAGGGCACGCCGTTCAGCTCCACGGTTTCGGTGAGGCCGTCGCGGGCGCCGAACAGCTGCGCCCACGCGTCGGCGCCGATGATGGCCACGCGGCGCGCCTGGTCGTTGTCGGCCGCCGCGAACATGCGGCCCTGCTCGATGTCGATGGTGCGGATGGCCTGGTACTGCGGCTCGATGCCGTGCACCGAGAGCGACGCGGCGTTGTGGCGGCTCTTGATGCGGAGCCCTCGATTGATCTCGGGACTCACCACGGCCACCAGCCCCGCCTCCCGCTCGAGCGCCCTCGCATCGTCCAGCGTCAGCAGCACGGGCCGGCCCGCGCGCTGCCCGCCGGCCTGCATGGTGGTGCGCCCGCCCCAGACGATGGCGATGTTCTTGCCGAGCTCTTCGAGCACCACCTGGTTGCCGCGCTGGAAGCCCTCGCCGGTGGCCGAGAGCACCACCACGGCGATGATGCCCCACAGGATGCCGAACATCGTGAGGAAGCTGCGCAGCTTGTTGGCGCGCAGGTTGTCGAGGGCCTGGGTGAGCGCTTCGCGCATAAGGGCTTGGGGCTTGGGGCTTGGGGCTAGCCCGGAAGCACGACCTTGTCGCCCGCCTTGAGGCCGCTTGTGACCTCGGTCTTCGTGCCGTTGCCGATGCCCAGCGTCACCGGCACGCGGCGGCGGCCCGTGTCGGCGGCGGGGTCGGCCACGTCGACGAAGGCGTTCTTCTGCGCGTCGTAGGTGATGGCCGCCTCGGGGATCACCAGGGTATTGGCGTGCTCCTCGAGCACGATCTCGGCGTTGGCCGTCATGTTGGCCTTGAGCTCGCGCCCGGCGTTGTCGATGGACACCTCCACCTCGAAGGTGGTGACGTTGTCCTTCTCCACGCCGATGGGCGAGATCTGGGTGACCTTGCCCTGGAACACCTTGTCCTTGAAGCTCTCGGCGGTGATGCGGGCGGGCATGCCCAGGCGCACCTGGCCGATGTCGGCCTCGTCCACCTTGCCACGGACAAACACCTGCTCGATGTCGCCGAGGGTCATCACCAGCGACGCATTCGCGCCCAGGTTGAGGATGGACGACACGGGGCTGCCCACCTCCACGTCGCGCGTGAGCACGGTGCCGGCGATGGGGGCCTTGATTGTGGCGTTGGCGAGCTCCTCTTCCGCGCGCTCCACGGCGGCGGCGGCCTGCGACACCTGGGCGGCCGCCTCGTTCACCTTGGCGCGGCCGATCAGCAACTGCGACTGCGCGGCGCGCTGGCGGTTGAGCGACTGCTCGTAGATGTTCTTGGCGGCGTCGAGCTGCTCGGGCGCCACCAGCTTCTGGGCGTGCAGCGACACGGCCCGGTCGTAGGCGTTCTTCGCAAACGGCACGTCGGGCGACTCGGCCTCGATGGCGCTCTTGGCGGCTTGGGCCTCGGCCCCGGCGAGGGCGGCGCGGGCGGCCTCGAGGTTGGCGCGCGCCTCGCGAAGGCGGGCGCGCAGGTTTTCCTTGTCGAGCTCGGCCAGCACCTGGCCGGGCGCCACCCGCTGGTCGACGTCGGTCAGCAGCCGCTCGATGATGCCGTTGGCCTTCGACTTAATCTCGATCTTCGTGATGGGCTCGATCTTGCCGGTGGCCACCACCGAGCGCACCATGGGGCCGCTCTCCACGGCGGCCAGGCGCGACGGGTCAATGGCGTTCGACGAGCCGTTGGCGGTTACCATGCCGTACACGGCGGCGCCGGCGACGCCGAGCGCGACGGCGCCCATGGTCCATTTGCGGGATTTCGACATAGCTACCCATGATTACGAATGGCTCGGATCGACAGTTCCGTTACACTACGGGCTCTGGGCTCTGGGCTCTGGGCTCTGGGCTTCCAATTGCAAATTGAAAATTGTGAATTGTGAATTGCCAATGTGGATTTTGCAGTCAGTCGACCCTCCCGATCAGGGCCTGTCCTTCCGCATCCTGCCCGGCACGCTCAAGACCATGGGACGGGCCCCGCGCGCCGACTTCATCGTGGACGCCGCGCTCGTGTCGCGCGTGCACTGCCGGTGGGTGCTGAGCGAGCAGGATGAGCTGACGCTGGAGGACCTGGGCAGCACCAACGGCACGCTGGTCAACGGCCAGAAGGCGGCCAAGGCGGTGCTCAAGGACGGCGACCGCATCACCGTGGGCCGAGTGAAATTCGCCGTGGCCCACCAGCCCTGAATCACGAACGGGCCAATCACGTACGGGCCACAGAGACACAGAGACACAGAGAAATACCAATACTTTCGAAATGCCAGTGCCGCTGAGCCGCCGCAGGCATTTTGAAAGACAAGGTGTTTTCCTCTGTGTCTCTGTGCCTCTGTGGTTACGTACGTGACAGGTAGTCGAGCACAAATGGGTTGGTCAGGCGCTCGTGGCCGATGGTGGTGTCGGGGCCGTGGCCGGGGAAGACCCGGGCGGCGTCCCCAAAGGGGAACAACACCTGTGTAATGGATCGCATCAGGGTGGCATAGTCCCCGCCCGGCAGGTCGGTGCGGCCGATGGAGCCGGCGAAGAGGGTGTCGCCGACGAAAAGGCTTGGGGCTTGTGGCTTGGGGCCTGGGCTTGTCACGGCCAGGCACACGCCGCCGGGGCAGTGGCCCGGCGTGTGGTGCGCCGACACCTCGTAGTCGCCAAACCGGAGGACGCTGCCGTCGTAGAAGTGGTCGACCGGCGGCGGGGCCTCCACGCGAAGGCCGAAGACCTTGCCGTAGCCGACGGCGTTGGCATACACCTCCATGTCGGCCTTGTGCATGTGGATGGGCGCGTCGAGCCGGCGCCGGGCCGCCGCCAGCCCCGACACGTGGTCCACGTGGGCGTGCGTGAGCAGCAGGTGCTTGACGTGCAGCTGTTCGGCCTCGATGAAGGCCAGCAGCTCCTCCACCTCGTCGCCGGGGTCGATGTACACGGCCTCCCGGGTGCGCTCGCACCCCAGGACGAATCCGTTCTTCATGAAGGGCGGCGCCGCCGCCATTTCGAGGATCACAGAGGGTAGGATAGCAGGGAGATGGTACTCGCCGCCGTCGACGACCTGCTGTTTGCGTCGAAGATCTCGTCAGCCGCCAAGGGCCTGGGCGTGGAGCTGGCGTTTGCCCGCTCGCCCGAGGCCATCGTGACGGCGGTGCGCGAGCGCGCGCCGCGGCTGGTGATCTTCGACCTGAACAGCGTGCGCGTGCGGCCGCTAGAGGCCCTGGCCCTGCTCCAGGCCGACCCGGCGCTGGCCGGCGTGCCGACGGTGGGCTTTGTGTCGCACGTGCAGGCCGAGCTCATCGCGCAGGCGCGGGAGGCCGGCGTGGGACTGGTGATGGCGCGGTCGGCGTTTGTCGCAGAGCTGCCGCGGCTGCTGCAGGAGGCATGATGCTGCCAGGCGTCCTCGACGTGTACGAAGCCCGGCGGCGCCTCGGCCAGATGCTGGCGCCCACCCCGCTGCTGCCCTCGTCGTGGCTGTCGTCCATCGCCGACGGCTCGGTGCACCTCAAGCTGGAATCGCTCAACCTCACGCACTCGTTCAAGATCCGCGGCGCCATGAACGCGGTGCTGCGGCTGCTGGAGGGCGACCCCGAGCGCGCGCCGCTGGTGGTGACGGCCTCGGCCGGCAACCACGGGCGCGCCCTGGCGCTGGCGGCCGAGCGCATGGGGCTCCCGTGCGTCGTCTTCACCCCCGGGGACGCGCCCGAGACCAAGCAAACCGCCATCCGAAGGCACGGCGCGGTGCTGCACAACGACTGCGACGACTACGATGCCGCGGAGACGAAGGCGAAGGCCTTCGCCGAGGCCGAGGGCGGCGTCTACATCTCGCCCTACAACCACCCCGACGTGATTGCCGGCGCCGGCACCATCGGCCTGGAGATCATGGAGGCCCTGTCGCAGTTCGACGTCGTGGTGGTGCCGCTCGGCGGCGGCGGGCTCGCCAGCGGCGTGGGCCTGGCCGTGAAGGCCGCGGCGCCGCGCGCCACCGTGGTGGGCGTGGAGGTGGAGGCCTCGTCGCCCTTCACGCTCAGCCTCGAGGCCGGCCGCATCACCGCGATCACGCCCCGCGCGTCGCTGGCCGACGGCCTGGTGGGCAACCTCGAGGTCGGCAGCATCACCTTCCCCCTGGTGCGGCAGGTGGTGGACTACGTGGTGACGGTCAGCGAAGACGACCTCACGCGCGCCATGCGCGGCCTGGCCACCGAGGAGCACCTGATCGTCGAGGGCGCCGGCGCGGCCGCCACGGCCGCCGTGATGGCCGGCAAGGCGTCGGCCGCGGGCCAGCGCGTGGTGGTGCTGGTCACCGGCGGCAACATCGACCTGCCGAAGTGGCTGTTCACGGTCAGCTGACGAGCGCTCGGCACTGGGCCGCCACCACGGCGGCGCTGCTGTCGCCGGGCACACCGAGCGCCGGGCCACCCAGCTCCCGCAGCAGCGTACCAAGCGCGGCCACGTCCGCCGCCACGCTGGCGCCCTCCACCGACACCGCGCTCGTGAGGTCGAGCTTGGCTTTGCCCTTGGCCGTAAGCCGCACCGAGTCAACCGATATGGCGCCGTGGGCCACGCCGCTGGCGTGCAGTTCGGCGACCGCGTCGGCGATCTCGGCGGCAATCGCGGCCGCCCGCCGGGCGTTGAACGGCACGCCCGCCATCACCTGGCGAGCCGACTTCGACTCGACCCATTCCACCGCCACGCACGTGGCGCCGGCCTCGTCGCGAAACACGTCGAACATCGTGATGAGGGAGGGGTGGAAGATGCCCGCCACGAGGCATCCACGGTGAAACGCGGCCGCACCCGGCGCGGCGTGGATCACCACCGTCTGCGCCGTGCTGGCATCGCGCGCCTTGAACGGCGCCCCCGGGCGCACGGGCTCGAGCGGCTGGTAGCGTCCGGCGATCACGGCTTGCGCGGCGGCTTCGCCGGCCTGATCTCCACGCGGCTCGGCAGGCTCCGCGCGGGGTGCGCCATCACGTCGACGATGGCGTGGGCGACGTCTTCGGGGAGGAGCTTCCAGTCCGCGCCGCTGTCGGCCTCGCGGCTCGAGAAGCCCGTGGCCACCGAGCCGGGCATCACGCACGTGACGCGGATGTTGTCGTAGCGCAGCTCCTGCATCAGCGCCTCGCTGAACGCGAGCAGGCCGGCCTTCGACGCGCAGTAGGCGGCGCCGCCGACGAAGGTGTTCGTCGCGGCCAGGCTGGCCACGTTGACGATCCAGCCGCCGCCGCGCGTGCGCAGGTGCGGGATGGCGGCGCGGCAGCAGTGATAGGCCCCCGTGAGGTTCACGCCGATGATGCGGTTCCACTCGTCGATGGGCAGGTCGGCGATGGGGCCGCCGATGCCCACGCCCGCGTTGTTGACGAGCGCGTCGAGGCCGCCGAAGCGCGCCACGACCGCGCGCACGGCCAGCTCCACCGCGGCGGGGTCGCGCACGTCGCACACGATGCCTTCCACCCGCCCGGGGTCGTTGCAGGCGGTGCCCAGCGCGTGCGCGGCCTTCACCACGCTGTCGCTGGTGGTGCCCGTAATAGCCACGAGGTCGCCGGCCTCCAGCAACGCCTCCGCCGTGGCGCAGCCGATACCCCTGGTTCCGCCCGTGACGAGTGTGATCCTTGCCATCGGTCGATCATACATTCACGGATTACAATCCTCTGGCGTGAGTACCGTTGTGATTCTCGGAGCCGGCGACATCGGCGGCGCACTGGCGCGCCACCTGGCCGCGGCCGATGCCGTGTCGCGAATCGTCCTGGTGGACGAGCTGGGCACGGTGGCGGCGGGCAAGGCGCTGGACGTGGCGCAGGCCGGGCCGGTGGACGGGTACACCACCTCCCTGTCGGGCGGCAGCGATGTGTCGGCCGTGGTCGGCGCCGCCGTGGTGGTGTTCGCCGACCAGGCGGGCGCGCCAAGCGCGGAATGGGGCGGCGAGGCGGGGCTGGCCCTGTTGAAGCGGGTGGCCGGCCTGAACCAGGTGGCCCCCCTCCTGTGCGCGGGGCCGTCGCAGTCGGCGCTGGTGGAGCGCGGCGTGTCTGAACTGGGCGTCTCGCGCACGCGGCTGTTCGGCACGGCGCCCGAGGCGCTGCGCGCCGCCGTCGTGATGGCCGTGGCGCTGGAGTCCGGCGCGGCGCCGCGCGACGTGTCGCTGTCGGTGCTGGGACGGCCGCCCCATCACGTCATCGTGCCGTGGGAAGAGGCCTCCATCGGCGGCCGGTCGGCCACGCGCGTGCTGTCAGCCGCGCAACTGGCGCGCCTCGACGCGCGCATCGCGCGGCTGTGGCCGCCGGGGCCCATCACGCTGGCCGCCGCCGCCGCCCGCATCATTCACACGGCTATCGCCCGCACGGGCCGCACGCACATCGCCACCGTGGCCCTCACGAAAGAGGAGGGCACGCCCGGCCGCGCCGTGATGCTGCCGGTGACGCTCGTCCCGGCGGGCATCGGCCAACTCGTCACCCCCACGCTGTCGTCGCGCGACCGCGTGCGGCTCGAAACCACGCTCCACTCGTAGCTCATGCGGCGCCAGCCGGTTAGAAGGCCTCGACCGGCCTGTGCATCGAAAGGCCGCCGGCGAAGTCGGCCAGGCGTTCTCGCAGGATAAGGCGGCCGCGATGCAGGCGCGACTTCAGCGTCTGATCCTTCAGTCGCAGGCGGCTGCTGGCCTCCTCGGTGGAGAGGCCCTTGAGGTCGCGCAGGATGACCGGCGCACGGTAGATTTCCGGCAGCTGCTCCACCGCTTCCATCAGCCGCCCCCTAAAGGGGTGCCCTACTGATGCGGCCGAACAAGTCGCAAAAGTGGCGCGCGACGCGATCTTCCACCTCGGCCATGGGCGGCGCCTGACCCAGCCTGGCCAGAAGCGAGGTGACGCCGTGATCGGCGATGCCGCACGGCACGATCAGCGTGAAGAAGTCGATGTCGGTGGACACGTTGAAGGCAAAGCCGTGGCTGGTGACCCAGCGCGAGATGCGCACGCCGATGGCGCCGATCTTCTCTGCCTGCCCTGAGCGAGCATCGCGAGTCGAAGGGTCAAGCCATGTCCCACTAAGACCCTTGATGCGCCCGGCCTCGAGGCCGTAATCAGCCGACACGCGGATCATCACCTCTTCGAGATCGCGCACGTAGCGATGCACGTCGCGGCGGTCGGGGTTGAGGTCGATGATGGGATAGCCCACCAGCTGCCCGGGGCCGTGGTAGGTGACGTCGCCGCCGCGGCCCGTCTCGAACACCTCCACGCCCAGCTCGGCCAGCCGCCCCGGCGTGGCCACGATGTGCCGGCGGCCGTCCTTCTTCACGCCGATGGTGACCACGTGCGGGTGCTGCAGCAGAAGGAGGGTGTCGCCGATGCGGCCGGCCTTGCGGTCGTCCACCAGCGCGCGCTGCATCTCGAGGGCGTCGGCATACGGCACCACGCCGAGGCGGCGAACGTCGACAGTGATCATTTGACGTACGGGCCACAGAGACACGGAGGCACAGAGAAAACCATTTGTTCTTCTCGGTGTCTCTGTGTCTCTGTGGCGTTGCCCGCTAGACCTGTGACGGGTCGTAGTTTTCGAGCGTCTTCTTCACGTCGGCCATGAACTGGTCGGCCACGGCGCCGTCGACGAGGCGGTGGTCGTAGCCGAGGGTGAGGAAGCCCATCAGCCGGATGCCGATCATGTCGTCGATCACCACCGGGCGCTTCTCGATGGCGCCGACGCCGAGGATGGCCACCTGCGGCTGGTTGATGATGGGCAGCCCGAACTGCGCCCCGAAGTTGCCGGGGTTGGTGATGGTGAAGGTGCCGCCGTGCACTTCGTCCGGATTGAGTTTCTTGGCCCGGGCGCGGTCGGCCACGTCCTGGATGGCGCGCGACAGGCCGAGGAGGTTCTTGTCGCCCGCCTGCTTCACCACCGGCACGATGAGGCCGTTGTCGAGCGCCACGGCAATGCCCAGGTTGATGTCGCCACGGTAGATGACGTTGTCACCGTCGATCGACGCGTTGACCACGCGGTGCCGGCGCAGGCAGTCGACCACCGCCTTGGCAATGAACGACGTGAAGGTGAGCTTCGCGCCCGCGCGCTCGTACTCGTCCTTCTTCGCCTTGCGAATCTGGTCGATGCGGCTGAAGTTCACCTCGAACACCGAGTACACGTGCGCCGAGGTGCGCTTGCTCACCACCATGTGCTCGGCGATCTTCTTGCGCATCACCGACATGGGCACCACTTCGTCGCCAGCGCCCACGCGGCCCGAGGGCGCGACGGCGGGGTCTCGCCGAAGCTCGCCAGACGTTGCGCGAGCGGAGGCGGACGCGCCGCCCGCAATGAAGCCGAGGATGTCGTGCTTGGTCACGCGGCCGCCGATGCCCGACCCCGCGATCTGCCCGATGTCGACCGCATGTTCCTTGGCAATTCGCCGGACGAGCGGAGAAGACTTCTGCCGATCGGCGGGTGCGGCGGGTGCGGCGGGTGCAGCAGGTGCAGCAGGTGCGGCAGGTGCGGCAGGTGCGGCAGGTGCAGCAGGTGCAGCAGGTGCAGCAGGTGCGGCAGGTGCAGCAAGTGCGGCAAGTGCAGCAGGTGCAGCAGGTGCGGCAGGTGCAGCAGGTGCGGCAGGTGCGGCAGGTGCAGCACTTGATGCACCCGCTGCACCTGACGCACCTGCTGCACCTGCCGCACCCGATGCACCCGATGCACCCGATGCACCTGCCGCACCTGCAACGCCAATCATCCCGACGACGGCGTTGACCGGTACGGTCTCGCCTTCCTTGACCGAGATCTCCGTCAGCACGCCGGCGGCCGGCGACGGGATTTCCGCGTCCACCTTGTCGGTGGAGATCTCAAACAGCGGCTCGTCGCGGTCGACCGAATCGCCGACCTTCTTGATCCAACGGACGATCGTGCCCTCGGCAATCGACTCGCCCATCTGCGGCATCACTACGGGTGTTGACATAGATACTCGCCTTAACGCCCTAAGCCCCAAGCCCTAAGCCTTCTAGATGTGAATCGCCGCCCCATGCGCGGCGTGGGCCGCCTCGCCCACCGCCTCCGACATCGTCGGGTGAGCGTGAATGGTTTTGACCAGCTCCTCGACGGTGATCTCCATGCGGAGCGCCACCACGGCCTCGGCCACCAGTTCCGTGGCCCGCGGCCCGATGATGTGGACGCCCAGCACCTCGTCGTACTTCTTCTCGGCCACGATCTTCACGAAGCCGTCGGTTTCGCCCGCCATGCGCGCGCGCGCCAGCGCGCGGAAAGGGAACGTCCCCACGCGCACGTCGTGGCCGGCCGCCCTGGCCTGCGCCTCGGTGAGGCCCACGCTGCCAATCTCGGGCTCGCAATACGTGCACCGCGGCACGTGGTCGTAGTTGATGGGCTGCACGGCCTGGCCGGCGATGCGCTCGGCCAGCACGATGCCCTCCATCGACGACACGTGCGCCAACTGGTAGTGCGGGCCGCCCATCGTGATGACATCGCCGATGGCCGAGACGCCAGGAACATTGGTGCGGAAGAGCGAATCCACCACGACGTAGCCGCGATCCATCTTGAGGCCGAGCGCCTCGGCGCCCAGGCCCTCGGTGACGGGGCCGCGGCCGGTGGCCACGAGCAGCACGTCCACGCTCAGCTTCTGCGGCTTCCCCTCGCCCGCTTGCCCTGAGCTTGTCGAAGAAGCCATCTCGATATCCACGCCCTTGGCGCCGGCCTTGGCCGAGGTCACCTTCGTGCCAGTCAGCACTTTGATACCGCGCTTCTTGAACGTGCGCTCGAGTTCGGCGGACACCGCCTCGTCTTCGCCGGGCACCAGGCGCGGCAGCAGCTCGATGACGGTCACCTCGCTGCCATAGCTCTTGAAGATCGACGCGAACTCCACGCCCACGGCGCCACTGCCCATGATGGCCATCGACTTGGGCACGTGCGCCAGGTGAATGGCCTCGTCGCTGAAGATGATCTTCGTGCGGTCCACCTCGATGCCGGGCACGCTCCGCGCCGCCGACCCGGTGGCCACGACGATCTCCTTCGTCGCCACCAGCGCCTGCTTCGCGCCGTCGTGCAGTGTCACCTCCACGCCCATCTTGCCGGCAAGGCGCGCCGCGCCCTTGATCCAGTCGATCTTGTTCTTCTTGAAGAGCATCTCGATGCCGCCGGTGAGGCCCGAGATCATCTTGTCCTTGCGCGCGTGCACGGCGGGCATGTCGATGGCCACCGCCGCGCCGTCCACGCCCACGAGGCCCCATTCCTTGGCGGCCTGCGCCACCTTGAGGGCGTGCGCGTGCTCGAGCAGCGCCTTCGTGGGAATGCAGCCCCAGATGAGACAGGTGCCGCCGAGCGCCTTCTGCTTCTCGACCACCGCCACCTTGAGGCCCAGCTGCGCGGCGCGAATCGCGGCCACATACCCGCCGGTGCCCGCGCCGATGACGACGACGTCGTACTCGTTAGCCAACGCCTTGCTCCCTTTGGGGCTTGGGGCTTGGGGCTTGAGGCTTGGTCAAGCCACAGGCCTCAGGTCTCAAGCCGGAATGGGCCGTCCATGAACGGCCCGGCCGAACTGCGGCAACCCCTCACTTTCGCCCGGAACGCCGCGCAGGGTCAAGGCGGCGGTGCGCCTAGCTAGAGCCTAGAGCCCAGAGCCCTTTTTCATCGACGACAACGGCACGAACGTTTCCTTCGGCGGCGCCACCGGCGCCTCGGAGGGCGGCGCAAGCCTGGCCTTGAGCTCGCCGTGGTCAAACTTCAGTTGCCAGTACATCGCCGTGAGCTCGGCCACCTCCCGCGCGTTCCGCCGGGCCTTCAACAGGGCCGCCACGGCCAGGACGAGCGCCACGCCAGCAACGGTCCACAGCATCGTCATCAACTCTGCACTCTTAACTCTTAACTCTGCACTCTGCAAGGCTATACTCGCCCCGATGAGCGCCAGCCGCAAGACCGTCCTCGTCGTGGACGCGCAAGACGAGGTGCGCGAGCGGCTGGCCCAGCCGCTGCGGCGCGACCATCGCGTGGTGCGCGCGGCGTCAGGTGAGGCGGCCCTGGCGCTGATGGACCGCGAAGAGGTGGACGTGCTGCTGGCCGACGCCCACCTGCCGGGCATCAACGGCCTCGACCTGCTGAGCATCGTCCGCGAAAACTTCCCGCTCGTCGAGGTGATCATCACCTCGGCCGCGCCCGACGTGGAGGGCGCCGTGCGCGCCATCAAGCGCGGGGCGTACCACGTCTTCGCCAAGGACGTGGACCCCGACGAGTTGCGCGCCACCGTGGGCCACGCGGTGGACCGGCAGGACCTGAGCCGGCGCGTGCGGACGCTGCTCGACACCGAGAGCACGGCGCCCGGGCGCGAGTTCATCACCGGCCCCAGCCCCGCGCTGAAGGACGTGCTCGACACGGTGCACAAGGTGGCCAGGCTCTCGGCCACGGTGCTCATCCTCGGGGAAAGCGGCACGGGCAAGGAGTTGCTGGCGCGGCTGCTGCACCGCGAGTCGTCCGAGGCCAGCGCGCCGTTTGTGGCCGTGAACCTGGCCGCCATCCCGCGCGAGCTGGTGGAAAGCACGCTGTTCGGCCACGAGAAGGGCGCGTTCACCGGCGCCCTGCAGCAGCGCATCGGCAAGTTCGAGCTGGCCAGCGGCGGCACGCTCTTCCTCGACGAGATCGGCGACCTGCGGCTCGACCTGCAGGCCAAGCTGCTGCGCGCCATCCAGGAGGGCGAGGTGGAGCGGGTGGGCGGGTCGCGCCCCGTGCGCACGGCCTTCCGGCTCATCGCCGCCACCAACGTCGACCTGGAGCGCGCCGTGAAGGAGGGCACGTTCCGCGAGGACCTCTTCTACCGCCTCAACGTGATCCCGGTGCGGCTGCCGCCGCTGCGCGAGCGCATCGAGGACCTGCCGGTGCTGGCCGAGTTCTTCCTGAAGAAGTACAGCGCCCGCTTCCACAAGCCGGTGCGCGGCATCGCGGAATCGACGCTCGACATCCTGTCGCACTACTGGTGGCCGGGGAACATCCGGGAGCTCGAGAACCTGATCGAGCGGCTCGTGGCCGTGATCGACCACGAGTGGATTACCGACGAGGACCTGCCCTTCGAGTTCCACGTGGTGGAGCTGGATCGGGCCAAGTCGGACACAAGCCTGCTCGACCGCGCGCTGGGCACGTTCGAGCGGAACTTCCTCGTGCGCGCCCTCGAGCGCAACGCCTGGAACGTGACGCAGACCGCCCGGTACCTGGGCGTGCCGCTCAGCACGCTCAAGTTCAAGATCGACCGGCTCGAGATCCGCGAGCTGACCAGGAAGATCAAGAAGTAACCCGGCGGAGCCGGGCTACTTCTTGGGCAGCACCGCGTCCTTGAGCTGCTTGACGATCCGGGCCTTGACGACGGTCTTGGCGGGAATCTGGATTTCGGCGCCGGTGGCGGGGTTGCGGCCGACGCGCTCCTTGCGCTTCTGCAGCACGAGCTTGACCATGCCGGGGATCACAAACTCGCCCGTGCGCTTCAGCTCCCGCTCGCACAGCGCCGCCAGTTCCTCGAAGAACTCCCGTGACTGCGTCCGCTTCATGTCGAAGCGTTCGGCGAAGTGCGAAAACAGTTCCGACTTGCCCATTTTGCGGGCTTCGTCCATCGTGACCCCCTGAAGAGTTGAAAGCGGCGGTTATGCTAACGCCGTCGCCGGGGGCTGTCAATCATTCCCGGCTCCCGGCTCCCGTATACACTGATTCTATGTCGACCGCGCCCGCCCTGGAGACGTTTCCTAACCCGCGCCCCGAGCGGGACTTCGAGATTGCCATCGACTGCCCCGAGTTTACGTCGATGTGCCCCAAGACGGGGCTGCCCGACTTCGGCGCCATCCGCATCCGGTACGTCCCCGACCAGGCCTGCATCGAGTTGAAGTCGCTCAAGTACTACCTGCTGGCCTACCGCAGCCAGGGCATCTTCTACGAGGCGGCCACCAACCGCATCCTCGACGACCTGGTGGCCGCGTGCCGGCCGCGCCGCATGACGGTGGTGGGCGATTTCACGGCCCGGGGCGGCATCACCACGAAGGTGACGGCGGAGTATCAGAGGGCTTAGGGCTTGGGGCTTGGGGCTTGGGGCTTGGACGAAGAGACACCGGTCCACATTCCCATCGAGGACGCGCTCGACCTGCATGCGTTTCGGCCGGGCGACGTGCTGTCGGTGGTGGACGAGTACCTGCGGGCGGCGCAGGCGGCGGGGTTCCGAGAGGTGCGGCTCATTCACGGTCGCGGCACGGGCGCGCAGCGCGCGGCGGTGCAGCGGTTACTGCGCTCGCACCCCGCGGTGGAGAGCTTTGGAGACGCCCCCGAGAGTCACCTGGGCGCCACCGTGGCCAGGTTGGCGCCGGCAATTGCGCGCGCGATCGAGTCGAGCTGACCGTGCAGCTCGCTCGAGCGGAGCGCCGACACGGGCACGCCCGAGTTCACGGCCGAGGCCACCGTCCGGTAGTCGCTGCTCACGCTGTAGGCGATGCGCAGGCCCAGCACGCGCTCGATCTGCACGGTGGAGAGCACGCCGAATTCCGACGCGCGGTTCAGCACGATCTTGAGCCGCTCCCCCACCACGCCCGCCAGCTTCACCGCGTCGATGAGCCGCTGCAGGTTGCGGAGGCAGGGCACGTCGGGATTGGCCACGAGCATCACCAGGTCGGAGAGCTGCAGCGCCGCGGCCGAGCATGGGGTGAGCGCGGATCCGGCGTCAATCACCACGTAGTCGTACAGGCCTGACAGGCAGCGCAGCGTCTGCTCCACGGCCTCGGCGTCGCGCGGCGCGGGGCGGCCGAAGTCGTCGCTGCCCGCCAGCACGTGCAGGCCGCAGTCGTGCTCGGTCACCAGGCGCGACACGGTGACGGGATCCATCCAGGCCACCTGGTCGACCACGTCCAGCAACGTGTGGTACGGGCGCAGGCCGAGGAAGAGCGCCACGTCGCCGAGGCCGCTCTTGAGGTCCACGATCACGGACGGCCGCTCGGTGATGCGCCGCACGTCGGCGGCGGCGTTCACCGCCAGGGTGGTGGTGCCGGTGCCGCCCTTGGTGCCCAGGAAACTGACGATCATCCATCCAGGGCTTTCGCAACGACTGTGCCATCTCGTGAAGGGCCACGGGGGCCGGGAATGCTGGCCGTTGCGCGATCCACCTCGCCGCGTCAGCCTTCAAAACTGTAACCGCGGGGCCGAGATCCGGTGGTCTTGGAGCTCCCGCACCGGGCCGCCGTTTCGGGCTCACCGACGGAAACCTCAGCGAATCGCCTGGTTCGTCCGACAAACCGTCGCGGCATGGGCCTTGCTCTCCCCTAGGTGCTCCCTGTTGTTTGTTCCCTGGGTAACCATATGGCCACGACACCGTTTCCCCGTTCGCCCGCAAAGCCCGCCATGGATGAGTGGGGTGTCTACGACCCCGAACAGGCCGGCCTGGCTGCCCTGTTTGCACGCCTCGACGAAAAGAAGAGCGCGCCCAAGGCCGAAGAGCGCCCGCTGCCGACGCGTCCGTTCATCCGCGATTCCGAGTAACGACCTCCACACCTCCATCCCGGGTGCCGGCCCGCGCGGCACCGCTTCTTTCTTCAGGGCCGCCGTCTCGGTTGGCCATCCACAGATTTCGCTGATTTCACCGATTCACGGACCGCCGACACGCCCGGCGAGGGCGGGGCACGCCCCCCCCCCGCGCAGCCCGGGGGGCGCCCCCGCAAACCCCCCCCCCGGCCCCC
>CAYJPQ010000017.1:20498-36240 GCA_964372085.1 uncultured Bifidobacteriaceae bacterium | reverse complement strand
GCGGCGCGAAGCCGGTGGACCGCCACATGAACGGCACGCGCATCCCCAGCCGCTCATGTGGGGTCCGCCGGCTCCGCGCAGACCGGCTGCTTCGCAGCCGGTCACCGGGCCGCAGTCGTACGGCATCTGCGTAATCTGCGCAATCTGTGGATGACCCCATCCATGTAATCATCAACGCTCATGCGCGCGCGGACGGCCCTCCTCCTCTTCGCGTGGCTCGTGTCGGCGGCGCTGTCGGCGCAGTCGCCCGCGCCGCCCGGTGCGCCATCCCCTGAATCCTTCTTCGGGTTCCGCATGGGCGCCGATCGCCAACTGGCCGGCTGGCCGGCGCTGCAGCGCTACGTCGAGACGCTGGCGGCCGCCTCGGACCGCGTGGACCTGCTCGACGCCGGCGCCACCACCGATGGCCGGCGCCTCGTCGCCGCGGTGGTATCCGCGCCCGACAACCTGGCGCGCCTCGACGACATTCGTGCGGCCTCGCTGCGCCTTGCCGATCCGCGCACGTTGGACGAGGCCTCGGCGCGCGCCGTCATCAAGCGCCAGCCGGTGATCGTCGCCATCGGCATGAGCGTGCACGCCACCGAGATCGGCGCCACGCAGACGGCGCCCGAGTTGCTGCACACGCTCGCCACTTCCACCGAGCCCGCCGTCGTGCGCGCGCTCGGCGACGCGGTGTTCATCGTGTTCCCCTCGCTCAATCCCGACGGCCACGATCGGGTGGTCGACTGGTACCGCCAGTGGCTGGGCACCGACTTCGAGGGCGCGCCACTCCCGGGGCTCGACCATCGCTATGCCGGCCACGACATCAACCGCGACGCTTTCATGCTGAACCTGGCCGAGAACCAGGCGCTCGGCCGCTTCCTGTACAAGCAGTGGCACCCGCAGGTGTTCCTGACGATGCACCAGATGGGACCGCTCGGGCCGCGCTACTTCGTGCCGCCCACCACCGACCCCATCGACGCCAACTACGACCCGCTCATCTGGCGCACCATCGGGCTGCTGGGCCACGCCATGGCCCTCACCCTCGAGGAAGACGGGCGCGCCGGCGTCGTGCAGAACGCGCTGTTCGATTACTACTGGCCGGGCTACGAAGACTCCGCGCCGCTCGGCCACAACACGGTGACGCTGCTCACCGAGGCGGCCGGCGTGCGGGTGGCCTCGCCCATCACCGTGGCGCCCGACCAACTGGAGGGTGGTCGCGACTTCCCCGGCCACCTCCCCTCCATCTCGTTTCCCCATCCCTGGCCCGGCGGCGCCTGGCACCTCCGCGACATCGTCGATTACAACCTGTCGGCGGCGCGCGGCCTGGTGCAGGCGGTGTCGCGCTATCGGGAAGACCTGCTGCGCAACTTCTACCGGATGGGCGAGCGACAAGTGGCCCTCGGGCGAAAGGGCGGGCCGTTTGCGTTCATCATCCCGCCCGATCAGTACGACCCGCACGCCGCCCGGAAGTTCCGGTCGGTGCTGGTGGATGGCGCCGTGGAGGTGCGGCGCACGCTGGAACCGTTCCGCGTGGCCGAGACGGTGTACCCGGAGGGCACCGACATCGTGCTGATGGCGCAGCCGTTCCGCGCCTACGCGAAAACGCTGCTCGAGACGCAGGCCTACCCGGCGCGCCACACGGCGGGCGGGCTGCCCGAGCGTCCCTACGACGTGGCGGGCTGGACGCTGCCGCTGCAGATGAACGTAAGGGTGGACCGCATCGATCAGTACTTCGAGCCGCCCGCCACGCGCCGGCTCGAAGACGCGACCATCCCGCCGGCCCGCCTCTGGGGCGAGCCGCGCGGCGCGGCGTACTACGTGATTGACGGCCGCGGCAACGGCGCCAGCATCGCCATCAACCGGCTGATCGGCGCCGGCGCATCCGTGTCGTGGACGACCACGCCGATGCCGCTGCAGGGCTTCACCTACCCGGCGGGATCGATTGTCGTGGCCGACGCCAGGGGCGTGCGCGAGATCGTGGAAGCGGTGGCGCGCGACCTGGGACTACGGGCCACCGCCGCCACCGGCCGGCTGCCCAGCGCCACGCGGCCCCTGGCGGAGGTGAGAACCGCGCTGTACCAGCCGTGGGTGGAGAACACCGACGAGGGCTGGACGCGCTGGCTGCTGGAGCAGTACGAGTTTCCCTTCACAACCATCACCAACGCCGACATCACACGCGGCGGCCTGCGCGCGCGCTTCGATGCCATCATCCTCCCCGACGAAGACGCCGACCGCCTGCTCACCGGGTACCCCGCCGGATCGATGCCGGCCGCGTACGCCGGCGGCCTGGGCATGGACGGCGCCGACATGCTCAAGCAGTTCGTGGACGCGGGCGGCACGCTGGTGGCGCTCGATTCCGCCGGCGACCTGGCGGTGACGCTGCTCGGCGCCCCGCTGCGCAACGTGACGCGCGGCGCCGCGCCCGACGAGTTCTTCTGCCCGGGCTCGCTGCTGAAGCTGCAACTGGACGACGATCCGCTCACCATGGGCCTGCCGCGCGAGACGGCCGCCTTCTTCGCCTTCAGCAACGCCTACGAACGCGTGCCCGCCACATCCACCGATCCGGAGCCCGGCGCCACCGCCACCGCGCGCATCGTGGGACGCTACGGCAAGAGCCCGCTGCTGCTGAGCGGCTGGCTCGAAGGCGAATCGCGCATCGCCGGCACGGGCGCGGTGGTGGAGGTGAAGTCGGGCTCGGGCCGCGCCGTGCTCATCGCCTTCCGCGCGCAACACCGCGGCCAGTCGCACGCCACCTTCCGGCTGCTGTTCAACGCGATTCATACAGCGCGATAGGCGGGTGCATCAGGTGCATCAGGTGCAGCGGGTGCATCAGGTGCAACGGGTGCATCAGGTGCAGCGGGTGCATCAGGTGCATCAGGTGCGCGGCGGCAGATATTGCAGCGATCATCCAGCGAACCCGACGCAGATTCTGCGTCGGTGACCGCGCCCGCACACTGAATTTCGAGAGAAAGCCGAGTTGCTGCCCGGGACCCGCACTTGCATCACCGGGGGGCATGTTAATCGGCAGCTTCGTCCAGGTGCGCGGCGAGCCGTGGCGAGTTGTGAACGTCAACTCCTACGCCGGCTGCTCGGTGGTGCAGCTTGAAGGCTGCGGCCCCGGAAATGCGGGGGTTCGGCAGCGGTTGGTGGCGCCGTTCGATCGAATGGTGCCGGTCGTGCAGCGCTCGCCCGTGCGGCGGCGGCGCCATGCGGTGCTGCGATGCGCCGCGGCGGCGATCGCCGGCCAACGCCCGGCGGGAGGGCTCTGGACGGCCGCGTCAGCGCGACTGATGTTGGTGCCCTATCAGTTGGAGCCGGCGCTGGCGGTGCTAGGCGGCGCCACCCGCGTGCTGCTGGGCGACGCCGTGGGGCTGGGCAAGACCATCCAGGCCGGGCTCATCGTCTCGGAGCTGCGGGAGCGTGGACTCGCCGAGCGCGTGCTCGTCCTCACGCCCCCGGGCCTGCGGCGCCCCTGGGCTCACGAACTCCGGCAACGCTTCGGCATCGAGAGCACGGTGCTCGACATCGGCGCCGTTGCGCAGGCAGCGGCCACGCTGCCGGTGGGCGCCAACCCGTGGAGCATAAACGGCGTCGTGATTGCCTCGCTTGATTTCGCCAAGCGCGCCGAGGTGCTGGCAGCCATCGAGGACGCGCCGTGGGACCTGGTGATCGCGGACGAGGCGCACCACCTCACACCCGGCAGCGATCGCGGTCACGCGGTGGCCTGCCTGGCCTGGCGCGTGCCGTGGCTCGTGCTGGTGTCGGCCACCCCGCACTCGGGCGAGCCCGCCGCGTTTGCCTATCTCACCGGCCTGGGTGCGCTCGGGGATCCGCTAGTGGTGTTCCGGCGCACGCGCCGCGAGGTCAGCCTGGCCGCCGGCCGGCGCGAGTGCCTGCTGGCGGTCACCCCCAGCATCGCCGAGAGCGCGATGCTCGAAGCCGCCCACCGGTACGCGCGCGCCGTCTTCCAGGGCCGCGGCGTCATCGATCGCGGTGCGCTGCTGGTCTCCACCACGCTGGCCCGCCGGGCCGCGTCGAGCGCGGCGGCCCTGGGCCGCACGGTGACGCGGCGCCTGGCGCTGCTGTCGGGCGAAGCCGGCCTCACCGCCACGCAACCGGCGCTGCCGTGGGAGGACGAAGACACGCACGATGACGACGCGGACCAACCGTGGCTGGCCGTCCGGGGCCTGGACGATGGGGAAGTCGAGCGGGGGATGCTGGAGCAACTGGCGCAGCTTGCGGGCGAGGCGGCGCGCCACGCGTCGAAGATCCGACGCCTGCGCCGCCTGCTGGCGCGGTGCCGCGAGCCCATGGTGGTGTTCTCCGAATACCGCGACACCATCGACGCGATCGCGCCGGCGCTGGCCACCACGCACCGGGTAGCCATCCTCCATGGCGGCGTACCGCTGCCCGCGCGGGTGGCGGCCATCGAGCGGTTCACCGAGGGCGACGCCCAGGTGCTGCTGGCCACCGATGCGGCCGGCGAGGGTCTCAACCTGCACCAGCGCTGCCGCCTGGTGGTGAACCTCGAGCTGCCGTGGAACCCGCAGCGCCTCGAACAGCGCGTGGGCCGGGTGGACCGGATAGGCCAGCGGCGCCGGGTGCACGCCGTGCACCTGTACCACCGCGGCACCATCGAAGACACGGTGCTGGCGCGTCTCGAGCGGCGGCGCGCCAGGGCCGGTGCCGACCTGGCCGCCGGCGAATCGTGGGTCACGGAGGATGCCGTGGCACGGTGTGCGCTCGGAGGCGAGCCGCTTGCCGCCGGCGCCGCGCCTCGCATCAGCTCGCACCGCGTGGCGGCGGCGGTCGAAGAGGCCAGTCGGCTCGAGCGCGCGCGGGCGCTGGCAGGGCACCCCTTTGAGGGGTGCCCCATCGCGTGGTCGCCGCCCGGCGCGGCCGGCGGCCCGTCGCGCGTGGCGCTGCTGCACGAGGCCGTGCATGTCGATCCGCACCAGCGGATGCTCGCGCGCACGTCGGTGGCCGTGTTGATCGACCTGCCGCACCGGCTGCCGCACCGCCAGGCCTGGCGGCGGGCCATCGATGCGCTGGCCAACGACGCACGCGTGCGCGCGGCAGCCTTCGCCGAAGCCACGCGCCAGGCACGCGACATGGCCCGCGTGTCCCGCCCGTTTGGCGTCGCCGTGGCGCTCCGCATCGAGCGCATCGCCGCACGCGCGGCGACGGCCACACCGTCGTTGAGGCAATCCTCGCTGTTCGACCACCGTGCCGATCGAGCGGCGGAGCTGCGGGCGCGGGTGCGCGAGAAGCTGCTCGCGCACCTGGATCGGCGGGCCGAGGCCACGCGCCCCGTCGAGCCGTTGGAAATCGGCACGCGCATCCGGATGCTGGCCGCCTGGCCGCTCGCGGTGGAACGCGGCCCCGGCCGGCGCGAGCGGGGCTAGCCGTGGTGCCCGGGGTTGGCGGTCACCTGGTGGCCCATGCCTTTCTGGAGCAGGAGCTGCTGCCCCTGGTGCTCAACACCGAACGGGAGGCGATCGCGGCCGCGAGCACGCGCATCGGCCGGTGGTGGCGACGCGTGGAACGCCTGTTGGGGCCCGCGTCTGGCGCGAGGGCCGTGGGCGATGTCGCGGTGACGCCGCTGCTGGAGGCGCTGGGCCATGGCTGGGTGGCGCTGGCGCCGCAGGCGTGGGGCCTGCTCGGCATGGTGGACCCGCAGCCGCGGCCCACGGCGGTGCTGCTGGTGCTGCCATGGGCGGCGCGCCTCGACGCCGCCTGGCGGGAGGCGCTGCGGGGCGGCCTGGCCACCGACGCGCGCTGGGCCCTCCTGTGCAACGGGCGCGCGCTGGCCCTGGCGGACTGCACGCGGCCCTGGACCCGGCGATGGGTGGAATTCGAATTCGACGCGTTGATGCGGGACGCGCGCGGCCCAGCCGTGCTGTGGGCCCTGGCCGGCGCGGCGGCGCTCGGCCCATCCAGCGTCGGCGGGCCGCGGACGCTCTCGGCCCTCGTCAACCGCTCCGAGCAGCACGCGGCCGGCGTGTGCCACTCGCTCGGGGCCGGCGTGATCGAGGCGCTGCCCCAGGTGGCCGGCGCCCTCGCCACCGGTCACGCGCCGGCGGATGGCGCCCTCGCCTCCGCCTTCGACCAGGCCCTCACGGTGGTCTATCGCATGCTCTTCCTGTTGTTCGCGGAGGCGCGAGGCCTGGTGCCCGTGTGGCACGAGGTCTATCGGGAGGCGTACACCATCGACGCGTTGTGCCGCCGTGCTGCGGACCATCCATCGTCGCCCGGGTTGTGGGAGGCGTTCCAGGCCATCTCGCGCATGGCGCACGCCGGGTGCCGCGCCGGCGACCTCGAGGTGACCGCCTTCAACGGCCGGCTGTTTGCGCCGTCGCACGCACCGCTGGTGGAAGGGCGGCGGCTGCCCGATGCGGTGGTGCGGCACGCGGTGACGGCGCTCTCCACCACCCCCACGCGCCACGGCCGCCGCCGCATCGCATACCAGGACCTCGGCGTGGAGCAACTGGGCTCCGTGTACGAGCGCGTCCTCGAGTACGAACCCTCGCACCTTCGCAACCCCGCACCCTCGCACCTTCGCACCCCGGCACCGTTGGTCCTGACCCGTACCTCCACCGAGCGCAAGGCCACTGGGAGCTTCTACACGCCTCGCCCGCTCACCGAGTTCCTGGTGCGGCGCACGCTCCATCCGCTGGTGGAGCACAAGGCCGCCGACGAAATTCTCGCGCTGCGCGTGGTGGACCCGGCCATGGGCAGCGGGGCGTTCCTGGTGGCCGCCTGCCGCTACCTCGCCGACCAGTGCGAGCACGCGCTGGTGCGCGAGGGGCGGTGGCAGGCGTCGGAGGTCACCGCGGCCGATCGCGCCGGGCTCCGGCGCCAGGTGGCCGAGCGCTGCCTCTACGGCGTGGACCTCAATCCCACCGCCGTGCAGCTGGCGCGGTTGTCGCTGTGGCTCACCACGCTGGCGTCCGACCGGCCGCTGACGTTTCTCGATCACCACCTGGCCGCGGGCAACAGCCTGGTGGGCGCCGGCCTCGCCGACCTGGCCTCGCCTCCCGCGGCTCGCCGCTCCGCACGTCACGATCCGCGCCTGCGCCAACTGCCGCTGTTCGACGACACGGTGGCGGGCGACCTGGCGGCGCGGATCCTGCCCGGCCGCGTGCGCCTGGCGCTGGAGCCCTCGGACACGCTCGAGGCCGTGCGCCGCAAGGAACACACGCTGGCCGCGCTCGCCTCCGCCGCGGGTGCGTGCGCACAGGTGGCAGCGGCCGCCGACGTGTGGTGCGCGCTGGGCTTGTGGCCCGGCGCCCCGCCGTCCCGCGCGCTCGCCGGCGAGTTGCTCGCCGGTGCGCTCGGCGCCGCCACTACGCTGCCGCACGCGCAGTTGCAGGCCTGGCTCGCCCGCGCCGCCGCCATCGCGCGGAGCCACGCCGCCTTTCACTGGGAGCTGGCGTTCCCCGAGGTCTTCTTCGACGAGCGCGGCCGGCCCAGCCCCGCCGCCGGCTTCGACGCGGTCGTTGGCAATCCGCCATGGGACATGCTGCGCGCCGACGAGGGGGACTCCGACGCCCGGGAGCGCACGACCGCCACGGTGCGCTTCTGCCGTGGGTCGGGGCGCTACGCCTGCCAGGGCGGCGGCCATCCCAATCGCTACCAGCTTTTCCTCGAGCGGGCCTGGCAGCTCACGCGACGCGGCGGGCGCCTCGGCCTCGTGCTGCCCTCGGGCGTGGCCACCGATCACGGCAGCGCGGCGCTGCGGCGCGCGCTCTTCGATCGGTGCCGCATCGACACGTGGCTGGGCTTCGACAACCGGCAGGCCATCTTCCCCATCCACCGCAGCGTGCGCTTCGTCCTGCTGACGGCGGCACACGACGGGTGCACCGATCGCCTCCGGTACCGCTGTGGGCTGCAGGATGCGTCCGTGCTCGACCGCTCGCCCAGTAACGCCCGCGAAGACTCCGGCCTCGGCCTGCTGTCGGTGTCGCGGTCGCGGCTGGAGGCGTGGGACCCCGAACACCTGACGGTGCCCGAGTTCACCCACGCCGGGGCGCTCGACCTGGCATCGCACGCGTCGGCCGTGGCGCCGCCGCTGTCCTCCCCCGGCGGATGGGGGGTGCGGTTCGGCCGCGAGCTCAATGCCACCGACGATCGGCCGCACTTCGTCAGCCGGCGGCCGGGCGAGGCGGCGATCCCCATCATCGAAGGCAAGCACCTGTCGCCGTTCCGCGTGGACGTGGGCGCGGCCACCCACGCCGTGCCGCCCGGCGTCGCGGGGCGGCTCATCGACGCCGCCGCCAGCTTCGCGCGCGCGCGCCTGGCCTATCGCGACGTGGCCAGCGCCACCAACCGGCTGACCGTCATCGCCGCGGTGCTGCCGCCGGGCACGCTCTCCACTCACACCGTCTTCTGTGCCAAGGCCCCGCTAGACGAGGGGGACCTCGGGTGCCTGCTGGGGCTGCTCAATAGCCTCGTCCTCAACTACCTCGCGCGGCTGCACGTCACGACACACGTGACCACCGCCCTGATGGCGCGCCTTCCGGTGCCCCGCCCGACACCCGCCTCGCCCGCCCATCGCGAAATCGTCCGGCTCTCCCGCCTGCTCGAAGCGCACGGCCTCGACCACGCGCCCGCGGCCTACGCCTCGCTCAACGCCGTCGTCGCCGGGTTGTATCACCTCTCCGTGGAGCAATACCGGCTCGTCGTCGAGAGCTTTCCGTTGTTGCCATTGGCCCTGCGGCACGACTGCATCGACGCTTACGTACAGGCCACAGAGACACAGAGACACAGAGAAGGCTAATCATGGAAGGCAAGGACCCCCTCACCGACAGGATCATCGGATGCGCGATTACGGTGCATCGGGAGCTCGGCCCCGGGCTGCTGGAATCGGCCTACCAGGCCGCGATGTGCGTCGAACTGGCGGCCCACCTTCTCGCGTGTGAGCGAGAGCGGCTTGTGCCTGTTCTCTATAGAGGAGTGCGAATTGGAGAGTACCGTCCCGATTTGATCGTCGAAGGCCGAGTCGTCGTGGAGATCAAGAGCGTGCAACACCTCGACCCCGTGTTCGCTGCGCAGGTCCTGACCTATCTGAGGATCACAGGCCTCCGAACCGGTTTGCTGCTGAACTTCAACCGGCCTGTCCTGAAAGACGGCATTCGCCGCTTCGCCTTGTGAAGAGTTGTCCTCTGTGTCTCTGTGTCTCTGTGGCCCGTGCGTGGCCGTGGCCCGTGTGGTAGTCACGTGCGCGGGTCGCCGGCTTCCCAGGGCTTGAGGGCGGCGTAGAGGGTCGAGACGATGGGCGTGGGCACGCCGTGCTTCGCGGCGCGGCGGACGGCGGCGCCCTGCAGGGCTTCCACCTCGATGCGCTTGCCCTGCTCGAGATCGATGAGCAGCGACGAGCGGGTCGTGGCGGGGATGTTGTCCATGTACTCGCGCAGCGTGTCGAAGCGGTCGGGCGAGATCGTGACGCCCTCGGCGGCGGCGATGGCGGCCACCTCGCGCGAGGCGGCATGGAACATCTCCTGCGCGTGCGCGAACTTCCACACCTGGCCGATGGGCAGCCGCGCCGCTCCGGTGAACCCCGAGAACGGCACGAGGTAGACAAATTTGTCCCAGATGGGCACGCGCGCATCGGCCACCGGCCGCGACTGGATGTCGGCGGCGGCCAGCACGTCGGCCACCGCCTGCACGCGGGGCGACACCTGGCTGCGGTCGCCGAACACCTCGCCGAAGATGATGGACCGGTGGACGCCCGTTTGCACGATGAGGCCGGGCGCCTCGAGCGCGGTGGCCACGTACGTGGTGCCGCCCAGCACGTGGCGCTCGCCGACGACGGCGGCCACCTCGTTCACGCTGTCGACGCCGTTCTGCAACGTCAGCACCACGGTGTGGGGACCGATGAGCGGCCGCAGCATCGGCAGGGCGGTGGCGTTGTCGTACGCCTTGACGGCGACGATCGCCACGTCCACCGGGCCGATCATCGACGTGTCGCTCTCGGCGGCGGCGCGCACGGTGAAGTCGCCCAGCGTCTCGCTGCGCACCTCCAGGCCGCGCGCGCGGATGGCGTCGAGGTGCGCTCCCCGGGCCACGAACGCCACGTCCTGCCCAGACCGCGCCAGCTTGGCCCCGAAGTACCCGCCCACCGCCCCCGACCCGAGAATCGCGAATTTCATGACACCCCTGCTACGTACGGGCCACAGAGGCACAGAGGCACAGAGAAAACCCTTTTCTTCTCGGTGTCTCGGTGTCTCTGTGGCCCGTACGTCATATCACAACGGTGCTAGAATTTGCCCATGGCGGCCCGCATCACGGCCTACCTCGTGGCCTGCATCGTCGGCGTGACGTTTATCGCCGGCCTGATCGTGGGGGCGCAGCGCGACACCGACGGGGCGGTCGACCTCATCATCATCAACGCGCGCGTGTACACGCCCGGCAGCGACACGGTGCAGGAAGCCGTGGCGGTGCGCGGCAACAAGATCCTGCGCGTCGGCACCACCCGCGCCATTGAGCGCCTGGGCCGCGCGCAGACCACGGTGATCGACGCGAGGGGCGGCACGGTGGTGCCGGGCTTCAACGACGCGCACGCGCACTTCATCAGCGGCGGCCTGGCGCTCGACCAGGTGGACCTGCTGGGCGCCACCACACTCGACGCGGTGAAGGACACCGTGCGCGTATGGGCCGAGGCGCATCCCGAGCGCGCGTGGATCCTGGGCCGCGGGTGGTACTACCAGCCCTTCGCCGGCGGCCTGCCCACGCGGCGACTGCTGGACCAGCTGGTGCCCGATCGGCCCGCGTACCTCACCGCCTACGACGGTCATACCGGGTGGGCCAACTCGCGGGCGCTGAAGCTGGCCGGGATCACCCGCGCCACCCCCGACCCGCCCAACGGCACGGTGGTGAAGGACCCGCGCACCGGCGAGCCCACCGGCGTGCTGAAGGAAGCGGCCATGGCACTGATGGCCAAGGCGGCGCCGCAGCCGACGCGCGAGGACAAGCTGGCCGCCATTCGCGCGGCCATCGGCGAGGCCGAGCGCTTTGGCGTGACGAGCATCCAGAATGCCGGCGGCGCGCCCGAGGACCTGGAGCTGTACGACGAACTGCGCCGGCGCGGCGAGCTCACGGTGCGCGTGTACCAGGCGCTGTCGGCCACGGCCGCCGTGACCGATGCCGAGCTGGACCGCCTCGAGGCCACGCGGGCGCGCTTTGCGGACGACCCGTTGCTGAAGGTGGGCGCCGTGAAGCTGATGGCCGACGGCGTGATCGAGTCGCACACCGCGGCCATGCTCGAGCCCTACGCCAACCGAACGGCGTCGAAGGGTGATGCGCGCCTCACCCCCGAGGCGCTCACGCGCCTGGTGGCCACGCTCGACCGCCGCGGCTGGCAGGTGATGACCCACGCCATTGGCGATGGGGCCATCCGCATGGCGCTGGACGCCTACGAGGCGGCGGCCGCCGCCAACCCGGCGCCCGCGCGGGGACGCCGGCACCGCATCGAGCACATCGAGAGCATCGACCCCGCCGACATCCCCCGGTTCGGAAGGCTGGGCGTGATCGCGTCGATGCAGCCGTATCACGGGCTGCCCAGCGTGAACCAGATCGACGTGTGGAGCGCCAACATCGGTCCCGAGCGCGCGGCGCGCGGCTGGCTCTATGGCAGCATCGCGAAGGCGGGCGGCCCGCTGGCGTTCGGCAGCGACTGGCCGGTGGTGACACTCGACCCGCGCATGGGGCTGCACGTGGCCATCAACCGCACCACCCTCGACGGACTGCCGGAAGGCGGCTGGAACCCCGACGAGCGCCTGCCGCTGGTGAAGGCCATCGCCGCCTACACGCGCGATGCGGCCTGGGCGTCGTTCGACGAGCAGCGCAAGGGCACGCTCGAGCGCGACATGCTCGCGGACCTGGTGGTGTTCGCCGACGACATCTTCGCCCTGCCCGCCGATCGCGTGGCCGACGCCCAGGTGGCCTACACCGTCATGGATGGCCAGGTGGTCTACCAGCGCAACCTCGCCGAGACCGCCGAGCCGTAAAACTCCCGGCCCACGGGAATCGTCTAAGCCTCCATGCCCGCAAGGTTTCTCGCCGCGCTCCTCTGCGCCCTGGCCGTGTCTGCCGCCGGCCCGTCGGCCGGGCAGGCCCAGTCGGATCTCGACCGCTTCATGGAGCGGGTGCTGGCCCGCCGCGACGACAACTGGAAGAAACTCCAGCAATACGTGCTCTCCGAGCGCGAGGCCCTGGACCTGACGGGCCCGGGCGGTGTGCCGCTCTACGGCTTCCGGCGCGACTACTCGTGGTTCATCCGCACGGGCATCTTCGTGCGCAGTCCCCTCAAGGTGGACGGGGTCGCGGTGTCGGAGGCCGACCGCCGCAAGGCCGAGGAAGAGTGGCTCCGCCGCGAGACGCGCCGCGAAGAGCGGCGCAAGCGGCGCCAGGAGGCGGACCCCGACCAGCCGCCGGCGCCGCAAGACCGCGACAGCATCACCCTGGGCCCCCAGGGCCTCGACGTGAACATGGCCGACGTCCTCGGGCAGACCGGCGAGCCGCAGTTCGTGTCGGCCGCCTACTTCCTGAGGTTCCGCTTCGAGCAGGGCCGCTACGCCCTGGCGGGCCGCGAGTTGGTGGACGGCCGGCAGGCCCTGAAGATCGAGTACTACCCGGTGACGGGCCTCTTCAAGGAGGGCCGCTCGCGCCCCAACAAGAAGGCGCGCGACCGCGAGGACGAGATCGAAGAGAAGATGAACAAGGTCTCGATGGTCACCCTGTGGGTGGACCCGGCCACCCACCAGATCCTCCAGTACACCTTCGACGACATCGACATGGACTTCTTCCCGGGCCGCGCGCTCGTGCGCCTGGACGACCTCAAGGCCACCATGCGCATGGGCCAGGCCTTCCCCGACGTGTGGCTGCCGAAGAACATCGACATGCGCTTCACGATGACGCTGGCCGTGGGCAGCGTCGACGCCAGCTACCGCGTCGAGTACCACGACTACAAGCTGGCCGACGTCACTTACAGGATCAAGTAGGTTCAGTGGTTCACTGGTTCAGGGGTTCACGAGTTCGGGGTTCACGAGTTCTGGGTTCACGAGTTCTGGGACTTGCGGTCGCGGTCGCGCTCACGTTGGCAGCGACGGCTGCGGCGCAGGAGTCGCCCGGCGTGGTCGCCGAGGTGCGCGTGCACGGCAACCACACCACGCCCGATGCCGACATCCTGGCCCTCATCGGCGACGTAGTGGGCCAGCCGGCCACCGAGGCGCTGGTGGCGGGCGTGGCCGCGCGGATCGAGGCCAGCGGCCGGTTCGACGGCGTCGACGTGCGCAAGCGCTTCCGTTCCATCGACGACCCCAACGACATCCTGCTGATGGTGGTGGTCGACGAGAAGCCGGGCATCTCGGAGGACGACCTCACGCCGGGGCCGATGAAGCGGTTCACGTCGAGCGGCATGTTCCTGCCGGTGCTGGGCTACGAAGACGGCTACGGCTTCACGTACGGTGCGCGGGTGAGCTTCGTGGACCCTCTGGGCGCCGGCAGCCGCATCTCGATGCCGTTCACATGGGGCGGCGAGCGGCAGGCCCGCGTGCAACTGGAGAAGACCTTCGCGCGCGGGCGGCTGGCGGGCGGCGGCGGCATCGGCCGCCGGGAGAACCCGCACTACGAGCTCGGCGACACCCGCACCGGCGGCCACGTGCGGGCCGAAGGGTCGGTGCAGCGCTGGCTGCGCGTGGGGGCCGGGGCCGGCTACGAAGACGTACGGTTCGGTGACCTGCGCGACACGCTGACCGCGGCCGGCGCCGACGTCATGCTCGACACGCGCGTCGACCCGGCCTTCCCGCGCAACGCGGTGCACGCCAAGGTCGGCTGGGAGCGGTTGTCGTTCGATGCCGGCGACGCAGTGCGCACCACCGCCGACGTGCGCGGCTACGTGGGGCTGCTCGGGCAATCCGTGCTGGCGGTGCGCGGGTTGTCGGTGTCGTCGAACAAGCCGCTGCCGGCCTACGAGCACAGCCTGCTGGGCGGCTCGGCCAACCTTCGCGGCTACGACCTCGGCCATCAGGCCAACGACAACCTGGCGGCCGTGTCGGCCGAGTTGCGGCTGCCGATCACCTCGCCCCTCTCGGTGGGGCGCTTCGGCGTGAAGGCGTTCGTGGACGCGGCCGCGGCATACGCGGCGGGCGCGAGGATGAAGGACCAGCACCTCGAGACCGGCTACGGCGCCGGCCTCTACATGCACCTCACCATCCTCAGCCTGTCGTTGGACGTCGCCTGGCCCGATGCCGGCGGCGGGCCGAACCTGCATTTTGGAATGGGCGTCGCGTTCAAGTAGCGGCTTGCGGATTAGGGCTTACGGCTTGGGGCTTGGTGGAGGCAACCCTTCCGCCTTCGCATTGCTTCGGCGGACTCGCCGTAGCCTTGGCGGAGGCGGTTAGGGTTGCCTGGGAAAGGCGCTCCACTGAGTCACGGAGGGCAGCGGCATCGCCGAACCGGGCCTCCGCGCGCTCACTCGCCGTCACACGGCGCTCGCCCCGCTAGAGGGACGCTCGAAATCGCGCCTAGTCCGTTCGGATTGCCTGAACCTGAACGGGCCACTTCGCTGTTCGCGAAGCTGGCCCGTGCACTCCTCACTCCCGCCGGCGCGATTTCATGAAACCCGTCGCGTCCCTCTAGTCAGCCCGGTTCGGCAATGCCGCCGCCTCTGTGACCGTGGGTTAACGGAGTGGTCCTCGCTGAACAACCACTCAAGTGAGGCTTCCACCGCCATGACCGTCGCGACAGCGCCAAATTCCTTCGGTCGAAGCGGGCGCGATGTCGCGATATGCTGCGCCAATCGATTGGCTCGGCTGGTCTATGATGGGCGACATAATCATCGTCGACGAGGCCGACCCCTCCCCGTACTTCTTCCAGATGGGAGACTTGGTCGTGGTGCATCCGAGGGCGGTGGTTTGCGTGATTGAGGTGAAGACGAATCTCTGCAGAGAGTCGTTTCACCAGGCCCTGAGAAACCTACGGTCATTCTGTGACGTTGGAAGTGCCGCTAAGCCGCCCGTCGTGCTTCGGCGTGCCTTGTTCGCTTTCGAGAGCGCCGGATTCACTGCAGATACTCTCCACGACTGGTTTTCGACTGCCGACCTGCCAGATGAGCCTTGGTCGTACCCACAGATTATTCATGTACTGAGCCAGGGGACGCTCCACCTTGAGCACATCAGGGCCGCTGGTGGGTTCGGCTATCGATTCATCATGGGCGAAGAGAATGACGAGTTTAAATCGCGGGGGCTCTCGCTGTTTCTACAAACGGTCCGCAAGGCCTTGGAACTCAAGGCCGGGCTCGAGTCAAATCCGTTTGAGTACGCCGACCTTCGAGACCTCAGGTTCTCGACTCAGTACCTTCGCATCAAACACGGCTTCGTAGCTGAATGACGCGTGGCGGTTCACGATTGCTACACGCCGCGGAGGGCGGCGGCATTGCCGAACCGGGCCGACTGTCGTGGCGCGACAAGGATCATGAAATCCGGCCGGAGGGAGCGAGGAGTGCACGGGACAGCTTCGCCGTTTGCGAAGTGGCCCGTACAGGAATCTGGCAATCCGAGCGGACGGAGGCCGGATTTCGAGCGTCACGACTAGCGGGGCGAGCGACGGATCAGGCGAGGGGGCGCGCGGAGGCCCGGGGCGGCGATGCCGCTGCCGTCCGCAGCTCAGGGAGAGCTACCCTGCGGCGCGCCTAAAGGTGCGCCCTGCGTACGCGCCCTACTTCTGTGCGAGGGCCTTTCTGATCGCCGCCACCGCGATG
>CAYJPQ010000017.1:10833-20398 GCA_964372085.1 uncultured Bifidobacteriaceae bacterium | reverse complement strand
TGCGTACGCGCCCTACTTCTGTGCGAGGGCCTTTCTGATCGCCGCCACCGCGATGGCCTCGGCCGTGATGCGCAGCACGAACACGTGCTTGCCCGTGGGCACGTAGGGCCCGTTCTGCTCGGTGCTGCCCGCCCCGCCTCCACAAGCGAAAGGCCGGGACTGACCGCCTCCGCCAAGGCTTCGGCGAGTCTGGCCGAAGCGCCCTGCGCGAAGGCCGAAGTCCCGGCCCTCCACCGAACGCCCGAAAAGGGAAAAGGGGACAGTCCCCTTTTCAATTACTGCTACTTCTTCGCGATCTTCAGTTCGGCCAGCTTCGCCACCATGTCGGGGCCAGACGAGGCGGGTCTCACCGCCTTGTCGATGTGGAGGATCTTGCCGTCGGGCCCGATGTAGAACGTCCAGCGCCGCGCCACGCCGGCGGCGCCGAGCACGCCGTACTTGGTGGCGATCTCCTTGGTGACGTCGCTGAGGATGGGATAGTCCGCGCCGTGCATCTCGGCGAACTTCTTGTTGTCCTCGAGATTGTCGACGCTGATCATGTAATACGCGACGTTGTACTGCCGGATGAGATCGCCGCTCTCACGGAGCGACTTGCATTCGGCCGTTCAACCACCGGTGAACGCCTTGGGGAACCACGCGAGCACCACCGCGCGCTTGCCGCTGGATTCCGCTAGGGTGTGGGTCTTGCCGTCGGACCCGGGCGCCGAAAATGCCGGGGCCACGTCGCCCACCTTCAGTTCCGCGGGGGCCTGCGCCATGCCCGTCGCGCTCGATACCACGCCCAACGCGGCCGCAAGGCCCAGCTTGAGCAACGACTTCACTCGCATAAAGAAATCCTCCATGCGAGATGGTACCCACATGGCGGACTAAAATCGAGAAGTGAGCGTTCGGCTGCGGCGTGGGCTGGCCCTCGGGGCCGCCGGGGTGCTGGCCGTGGTCGTGGTGGGTGTCCTGGCCCTCCATTCCCCCTGGACGCGGAGCCGCGCCCTCTCGTGGGCCCAGGCGACGCTGGCCAGCCGCTACGACCTGGTGCTCACGGCCCGCGACCTGTCCTACAACGCCGTCACGCGCCGCGCGTCGGCCTCGGACGTCAGCCTCGCGGCCCGCGGCCACGAGGACGCCCCCTTCTTTTCCGCGTCGCACGTGGCGGTGCGCCTCCCCTGGTCGGTGTACGGCGGGCGCTTCGCCATCGACCACCTCGAGGTGGACGGCGGCGCGGTAACCATCGAGCGGGACGCGAACGGAGTCTCCAATCTACCAGCCGGGGCTGAAGCCCCGGCCCTCCAGCAGCCGCGGAGATTGGACCTGCGGGGGCTGCAACTGCGCGGCTTCAGCGTGCGCCACGCCGACCGGCAGCACGACGTGGACCTCTCGGTGCCGGGCATCGAGGTCAGCCTCGCGCGCGCCGCGTCGGGCGCGTCAGGTTCGCTCGCCATCCGCGGCGCCACCACGCTGCGCGTCGCGGAACGCACGTTGCGGTTGGCCCCGACCGACACCGACCTCGAGTTCGATGGCTCCAGCGTGTCGCTGGCCGACCTGCACATTGCCGCGGACGAAGCCGACCTCACGCTGAGCGGGCGCATCGATCGGGTGCTGGACGAGGCGACGTTCAACCTGTCGCTGGCCGGCGCCGTGAACGTGGCGCGCGCCGCAGAGTGGGCGCCGCTGCCCGTTCCCGTGGGGGGCGCCGCGCGCATCGCTGGCGGCATCACCGGCCCCGTGGACGACTTCACCGCGACGCTGCAGGTGACAAGCAACACATTGGTGGTGGGGCGCGAGCAGGGCCTCACCGGCGGCGGCGCGCTGCGCGTCACGCTCGATGCCGCAACCAGTGACGCCTTCACGATCGCGCCGGCCACCGGCGGCGAGATCCGGGCCTCGTTCCTGCTGCCATTCGGCGACGCGCCCGCCGCGGCGAAGGCCCAGTGGCGCGGCGTCGACATCACGAGCGCCTTCCGCCTCGGCGATCTCGACGCGCTGCCGCTCGCCGCGGCCCTGGCCGGCACGGCCACCTTCACGGGCGGCGAGCCGTCGCGCCTGGATGTAGACAACCGGGCCACCGCCACACCCGTGCGCGGGCGCACCAGCCTGTCGGGCACGCTCACGGCCTCGCTCGTGGGCGGCCGGCTCGAGGTGCAGCAGCGCCATCGCACGGGCGGCCTCGACGTGGAAGGCCCCGTGACCGTGACGGTGGGCGACACCACGGCGGCCTCGCCGCTCGGCGGCCGGCTGCAGGCGCACGTGCTCGACGTGGCCACCGCGCTCCGCAGTCTCGCGCCCCTCGGGGCCAGCGTCCCCGAATCTGTAGCCGGCACGAGTGGCGAAGCCGAGAGCACCATCGTCCTGTCGGGGAGCGTCGCGAGTCCCGTCTTCAGCGCCGAGGTGCGTACCGAGGGCGTGCACGTGGCGGACGTGGGCCGCGTGTCGGGGACGCTGCACGCCGAGGTCACCCCCGCGCTCGTCACGGTGTCGGCCATCGCCCTCGAGAAAGGCGCCGCGCGCGTGACGGGCGGCGTGGAGGCCAACCTCCGCTCGCGCGCGCTCACCGGCGCGCTCCGCCTCGACGCGCCGCGCGCCGACGATCTGCAGGAGGCCGTGCCCGCGGACTGGCGCATCGGGGGCCCGGTGCGCGGCACCGCCACGCTGACGGGCACCATCGATCAGTTCAGGATGGACGCGGCCCTCACCGGCTCGGCGCTCACGTGGATGGGTGAGTCCATCGACACGCTCGACGCCGCGGCCATCGTCACCGCGGACGCCGTCGAGCTCACGCGCGTGCGGATGACACGCGAGGCCGGCCGCCTCACCGGCAAGCTCCGATATGCGATCGAGACGGGCGCGTACACCGCGTCGCTGGAGGGCCGCGACCTGCCCTGGAAGACGACGCTCTTCACCGAGAACGACACCGCCGCCATCGTCGCGCTCACCTTCGAGGGGCACGGCACCCTCGAACGCCCCGAGGGCCGGGGCCGGGTCGACTTCACGCTCAGCAACGCCGCCGCGGGCTCGCTGCTCGGACAGGGCGACATCACCGTGGACCTGCTGGGCGACCACGCGCGGCTGCAGGCCCGGATGCCCTCGCTCGGGGCGCTCGTCAACGGCACCCTCTCCACCTCCGAGCCCTACGCCTATCGCGGCGTGGCGGTGCTGAACAAGGTGAACGTGGCGCCGCTGGCCACGCTGGCCGGTGCGCTCGCCGGCGAGGTCACAGGCACGGTGAGCCTCAGCGCCACGGCGTCAGGCACGCTGCGGGGAGACGAGGCGCCGGTGGCGTTTGCCAACATCCAGGCGGTGGACGCCAACGTCGGCGGCGTGCTCATCACGCTGGCAACGCCCTCCCGCATGGCCTGGCAGGCGCAGCAGCTCACCGTCGACGAGGTGGACCTCGCCGTGGGCGCCGGCCGCTTGCGCGCCTCGGGCACATGGAGCGAGCGCACCGACGCGCGTTTCGAGGGCACCTACACGGGTGAGGCGGACGAGGCGCTGCTCATGGCCCGCGCCTTTGGCGTGCCCGCCAGCATCGATGCCACGGGCGCGGTGACCATGGCATTCCGTTCCATGGGGCCTGGCCGAACCTCCTCCACGCTCACCGTGCGCAACGGCACGCTGGCCAACACCGGGCAGGCGCCCACGCTCACGGGCCTGCAGGCGGACGCCACCCTTGACGGCGACGCGCTCACCGTGTCGCGCCTGAGCGGCGCGCTGGCGGCCGAGAAGGCCGCCGGCACCTTCTCGCTGTCGGCAACGGCCACGGTGCCGTCGTTCGACCTCGCGGCCATCGATGGCGCGCTCACGCTCGACTCGGCGTCGTTCACCGCGGCCGGCGTGCCGGTGGCCCCCCAGCGGCCGTCGCGCCTCACGCTGCGACAAGGCCGGCTCACCCTGGACGACGTGGCCTGGACGGCGGCCGGCGCGCCCGTGGAAATGTCGGGCGGCATCAATCTCGCCGAAGGCGATCCGTCCCTCGATCTCGTGATGAAGGGCCTGGCCGACCTGCGCGTGCTCTCGGCATTCATGCCCACCATCGGCTTCAACGGATCGGCGGCACTCGACGCGCGCATCACCGGCACGCTGTCGGCGCCGCTCCTGGGCGGGCGGATCACGATCGAGGGCGGCGAGATCGCCATCGCCAGTCCCCGGTTCGTCCTGTCGGACGTGGCCGGCACCATCGTGCTCGACGGCCAGACGATTCGCCTCGATCACGTCACCGGCACCGCCAACGGCGGCGCGGCCACCATCGACGGCTCCCTGCAGATAGTGGGCCAGACGCTGGCCGGAGGCACCATCACCGCGCAGGCGATCGGCATGGCGCTGGAGTTCCCCGAGGGACTCAGGACCGAGGCCGATGCGCTGTTGACCTTCCGCCTCGACCCGAAGGCGCCCGTGCTGACGGGCGACATCCTCGTGCACCGGGGCTCGTATACCGACACCATCACCCTGGCCGGCCTGGCGCGGCGGTCGCGCGCGGCGGCCCGGCGCGTGGAGCCGTCGTATCTCGACACCGTGCGCCTTAACCTGTCGGTGACCACGGTTGACGACCTCGTGGTCGACAACAACTACGGCCACTTCGACGGCGGCGCCGAGCTGCGCGTGCTGGGCACCGTGGCCGAGCCCGGCATGACCGGGCGCGTCACGCTCCGCGAGGGCGGCCAGGTCTTCCTCGCCGGCCGCACCTTCCGCCTCACGCGCGGGGACATCTCGTTCACCAACCTGCAGCGCATCGACCCCGAGTTCAACATCGAGGCCGAGGCGCGCGTGGGTGGAGACGACGTGAAGCTCACGGTGTCGGGCACCCTCGAAGACGCGACGGTCGACCTGACGTCGACGACGGGATCGAAGACGCCGGCGGAGCTGGCGGCGGCGATCGTGGGCGGCGGCAGCACGGGCGAGGGCGCCCTCACGCTGCTCTCGGCCGACCTGCTGGGCGTCACCGGGCGGGCGCTCGGGTTCGACACGCTCCGCGTGGACCGCGGCGATCTCGGCGATTCCACCTTCCGCGAAGACGCGTCGCTCATCGCCGACAAGGAAGACCCGGCCACGCGCCTCACGCTGGCCAAGCGCATCAGCAGCCAGGTGGAAGTCACCCTATCGCAGAACCTGCGCGAGAGCGGCAAGACCACGGTGATCGTGAGCTACTTCCCGGTGCCCAGCCTCGAACTGCGGGCCCTCTCGCGCGACAACGCCAGCCTCGGCGTCGGCGTCCGCCACCAGGTGACTTTCGGCGGCGGGGCCACGGCCGTCTCGCGCACCGCCGCGCCCGCCCGCGAGAAGGTGAGCGCCGTCACCCTGGCCGCGTCGTCTCCGTCGCTCGAGGCGGAGCTGACACGGCACCTGAAGCTCGCCACGGGCAAGACGTTCGACTTCATCGACTGGCAGCGCGACGTGGATCGCTTGCGCGCCGAGATGCGGGCACGGGGATTCTTAGGGGCCCGCGTGCGCGCGCGGCGCATCGACGGCGCGCCCGGCGAGGTGGCGCTCGAGTACGGCATCGAGCCGGGCCCGGCCACCACGCTCGAGGTGCGGGGCGTGGAGTTGCCGCCGGCCGATCGTGCGGCCATCGAGGAGGCCTGGTCGCGCAGCGTGTTCGACGGCTTCCTGGTGGAGGAAATCCGCGAGCTGGTGCAGCGGCATCTTGTCACCGTCAACACCGTTGGCGCCGCCGTCGACGTGGTCATCGAGCGGCCGTCCCCCGAGGCCAAGCGTGCGTCCGTCACGGTGTCCGGCGGTCAGCGGCTGGCGGGCAGGGAGATCCGCTTCGAGGGGCAGAGCGCGCTCAGCGCGTCGCGCCTGTTGAACGCGGTGATGGCAGCCGGCGTCGAGGTGGAAGGGTGGGTGAAGCCGGCGTCGCTGGCGCGGGCCGTGAAGGCCGCCTACGCCGACGCAGGCTACCTGGCGGCGCGCGTCACCGTGGGCGCCGTGCGGGTGGATGGGCAGACGGCCGTGCTGCCGGTGACGATCGTCGAGTGGCTGCAGGCGCGCGTGACCTCGGTCACGTGGGAGGGCGTCGCACCGTCGCGGCGGGCCGGGATCGAGGCGGCGGCTGATCTGGAACTGCCGGCGGCCTACACGTCGGCCACGGTCTCGGCGGTGCGGCGGCGGGTGACCGCGCCCTATCGCGAGCAGGGCTTCACCACCGTGGAGGTGGACGTCGTGCCTCGCATCGACGAGACAGGCACGGCGGTGACGCTGGAGGTGAGCGTGGTGGAAGGACCGCAGTCGGTGCTCACCGAGGTGGTGACGAGCGGCCTCAACCGCACGTCGCCCGACGTGGTGAGCGGCGCGCTGCGCCTGCCCATTGGAAAGCCGGTGAACCTGACCGACTGGGCGCAGGCGCGCAAGCGCCTCTACGACACGAACGTGTTCCAGCAGGTGGACCTGCTGCCGGTGGCGGCCGGCGAGATGACCGACGGCGTGCAGCCGACACGCGCGCAGGTGTCGGTGCGCGAGTTCCCGGCGTGGCGCCTGCGGTACGGCCTGCAGGTTGAGGGCGACCGCATCGAGAGCCTGGGCGAGCTCACGCAGGAGCAGAACCTGGGCGTGGTGGCCGAGCTCCGGAACCAGAACCTGTTTGGGCGGGCCCTCACGCTGGGCTTGTTCGGCCAATACGAGTACGACGCCCAGGACGCCACGGCGGTGCTCTCCACGGGGCGGCTGTTCGGGTGGCGGGCCCGCACCAACCTGTTCACCTTCTTCAACCGCGATCGCCTGCGCACCGATGCTGGCGACCTGCTGGCGCTCACCGACCGGGCGGGCGTCAGCCTGGAGCAACGGTGGCGGCGGCGCACGTTCGAGCTGGTGTACGGCTATCGCTTCGAGCGCAATCACACCTACGATCCCGAGCCGTCGCCCCTCGACCCGTTCCCGCTCGACTTCAGCGCCAAGATCGGGCGCATCTCGACGGCGGTGCTGCTCGACCGCCGCGACGATCCACTCAACAGCCGGCGCGGCACTTTCTCGTCGGTCTCGTGGGACCAGGCGGCGTCGGCCTTCGGGTCGGACCTGCGCAACGCCAAGCTGCTGGCGCAGCAGTTCGTGTTCGCGCCCGTCGGCCCGGTGGTGCTGGCCTCGCGCGCGCAGTACGGCGGCGCCTACGGCCCCGACGACCTGCTGCCCAACGATCGCTTCCGCGCGGGCGGCGCCACCACCGTGCGCGGATACGGCGAAGACGGCCTGGGCCCGCTCGATTACTTCGGCCTGCCCGCGGGCGGCGAGATGCTGCTGGTGTTCAACCAGGAGGCGCGCGTGCCGCTCTTCTGGTGGTTTGGCGCGGTGGGCTTCGTCGACGCCGGCGGCGTCTTTTCCGAGCGCGAGGAGTTCCAGGTGAAGGACTTGAAGGTGGGCTACGGCGTGGGCCTGCGCGTGAACTCGCCGATCGGCATGCTGCGCGTCGACTTCGGCATCCCCGCCTCGACGCTCCCCACCTCAACGCGCACGCCGAACACCGTGAAGAGCGGCCGCTGGTACGTCGGCATCGGCCACATCTTCTAAACGCAACCACGAAGATCACGAAGATCACGAAGAATCACAAGAGCCTTTAGATCAAAAAAGCTTCGTGTCCCTTCGTGTCCTTCGTGCGCTTCGTGGTTGCCTTTTATTTCAGCGTGCGCATGATCGCGATGACCGCCGACTTCTCGGGCGCGTCGGGGGCCAGGCGGAGGAACAGCTCGAAGTGCTCGGCCGCCTTCGACAACTGGCGCTGGCGCTGCCACGCCTGCGCGGCGTAGTAGTGGCCGTAGGCCAGGTCGGGCTTGATCTCCACCGATCGCTGGAAGGCCCTCGACGCCGTCCCGAAGTCGCCCTGCTTGGCCGAGGCCAGGCCCAGTTGGTACTGCGCCCAGGGGTTGTCGCCCTCGGCCGCGGCGGCGTTGCGGGCCAGGTCGAGCGCGCGGGCGCCGTCGTCGGCCACCAGCGCTTCGGCCGACTCGCCGATGAGACGCCACGCCTCCGACCCGCTGGCGCCCAGCCGCCGGAACTCGGCCACGGCCCGATCGGCCTGCTCGAGCTTCAACAGCGCCTGCGCGGCGAGGTAGGTGGACGCGGGGTCGCCATCGCGCGCGGCCTCGATCGCCTCGTTGTACTCGCCCGACTGGAAGTGCTTTTGAACCTCGGGACGCTGGCCGGCCCACGCGGCCGACACCGACAGACCCGCCACGATCACCGCAGCCGCGATGACCTGGATTGACCTGTTTCGAGGGCGGATTGCTGGCATATGACGCCTCCGCCACTATTATTCTGCAACCCCCGTGCCGGGGGGCGTATACTGTCAACAGGCTTGTGACCTGAGGCTTGTGGCTTGCGCAACGCGCCGCCGCACCCTTGAACGCTAGGTTGCCAAGCCCAACCCCCAGGCCTCAGGCCCCAAGCCCCAAGCCGTTTAGAGAAAGTTCAATGTCTGACCAAAAACTGAAAATCGCCGTGTTCATCGACTTCGACAACGTCGAGATCGGCGTGAAGACCACCCTCGGCCTCGCCTTTGACATCGGCGCGGTGCTCGAAGCCATCAAGGAACGCGGCGAAATCGTCACCAAGGTCGCCTTTGGCGACTGGAAGCGCTCGGGCGACTACGGCCGCGCCATGTCGAACCACGCCGTCCGCCTCGTACAGCGCGTGATGACGCCCGGCGGCGACAAGAACGGCGCCGACATCAACCTGGCGCTGGACGCCCTCGAGATGGCCTTCACCCACTCGCACATCAACGCCTTCGTGATCGTGGGCGGCGACAGCGACTTCATCACGCTGGTGGAGAAGCTGAAGCAGTACGACCGCAAGGTGTTCGTGGTGGGCGGCCGCGCCTTCACCAGCCAGGTGATGCAGAAGAACTGCACCGAGTTCATCGCCTACGAGAACATCGTCCCCGCCGCCGACCGGCGCGGCAGCCACCCCAGGCACGAGCGCGGCGGCGAGCGCCCGCGTGCCACCGGCGGCCGCCAGCCCATCGACCAGGCCGTGCCGCTGGTGAAGCGCGCGCTCAAGGTGCTGGCCGACCGCGAAGTGTCACCGCAACTGGGTCTGCTGAAGAGCACGCTGCTGCAGCTGGATTCGTCGTTCTCCGAGCGCGACTACGGCTCGGGCAGCTTCCGCGACTTCGCCGACAAGCTGGCGGAACAGGGCGTGGTCGTGCTCAAGCACCAGGGCCGCAGCACGCTGGTGGAACTGAACGAGGGACAGAGCTTCGAGCCGGAAGCGCCGGCGGAGGCGGGCGCGCCCGAGGTGGTGCCCGCCGACGTGCACGAACCACGCGAGCCGCGCGAAGCACGTGAGCCGCGAGCGTCGCGGGAGCCGCGCGAATCGCGTGGGCGGCGCGAGCCGAGAGAACCGCAGGAGCCGCGCGAGACGTTTGCGCAGCAGCCCCGGTCGATTGACGAAGACCAGTTGGCCGCCGCGCGTGAAGCCGGCCGCCGCGCCGCCCGCGAGCTGCACGAATCGGGAGGGGTGGACGCCGATGCACCCGATGCACCCGACGCACCCGACGCACCCGAGACACGCGAAGCTCCTGAGTCGGTGTCTCTCGGCGAAGGCGTGGCCCTCGTCCGCCGGGCCCTGGCCGAAGCCGTCACGCAGCCTC
>CAYJPQ010000017.1:1753-10733 GCA_964372085.1 uncultured Bifidobacteriaceae bacterium | reverse complement strand
GGCGAAGGCGTGGCCCTCGTCCGCCGGGCCCTGGCCGAAGCCGTCACGCAGCCTCGCTGGCCGATGTACCCCCGCCAGTTCAAGCAGTTCCTCCGCTCCGTGCAGGCCGACTTCGACGAGCGCCGCTACGGCTCCATTGCCGAGTTGATGCGCGCGTGCCAGAAGGACGGCATCCTGCGGCTCGAGCGCGACCGCCAGGGCGGCCTGCGCGTGTTCGCCAACACCTCCACGTCGAGCCGCGCCTCGGTGCCGCACGGCTGGGGTCTGGTCGTGAACCATGCGCCGGCGGTGGAAGACACGGGCGAGGGCCCGGCGGCGCTTGAGGAGGTGGCCGCGGCTTCGGTCATCGAGGCCGAGGTCACTGTCATCGAGGTGGAGCCCGAACCTCGCAGCGGGGGCAAGGCCAAGGCCAAGCGTGCCCGCAAGGCGCCCGCCAAGCCCGCGACCAGGAAGCCCGCCACCAACCGCGCCGCCAAGAAGAAGGCTGACTAGCCCCTATAATCTGAGCAACGTGGCCACGTCGTACACCGCAAAAGACATCACCGTCCTCGAGGGGCTCGAGCCGGTCCGCAAGCGCCCCGGGATGTACATCGGCGGCGTCGGGAGCACCGGGCTCCACCACCTGGTGTGGGAGACGCTCGACAACTCCATCGACGAGGCCATGAACGGCCATGCGTCGAACATCCGCGTCACCCTGCACAAGGACGGCTCGTCCATCACCATCGAGGACGATGGGCGCGGCATCCCGGTGGACGTGCACCCCAAGACGAAGAAGAGCGCCCTCGAGGTGATCTTCACCGTGCTCCACGCCGGCGGCAAGTTCGAGGTCGGCAACTACAAGACGGCGGGCGGCCTGCACGGCGTGGGCGCCAGCGTGGTGAATGCGCTCTCGCGCGAGCTCATCGCCACGGTGCGGCGCGACGGCTTCCAGTGGGAGATGAGCTTCCGGCAGGGCAAGCCCGCCGGCGGCCTCAAGAAGGTGGGCGCCGCGCGCGGCAGCGGCACCACCGTGTTCTTCAGGCCCGACCCCACCATCTTTCCCAAGGTCGAGTTCGACGCGCCGATCATCCGCGAGCGCCTCGAGGTGGCCAGCTACCTGCACCGCGGCGTGAAGGTGGTGTTCGACGACGAGGCCACGGGGCAGAAAGACACCTTCCAGCACCAGGACGGCGTCGTCGACTACCTGAAGAAGATCGTGGCCGAGCGGGCCGCCAAGCCCGTGCACGAGGCGCCGTTCACCCTGGAGAAGGAGAACGGCCTCAAGATCGAGCTGGTGCTGCAGTGGACCGAGGCCACCGACGAGCACCTCCGCAGCTACGTCAACGGCATCCCCACCGGGTCTGGCGGCACGCACGAAAACGGCCTGCGCGCGGGCCTGGGCAAGGCCGTGCGCAACTACATCGACACGCACAACCTGTCGCCCAAGGGCGTGACGCTGACCTCCGAGGACATCCGCGAGGGCGTGACGGGCGTCCTGTCGGTGTTCATCCAGGAGCCGCAGTTCCAGGGCCAGACCAAGGACCGCCTGAACAACCCCGAGGTGCTGTCGGCGGTGGACGGCATGGTGCGCCCCGGCCTCGAGCACTGGTTGAACAACAACCAGTCGGTGGCCGAGTCGATCGTGGCCCGCATCATCCTGTCGGCGCGGGCGCGCGAGGCCAGCCGCGCGGCGCAGCAGGAGGTGGTGCGCAAGGGGCCCACGGCCGGGCGCGTCAACCTGCCCGGCAAGCTGGCCGACTGCACCAGCCCGGGGTCGATCACGAGCGAGCTGTTCGTGGTGGAGGGCGATTCGGCCGGCGGGTCGGCCAAGCAGGGCCGCGACCGTGCCCGCCAGGCCATCCTGCCGCTGCGCGGCAAGGTGCTCAACACCGAGGGGGTCTCCACCGCCAAAGTGCTCGAGAACAAGGAGCTGTCCGACCTGGTGACGGCCCTCGGCTGCGGCGTGGGCAAGAACTTCGACCTCGCGCGCATGCGCTACGGCAAGGTGATCATCCTGGCCGACGCCGATTCCGACGGCCACCACATCGCGACCCTGCTGCTCACCTTCATCTACCGGCATCTGCCGCAGCTCATCGCCGCCGGGCGGGTGTACCTGGCACAGCCGCCGCTCTACCGCATCGACATCGGGAAGGAGACCTTCTGGGCGCTCGATGAGGGCCAGAAGGAGCAGATCCTCAGGCAGCGGACGGGCCGGGCCAACCCCGAGATCACCCGCTTCAAGGGGCTGGGCGAGATGATGCCCAAGGTGCTGTGGGAGACGACGCTCAACCCGCGGACGCGGCGGCTGCTGAAGGTGGAGATTGCCGACCAGCTCGTGACCGACCGGGTGATCAACGAGCTGATGGGCAAGGACGCCTCGGCCCGGTTCCGCTTCATCATGGACCGCGCCGAAGACGCCGTGGAGCTCGACGTCTGAAGCCCTCCCCGTTCGACCGCTCCCTCGTCGAAGGCCCCATCGGCCCCGCCGTCTGGAAGCTGGCGTGGCCCACCATGCTCCAGAACGTGATCGCCGGCCTGCAGGGCGTGGTGGATCACATCCTGGTGGGGCACCTCGTCGGCTACACGGGCAACGCCGCCATCGGCATCAGCTGGCAGATCTTCCTCGTCGTCATCGTCTTCATCGCATCGCTGTTCACGGGACAGGCCGTGCTCGTGGCCCGCTACGTGGGCGCCGGCGAGACCGACCGCGTGAACAAGACGGTGCAGCAGGCGTTTCTCACGGCCATCGCCATGTTCGCGGTGATGGGCCCGGTGGGCTACTTCGCCACGCCGGTGCTGCTCGACCTGGTGAACGCCACCGCCGACGTGAAGGCGCAGGCGCTGCCCTTCCTGCGCATCAACTTCGTGTTCAGCATCGGCATGCTGCTGTTCTTCATGCTGACCTCGGCGCTCAGGGCGGCGGGCGACGCGCGCACACCGCTGCGCCTGGGCGTCACCATGACAGTGCTGAACGTGGTGTTCAACCTGATCCTCATCCCGGGGCTGGGGCCCATCCCGGCGATGGGCACCGCGGGGTCGGCCACCGGCACGGTGCTGGCGTCGAGCCTGGTGAGCGCGTACGCCCTCTACCAGGTGGTGAAGGGCCGGCTGGTGATCAGCTTCGCGAACCAGACCGACTGGCGGCCCGACTGGGTGATCATCCGGTCGTTGTTCCGCTTCGGGCTGCCCACGGGCGTGCAGGGCATCGCGATGAATGTGGCGGGCGTCACGTTGCTGCGGTTCATCGGGTCGCTCGAGCAGAGCGCGGCGGCGCAGGCCGCGTATGCCATCGGCTACACGGAGCTCTTCTCGCTCATCACGTGGACGTCGGTGGGGCTGATGGGCGCCACCGCCACCATCGCGGGACAGAACCTCGGCGCGGGCCAGCCCGAGCGCGCCATCCAGGGCGTGCACACGGCCTCGCGCATCGGGTTGTCGGTGGCGGCCGGCGTGGGCCTCTTCTTCGTGGCCATCCCGCAGGTGCTGCTGGGCCTGTTCGGCGCCACCGAACCGGCCGTGGCCACCATCGGCCGGCAGTTGCTGCAGTACCTGGCGGTGTCGGGCTTCTTCATCACGCTGGCGCTCACCTACACGGGCGCCCTGCAGGGCACGGGCGACACCCGCAGCCCGCTCGTCATCACGCTGGCCTCGCAGGTCGCGGTGCCCATCGGGATGTGCCTGGCCATCCAGTCGCTGCGCCCGCTGCTGCCCGGCGACATCTGGCTGGCCATCGTGCTGGGCCACTTCTCGCGCGCCGTGCTCACGGTGCTGCGCTTCCGCCAGGGCAAGTGGCGGAGCATCACGATCAAGTAAGAACAAAAGGCAACCGCGATGACACGAAGGCCACGAAGTGTTTTGATCAAGACCCTTCGTGTTCTTCGTGTTCTTCGTGGTTAAGACGTGGCAAGCGGCAGCGTGAGCGAGAACGTCGCCCCCTTGCCTTCCACCGACTCCACGTGCACCGTCCCGCCTTGCCGCTCGGCCAGCGCGCGGGCGATGGTGAGGCCCAGGCCGGTGCCGGGCACGCGGCGGCTGTCGCTGCCGTCGAGCTGAGTGAACGGCTCGAAGATGAAGTTGAGCTTGTGCGCCGGGATGCCGGGGCCGTGGTCGCGCACCGACAGCACGGCGGTGGGGCCCGCCACGCGGCCGCCGATGTCCACGGCGGATCCGGCCGGCGCGTGCTTGACGGCGTTGGAGATGAGGTTCACCAGCACCTGCACGGTGCGATCGGGGTCGGCCAGGACGTCGGGCAGGGCGCGGATGGCGGGGTCGATGTGGAGCGTGACGCCGGCGTCGCGCGCCACCCCATCCACCGACCGCACGGAGTCGTCCACGATGGCGGCGGCCGAGGCGCGCAGGGGCGTCACGAGCAGCTCGCCCGCCTCGATCTTCGACATGTCGAGGATGTCGTTCACGATGCGGATCAGCCGGTCGGCGTTGGTGAGCGCCACGTGCACCAGCCGGTCGGCGTCGGGGCTGGCGGCGGTCATGCCCTCGGCCAGCACCAGCTGCATCGACGCGCGAATGGACGTGAGCGGTGTGCGCAGCTCGTGGCTCACCATCGACACGAACTGCGACTTCAGCTTCTCGATCTCGCGCGAGGCGGTGACGTCGGAGCCGACGCCAATCAGGTAGGTTGTCTGGCCGGCCTGGTCCCGGAGCGCGATCACCGTCCACGACACCAGGTGGCGCCCGCCCCTGGCGTCCACCCACACGCGGTCGACGATGACCGGTGATGTGGCGGCGACCAGCCGGCCGAGCCCCTCGCGGATGGCCAGGCGGTCCTCATCAAGCAGGAATGAGGTCTCCCAGATGGGGCGGCCCACCACCTGGTCGGCCGTCACTCCCGCCAGCGCCTCGCAGGCACGGTTGAACCGCGCGACGGCGCCCTGCGCGTCGAGCACCATCACCAGTACGGGCGCCGTGTCCAGGATGGCCGATACGAAATCGCGCTCGGCCTGCAGGTCGGCCTGCGCCCGCACGCGGTCGGTGATGTCGCGCGCGACACCCTGGAAGCCCTCCATGCGCCCGCCGGCCCGGATGGGTCGCACGTGCTGGCCCACCCACAGTTCGCGGCCGTCCTTGGTGCGCACCGGGATCTCCAGGTAGGTGCTCTCCGTCGACCTGGCCGACTCCTGGTAGAAGGCCATCGCGCGCGGCACCCAGTCCTGCCGCATCAGCTCGAAGTACTTCATCGAGAGCAGCTCGGCCTCGGTGTAGCCCAGGGTGCGCACGGCCACCGGGTTGACGAAGATGAACCGGCCGACGGGGTCGGTGCGGTAGATCATGTCGCTCGCGTTCTCGACCAGGTCGCGAAAACGCCGCTCGGTGCGCTCCACGGCCTGGGTCCGCACCTGCACCTGCCGGCGCAGCGACCGGTTCCACACCGAGCTCCCCACGAAGAGCAGCGCCGCCAGGGCGGCGCCGGCGCCGAGCGCCGGGGCATAGCGATCCAGCCACGAGGGCTCCCGGGGCAGCGTGAGGTAGTGCTCCACCAGGCGGTCGAACTCCCCCGACTGGCGCAGGCGGACGAGCGCGGCGCGCAGCGGCTCGACGGCTTCCTCGCGGCCCGGCATCACCGCCAGGTGGTAGGGCCGCGACGTGAGCAGCACCTCCACCGCCGTGTCGGCCGCATGGCTCACGAGCACGCCCATCGTCAGGTGGTTGCCGGCCACGCCGTCCACCTCGCCGCGCGTGAAGGCGCCCACGGCCTCGGCACGCGTGGCCACCACCGTGAGCGCCGGACGGCCCGGAGGCGGCAGCGCCTCGAGCAGCTGGTGATTGATCGAATCCCGGTCGACGGCGATGCGGAAGCCCCAGAGATCGTTGACGCTGCGCGGGTAGCGGTTGAGGCCCGGCCGCATCAGCACAACCTGCGACAGGGTCCAGGTCTGATCCAGTAACTGGTAGCGGCCCTCGCGTTCCGGGGTGGCCGCCATGAACATCACGTCGGTGCGGCCCTGCTCGAAATCGGCCATCCGACGCTCGCGAGCCTCGAGGCGAACCTCCACCTCGATGCCGGCCTCCCGCGCCAGCGCGCGGATGAGTTGCACGTTGAAGCCCTGCGGCGCGCCACCCTCGTCGAGGAACTCGTAGGGAGGAAACTCCCGATCGCCGCCAAACACCAGCGCCGGCCGGGGCGCCTGCGCGCCCACCACACAGGGAAGCGCCAAGAGCGCCAGCAGCACGGTCAACAGGCGCGCGGGGAGAGGTGCCACGCGCGGATTGTACCGCCGTGGGCGGCCGGCTGACGGAAGTGAGAAGTGAGAAGTGAATAGTGAGAAGCAAGAAGTGGGCGATTCGCCCGGAATCGAGACTTCTTCTCACCTTTCACTTCCGACTTCTCACTTCAGGCTGCGTCCTCCAGCAGCCTGCTAGAATTGGATCATGATCGAATCATTCGCCGGACGCCGCCGTGTTCCTGCTCCCCAGAACGAACCCAACCTCGCCTACGCGCCGGGCAGCCGCGAGCGCGACGACGTCAAGACCCGCCTCGCGCTGATGGCCGCCGAGACGGTGGACATCCCGCTGGTGATTGGCGGCAAGGAGGTGCGCACGGGCACGCTCGGCAAGGCCGTGATGCCCCACAAGCACGCGCACGTGCTGGCCACCTACCACAAGGGCTCGGCCGACCATGCCCGCCAGGCCATCGACGCGGCGCTGGCCGCGCGCCGCGAGTGGGCCAGTTGGCCCTTCGAGGACCGGGCCGCCGTGTTCCTCAAGGCCGCCGAGCTGCTCGCCACGACGTGGCGCTCCACGCTGAACGCCGCCACCATGCTCGGCCAGTCGAAGACCATCTTCCAGGCCGAAATCGACGCCGCCTCCGAGCTCGTCGACTTCTGGCGCTTCAACGTCGCGTTTGCGCAAGAGCTGATGGCCGAGCAGCCCGACAGCAGCCACGCCGTGTGGAACCAGATGGAGTACCGGCCGCTCGAGGGGTTCGTGTACGCCGTCACGCCGTTCAACTTCACCGCCATCGGCGGCAACCTGTCTGGCGCCCCCGCGCTGATGGGCAACACGGTGGTGTGGAAGCCCGCGGCCACCGCCATGCTGGGCGCGCACTACGTGCTGAAGCTGCTCGAGGCCGCCGGACTCCCCCCGGGCGTCATCAACTTCGTGCCCGGCGACCCCGTCGAGATCTCGAACGTCGTCCTCGACCACCCCGAGCTTGGCGGCGTGCACTTCACGGGCAGCACGGGCGTGTTCAACAGCATGTGGCAGCGCATCGGCCAGAACCTGGGCAAGTACCGCGGCTATCCGCGCCTGGTGGGCGAGACCGGCGGCAAGGACTTCATCGTGGTGCACCCCTCGGCCGACCCGCAGGAGGTGGCGGTGGCCGCGGTGCGCGGCGCCTTCGAATACCAGGGCCAGAAGTGCTCGGCGGCCAGCCGCATGTATGTGCCCAGGTCGCGGTGGGCCGACATCCGCGACCGCATCGTGGCCATGATGAAGGAGATCCGGATGGGCGACGTCCGCGACTTCCGTAACTTCATGGGCGCGGTGATCGACCAGAAGGCCTTCACGAAGATCAGCGGCTACCTCGACGACGCGAAGAAGAACGCCAAGGTGATCCAGGGCGGCGGCTGTCACGGCGCCGAGGGCTACTTCATCGAGCCCACGCTCGTGGAGGCCGGCGACCCGGCCTACCGGCTGCTGCGCGAGGAGATCTTCGGGCCCGTCCTCACCGTGTATGTCTACGACGACGCGAAGTGGGCCGAGACGCTGGCCCTCGTGGACAGGACCGGTCCGTACGCGCTGACGGGGGCGATCTTCGCCCGCGACCGGGCGGCCGTGCGCGAGGCGGCGTCGGCGCTGAGGAACGCCGCCGGCAACTTCTACATCAACGACAAGCCCACGGGCGCCGTGGTGGGCCAGCAGCCCTTCGGCGGCGCGCGCGCGTCGGGCACCAACGACAAGGCCGGATCGAAGATGAACCTGATGCGCTGGGTGAGCGCGCGGACGGTGAAGGAGACCTTCTCGCCGCCAACGGATTATCGATATCCGTTTATGGGAGAGGAATAAGACTTAACCACGAAGGCCGCGAAGAGCACGAAGGCATCTAAATCAAAATGCTTCGTGTCCCTTCGTGACCTTCGTGTTCTTCGTGGTTGCCTTTTCAGAATCTGAACAGCTTGGTCAGCTTTACCACAACGCTACGATTCAGTATCGGCGGCGGGAAGCCGATGTGGTCCGTGTCGCGGCCGTCGCTGTAGACCACGAACAGCTCGCTCCCGGGCTGGTACTCCCAGCGGAAGCGGACGTTGGACGTGGCGGTCTTGGCGGCCGACTGGTACTGCAGCAGGGCGCTCACGAACATGCGCGGCGTCACGGTGTAGGTGGCGCGGGCGCCGATGACGTTGGTGTCGCCGACGCCGTAAGGCGTGTCCACGTGGTTCAGCGAGAACTGGGGCTCCACCGAGAGGCTCGACGACACCTCGGCGCGGCCCCTCCACGAGACCTCGCGCAGGGTGCCGCCGTAGAACTCGCCGCCGGCCACGCTGAAGAAGCCCGACACGCGCCGCGACGCCGACATCTGCCACGACGCCCGCACCTGCTGGAACGAGTAGTCGCCCACCGGGACCGTGACGCCGGGAGCCACCGTGAAGGGCGCGTCGAGATGCTCGAAGGCGTCGGTGAACTCCGCGTTCACCTGGTCGCTGCTGGTCAGCTCCACGCGGAAGGTGCCCTGCGCCTCGCGCGACTCGACGGCGCCGGCCGTGTTCTCGTAATAGTCCAGGCTCCCCTCGAAGAAGAGCTTGCGCACGCCCCGCACGTTCTTCGGCCGCGGGCTGTAGCGCGCCTGGCCGTACGAGCGGCGGAACGCAGACCGGCGCACCAGGCCCACCTCGGGGTTGAAATTGTCGCCGACGTACAGGTGCTCGGCCTGCAGCCCCGCGGCATCGGCGTTCCAGTTGTAGGCGCCCCGATAACTTTGCTCCGCCGCACCCGCCGCACCCGCCGCACCCGCCGCACCCGCCGCACCCGCCGCACCCGCCGCACC
>CAYJPQ010000017.1:0-1653 GCA_964372085.1 uncultured Bifidobacteriaceae bacterium | reverse complement strand
CCGCACCCGCCGCACCCGCCGCACCCGCCGCACCCGCCGCACCCGCCGCACCCGCTGCACCCGCCGCACCCGATGCACCCGATGCACCCGATGCACCCGCCGCACCCGATGCACCCGATGCACCCGATGCACCAGCCGTCTTCGCCCAATACCCGGTGACCGAGACGTTCTGGTAGAAGTTGAACGCGGCATCGGCGCCGTAGGCGTAGTTGCTGTCCACGCCAATCGTGGCCCCGGGCGATCGCCGCGTGGCGATCACGCCCACGCGGCTGCGCTTCAGCACATCGCGATTGAGCCGCAGCACCGTGAAATCGGTCGCTGCGGCCTCGGCTAGCGGTGAATCCTCTGTGCGCATCTGCAGCGCGCCCACCTGGAAGCCCTTGCCGCGCCCCAGCAAGCGGCCGCCGCCGAGGATGGGCACGGCGATCCCGTTGCTGAGGCCGATGCGGCGGCTGTAGAACACCAGCGGGGCTGGGTCATTGCCGCCTCCGCGTCCACCGCCGCCACCACCGCCGCCGACGTTCCCCGCACCGAAGTTGAAGTAATCCTGGCCCTCGAGGAAGAACTGGCGCTTCTCGGGAAAGAACAGGCTGAACCGCGTCAGGTTGACCTGCGCCTCGTCGTCTTCCACCTGTGCGAAGTCGGTGTTGTAGGTGAAGTCGGCGACCACCGATTGCGTGATGGCCCACTTGGCGTCGGCGCCGAACTCGCCGTTGCCGTCGTTGTCAACGGGCGGCTGGGCCAGCGTGTTCGTGATGACCGACCCCAGCACGTACGGTTTCATCTCGAAGTTGCGGAGCCGCGTGGGCGTCTCGATGCCCACCAGCGTGCCACCCGACGACACCTTGGCCATCCCCCGGCGCCCCCATGACTGCGGCACCGCGGAGAGGAACGTGCTTTCGTTGTTCCAGCGGACGAGGCGCCTGAAGTTGATGCCCCAGGTGCCGCTGCCCTCCTTGAACCGGATCGAGCGAAAGGGGATCTGCATCTCGACGGTCCAGCCCCCGTCGAAGTCAGCGGTCCGGGCGTCGAACAGCGTGTTCCAGTTGGGGTTGGGCTGCTCGTTTACCACCTGCGAGTCGGCCAGGCCTCCGAGCGCGTTAACGAAGAAGCCGTAGCCGTTGCGCCGGTCGTAGAAGGTGTCGAACTGCACGGCAAAGTGGTCGTTGTTGTACAGGTTGAACGAATCACGGCGCATCTCGTTGGCCACGCGGCGCCCCGGCTCGCTTTCCCAGAGGCGCGCCGACACGTACATGTTGGTGTCGTCGAAGAACACCCACACGTCGGTCTTGTCGGTGGCGGGCCCGCCCTCGATGGGATCCTGCTGGATGAAGCCGCCGAATGGCTTGACGTCGGCGTAGAACGCCTCGTCGAGCTTGCCATCGAACCTGATCGGCGAGGGCAGCCGCATGCCGCGGACCGTGGCGCGTCCGGTGTCGTCGCGCGTGATCGTCTCGGGGGGCTCTGGCGCCGCCGGGCCATCAATGGGCAGCGCGGCAGGCTGGGCCAGCGCTGGCGCCGCGCAGAGGACGGTCATTACAAGGAACAGGCCAAGACGACGCATACGAAGTGGTGAGTATATCGAGGTTCCGCACGAAGGTTCCTCACGGAGGTTCCTCACGAAGGTTCCTCACGAAGGTTCCTCACGGGGGT
>CAYJPQ010000016.1:38383-59002 GCA_964372085.1 uncultured Bifidobacteriaceae bacterium | reverse complement strand
GCCCTGAGCCCGCCGCGGCCCGGCGATCAGGTGTAGAGCTCGGGGTCGTCCGGGTCGAGGTCCATGCCCGCGTTGAGATACATGAACGACCCGATCAGCCAGAGCAGGGTCCCGAACCCGATGACGCCGAGCATCGGCCCGGCCAGCCATCCCGGGCTCTGCAGCAGCGCGGTGCCCAGGTCCTGGCTCATGGCCGCGCCCAGGCAGGCGACGCAGTAGGCCACGATGCCGACCACGGCCACGACGAACCCGCTGATCACGAGGTGCTGGCCCCGGCGCATGCGCTGGGCCGCATCCGTCTGCCGGGCCAGGTCTACGCGCACGGGCGCAGCCGCGGCGTGCAGGTAGCCGGCCATGCCGAACGGGTCGGTGCGAACGGGTGTTTCCGGTGTGACGTTCATGATGCAATCCCTCCTGTTGTCCAAGCCTCGACGGCGGCCCGGCCGTCGCGCGTTTCACGCGGCGCCCTGGATGCGGGTCGCACCCAGAGCAGCACCGCATACACTCCGTGACGTGCCAGGCCCAGGAACGTGAGCAGCCAGACGGCCGTCGCGGCGATCACAAAGCCCCGCGCAATCCACAGCAGGAACGATGCGTGCAGCACGTCGGCCAGCCGGAAGGTGCACGTGGCATACATACCCACGGGGAACACGAGGCCCCAATAGAGCGGATCGTACGAGAGCCTGACCGCCCGCACGCGGTGCCGCCACACGCCCAGCACGAGCAGCATCGGAATCCACCAGGTAGCCGTCGCCCAGAACATCACGGTGAGCCCGAGGATGAACGGGCGCATGGGCGCCAACAGCGGCGAGTGTTCCGCCGAGGCCGCCAGCAGGGCGCCGGCGAGCGTCGAGATGGCCACGGCCCCCATGTTGATCCAGTACGGCGGCAGCAGGTCGCGTGGCGAGAAGGGGAAGAACATGTACCGGTAGAAGATGAGGCCGATGATCCACAGGTAGAGCATCCCGCCGCCCAGCCAGAAGCACATCAGCACGAACAACGCCAGGTCCCGGTCGCCGAGGAACGCGCCGTCGAGCGTGGCCCCGAGCACCGCCACCGCCTGGGTGGCCACGACGGCCACAAGCCACCCGCCGTTGATGCCCTCGGCCAGGGAGGGCTTCTTGTCGCCGATGGTGAGCAACGCGAAGATCGTGTAGGTGCAGGCCGCCCACAGCGCCACCGACACCCACCACAGGATGACGGCGGCCTCGACGTGTCCGTGAAGCAGCACGGCCTGCGTGCCCAGGACGCCGGTGGCCGCGACCATGGTGAAGTAGCCCGGCGCACGCGCGTGGTCGTGCAGGTCGGCGGCGACGCGCCGCGGGAACAGGGCCGCGCGGGCGATGAACAGCACCCACAGCGTCGGATACGCGCAGAGGTTGATGACCGAGAGCACGGCCGCGAACTCGCGAAGCCCGAACAGGTGACACGCGATCGCCACGACGCCGGTGGCCATCGCCATCGCGAAATACGCGGGGTGCATGACGGCCAGGCGCGCCTTGAGGTGCGTGCGCAGCGGCGACGCGGGTCGCGGCGAAGCCAGCGAGCGTGGCGGGGCGAGGCTCACATGCCGAGGATAGGACGGGGCGTGGCGGCGGGGTATCCGTCGGCGTCCGAATCCCCTGTGGGACGATCGGCGGCCGGCTGTCGGTGTCTGTCCTACACGGGCCCGCTGGCCAGCCCGTGCTGCATGGCATACCGCATGAGCTGGGCGTTGGAGCTCATCCCCATCTTCTCGAGGATCCGGGTCCGGTAGGTGCTGACGGTCTTGACGCTCAGGTCGAGCCGCACTGCCACGTCGGAGACCGATTGCGCCGACGCCAGCAGGACGAACACCTCGAACTCCCGGGGCGACAGCAGTTCGTGAGGCGGTTCGGATCCGGCGCCGGCCACGGCCACATGGTCGGCCAGTTCACGGGCCACCGTCTGGCTCAGGTACCGCCGGCCCTGGAGCACGGTGCGAATCGCCTCCAGCAGCTCCTCCGGCGCCCGATCCTTGGTCAGGTAGCCCGACACGCCGGCACGCAGCGCCCGCACGACGAACTGCCGTTCGCCGTACATGCTCAACACGATGATGGGCATGCCCGGCCGCATCGCTTTCAGCTCGGGCACCAGGTCCAGGCTGTTCCGGTCCTCGAGCGCGATGTCGAGGACGAGCATCGACCAGCTCGACTCCCGGACCATGTCGCGCAGTTCGCGGCACGAGCCGACCTCGCCAACAACGCTGCCGGGGAACGCGTCGGCCACGATGCGGCGCAGCCCCGACCGAACGATGGCGTGATCGTCAGCGAGCAGGATGCGCATCGGCCTCCCTCGCGGCGGGTGGCAGCGGGACGGCCACCCGGACGGTGGTGCCCCGTCCAGGCGCTCCCGTGATCGACACCCGCCCGTTGACCAGCATGGCCCGCTCGTGCATCCCGATGAGGCCGAGCGATCCGTGGCTGTCGGCCTTCCCGCTCTCGATGCCCACCCCGTCGTCGTGCACGGTGAGCACGGCCTCGGTGGGCGTGGTGACGAGGCCGATCTCGACGAGGTGGGCCCGGGCATGGCGCACCACGTTGGTGAGTGCCTCCTGCGCGATGCGGAACAGCGTGACGGCCACCTCGTCGTCCAGGGTCACGTCGGCGCAGTCGGCTTCCACCTGGATGACCAGGTCGGTGCGCGACTCGAGCTCGTGGGCCTGCCATTGGAGGGCGGCCGTCAGGCCGAGCTTGTCCAGCACGCCCGGCCGAAGCTCGGAGGCGATTCGCCGGACGAAGCCCACGGCCGCATCGACCTGGCGAGTAGCGGCGGCCACCTGGCGGTTGAGCGCCTCCGCGCACGGCGGCGCCATGGCGTTGCTGGCGCAGCAAGCCTGCAGCCGCGACAGGTCGATCTTGAGCGAGGTGAGCACCTGGCCGATCTCGTCGTGGAGCTCGCGGGAAATTCGAGCAGCCTCCGTTTCGCGGACGAGGTGAAGATGGCTGGCCAGGGCCCGCAACCGCGCCTGGGCCTCCAGGGCCTCGCGGTGTCGGTCGGCGAGGGCGTCGGCCATCGTGTTGAACGAGGCGGCCAGCGAGGCAAATTCGGTGTGGCCGCGGGGCGACCGGGCCCTCGCCTTGAGGTCACCCGCGCCAAAGCGCTGGGCGGCGTGCGCCAGCGAGCGCACGCCGCGGAGGATGCCGAGTTCCGCGGCCACGAACACGGCGGTGATCGTGAACAGGGTCAGCACGCCGAGAGCCGCCAGCGTGCGAGAGAAGGCCGCGTTCGTGTCGTGGATGACACGGTCGTACGGCAGGCCCACGGCGACGTACAGCCCCGGGGCTTCCTCCAAGGGCTGGGCGACCATGTATCGGCGGATGCCCGGCGACAGTTCGAGCATCCGCCCGCGCTGCCGCTGGGCGATGTCGGCGATACCCGCGACGCGGAGGTCGACCGGGGCGGCGCCAGGAGTGCTATCGAGGCCGGCGGTTGCCAGGACGCGCCCCTCCCGGTCGGCGATCAAGAGCGAAAAGGCCTCGGGAAGCTCACTTTGTCTTGCCATCCGCGAGAGCCAGTCCAGGTCGAGGCCGTTGAAGAGCACGGCAATGACCGCCCCACCGGCGTCGCGAACCGCGTAGGCGTGGTTGAGAGTGGGACGCTCGAAGATGGGTGAAATCAGGTAGGTGCCCACGGCCACGTCGTGGGAGTTCAGTGCGGCTCGGTAGGCGGGATTGTCGCGCCAGCTCCGGTAGTTCGCGAGCGGATGGGCGCTGACCAGGACCCGGCCATCGGGCGAGAGCAGGCCGATGTTGGCGAGCTGCGGGTGACCGGAAAGCAGCGCCTGGAGGAACCCCGGGTCCGCGACGAAAGGAGACTGCACGCCGTCCAGCGATACCTTCGCCCCCAACCACGCCAGCAACTCGCGGGCGCCGCGAATCTGGTGGGCGTGCTCTCGGCTGGCCAGGCCAGCCAGGTGCAAGGCGTCGCGTTCGGTTCGCACGAGGGCGGCGGCCCGCTCGGTGTCGGCCGCCACGAACGTGAAGAGAATGGCCGGCAGGGTGGCGAGGCAGATCAGGAACAACAGCCGGCCACGCAGCGAAAAGAGCGAGGCCAACAACCGCTTCTGCCGGCTCATACCATCCTCCACCGGAATCCCGAGACCGACGAATCAGCCTACATCATCGGAACACGGGACGCACGCTTCGTGACGCAGACGGCCTCGACCTCCGTCATACCGTGCGATCATTCCGCCGTGTGCCCGAAGAGTTCGGCGCCCATCTTGATTCTGGGTGGCGGTCCGGCTGGATCCGCCGCCGGATGCCTCTTGGCGCGCCTGGGGCACTCCGTGCGCATCGTGGCGAAACCGTCCGCGGCGGCGCCGTCGCTGGGCGAATCACTGCCGCCCAGCACGAGCAAGCTTTTCGAGACGCTCGGCCTGGCCGACGCGATGGCCGCCTCGGGCTTCGTGCGATCCACCGGCAACACCGCATGGTGGGGCGGCGCGCCGCCACGCGTGGAGACGTTTGCCGATGGCGGCCTCGGATGGCAGGTCGATGCCCTTGGGCTCGAGCGCGTGCTGCAGGCCGAAGCCCACGCGGCCGGCGCCGGCGTCGAGCACATCAGTGCCGCCCCTTGGCGCCCTTCGCACCCTTGGCACCCGGCACCTTACGTCCTTGACTGCACCGGACGCGCCGGGGTGCTCGCGCGCGCGAACGACCTTCGTCGCTATGAAGACGGCCCCCGCACCGTGGCGCTCGTTGGCGCGTGGCGCCGTTGCGACGCGTGGCCGGTGCCCGATGCGACGCACACGTTGATCGAGTCGTACGCCGGCGGCTGGGCCTGGTCGGTGCCGCTCGCCTCGGGCCAGCGGCAGGTGGCGGTGATGGTCGACCCGCAGCGCTCCGGGTTGGCGCGTGGCGCCGGGGCCCGCGAGGTGTACCTGGCCGAGCTAGCCAGGACCCGCGAACTGGGTCCGCTCGCCAGGGACGGCGTGCTCGAGGGTGGCCCGTGGGGCTGGGATGCCTCCACCTATCACGCCACTCAGTACGCCGGTGACGGGTGGCTGCTCGTGGGGGATGCGGGCGCCACCATCGATCCGCTGTCGTCGGTTGGGGTGAAGAAGGCCCTGGCTTCGGGCTGGCTGGCCGCCATCGTGGTGCACACCGCGCTGGGCCGTCCCGCAATGCGCGCGGCCGCGCTGCAGTTCTTCGAGACGCGCGAGCGCGAGGTGTGCGAGGCGTACCGCGCGCTGTCGCGCCGCCACCTGGCCGCGGCCGCAAAGGGGCACCCCGACGCGTTCTGGCTGGACCGTTCGGACGATGGGCCTGAGACCGAGGTTCGCGTGAAGGCGGACACGACAGGCGTGCGCGCGGCGTTTGAGCGGATTCGCCAGGCCGGGGGCGGGGCGTTTGCCCGGCATCCCGGGCTCCGCATCGAGCCGCGTCCGGCCGTGAGCGGCTTCGAGATCGTGCTCGAGCCGCGCATCGTCACCGACGACGAACCCCGTGGCGTGCGGTTCGTGGCCGACGTCGACGTAGTGGCCCTGGCCGACCTCGCCCGCGAAGCGGCCGACGTGCCCGACCTGTTCGACCGCTATTGCCGGCGCCTGGCGCCGGTGCCGTTGCCCGATTTCCTGCGTGCCCTCGCCACGGCGGTGTCCCGGGGCTGGCTTGTGGCACAATAGCGCGACTCAACTGGGGCTTTGGGCTTAGGGCTTAGGGCTTAGGGCTTAGGGCTTAGGGCTCACGGCTTAGGGCTTGAGGCTTGGGACTTACGGCTTGGGGCCGTTCACGAAGGCATCATGCAGAAGACATCCGCACTGAGTATTGCTTGTGTCCTGGGGCTTTCGATGGGGTGGTCGGCCGACGCCCGCGCGCAGGACGGTATTCCCATCACCGACAAGACCGTGCAAGCCGCGTGCGGGTCGTGCCACACCTCCGACGACAAGCAGCAGATGTCGCGCATCTCGTTCCAGCGCAACACGCCGGAAGGCTGGCAGGACACCATCAAGCGGATGGTGGCGCTCAACGGCGTCCGGCTCGAGCCGCAGGCGGCCCGCGAGGTGGTGCGGTACCTGTCGAACAACCTGGGCCTGGCGCCCGAAGAGGCCCGCCCGGCCGCCTTCGAAGTGGAGCGCCGCACGCCCGACTTCAAGTACGAGGCCAGCAAGGAGACCGAGGCCACCTGCAGCGCCTGTCACTCAATGGGGCGCGTCATCTCGCAGCGCCGCACGCGAGGGGAGTGGGAACTGCTGATCGCCATGCATCGCGGCTGGTATCCCCTGGTGGACTTCCAGGCGTTCCGCCGGACCGACGCCGCGCCGTCTCCCGGCCCGAACGGCGAGCCGCCGGACCTGCGCCACCCGATGGACAAGGCCATCGACCACCTCTCGAAGGCCTTCCCGTTCAAGACGGCGGCGTGGACCGCGTGGTCGGCCTCGATGCGCCCGGCGCGAATCGAGGGCACCTGGATGCTGACAGGCTGGGAGCCCGGCAAGGGTGCGGTGTATGGCCGAACGGTCATCTCGCGCACCGACGCGCCCGACGAGTTCGCCACCGAGACCACCTACACGTATGCGCGCACGGGCGCCACGGTCACGCGCACGGGCCGCACCACGGTGTACACCGGCTATCAATGGCGCGGCCGGTCCCGCGAGCCGAACCAGGACACCACCGCGCTGAGCGAGGTGATGTTCGTGGAGCGTGACTGGCGGACGATCGAGGGCCGGTGGTTTGGCGGCGCCTATGACGAGAGCGGCCTCGACATCCGGCTGCAGCGCGCCGAGGGACCCGCGGTGCTGGGCCTCGATCGCACGGCGCTGCGCGCGGGCGCCACAGGCCAGGAACTGAAGATCTTCGGCGCCGGGTTTCCCGGTACCGTTCGTGCCGGAGATGTGGACTTTGGTCCCGGCGTCACCGTGGCGCGCGTGCTGAGCGCCACGCCCGAACTGGTGACCGTCGTGGTGGACGTGGCCGCCGCCGCGCGTACCGGCCGCCGCGACGTGTTCGTGGCGGGTGCCGGCCGGCCGGGCGCCGTCGCGGTCTACGATCGCGTGGACAGCATCAAGGTCGCGCCCGAGTGGGCCATGGCCAGGGTGGGCGGCACGGTGTTCCCCAAGATGCCCGCGCAGTTCGAGGCGCGCGCGTTTCATAACGGCCCCGACGGGCGGCCCGGCAGCGCCGACGACATCGACCTGGGCCTGGTGCCGGCCACCTGGAGCCTCGAAGAATACGCGGCCATTTACAACGACGCCGACGTCAAGTTCGTCGGCGCGATCGATGCGGCCACGGGGTTGTTCACGCCCAATGTAGACGGCCCTAACCCGCAGCGGCCCGGCAGCCGCAACAACGTCGGGGACGTCTGGGCCGTCGCCACCTACACACCCGAACCGGGCGCCGACGGCAAGACGGCGCCGCTGCGGGCCCGGGCGCACCTGCTGGTTACGGTGCCGCTCTACATGAAGTTCGACCCGTCGGTGATCCCATGAGCCAGGTGGGCCTCGGCGAGTTCCACGATTTCCGGGCCGCCCGCGAGCGGTTTCTCTACCTCGTCCCCAGCGCGGCGGTGTTCGCGCTCGATCCGTGCGCCTCCGCGGTGGTTGACACCCTGGCCGAAGGGTCGCGGCCCGAAGACGGCCTGGTGGATCGCCTGGCCGGCGCATTCGACGCCGACACCGTCCGGCGCACGCTGGCCGATCTCCGGCGCGTGCGCGCGGTGGGCAGCGCCGAGGCCCGTCCCGCCCCTCCCAAGATCCTGCCGCTGACGCCCGTGCCGCTGCAGACGCTGGTGGTCAACGTGACCAACCAGTGCAACCTGAGCTGCACCTACTGCTACGAGTACGGCGAGGACAAGATCGTCGACACCGAGAACGGCGCGCAGCCCAAGTTCATGAGCGAGGAGACGGCGCGCGAGAGCGTGGACCTGCTGCTCAGGCAGTCGGGCCCTGCGGCGCACATGACCTTCTTCGGCGGCGAGACGCTCATGAACTTCTCGGTGCTGCGGAACACCATCGCCTACGCGCGGGCGCGGGCGGCCGCGGTGGGGAAGGACATCGATTTCAGCCTCACGACCAACGCCACGCTGCTGCGGCCCGAGATCATCGAGTACCTGGCCGACGAGCGCGTGGGCGTGACCATCTCGATCGACGGCCCCAAGGACGTGCAAGACAAGTTCCGCGTGTTCAAGAACGGCGCCGGCAGCTACGAGATCGCGATGCCGAAGATCAAGGCGCTGCTCGCGCGCCATCGATCGCGGCCCATCGGCGCCCGGGTGACGCTGACGCGCGACACGATCGACGTGGATCGCATCTACCGGCACCTGCACGACGAGGTCGGCTTCTGGGAAGTGGGCTTCGCGCCGGCGACCGCCGCCGAGGGGCGCGGTCATGCCATTGCCGGCCAGGGCTTCGACCACCTCCTCTCGCAGTTCCGCGCGCTGGCGCAGGACTACCTCGAGGCGGCGCTGGCCGGCCGGCACCACGGCTTCTCGAACGTGCGCGAGACGCTGCAGGAACTGCATCAGGGCCATGCCAAGGCCTTTCCCTGCGGCGCCGGCATCGGGCTGCTCGGGGTCTCCACCGACGGCGACGTCGCGCTGTGCCACCGCTTCGCCGGGTCCGAGACACACCGCTTCGGCAACGTCCGCGACGGCGTGAGCTGGAGCGGGCAGCAGGCGTTTCTCGACAATCACCACATCAACCACAAGACCGATTGCCAGAGCTGCTGGGCGCGGCCCATCTGCGCTGGCGGCTGCTACCACGAAGCGCACACCCGCTACGGCACCACCGAGACGCCCAATCTGCATTACTGTGAGTGGGTGCGGGGGTGGACGCACACGTGCCTGGAAATCTACGGGACCCTGGCGGTGGAACGCCCGGAGTTCCTGGCCCAGTTCGACGAACAACCGCAGGGAGTTCCCGCATGAAGCACCTTCGCGCCATCAACGACAAAGCCAAGCGCATGGAACGCGCCACCGCCGACGTGGTGGGCCTCCAGCAGGGGCCGCCCCAGCAGCCCGAGCCGCCGCACATTCCCATCGGCTGCTCGCTGGTGTTCTCACCCGGGTGGGAGGCCGACAGGAACGGCGGCACCGCAGGGTTGTGCCAGCCGGTGGAACGCGACCTCTTCGATTGCCACATGGGCTGCTACTGGCCCGCTCACGTGCCCGACCAGTTGAACCACGCGCCCGACTGGACCGCGAAGTGCGCCGCCGCGCAGAAGGACTGGCGGAAGATTGACCTCATCTTCCCCGAGGAGAAGAAGTAGCCATGGGTGCAGGGGTGCGAGGGTGCAAGGGTGCAAGGGTGCAGGGGTGCAAGGGTGCAAGGGTGCGAGGGTGCAAGGGTGCAAGGGTGCTTGGTGCCGTCCTCACGGTGGCGCTGATCGGTGGCGTGGGGCTCGGCGCGCAGCGCGGGGCGAAGCCGCCCGTGCCGTCGGGCGGCGATCGGTTGATGTACATCGGCACCTACGCCGGCGAAATCCAGGTCTTCGACGAGGCTACCGAGCAGAACACGGGTGCGATCAAGCTCGCCACCGGGATTCCGCGATCCCTCACCCTCTCGCAGGATCGATCCAGGTTCTACGTGCTCGATTCCACGCTCGAGAAAGTGGAGGTGGTCGACATTGCCTCCCGGCGGTCGCTCAGGAGCTTCACCCTCAGCGGGGGGAGCCGAAAGACGCGAATCCGTGCCCTCGCCGTGGACCCGTTGGAGCGCTTCATCCTCCTGGTGACGCGTTCGGCCACCCGGCGGATGGATCACTTCGAGATCAGTGACCTGGTGATTCAGCAGTACGACCTTCGGGAGAACAAGATCATTCGCGACATCGCCTGGCCCGGCGGCGAGGTGCGAGAGTTCGTCAACCTCCGGTTCTCGCCAGACGGCAAGTTTCTGTACTTCTTCGGGGACGACGTGCACATTCTCGAGACCGAGAAGTTCACGGAGGTCGAAAAATGGCCTCTCAGCCAGCCGATCGAGCCTGGCCTCGGGCGCGTCAACCTCGGGCCATCCGACGACTTCAACGACGACCCCGGGTTCTTCACCGGCCTCTTCACGATGCAGGATCCGGTGCAGCACCGTCGCCTCATGGGCATCGGCCGCGTCAACCTCGTGGGCAAGAGCGTCGACTTCACGCCCATCGGCCCGGCCGAGAACGTCGGCTTCATCATGACGCCCGACCGCAAGCGCGGCTACGGCCTCCTGCAACAAATCGGCCGCTACGAGTTCTGGACCTTCGATCTCGAGCAGAAGAAGCTCCTGGCCCGCACCCCCTTCGAAGGGCGCCCGCGCATGGCCCTGCGCGTGTCGTCGAACGGCAAGCTCCTGTACGTCTTCCAGGCCGGCGCCACCATCGACGTGTACGACGCGGCGTCGTTCAAGCTGCTGCGCACCATCGAAATGACCGCCGACCAGACGACAAACCTGTTCATCCTGCCGAGACCCGCCGCGACGGCGTCACGGCAGCCCTAGTTGGATCCACAGATTCCGCCGATTACGCCGATTCCGGACAGCCGGAGCAGGGCGCAGGCTGGCGCGAAGCGCCGGCACCCGGGAGAGGGGCGCCGCCGGAAATGAGCCGGGAGAACAATGCGTCAACGCCGGTTCATTTCCGGCGGCGTCCCTCTCCCGGGCGTCAGTCGGTCGTTGACCGGCTGACCTGCGCCCCACCTCCGAAATCTGTGTAATCTGCGTCATCTGCGGATAACCCCCCGACATGGACCGCCGTGCGTTCTCCTATCTGTGGCCCTATCGGCGGCGCCTGGCCGCCGTGCTGGTCATCAGCCTCGTCAGCACGGCCTCGTCGCTGGCCGTGCCGTATCTGTCGAAGGACCTGATCGACACGGCGCTCATCGGCCGCGACATGGGCGCGCTGCGGCGGCTTGTGCTGGCCTTCGCCGCGCTCGGCGTGCTCGGGTTCGCGTTGAACGTGTCGAGCGGCCTGCTCTACACGCGCGTGTCGGCGGCCGTGCTGTTCGACATGCGCCTGGCCCTGTACGCCCACCTGCAGCGCCTGTCGCCGCGCTTCCAGGCCCGCACGCGCCTCGGCGACATCGTCTCCCGCATCAACGGCGACATCAGCGAGATTCAGCGCATCGCCGCCGAGGCGGCGCTGGCCTGGGTGGGGAACGTCCTGTTCCTCCTGGGCAGCCTCGTGATGATGGTGTGGCTCGACAGGCGCCTGTCGCTGGCGGCCCTGGCCGTGATGCCGCCGAGCCTGCTGGCCCTCGTCTACTACCGGCGCCGTCTCGAAGGCCGCGTGCGCGACTTGCGGCAGCGAAGCGCCGACATCGGCAGCTTCCTCATCGAGACGCTGCCCGCCACGCCGCTGGTGGTGGCCTCCAACGCGCAAGGGCGCGAGCGCGCGAAGTTCGCGGGCCTCAACGACGCGTTTGTGGGTTCGCTGATGCGGATGCAGCGCCTGAGCTATTTCTCGGGCGGCCTGCCGGGCACCATCCTGGCCCTGGGCTCGGCCGCGGTGTTCCTCTACGGCGGATCCCGCGTGGTGGACGGCTCCCTCACCCTGGGCACGTTTGGCGCCTTCCTTGCCTACCAGATGCGTGTCTTCGCGCCGGCGCAGGCGCTGATGGGCCTCTATGCGGGCCTCGCCACCGCGCGGGTGTCGTGGCACCGCGTTCGTGAGCTGCTGGACGCCCCGGTGGATGTCGTCGAGGATCCCCACCCGGCCCGCATGCCCGAGGCGCGGGGCGAGCTGGCGTTCGACCGGGTGACGCTGTCCACCGACCGCGGTGTGCGCGTGCTGGACGAGGTGAGCCTCACCGTGCGCCCCGGCGAGGCCGTGGCCATCGTGGGGGCAAGCGGCGTGGGTAAGTCCACCATCGCGCAGCTGGCGGTGCGCCTGCTCGACCCCGACGCGGGCACTGTACGGCTCGACGGGCGCGACCTCAAGTCCCTGGCGCTTGAGGATGTGCGGCGCCACGTCGTCATGGTGGAGCAGACGCCCACGATCTTCCACGCCACCATTGCCGAGAACCTGCGCTATGCGCATCCCGACGCGCCGATGGACGACGTGAAGCAGGCCGCCGGGGCCGCAGGCCTCGCGCGGTTCATCGACGGGCTGCCTCAGGGCTACGACACGCTGGTGGGCGAGCGCGGCCAGGCGTTGTCGGCCGGAGAGCGCCAGCGGCTGGCCGTGGCCCGCGCGTTTCTCTCGCGTCCGGCCGTGCTGGTGCTCGACGAACCCACCGCAGCGCTCGATCCCGTGTCGGAGCGCCACGTCGTGGACGGGTACCGATCGGTGATGCACGGGCGCACCACCATCCTCATCTCCCACCGCCGCGAGTTGGCGATGCAGGCCGATCGCATCATCGTGCTGCGTGATGGCCGCGTCGTGGAAGAGGGCGCGCCCGCGCGGTTGTCGGCGGCCAACGGCGCGTTTGCCGGATTGTTCCCGGGTAGCGCCGACCCTTCAGGGTCGGCCTCGCCGCGATGACGACGCTCTCCCTCGCCGATCTTCCCGGCCTCACCGGCGCCGGTGTGCGCGTGGCCGTGATCGACAGCGGCGTCCACGCGGCCCACCCGCACGTGCAGGGCGTGGCGTGTGCGATCGGCATCGACGAGCACGGGTGCCTCAACGACGCCGGCGTGGACCGGTTGGGGCACGGCACCGCGGTGACCGCGGTCATCAGGGAGAAGGCGCCCGAGGCGGAGATTCTCGTGGCCCGTGTCTTCATCGGAGAGCTTCGCGCCACGGCCGAGGCCCTGTCGGCCGGCCTGCGATGGGCGGCCGAGGCGCGCGCGCGCCTTGTGAACCTCTCGCTGGGCACGACCAACCCCGCGCACGAGGCCATGCTGGCCGAGGCCGTGGCCGAGGCGCGGCTTGCCGGGGTGACCATCGTCGCGGCGGCGCCGCAGGACGGGCGCCGCTGGCTGCCAGGGGCGTTGCCGGGCGTGGTGGCGGTGACGCTGGATTGGACGCTGCCGCGGGAGGCGTGTCAGGTGGAGTGGCTGGCAGAGGGTGGCGCCCAGGCCCGCGCATGCGGCTTCCCGCGCCCGGTGCCCGGCGTGCCCGTGGAGCGCAACCTCAAGGGCGTGAGCTTTGCCGTGGCCAACGTCACCGGCCTCCTCGCCCGAGCCTGGTCAATCCAGCAGAACCTGTAGAACCTGTAGAACCTGTAGAACCTGTAGAACCCGTAGAACCCGTAGAACCCGTAGAACCCGTAGAACCTGTAGAACCCGTAAAGACTAAGGGCGGCGGTCCCTTGCGGGACACGCCGCCCAAAAGTTGCCGCCAACCTGGCTCCCCCCAGCTACTACGGCACCACTGCCGCAGTAAACAGACTGGCGACGCACACCCTATAAACAAGCTTCGTGCCGTCTGGCGAATCCGTCGATTTCCTCGAAATCCCCTGTAATCGTCTCGTGTCGTGCCTATGGACGCCTCGACGGCGATGCCGATTTCAGTCGCGGTCATTACAGTTCTGGCAACGCCAGGCCTGGAGACAGGCGAGAGCGCCCTGCAGTTGTGCCATGATGAGCCGGTCGATGGCCCTCGACCACCTCGAATCAGAGAGCATCGAAATCCTGCGTGAGGCGGCGGCGGGAGCTGAACGCCCCGTGCTGCTGTACTCCATTGGCAAGGATTCGTCCGTGCTGCTCCATCTCGCGCGCAAGGCGTTCCATCCCGCGCCGCCGCCCTTCCCGCTGTTGCACGTGGACACGACCTGGAAGTTTCAGGCGATGTACGCGCACCGCGATCGCATGGCCGGCGAGTCGGGCCTGCGCCTGATCGTCCACCGCAACGAGGCCGCCGTGGCGGCGGGCATCAATCCCTTCACGCACGGATCGGCCTACTTCACCGACGTGATGAAGACCGAGGCCCTGAAGCAGGCGCTCGACGCCCATCGATTCGACGTCATCTTCGGCGGGGCCAGGCGGGATGAGGAAGCGTCGCGCGCCAAGGAGCGCATCTGCTCGTTCAGGTCGGCCGGTCACCGGTGGGATCCCAGGGTTCAGCGACCGGAGCTGTGGGCCAACTACAACATGCGGATTCACACCGGCGAGACGATCCGGGTCTTTCCGTTGTCGAATTGGACCGAGCTCGACATCTGGCGCTATGTCGAACGAGAAGCCATCCCGGTCGTCCCGCTCTATTTCGCCGCAAAGCGGCCCGTGGTGGCGCGCGGCGCCATGCTCGTGATGGTCGACGATGCGCGGCTGCCATTGGCGCCGGGCGAACAACCGCAGCGTCTTACCGTGCGATTCCGCACGCTCGGCTGCTATCCGTTGAGCGGAGCGATCCAGAGCCGCGCCACCACCGTGGCCGACATCATCGCGGAGACCGCGGCGGCCTTGTCGTCGGAACGCCAGGGCCGCCTCATCGACAGCGATCAGCCGGCCTCGATGGAGCGAAAGAAGCGGGAGGGCTACTTCTGAGCCTTCCGGTGCTGCGGCTGATTGCGTGCGGCAGCGTTGACGATGGCAAGTCGACGCTGATCGGACGGCTGTTGTACGAGTCGCGCGCGGTCTTCGACGACCAGTTGCGGGCGCTCGAGGCCGACTCACGCCGGTTCGGCACGCAGGGCGAGCGCCTCGACTTCGCGTTGCTGGTCGACGGCCTGCAGGACGAGCGCGAGCAAGGCATCACCATCGACGTGGCGTACCGGTTCTTCGCCACCCCGTCGCGACGCTTCATCGTGGCCGACGCGCCCGGGCACGAGCAGTACACGCGCAACATGGCCACCGGCGCGTCCACCGCCGATCTGGCCATCATCCTGGTCGATGCCCGCAAGGGCGTGCTCACGCAGACGCGCCGGCACACCCGCATCGTGGCCATGATGGGCATCCGGCATGTGCTGCTTGCCGTGAACAAGATGGACCTCGTGGGGTACGCCCAGGACGTCTACGACGCGATCGTCGACGCGTACGCGCCGTTTGCCGAGGCCTGTGGCGTGGCCACGGTGCGGCCCATCCCCGTCTCCGCGCTCGAAGGCGACCTGCTGGTGGGGCCCAGTTCGCGCATGCCGTGGTACGACGGCCCGGCCGTGCTGACCTACCTCGAGAGCGTGGAGGTGGCGGGTCCGCCCGCGGCGACGGCGTTTCGCATGCCCGTGCAGTGGATCAACCGGCCGGGGCCCGACTTCCGCGGGTTCGCGGGCCGCGTGTGTGCGGGGAGCGTCCATCCCGGCGACCGCGTGCGCGTGTGGCCCTCGGGGGTCGAGGCCGGCGTCTCCCGCATCGTGGCCTGGGGCGGCGATCGCGCTCGCGCCGAAGCGGGCGACTCGATCACCGTGACGCTTGACGCCGACGTGGATGTCGGCCGCGGCGACGTGATTGCGGCGGCGACGGCGCCGCTGGAGGTGGCCGACCAGTTCGAGGCCCGTCTGCTCTGGATGGGGTCCCACGAATTGATCCCGGGCCGCACCTACCTGCTCAAGATGCACTCGAAGGAGGTCAGGGCGGTGGTGACGGCCATCAAGCATCGCGTCGACGTGGAGCGGGGCGCCAGGTTGGCGGCCCGCACCATCGGGTTGAACGAAATCGGCGTGGTGACCTTGAGCACCGCGCAGCCGCTTGCCTTCGAGCCCTACCGCGTGAGCCGCGCGCTTGGCGGCTTCATCCTGATCGACACGCTCACCTTCGAGACGGTGGGCGCGGGGATGATCGAGTTTGCCCTCCGGCGCTCGGCGAACGTGCACTGGCAGGCGGTCAGCATCTCCCGGGAGGCGAGGGCGGCCCAGAAGCAGCAGCGCCCCTGCTGCGTGTGGTTTACCGGGTTGTCCGGGTCGGGCAAGTCGTCGATCGCCAACCGCCTCGAGCAGAGCCTGTACGCCGCCGGCCGCCACACCTACCTGCTTGACGGCGACAACATTCGCCATGGGCTCAATCGCGACCTGGGTTTCACCGAGGCCGACCGCGTGGAGAACATCCGCCGCGTGGCCGAGGTGGCGCGCCTGATGGTGGACGCGGGCCTCGTCGTGCTCGTGGCCTTCATTTCGCCGTTTCGAGCCGAGCGGCGGCTCGCGCGCAGCTTGTTTGCCGAGGGTGACTTCGTCGAGGTGTTCGTGGACACCCCGCTGGACGAATGCGAGCGGCGCGATCCCAAGGGGCTCTACGCCAAGGCGCGCCGGGGCGAGCTGCCGAACTTCACCGGTCTCGACAGCCCGTACGAGCCGCCCGAGTCGCCCGAGGTGCATGTGGTCACCGCGGGACGCTCGCCAGAGGAGTGCGCCGGGCAGGTCTTCACGCGCCTGCCGTGACTATGGATGCCTGGCTCGTGGCCGCCGGCGCCCTCACCGGCTTCGTCGTGGGAATGACAGGGGTCGGCGGCGGCGCCATGATGACCCCCCTCCTGCTGCTGGTGTTTGGCACCGCGCCGCTCGTGGCCGTGGGTACCGACCTGTGGTTTGCGGCGATCACGAAGCTGGCCGTTTCGGGGCTCCACCTGCGCGAGGGCGCGATCGACTGGCTCGTCGTGCGCCGCTTGTGGACGGGGAGCCTGCCGGCCTCGGTGTTGACCGTAGCCTGGATGACCAGGTGGCCGCTGGATGATGGACATGTCGTGGCGGTGAAAGGCGCCATCGCGGTGGCGGTGTGCCTGACTGCGGCCGGCCTGCTGGCCGAGACGCCGCTGCGCGCCTGGCGCGGGCGCCCCAACGCGGCTGAGGCCGCGGCGCCGCCCGGTTGGTGGCAGGCCTCAGCCACGGTGGCGGCTGGCGCCGCGCTCGGGGGATTGGTGACGCTGACATCGGTGGGGGCCGGCGCGCTGGGCGTCGTCGTGTTGGCGCACCTCTATCCGTCGCGCCTGTCGCCGCGTCGCCTGGTGGCCACCGACATCGCTCATGCGATTCCCCTGGCCCTGTGCGCCGGCCTCGGCCACCTAGCCACCAGCCACGTCGACATCGCCTTGCTGCGCGACCTGCTGGTGGGTTCCGTCCCCGCGGCAATTCTCGGCAGCATCGTGTCGGCGCGTATCCCGCACGCGCATCTGCGAATGGCCCTGGGCCTGGTGCTGTTCGTGATTGGCCTCACGATGCTGCGCGGCACGCTGATACGATAACGACGATGCGTAAGGTTCTTGCTGCGACCGTTATCGTGGCCGGCCTCGCTGCAGGCTTGGGAATCTGGCGACTGGGCTGGCTGGGCCTCGGGCCCGTTCGCCCGCGGTCGGTGCTCATCGTGAGCATCGACACCCTTCGGGCCGATCGGCTCGGCAGTTATGGCTACCAGGCCGCCGTGACGCCGGTACTCGATGGATTGGCGGCCCGCGGCCTTCGCTTCGACCAGGCCTCCACCGTCGCGCCGCTGACGTTGCCCGCGCACGCGTCGCTGATGTCGGGCACCTTCCCCGCGTTTCACGGCGTGCGCGACAACGGCAGCTTCTACGTGGACGATCGCATCACGACCCTTGCCGAGGTCCTGCAGGCGCGGGGCTATCGTACCGGAGGCTTCGTCGGTGCGTTTGTGCTCGACCGCCGATGGGGCATCGCGCAGGGGTTCGACCACTACTTCGACGACTTCGATCTCGCCGACTTCGAGATGTCGGCAGGCCTGGACGCGGCTCAACGGCCCGGCAGTGACGTGGTGGATCGCGCCCTGGCGTGGCTCACTGACGGCGACGATCGCCCGTTTCTGGCGTGGGTACACCTCTACGATCCTCACAGTCCCTACGTGCCGCCCGAGCCGTACCGATCGCGGTTTCCGTCCACCCTGCAGGGAGCGTACGACGGTGAGGTGGCTGTCACCGACGCTCAGGTCGGCCGCCTCGTTGACCATCTTCGGGCCGCCGACCGACTCGACGACACCATCATCGTCGTCGTCGGCGATCACGGAGAGTCGCTGGGGGAGCACGGTGAGCAGCAGCATGGCTTCTTCGTGTACGACGCGGCGGTGCGCATTCCGCTGATCATCGCCGGACCCGGCGTGCCTGTCCGCGCGGTGACAGACCAGGTGCGCATCGTGGACGTGATGCCGACGGTGCTCGGCCTGCTGGGCGCCGAGCCTCCGCCAGACGTGCAGGGCGTGAGCCTGATGCCGCTCGGCCGGGGCGAGGAACTGGGCCTCGTCGGGTTCAGCGAGACGTGGTACCCGCGCTATCACTACGGGTGGAGCGATCTGTCGGCGGTGCGCGACGGGCGTTTCAAGTTCATCGCCGCCCCCCGTCGAGAGCTCTACGACCTTCAGACCGACCCTGGGGAGACCACCAACCTCGCGGCATCGAACCCGCGCGTGGCCGACGCGCTCGAGAAGGTGCTCCGCAACATGACCACGCAGTTGGCGGGGACCGCAGCGCCTCAGGCGCCGCGGGCGATTGAGCCCGCGGCGGAGGAGCGCCTCCGCGCCCTCGGCTACGTGGCCACCGCCGTCAGCCGTGCGGCGCTGGCCGATCGCCCGCGCGGCGACCCGAAAGACAAGATTGGCCTCTACAACCTGTTGAAGATGGCCGGCCAAGACTCGGTGATGGGGAAGTTCGACGCCGGCATCGCGAAGGTCAAGCAGGTGCTGGCCGACGATCCCGAGGTGATCGAGGCACACACGATGCTGGGGAACATGCATGCCAAGGCCGGCCGCCTCCCCGAGGCAATTGCGGCCTACCGCGACGCGCTGGCCGTCGATCCGGAACACGAGGGCGCCGCGTGGAGCCTGGCGCTGGCCTACCGGCAGGCCGGGAAGCTCGACGAGGCCCGCGCCGGGTTCGAGCGCGTGTTCCAGCTCAACCCGCGAGGCGCGAAGGCCCTGTACCAACTGGCCGACCTGTCGATGCGGCGGGGCGAGTTCGCGCAGGCGGCCGCCACGCTCGAGAAGGGCCTGACGCTCGATGGCGACCGCGCCGCCTTCCTCGTGAAGCTCGCCGAGGCACGCATCGAGTTGCACGAGTACGACGCCGCGCGGGCCGCCCTGCTCGACGCCGTGAAGGCCAAGGGCGACCAGGCGATGGCCCACTACAATCTGGGCTTGGTCCACGAGGCGCGCGGCGAGTGGCAGGCGGCGATGGCCGAGTACGAAGCCGAGATCGCGGTGAGCCCCAAGCTGTACCAGCCCCACTTCAACCTCGCGAAGCTGCTCCAGCGAGGCGGCCGGCCCGCTGATGCGATCACCCATTTCCGTGCCGCGGTGGATGTGAAACCCGACTTCGGCACGGGGCACCTGTATCTTGCGAAGGCGTTGGCCGACGCGGGCGATGTCAAGGCGGCCGAGCAGGCGGCCTTGACGGGGCTGGCCGCCAGGCCCGACCCCGCCATCAGGCCGCTTGGCCACTACGTGCTGGCCGACATCTACACAAGCCTTGGGCGCGATGCCGAGGCCGCTCGTCAGGTGGCGGCCGGCAAGCGCGCCGAACAGGACCTGTCCGCTCGCGTCCGCCCATGACACGCGCACTGGTGGTGGCCCTTGTCGCGGCGAGCGCAGCGTGCGCGCCCCGCCCCGAGACGCCCATCGCGCCGGCGGCCCGCCACCTGGTGATCGTGACCATCGACACCCTCCGCGCGGATCGACTGGGCGTCTACGGCAACCAGACCGTGGCGACACCCAACCTGGATCGACTGGCCCGCGAGGGTGCCATGGCCCTGCACGCGTCGGCGCACGCGCCGCTGACGCGCCCCTCGCACATCTCGTTGTTCACCGGGCTCTACCCGGCCGAACACGGCATCCGCGACAACGTCTCGCCGCCGCTGGGGGCAAAGGTGCCCGTGCTGGCCGAGATTCTGCAGCAACGGGGATTCAAGACAGGCGCCTTCGTCTCGTCCATCGTCTTGTCGAGGCAGTCGGGCCTGGGCCGCGGGTTTGCCCATTACTCCGATCGGTTCGAGATTGGTGAGGACGATGCGCGCTTCCTGAACACCATCCAGAAGCCGGGCGATGCGACGATCGCCGAGACGGTGGCGTGGCTTCGCGAGCCGGGGCCCGAGCGGCGGTTCGCCTGGGTGCACCTGTACGATCCGCACGACCCCTACGAGCCGCCCGAGCCGTACCGGTCACGCTATGCGGGCCGGCCCTACGACGGGGAGGTCGCGTGGTCGGACGACCTGTTCGGACGGCTCGATGCGGCGATTTCGGCCGCGGGGCTTCGCGATGACACGCTGATCGTCGTCACGTCGGATCACGGAGAGGGCTTGGAGGAGCACGGCGAGTCGGTGCACGGGTTCTTCGTGTACGAGACCACGCTTCGCGTCCCGTTCATTGCGCGCGGGCCCGGTATCACGCCGGGGACGCCACTCGGCGTCGTGGTGAGGACGATCGATGTGCTGCCGACCGTGCTCGAGCAACTCGGGCTCGCCGATGCCATCCCCGCCGTGTCGGGCCGGTCGCTGGCCAAGGCCCTTGCCGGGGGGTCGATGGACGACGCGCCGACCTTTGCCGAATCGCTGGTGCCGCTCGTGCACTACGGATGGAGCGACCTCCGAGCCCTGCGTGATGGACGATGGAAGTACATCCTGGCGCCGCGGCCGGAGCTGTACGACCTCGACACGGATCCCGGCGAGCGGCGGAACCTCGTCGACCAGGAACCCCAGCGCGCGCGCGCGTATCGCTCGGGCATCGAGCAGCGCCTTCGCCAGGAGCAGGCCGCGCTGCGCGACCCGGCCGCCGGCGCCGCCTCCGTGCCGCCCGACTTGCTCGAGAAACTGGGGGCGCTCGGCTACGTGAGCGCCCGCGGTTCGTGGGGGGGCGCGGGGGGGGGGGGGGGCCCCCCGCCCCAGCGGGCGGGG
>CAYJPQ010000016.1:0-38373 GCA_964372085.1 uncultured Bifidobacteriaceae bacterium | reverse complement strand
AGGCGCCCCTAACGGGGGGGCGCGGGGGCTCGGCGGCCCCCGGGGGGGGGGCGCCCCCGGGGGGGGGGGGCCCCGACCCCAAGGACAAGATCGACGAGTACCAGACGCTCAACACCCTGATGCGAGAGGGGCTCATCAACCTGCGCGAGGGCCGTCACGCCGCCAGCCTCGATCGATTTCAGCGCCTGTTCAGCCGCGGCGTCGACAGCTTCGAGGCCCACTACTACGCCGCCCGCGCGCTCATCGGCCTGAAGCGGTGGCGCGGCGCCGCTGCCCAGTACGAAAGCGCCCTCCAGAAGATGCCCACCTACTCCGCCGCCTACCTGGGGCTGGCCGACGCCCGAGCGGGGGAGGGCCGGCCCGACCTGGCGCTGGAGGCGGTGCGGCGGGGCCAGAAGGTGCTGCCGGACGATCCGCGCCTGATTGAACGTGAGGGCGACCTCTGGCGCCGGCGTGGCGACGGCGCCCTGGCGGCGCGGTCGTACGAGCGGGTGGCACGGATGGCTCCCCAGGACCCGTTGGTGCGCGTCAAGCTCGGCGAGGTGTACCGGGACCTCGGCCGGTCCGAAGACGCGGCACGGCTGCTTCGCGAAGCCGTGCAACTGGATCCGTCAGTCGCGTCGTACTGGAACGCCCTCGGGATGGTGCTGGCCGGTAGTGGCGATATGCCGGGCGGCGAACAAGCGTTTCGTGAAGCGGCCGCCCGCGATAGCACGAATACCCAGTACGCGTACAACCTCGGGTTGGCCTTGATCAGGCAGCGGAAGCGCGACGAGGCCGCCACGCAGTTCCGGCGGGCGCTCGAGCTCGACCCGCGCTTCGCCCCGGCCCGCCAGAGGCTCGCGGAGCTTCGGTAGATGCGCTCGCGAATTGTCGCGGTCGTCGTCATGGCCGGGACCGTTGCCTGGACATTCCTCCCCGCGGCCTGGTTTGCCTTCCTCAACTGGGACGACCAGGCGGTCGTCACCCAGAACACGTCGCTCGCCGGACCGGGCGTCGTCGCCTGGGCCTTCACCACCACCTACATGGAGCACTACCAGCCGATCGGCTGGCTCGTGTGGGCTGCGGCCAGGAGCCTCTTCGGCCTCAACGCGGTGGCCTTTCACTCGCTCAACGTGGCGGCCCATGTGGCGTGCGTGCTGCTTGTCTGGGCCGCGGGGCGGATGGCGATGGCCGCTGCCATGCCGTCGATGGCGGCGCCGTGGCGCGAACGTGCCGCGGTGGCGGCCGCGCTGTTGTTCGGCCTGCACCCCCTGCGGGTCGAAGTCGTGGCCTGGATCAGCGCGCTGCCCTATGCGCTGGCCGTCGCCCTGCTGCTGGCGTCGTGGCTCGCGTATCGCCGCGCCGCGCGCACGCGCGCAAGCTGGCCGCGTGCGGCGCTGCTGCTCTATGCGGCCTCGCTGGCCGTTCGCCCCGTGGGGCTGGGCTTTCCCGCCGTGCTCATCATCGTGGACACGCTGCTGTTCAAGACGCGCGCGCGCGCCAGTGCCGCCACGGCGTGGCCGTTTGCCGTGCTCGCGACCGCGGCAGCCGTGACAGAGGGCATCGCCCGCAGCCCTGGACTGAACGACACTCCCTGGTCCTACCGCCTGCAATCCGCGGCGGCTGCTCCGTTCGTCTACCTATGGCACACGGCGTGGCCGGTGGCGCTGACCCCGCTCGACGTGCTGCCCGCCAATCCGGCGGCCAGCGCGGGACTGCTCACCCTGGCGTTGGCCGGGCTGGGCGCCGCCTGCGCCGCCGCCTGGTGGGGTCGGGCGCGGTATCCGGCCCTGTCGGCGGCGTGGGCCTCGTACCTGGCCCTGCTGGTGCCGGCCGCGGGTCTGATCTCGAGTGGACTTCAGGTGACCGCCGACCGCTACAGCTACCTGCCCGGCGTCGTGGTTGCGGTGACGGTGGCCGGCGCCGGCGCGCGTTGGGCCGAGCGCAGGGGCGCCGCCAGGCTGTTTGGCGTCGGCGTGGCGGTTGCGGCATCGGCCCTGATGTGGACGACCCGCGAGACCCTTGCGCCGTGGTCCGACTCCGTCTCGCTGTGGACGCACGTGATCGCCCGGGATCCGGCCAACGATGTCGGGCTCTACAACCTCGGGTCGGCGCTGGAGGCCGACGGGCGCACCGAGGCGGCCGAAGAGCGCTATCGCGAGGTCCTTCGCGTGCGGCCGGAGCACGCGGAGGCCAGGGCCAACCTCAATGGCCTGGAAGCCGCGCGATTCGAGCGCGAGGGCAACGATCGGGCGGGTCGCGGCGACCTTGAGGGAGCCGTCGAGCGTTACGGTGAGGCCATTGCCCGCGACCGGCAGCGGACCCACTCTCACGCCGCCCGCGGGATGGCGCTCGCCAGCCTCGGCCGATCCGCGGAGGCGATACCCGCGCTGCGCGAGGCGATCAGCCAAGGCGTCGACGACCCAAACGTTCCGAATGCCCTTGGAGTGTTGTTGGTGGAGTCGGGCCAGGCGGCCGAGGCCCGAACGGTGCTCGAAGGGGCACTGGCCGCCCATCCCAACGACGTCGGGGTGGCTCACAACCTGGCACGGCTGCTGGTGACCACGCCCGGTTTCACCCGGGCCGATGCGGCGACGGCCCTTCAACTGGCTGGTACGGTTGTGGGAGCCACCGGCGGGCGCGATCCCCGCTCACTCGAGACGCTGGCGTCGGCGCTGGCGGCCAACGGCCGGCTCGTCGAGGCACGCACGGCCAACGCGCGGGCGGCCGCGCTGGCCAGGGACCAGGGCGACCACGAACTTGCCGTACAGATCACTGCCCGGGGCCGCCACTATCGCAACCCCGGGCAGTGAGAACCTTCTAACGCTGGCGAACGCCGGCCCTGGCCCTAGAACCGGGCCTTCGCGCCAATCATCACCCGGCGCGGCAGGATGAAGCGTGACGGTACCAGGTAGTTCGAGTTACCCAGGCGCCGGTCGAGCACGCTCTCGTTGGCGTCGCTGTTGAGCAGGTTCAGGAAGTCGCCGAATACGGCCAACTCGGCCGTCCCGCCCAGGCTGATCGCCTTCTCGACACGGGCGTCGAGCGTGGTCCAGTGCTTGGTGCGCTCCTCGCCCTCGGCCACCCAGGCCAGCACGCGGCTCGTGCCGATACCGGTGGCGCTCGACGGCACGCGGATCTCGGTGTAGATGGGCCGGCCCGACTGGCTCTGGAGGTTCGCCGACGTCGTGATGCCCCACGGAAGCTGGTAGACCACCTGCGCCTTTACCACCACCGGACGGTCGCCCGCGAGCCGGCCGTCGCTGTTGATGAAGTCGTTCGGGTTCTGGCCGAAGGTGCTGGCCGTGCTGATCGGGCTCGTGAGCGGTGTCGCCCTCGCCGAACTCGACCCCTGGCGACCGGTGGACTTCGACAACGTCACGCCGGCGTTAGCCTGCCAGCGGTTGGACATGCGCTTCTTGATTTCGAACTGCACGCCGCTGTAGCGCGAGAACATGCGGTCGTCGTTCGAGAGGCGGAACCGCCGCGAGGCGGTTCCGCTCGTCAACCGGTAGACCTGCGACACGTTGGCCCCGGCCGGCGCCGAGTAGGGCACGAGCGCGTAGGTGCCACCGACGTCGGGATACGCCGTCTGCCGCTCGCTTCGCTTGTGGACGAAGTTGACCGAGAAGCCAAGGTCGGCCCCCGCCTGCTGCTCCCACGCCACGATGAACTGATCGGTGTACGGGTTCTTGAGATCGGGATCGACGCTGAACGTGGAGTTGTCCGAGACCCGCTCCTGGTCCAGCGGGACACCCGCCGCGCTGTAGAGGCCCGAGAACAGGTACCGTGCCGAGATGGACGGCGTGGTGTTGTCGAACTCACCCGTGACGATGCCGCGATAGTACCGTCCGTAGTGTGCCTTGAGCAGCGCCGAGCCGCTGTCGGTAACCTTGAAGTTGACGCCGACCCGCGGCGAGATGGCGCGCCAGCGGAACACCTCGTCAACGGCCGGCGACTGCGCACCGGTCGGATTGCCGCTGGCGTCGAGCAGGTCCTGTGAGACGAAGTAGGCCTTGCTGTCGTCGTAGCGCACGCCGATGTTCAGCGTGGCGCGGCCGACCTGGTACGTGTCGTCAACGAACACGCCGAGCGCCTTCATGCGTCCACCCTGCGTGTAGGGCAGCTGCGTGTAGCCGTACGCCGGCGTGGAGCCGTAGGTGTAGATATAGTCATTCAGGCCGTAGGTGTACTCACCCAGGCCGCTGTTGTATTGCACGCCCAGCTTGAAGTCGTGGCTTCCGCCCATGAACGAATCGGCGTACTTGGTGAGCTTGCCCGAAAACGCCGTCTTCGCGCTCTTGCCGTCGTACCACGAGTAGATGCCGCCCGTAACCTGGCCGGTGTCGAGGTCGTAGAACCGCCGGGCCACTCGCGGGCCGCCGTCGAGGGGATCACCGTGATCCACGCCGTAGAAGCCCGAGTAGCGCGCCTCCAGCACGGTGGAGGGGTTGATCACCGACGTCCACAACAGGCCGGGCGACGGGTTGTGTCCGGTTTCCACGCCGATGGAGCTGGGCGCCGTGGTGGCCGAGGCGCGACCGGGGATGCGGTAGAAGTCGTCGTGCATCTGGAACTGCAGGCGGTTGTCCTGGTTCACCTGGAAGTTGAGCTTGTAGAAATACCGCTTGGCAGACGACCGGGCCGGGGACGCCGGATCGGTGCCGGGCTGGGAGTCGGCGTCCTTCTGGTACTGGTACGAGCCGAAGAACCAGAACTTGTCCTTCATCAAGGGCCCGCCGAGTTGCGCGGTCATGTCCTTGAACTCGTCACGGTTGTAGGGCAGGCCGTCGTCCTGCGCTTCCGTGGTGTTCCGGCCGGTGAGGCTCTGGTTCTGGAAGTAGAAGTTGCCGTCGCCGTGGAACTCGTTGCTGCCCTGCCGCGTGACGACGTTGAACACCGCGCCGGCCAGGTTGCCGTAGTCGGCCGGGGCGCCAAGCGACAGGATCTGCACTTCTTCGATGGCGTCCGTGTTGGGCCAGGGCCACGCCGCGCCGGTCAGCGGCGCCGTGAAATCGGTGCCGTCGAGCAGGTACATGTTCTCGTTGGTGGCTGACCCGAACGACTGCGACCGCGAGCTGGTGGAGGTCGAGGGGCTGACCCCGGGGGCCGCGTTGATCAAGTCGAAGAAGGTGAACCGCCGCACCGGCGCGTTCTCCACCCACTCGCGCGAGTAGTTCGTGGCCACTTGGGTCGTGGTGGTATCCACCACCGGCGTGTCGGCGACCACGGTGATGGTCTCCGACTGTGTGCTGACCTTGAGTTGCACGTTCACTTCGGCCGTGCCACCGAGAGCCACCTGGATGCCGGTCTGCGAACTGGTGCTGAACCCGGCCAGCTCCACGGTGATGTCATACGAACCCGGTGTCAGGTTCGGAAAGCGGTAGATACCCGCTTCGTTGGTCACCGTCGTGGGCGCCCCGGCGACGCCGCGCCCTTTCAGCGTGACCGCGACGCCTGGCAGCACCGCGCCCGATTCGTCAGTGACCAGGCCGCGGATATCACCGGTCGTTCGCTGAGCCAAAGCCGACAAGGGTACTGCGAGGATTGCCACGACCATCCACATCAACACAAGGGAACGCCGCATCAGGGACCCCCACATGAAAAGTTCACCGAACAGGTTTCGCCACGAGGGAAAGCGTGGAGCGAACCATTTACAACGACTTTAGGTCAGCGCGCATTATCCGGCCGCGCCACGCAAGAGTCAACGCCCATTTCTTCGACGCCTGCCACCAGGGGCAGGACCAGTGGTGCCAGGGGCGGTTGGCGGCAGCCTCCGCCATTGACAGCCGTCCGGGCTGGCGCTAACGTCCCCAGGCTGATGCAGATACGCCCTTCGCTTTACGCCTTCGCGCTCCTCCTGGCAGGAATCCCCCTGGCCGCCGCTCTCCAGGACGCGAGGCCGCCGGAGGTGCGCATCGAGAAGAACGTGCCGGCCCGCATGCGAGACGGCGTCACCCTTCGCGCTGACATCTACCGTCCCGCGACGCCCGGCCGCTACCCGGCCTTGCTGCAGCGAACGCCGTACTCCAAGAACGGCCAGACCTCGACCCGTCGGTTCTCCACCATCGCGTCGCGCGGGTACGTCGTCGTCGTGCAGGACACGCGAGGACGCTACACCTCCGACGGCGTGGCCATCCCGCATGACGAAGCCGACGACGGGTACGATTCCGTGCAATGGGCGGCCTCGCTGCCCGGGGTGGACGGCCGTGTGGGGATGTTTGGCGGCAGTTACCTGGCGACCACCCAACTTGAGGCCGCCACCCGCCAGCCCCCGGCGCTGGTGGCCCTGTTTCCGGCGTCGTCCTACAACCGGCGTCACGACATGGTGTTCCAGGGCGGGGCCTTCTACCTCAGCGACGGGCTCGGGTGGAACCTGGGTCAAGCCTTGGACGTCCGGCGCCGCGTGCTCACGCCTGGTGAGGACCGGGACGGCCCCATCGGGCTCGACCCGGCCCAGTCGGCCCTGCTCCGTTCCACGTGGCTCTGGCACCTGCCGCTGAAGGGGTTCAACGAACTCGACCTGGACCGCTTCGCGCCCGGCTATCGCCAGATGCTGGCCCACCCGGACCAGGATGCGTTCTGGGACCCCAGCGACATCGAGGCCAGGCACAACCGGTTCCTGGTACCGGCCTTTCACCTGACCGGCTGGTACGACACGCTGCTTGCCGGGACGCTGCGCAACTTCGCCGGCCTGCGCGCCAACGCCGCCACCGACACGGCGCGCCGCTACCAGCGCCTCGTGGTGGGGCCCTGGACCCATGCGCGGCCCACCACGGCCACCACGAAGATCGGCGACGTCGACTTCGGTCCCGAGGCCGGCTTTGATGCCGACGGCGCGATGCTGGACTGGTTCGATCACTGGCTTCGCGGCGCCGATCGATCGGCAGTCGATGTGGCGCCGGTGCGTCTCTTCGTGATGGGGGAGAACCGCTGGCGGGACGAGCAGGAGTGGCCCCTGTCTCGCGCGACGACCACGGCCTACTACCTCCGCAGCGGCGGATCGGCGCTCACCGCGGCCGGCGACGGCCGCCTGGACCTCGCCGCTCCCGGTACCGAACCTGCCGACACCTTCACCTACGACCCGGCGGATCCCGTGCCCACCGGCGCCGCGGGCGGCTACTCGCGCGTGCCTATGGATCGGCGGAGCGTCGAGCAGCGCCCGGACGTCCTCGTGTACACCAGCGCGCCACTGGCGGCCGACCTCGAGGTCACCGGGCCGCTGTCGCTCACCCTCTGGATCGCGTCGAGCGCGCCCGACACCGACTTCACCGGCACCCTGGTGGATGTCTTCCCCGACGGCACCGCTCGCGCTCTGGCCGACGGCATCCTGCGGACCCGGTATCGGGCCGGCAAGCGGACGCCCAGGCTGTTGACGCCGGGCGAGCCCACCGAGATCACGATCGATCTCGGCGCCACCTCGAATCTGTTCCGCTCCGGGCACCGGATTCGTCTCGAGGTGTCGAGCAGCAACTTCCCACGCTTCGACCGCAACCCCAACACGGGCGGCGTGTTCGGCGAAGACCGCGAGGCCCGCACGGCCAGGCAGGCGGTGCTCCACGACCTGGCCCACCCGTCCCGGCTGCTGCTGCCGGTTGTGGCGCGATCGGGCGAAAGGACGCAGGCTGCGTTGGCGCCCGCGGGCGGAGCACCTGAGATCGAGCGCCGCTTCCTGGCCGGCGTTTCCACCGAGTCGATAAGCGCAATTCACCGGCAGGTCACCGAGCACCCGCACATCGCCGGGTCGGCGCGCTCGATGGAGGTGGCCGACCGCGTGCGGCGTGCGCTCGATGCCGCCGGCCTGCAAACCGAGGTGCGCGAGTATCTTGTCCATCTCTCCACGCCGCGCTCGGTGACGGTCGACATCATCTCGCCGGACCTCGAGTCGTTGACCGTGCGGGAGATGGCGCATCCCGCCGACCCGGCCGGGGCGCATCCCGAGTTGGGGCCTGCGTTTGTCGCCTACTCGGCATCGGGCACCGCGTCGGCGCCGGTGGTCTACGTCAACTACGGGCTGCCGCCCGACTACGCCCGCCTCGCCGCGGCCGGCGTCGACGTGCGCGGGAAGGTCGTCATCGCCCGTTACGCGCGCAGCCATCGTGCGGTGAAGGTCCACACCGCCGAGCAGGCCGGCGCGGCCGGCATCATCATCTATTCCGACCCGGCCGACGACGGGTTCGCCCGCGGGCCGGTGTGGCCCGACGGCCCGTGGCGCGCCGACTTCCAGTCGCAGAGCGGCAACGCGAAGTACAGCTGGTTCTGGCACGGCGATGCCCTCACGCCCGGCGTGGGCGCCACGCCCGACGCCGTGAGGCTCGATCCCGCCACCGTGCCGACGCTGCCCAGGATTCCCGCGGTCGTGCTGTCGTCGAAGGAGGCGTCGAAGATCCTCTCGAAACTCGCGGGCCCCGCGGTGCCGGCGGGCTTCCAGGGCGCGTTGCCCTTCACCTACCGGCTCGGGCCGGGCCCGGTCTCCGTGCGCCTCGATGTGCGGATGGACGCGGGCCGGCGTCCCATCCGCAACGTGATGGGGATGATCACCGGGCGCGACCCCGACCGCTGGATCGTGCTCGGCACCCACCACGATGCCTGGAGCTTTGGCGGGATGGATCCCGGCACCGGGCTCAGCCCCGTCTTCGAGGTGGCGCGCGGCCTGGCGGCCCTCAAGCGGAGCGGCTGGACGCCCGAACGGTCCATTGTCTTTGCCTTCTGGGACGCCGAGGAATTCGGCCTGATTGGCTCGACCGAGTACGCGGAGGCCATGCAGGCGGAGTTGCGCGAGAAGGCCATCGTCTACATCAACACCGACCTGTCGATGCGGGGGCGGTTCGACGGCGGCGGCACGCCGTCATTGCGGGACTTCCTCGTGCAGGTCACGAAGGACGTGCCGCATTTCGACGGCGGCGGATCGGTGTACGACCGATGGCGGGCCGAGGAGTGGTTGCGCCAGCCCGTGGAGCGCCGGCGCCGCGGTCAGGACGGGTTCGAGGTGGAGCTGGCGGCGCTCGGCAGCGGCGCCGACTTCGTGGCGTTTCAGGACTTCCTGGGGCTCCCCACCCTCCAGATGGAGTTCGACTTCGAGGGGAGTTACGGCCCCTACCACTCCAATTACGACACGCGGCAATTCGTGGAACGCCACACCGACCCGGGGTTTCGCGTCGGCCAGACACTGGCACGCGTGCTCGGGCTCACGGTGATGCGCCTGGCCTCAACCGACGTGTTGCCCTTCCGCTATTCGCACTACGCGCGAAGGATGGAGGAGTTCATCGACACCGCCTCCGGGTGGGCGATCGATGACAACGGGCGGCGCCGCGTGGCGACCGACCTCGCCGAGGCCCGGCGCCGGGCCTCGCAAGCCGTCACGACGGCCACCGCCCTCGAGGCGCGGATCGGTCGCCGGATGTCGGCCGGCCCGATCGACCCCGGCCTCGCGCGGCGGATCAACGACGCGCTGGTCCGGCTCGAACAGCAACTGCTCGACGAGTCGGAGCCGCCCGAGACGCGCTGGTACCGCCACGTGATCTACGGGTGGAACATCTATTCGCTGTACGCGGGCCAACCGCTGCCGGGGCTCGCCGAAGCCATTCGCCTCGGCGAGGCCACCTCCGTCGCCCGCGAGACCTCCCGCCTCGAGCAGGCCCTCGCACGTTTCGTCACTGCCCTCGACGAGATCGCCCGTCTGGTCGACGAGCTCTGACCGTCGCCGCCTTCAATCAGGCCGGGTCGCGCCTGGGGCCGGGAGGTGACAGGTGTGCCACGTCTCGACTCCGCCAATACAGCCACAGCCCGATCGCGATCGGGATGCCGACCCCGGCGGCCATCTTCAACTCGAACACCACGGCGTTGCCCACGTCGCCGCTCGGCAGGAACACGGCGGCAATCCCGAGAGCCGTCACGACGGCGCCGATCGCGCCGGCCACCTGCTCGAAGGTGCGCGCCGTGTCGAGGGTCATGAGCGCCAAGAACGTGTAGACGAACGGCACCAGGTTGATCACGACCGCGGCCCGGAGCAGCACCTGGTAGGCTTCGGCCACGCTCGATCCCGCCAGCGACAGCGCGGTGAGCGCCGCCGACACGATCGCGCACGTGATGAGCGCGATGTGTGGCGATCCCCACCGCGGGTGCAGCCGCCCGAGCGCGGCGGGCAGGGCGTGATCCAGTCCCGCCACGAACGGGATGCGGGCCGGGCCGGCGAACCACGCCGACGCCGAGCCGCCGATCGACAGCGCCATCACCACCGCGATGGGCGCCACCAGCCACGACGCGCCGGCGGTCTGGGCTCCCAGCTGCACCGCCTGCATCACGCCTTGAATCGCGCCCAGCTCTCCCGAGGGCACGAGCGCGAGCAGCGCGTCGGCCACAACCAGGTACGCGGCGAGCGATATCGCCCCGGTGATGACGATGGCGCGTGGGATGTCCCTCCGGGGATGGCGGACCTCGTCGGCCATGGTCGAGGCGAGCTCGATGCCGAGAAATGCGAAGCACATCACGCCCAGGCCGCCGGCCATGTCGAGCCACGAGCCCTGGACGAGGGGTGGCGTGGCCGCCGTTCCGGCCGAGCGCGCGACGGCAGCGGCCAGGCCGACCAGCACCACCGTGACGATGCCGCCGGCCCCGCCGATGTTGTTGATCCACTTGCCGACGCCCAGGCCCCGGATGTTGGCCGCCGTGATGAGCGCCAGCCACCCAAAGGCGACACCGCCGACGAACCACTTGTCGTCGACCAGCGCCGCCGTGGGGGCGCCGCCGGCGAAGGCGGCCACCCCCGCCAGATACACGAGGAGCACGGGCACGTAGAACAGGCTATTGGTCCAGTAGCACCAGCCGGCGATGAACCCGTGCAGGTCGCCGAAGTGACGGCGGGACCACAGGTACACGCCGCCCTCCCCCGGGTACCGCCGCGACAGGGCGAGCACGGCGATGGCCTCGGGGACGAAGAAGGCCAGCCACGCCAGCAGCCACAGCGCCAGCGTGGCGCGCCCGAACCCGCCGACCGGCGGCACGACATTGACGTTGACGATCGCGACCGTGCCGAGCAACACGAGATCCGTGAGCCCCAGCGTGCGCGGGATGTGCGGTGCGTCCGCCACTAGGCCAGCAGCTCCTGTACCGCCCGGTGCGCGTGGTCGATGGCGGCGTCGGTGTAGGAGTACGCGGCGGCATCGGCGTTGGCAATGGCGATTCGCCCGTGCCGCCGGCTGGCCACCACGCAGGGCTGCTCCCCGCCGTTGACCCAGAACTCGTCGGAGAGCGAGTTGTACTGGTAGGCGTAGCCGTGCGGCCAGCGGTTCACGGTGATGCCGAGGATGTCCTCCGCCGGGTCGAATCCGCCGCCGCCGAGCGCGCGCCCCAGCTGATCGCGTATGCCGCGCTCGATCGTCGCGAACGAGGTGGAGAGCAGCTCCCGGCGGCCGGCCGCGTGTTGGTCGCGCACGGGGAGGCCGGGCCGGCACGCCGACTTCGACAGGTGCAGCACGATGGGCTCGGCGGGATTGGCCGGGTGCCGGTAGCCGCCCATGCTGACGGGGAAGTCGAGGCCCACCGACGTGTGCCACATCCCGGGCGTCGAGATGCGCTGCACGCCAAGCTTCTGAAAGGCCGTCCACGACCGGATGAACACGTTGGTGTAGACCAGCGGCACCTTGATGGCGAAGTCCAGCGCCGTCTTCTGCGCGGCCGGCAGTTCGGGACAAAGCGAGGGAATCACGGAGTGCCAGCAGGCCAGCACCACCGATCGAGCCGTCACCGTCGCGAGGGCCTTGCCGTTCAGGTACGTCACCTCGACCCTCTGTCCGGTGCCGGCGGGACCCGCGTGGCGCACGCGCATCACGGGACTGCTCAAGCGGATGCGCACCGGCGCCCCCGCCGCATCCAGCGTCGAGTAATCCGCCCGCGCCGTCACCACGTCGTCCATCGACGCGCCGGGGATGGCGCCGGGCACCAGGCGGCGCACCAGCAGGCGCGCGAGGGAGGCGTTGCCGTCGGGGAAGTGGAAGTAGTAATTCGCCGCGTCCTCGCTGCGAATGGAGTCGTGGTTCTGTCCCGGGCCAGGGGACGGATCGAGCCCCATGCCGTCGAAACCCGGAAGGCCGAGGCCGAACGCATCCTGCGCCGGCACGGCGTCGACGCCCACGCCGAAGAGCCCGTGCGTGCGCGCCTGGTACAGCCGCAGCACCCCTGGATCGAGCTTCCACATCGTCGTGATGAAGTCGGTGTAGCTCATCCGCGCGAGGCGGGCCTTCTTTTCGGCCGAGCTGAGGCCGGGCATCGGATCGAGGCGTTCAGTCAGCAGCCGCTTCACATCGCGCCGCACCTCCGCGGTCAGTGGCGCGGCCGCGAGGAAGGCGTCCTCGCGCACGTCGCCGGGCACCAGCTTGTCGGCGCCGTACGTCTCCTTGTCGAAGAAGAACGCCGGGCGCAGGCCGAGCGACTTGTAGAGGCCCGCATCAAGCACCTTCGAATACCGCGCGACGTCGATGCCCAATTCGGTGATGAGCGCCTTCGCCACCGCGCTGTACGGGGCCGGGCTGTCGATCGACTGCGTGCCGCCGTAGCCGATGTAGGTGCGGCCGTTGTGCGTGAACTCGTTGCGCTTGGCGTGGCCGCCGAAGTCGTCGTGGTTGTCGAGCACCAGGACGCGCGCGTCGGGCCGGGCCTTGCGGAAGTAGTGCGCCGCCGCCAGGCCGCTGATTCCCGCGCCGACGACAACCAGGTCGTACTGCTCGCCCGTGTCCCGTGGGACGGGCGCATCCTTCCAGAACGCGCCGTCCTTCATCGCGTGAAACGCCTCGAACGATCCGGCGTGCGATCCGCGCAGGCCCGTCAGCGCGGGCGGATAGGCCGGTGAACCCTGCGCGAGCAGGGCCTCGAGGTCCGGCGACAGCGAGCCGGCCGCCAGTGCGCCGCCGGCGCCGATCGCCACACCGTTGATGAAGTCGCGTCGGGTGATTGAGGAACCCATGCCCAGCTGGCGGTCGTGGTCGGTCATGATGAGTCGCATTGTAGCCGGTCCGTGTTACCGTGCGTGGGGATCGGCGCTCGATTCCATGGAGGTGCGACAAATGCGACAGGGCATGGTGGCGGTGGTGGCGCTCGCGGGCCTGTGGGGATGCGCGGTGGCGCAGGAGCCCCCTTCGGCGGTGCCATGGCCCACCCGCGAGTGGGCGGTTTCGTCGCCCGAGGCCGAGGGACTCAACGGTGCGGCGCTCGCGGCGCTCGACGCCGAGTTCGCCGCCGGCACCCGTGGCCAGGTCACCGGGATGCTCGTGGTGCGGCATGGCACGGTGGTGTTCGACAAGTCGTACCGCCACGACTTCGACCGTTTGTTCGAGGGCCGCGACCCGGCGCGGGGCCCCTACAACTACTACGATCCGGATTGGCACCCCTACTACCAGCACGGCCCCCTGCACACGATGCAGTCGGTCAGCAAGAGCGTGACCTCGGCGCTGATTGGGATCGCCATCGGCCGAGGCGAGCTGCCCGGCGTCGACGCGAAGCTGATGCCGTACTACGCGGGGGACTTCCGTCTGCCCGACGCCGACCCGCGCCGTGCGGACCTGACGCTCCGCCACCTGCTCACCATGACGGCCGGCATCAAGTGGGACGAAAGCACCGTCACCTACACCGATCCCGCCAATAGCTGTGCGGGCATGGAGAAGTCCGACGACTGGATCCAGTTCGTGCTCGACCAGCCCATGGCCGACACCCCCGGCACCCGGTTCGTGTACAACAGCGGCGCCACCGAACTGCTCTCGCAACTGCTCAAGAAGGCCACCGGCAAGCAGGCCGACGAGTATGCGGCCGAGCACCTGTTTGCCCCGCTCGGCATCACCACCACCTACTGGAAGCGCACGCCGAAGGGGCTCTCCGACACCGAGGGCGGGCTGTACCTCACCGCGCGCGACCTGGCCAAGATCGGCTACCTCTACCTGCACGATGGCGTGTGGGACGGCCGCCGCCTGCTGCCCGAAGGGTGGGTCAACGCCTCGACGACCCCGCTGGTGGACACGCGACCGGGCCAGCCGCGCTCCCGCAAGTACGGCTACCAGTGGTGGGTCCTCCCGTACGGAGACGGCTCGCAGCACGCCTACGCGGCGCTCGGCTACGGCGGCCAGCGGCTGGTCGTCGTGCCCGAACACGACCTCATCGCCGTCTTCACCGGCTGGAACATCTACGAGCACGCGGAGTTCACCCCGTACGACGCGCTCGATCTCGTGCTAGCCGCCGTCAAGGGAGGGCCGGGACTGTAGTCCCGGCCGATCGCCCTGACGCACATCCTGCACCGTCACCTCCGCGTCATGCCGCCCGTCGCGGTTGCCGGCCAGGGTGTCTACCTCACCGATGCGTCTGGCAGGCAGTACCTCGATGCCTGCGGCGGGGCCGCCGTGTCGTGCCTCGGCCACGGCCATCCGGCGGTGGCCGCGGCCATGCACGCGCAGATCGATCGCCTGGCCTACACCCATACGAGCTTCTTCACCACTCCGCCGGCGGAGGCGCTCGCCGACCAGTTGGCCCGCACCGCGCCGGCCGGGATGGATCAGGTGTACTTCGTGAGCGGCGGCTCCGAAGCCATCGAGGCGGCGCTCAAGATGGCGCGGCAGTATTTCGTGGAGATCGGCGAGCCCGAGCGGAGCGTCTTCCTCGCGCGCCGGCAGAGCTATCACGGCAACACGCTGGGCGCCCTCGCCGTGGGCGGCAACCAGTCGCGGCGCCGCCTGTTCGCCCCGCTCCTGATCGACGTCCGCCATGTCGCGCCGTGCTATGCGTATCGCGACCTGCGGCCTGGTGAGACGCCCGAGGCCTACGGGGCGCGCCTGGCCGACGAACTCGACACGACGATCGCGGCGTGCGGCCCCAGGCGGGTCATCGCCTTCGTGGCCGAGACGGTGGGCGGCGCCACCTCGGGGGCGCTCACGCCGGTGCCGGGTTACCTGGCGAAGGTGCGCGAGGTGTGCAACCGCCACGGCGTCCTGTTGATCCTCGACGAGGTGATGTGCGGCATGGGACGGACGGGCACCCTGCACGCGTGCGAGCAGGAAGGCGTCGTGCCAGACCTGCTGACCGTGGCCAAGGGCCTTGGCGGCGGCTATCAGCCGATTGGCGCGGTGTTGGTGCAGCGGCGGATGGTGGACGCGATGGCGGCCGGCAGCGGCTTCTTCCAGCACGGCCACACCTACCTCGGCCATCCCGTGGCCTGCGCGGCGGCCCTGGCCGTGCAGTTGGTCATCGAGCGGGATGGGTTGCTGGCCAACGTGCGCGCCCGAGGCGAGTCGCTCGCGGCGCGGCTGGCCCGGCGATTCGCCGACCATCCTCACGTCGGCGACATCCGCGGCCGCGGCCTCCTCCAGGCGGTTGAACTCGTGCGTGACAAAGAGACGAAAGCGCCGTTCGACCCGGCTCACGCGCTGCACGCGCGGATCAAGCGCGAGGGCATGGCGCGCGGGTTGATGACCTATCCGATGGGCGGCACCATCGATGGTCACGTGGGCGATCACATTCTGCTTGCGCCGCCCTTCATCGTCGAAGAGTCACACCTCGACGTGATCGTCGATCGACTCCACGGAGCCATCGACGCCGCGATTGGGTCGTTGGCGTTCGAGGCAGGAGGCCGGGGCCGCTAAGGCAGGCCGCCGATGGCAACCAGCTTGGTTTCGAGGTACTCCAGCAGCCCCTCGCTGCCGCTTTCGTGGCCGAGGCCGCTCTGCTTCCACCCGCCGAAGGGCGCTTCGGTGGCGTGCGGCGCCCATTCGTTGACGCCCACCAGGCCGAACTCCAGGGCTTCCGAGGCCCTGACCGACGCGCGCAGATCGTTGGTCCAGACGTAGGCCGCCAGGCCGTAGGGCGTCTGGTTGGCCAGGGCGATCGCTTCGTCGAGATCGTCGAACGGCACGATCGGCATCACCGGCCCGAAGATCTCCTCCTGGAACACGGGCATCTCCGGCCGCACGCCCGAGAGCACCGTGGGCTCGAAGAAGTAGCCCCGCGGCTGGTCGGCGGGGCAGTGGCCGCCGGCCCGCACCTCGGCTCCGAGCGTGGCGGCGTCGCCCACCAGGCCGGCGACGCGGTCGCGTTGCCGGGCGTTGATGAGCGGCCCCACTTGCACGGAGGGGTCGAGTCCTCCGCCGACGCGCAGTGAGCCCGCCCGCCGCGCCACGAGCTCGGCAAAGGGCTCGGCCACGCGCCGATGGACGAGAAATCGCTGTGGCGCCACGCACACCTGGCCGTTGTTGCGGAACTTGCTGGTCACCGCGCCGGCCGCCACCTCGTCGAGATCGACGTCGGGCAGCACGATCACGGGGGCGTTGCCGCCGAGCTCCAGCGAGAGGCGCGTGACGGTGCGCGACGCCCCGTCCATGAGGATCTTTCCCACGCGCACGCTGCCGGTGAAGCTGATCTTCCGGCAGGCCGGATGGTCGAGCATTTCCTGCCCCATGGCCTCGGGATCGCCGTTGATCAAGTTGAGCACGCCCGGCGGCAACCCGGCATCGACCAGCAGCGTGGTCATCGCCATCGCCGTCAGCGGCGTGAATTCCGAGGGCCGGCCCACGACCGTGCAGCCCGCGGCCAGCGCCGCCGCCCAGGCGCGGGCCGGGTTGTACGCCGGGAAGTTCCAGGCGGTGATCACCCCGACCACGCCCAGCGGCTGCCGGAGGACGCTCATCCGCTTCGAGGCGACGCGCGACGGAATCGTGCGGCCGTAGGCGCGCTTGCCTTCCTCGGCGAACCAGTCGAACAAATCGGCGGCCACCATCCACTCGCCGCGCGCCTGGGCCAGGGGCTTGCCGCACTCGAGCACCATCATCCGCGCCAGGTCGTCGGCCTGCTCGCGCATGCGAAGGGCCGCGCGCTGCAGGAGGGCGCCCCGCTCGTACGGCGTGCGGCGGGCCCACTGGGGAAACGCGCGGGCCGCCGCCTCGATGGCCGCGTGGCAGTCTTCGCGTCCGCCGAAAGGGACGCTCCGCACGATCTCCTCCGTGGCCGGGTTGATCACCTCCCATGTGCCGCCGCCGGCCGCGCCGGTCCAGGCGCCGTCGATGTACTGCTGATCGCTGAAGGTCATACGAGTCCCGCCGCCCTTTCTCCGTGCACCTGCTGCCCGCCCACCCAGGTCTGCGTCACGCGAAGCGAGGGGAGGGCCTCGGGTGGCGTCTCGCGCAGGTGGCCCGACACCACGGCCAGGTCCGCCAGCATCCCCTCGCGCAAGCACCCGCGCGCCCCGTCATCCCCCGACGCGATGGCGCCGCCCCTGGTGTAGGCATCGAGCGCCTCGTCCAGCGAGATGGCCTCGGAGGGCGCGATCAGGAGGCCGTCCGCGTCGCGCCGGAGCAGGGCCGCCCGGATGCCCGCCAGCGGCGAGTCGTCTTCCACCACGGGGGCATCGGACGACAGCGCCACGGTGACACCCGCGTCGAGCATGCCGCGCACGGGATACGCCCGCGCCAGCAGGGCATCTGGCAGGTACTGCCTGAAGTTGCGCCCGAGCGCGTGGATGAACACCGTCTGCGGCGCGGCAATCACGCCGAGCCGCGCGGCGCGCGCCATCTGGTCGCCGCTCGGGAGGCCGAAGTGCTCGATGCGGTGCCGCATCGCGCCTGGGCCGAGGGCCTCGTACACGTCGAGCACCTGGTCGATGGCGGCGTCGCCGATCGCGTGGGTGGCAATCCGCCAGCCCGCGTCGTGGGCCTCGCGGGCCAGCGCCAGGAACTCGCCGGCGTCGAGCCGCAACACCCCGCGCGTGTCGGCATGCCGGTACGGCACGCTCAAGGCGGCCGTCGCACCGCTCAGGCCGCCATCGGCGAAGAACTTCACGGTATCGATACGCAGGCGTTCCGACACGTAACGCGTGCCGGGGAGCGGCACCACGCCTGCACCGTCCACCATCCGTAGTGCCATCACGTTCACGCGGCCCGGAAGCCGGCCGTGTTCGTCGAGCCGGCGGTAGGCGTCGATGAGCTCGGGTCCGACGCCCGCGTCGGTGGTGCTGGTGATGCCCAGCGACAATTGGTGTTGCAGGGCCGCGGTAATCATCGCGGCGTATTCGTCGGGCGTCGGCTGCGGGACCTGGCGCAGTACCAGCCCCATGGCCGTCTCGCGCAGCAGGCCGGTCGGCTCGCCGTTCTCGCCGCGGTCGATCTCGCCGCCGGCGGGCGCCGGCGTGTCACGATGGATGCCGGCCCGCTCCAGCGCGAGGCTGTTGCACACCACGATGTGCGCGCACGTGCGCATGAGCACCACGGGCCGATCGGCGACGACCGCATCCAGGTCCGCGCGCGTGGGCGCCCGTCTGTCGGCAAAGCGAGCCTCGTTGTAGCCGCGTCCCTGCAGCCAGGCGCCGGGCGGCAGGCGGCCGGCCTGGTCGCGCAGCCGCGCCGCCAGGGCGGCGAGGCTGTCGACGCGCCGCACGTCCAGCAACGTGGTGAGCAGGTGGCCGATCTTCCAGATGTGCGCGTGGGCGTCCACGAACCCGGGGAGCAGCGTCTGTCCCGCGAGATCGACCATCACGGTGCCGGGGCCGCGCAGCCCGATCACCTCGTCGCCGGCACCCACGGCGATGATGCGTCCGCCCGCGACGGCCAGCGCCGTGGCGGCCGGGTGGCCACCACGGCCGGTCCACAGCGCGCCGCCGTGGAAGATGGTCTCGGCCTGCTTCGGGCGCATCGGCGGCGCGGGGATCAGGGCCTGCCCGCCGGCTGCAGCCGTTCCGCGCCCGCCGTCGTGGCGGCGAGGCCGGTCTCGACCTCGGTGAGGGCCTGCTCGATCACGCCCAGTCCCTCGTGCAGCTGATCGTCGGTTATGACGAGCGGCGGGAGGAACCGGATGCCGTTGGTGAAGAGGCCGGCCCGCATGGCGATCACGCCGTTCCGGCACGCGGCCTTGATGATGGCCAGCGTCTCGTCTGGAGCCGGCTGCTTGGTGGCGCGATCTTTCACCAGTTCGATCAGCAGCATCGGGCCGAGGCCGCGCACGTCTCCGATCAACGGATGGCGGCTCTTCCAGCCCTCCAGCGTCTCGCGGAGCATCACGCCGATGCGCTCGGCCCGTGCGAGAAACGCCGGTTGGCGCATCATCTCGATGGCGGCAATCGCCGCCACGCACGTCAGGGGATTGCCGCCGTAGGTGCCGCCCATCCCGCCAACGTGGGTGGCATCCATGATGTCGGCCCGGCCGGTGATGGCGCTGACCGGCATGCCGGCGCCGAGCGACTTGGCCGTGACGATGATGTCGGCCGCGAGGCCGTAGTGTTCGAGGGCAAACAGCTTGCCCGTGCGGGCAAAGCCGCACTGCACCTCGTCGGCAATCATCACGATGCCGTGCTGATCGCACAGCTCGCGGATGCGGCGCATGAAGCGCGGCGGCACGGGCACGAAGCCGCCTTCGCCCTGGACCGGCTCGATGATGATCGCAGCCACCTCGGCCGGATCGACCTGGGCGGTGAAGGCGAGCTCAAGCTGCTGGATGCCCCAGTTGACCGCCTGCTCGGCGCTCACCCCCTCTGGCGCCCGGTAGGGATTGGGCATCGGCAGCCGGACGATCTCCGACGCAAACGGGCCCATGCCCTTCTTGAACAGCCCATACTTGCTTGTGAGGCTCAGCGTGAGCAAGGTGCGGCCGTGGTAGGCGCCCTCGAAGCAGATCACGCCGGGCCGCTTCGTGTACGCGCGCGCCGCCTTCACGGCATTCTCCACCGCCTCGGCGCCGCTGTTGGCGAGCAGCGTCTTCTTGGGAAACGTCCCGGGCGTCACCTCGTTGAGCACTTCGCACAACCGGACGTACGACTCATAGGTGGCGACGAGCGAGCCCACGTGAATCAGCCGCTGGGCCTCGGCCTGGATGGCCTGCACCACCGGGGGCGGGCAGTGGCCCACCGCCAGGGCGCCGATGCCGCCGACAAAATCGATGAACGTGTTGCCGTCCACGTCGTGCACGAGCGCGCCCTCGGCCCGATCCACGACGACGTCGGTCGCCTTGCCGAGGCCGGTCGGCACCGCCGCCGCGCGCCGCGCGAGCAGCGCCTGGCTGCGGGGACCGGGGATGGCTGTCTTCAACTGGATTGATGGCATCACTGACTCCCTTGTGCGGGCCGCATGGCCGGTGGGCCGGACGGCGCCCTGCACGTCCTTAGCCGCATCGAGCACGATGAGCACGCTGTAATTGTCGCAGATCGGGTCGCGCAGGTAATCCTTCAGCAGCCCCCGGAACTCGAAGCCCACTCGCCGCTGCATCGAGAGCGTGGGATCGTTGATCCGGCCGGCCACCAGGTCCTCGTAGTAAGCCTCGGCGCTCATCCGGTGCTTGACCGCGCCGTAACCGCTCAACATGCCGGCGGTCACTTGCCCCTTGAGCCCGAGCGCCCACACCACCTCCTGCCGCGCGGCGTACAGCGCCTGCGCGAGACCCCGTCCCCGATAGTCGGGATGCACGCCGATGTCGGCCCCATAGAGCCAATCGCCGTCAGGCTCGTGCGACGTGAGCCACCCGCCCTGGATGATGTCGGCAAAGGTGTGGTCCACGTGGGCGAAATCGAAGTGCAGCCGGATGGTGGCGGTGGCGGCGACCACGCGGTCGCCATCCAGTCCCACGAACTGCCCCTCGGGAAACAGCTCGAGGTGCTTCAGGTAGTGCGCCGCCTTGAAGCGCTCCTCGTCCGCCAGCGTGGGAAAGACGACGCGCTGCAGCGCCTCGAGCTGGACGGCGTGTTCGGGCCGGGCCGACAAAATCACGAGGCCATGCGGCAGAACGCGGCGCATGGCCAGAGTATACTGCGCCCGGTGCAGATGCCGCGTCGAAGGGAACTCGCTGCGACCCTCGTGCTCGCGCTCGCGGCCTGCGGCCCGGCGCCCGGACCGCCGGCGCCGGTGCACGAGACCGACACCGCCGTGCCGATGCGCGACGGCGTCGTCCTGCGCGCCGACGTGCTGCGGCCGCCAGGCCCGGGACCCTTCCCCACGCTGGTCTATCGCACGCCGTACGGCAAGCACTCGGCGCTCGACGAGGATACGACCTTTGCCCGCGCCGTCGATCGCGGCTACGCCGTCGTCGTGCAGGACGTGCGGGGCCGATACCGGTCGGATGGCGAGTTCCGTCCCTACGAGAACGAAGGCCGCGACGGCTACGACACGATCGAATGGGCCGCCCGCCAGCCCTGGTCCGACGGCAACGTCGGCACGTTCGGGCTGTCGTACCCGGGCGCCGTGCAGTGGCTGGCGGCCGTGGAGGGCCCTCCCCACCTGAAGGCCATGGTGCCGGCCATGACGTTCTCGACGCCGCGGAACTTCTTCTACACGTGGGGCGTGTGGGATCTCTCCTGGCCGTACTGGATCTGGCAGAACATCGCCCCGGACGTGCGCGTCAGGAAGGGCCTGGCCGGCCCCAGGACCGAGGCGGATGCCCGCGCAGGCTGGGCCGCCGTCGACAAACAGGTGCGCGAGACCCTGCCCCTCGTCGACCTCCAGGCACTGCGCGACGTCGCCCCGTACTACTACGACTGGCTGCAGCACCCGCCCGACGACCCGTTCTGGGAGTTTGCCGAGTTGAACGGCAAGTACTCGCGCACCCAGGCTGCGGTGCTCAACCTATCGGGCTGGCACGACGACAACTACGGCCCGGAAGGGGCCATCACCAACTTCGCCGGCCTCGTGCAGGCACGTGGTGGCCCCTCGTCCCGCACCGCCCTGCTCATTGGACCCTGGACTCACGGCGTCGACGCCACCGCCCGTACCAAGGCGGGGGAGCGGGAGTTCGGCCCGGCCGCGGCGATCGACTACGACCAGGTCGTGCTTGATTGGCTGGACCGCCATGTGCGGGCCGAGGCCCGCGATGATCCGTCCAGCCCTCCCGTGCGCTACTTCGTGATGGGCGACAACCGCTGGCAGACATCGCCGACCTGGCCGCCCCCGGCCAGACCCGTCGTCTATTACCTGTCCGCAGCGCCCGCCGGAACGTCCCGCCGGGGGACGCTCACGCCCGACGGGCCCACGGGCCCCGCGACCAGCGTGTTCGTGGCAGACCCCGACCACCCGGTGATCAACCCGTACGACAGCGCCGGCGCCCACGACTACCGCGCGCTCGAGCAACGGCCCGACGTGCTCACCTTTGATTCGCCGCCGCTCGACCGCGACACCGAGGTGACGGGGCCCATTCGTGCGCGGATCTACCTGTCGTGCGACTGCCGCGACACGGACGTGTGGGTGCGCCTGCTCGACGTCGCGCCTGACGGCACCGCCTATAACCTCATGAGTCCGGGCCTGGACGTCGTGCGCGCCAGCTACCGCAATCCCGGCCAGGGACGGCAGCTCCTGGCGCCCGGCGAGATCCACGAGATTCGACTCGACCAACTCGTCACCAGCAACCTCTTCGGGCGCGGGCACCACGTGCGCGTGCAGATCTCCGCGAGCTTCTTCCCCAATTTCTCCCGTAACCTGCATACTGGGGATCTCGAAACCGTATCGGCGCGGCGGCAGCGCGCGACGATACGCATCCATCACGACGGCCCGCATACGTCCCAGGTGACCCTACCCGTCGTGGTCCGGTAGGGGCGTGGGTGGGTCGCAGCTGGGATTGAGGCGTGAACTATGAGAAGCAACGTGTCGTTCAAAACCGGCATCACCTCGGCCGCGCTCGTGGCGGCTTGCATCGCGGTGTCGTCGCAGGCGCCGGTGGCCGATCTGCTGATTGTCAACGGCCGTGTCTACACCGCCGATGGGCGGGGCACCATGGCCCAGGCCGTGGCGGTGGCCGGCAACACCATTCTCCGCGTCGGCTCCGACACCGACCTTGCGGCCTTGCGTGGGCCGGACACCCGCGTCATTGACGCGCGTGGCGGCACCGTCGCCCCGGGGTTCAACGATTCGCACGTCCACTTCCTCAGTGGAGGCACGACGCTCGGCCATGTCGACCTGGCCGGCCTGACCACGCTCGCCGAGGTGCAGGGCGCCATTCGGGCCTTTGTCGCGTCCCGCCCCGGCGATGCGTGGGTGCAGGGTCGTGGCTGGCTCTACTCCCCGTTTACGGGCGGCTCACCCACTAAGGCGCAGTTGGACGCCGTTGTTTCAGATCGGCCTGCGGTGATGACCTGCTACGACGGCCACAGCATCTGGGTGAACTCGAAGGCCCTCGCGATGGCCGGCATCACGAAGGACACGCCCGATCCCGTCAACGGGGCGGTGGTGAAAGACCCGGTGACCGGCGAGCCCACGGGGCACCTGAAGGAATCGGCCACCGACCTCGTCCGGCGCATCATGCCGAAGCCGAGCGACGAGGACCGGCGCGCCGCCCTGCGCGCGGCGGTGGCACACGCGCACCGGTTTGGTGTGACGAGCGTGCAGAACGCGGGAGGGGACCCCGACGAGATGGCGCTCTACGATCAGGCGCGCAAGGCCGGCGAATTGCAGGTGCGCACCTATCTCGCCTTCTCGGCGTCGGCCGCCACGACGGAGGCCGACATCGACAGGATGGAAGCCGTGCGGCAGCGGGTCGGGGAGGATGCCACCCTCAAGACCGGCGCCGTGAAGATCTATGCGGACGGCGTCATCGAGAGCCGCACCGCGGCGATGCTGGCGCCCTATGAGGGCGGCGCCGGTGCCGGCGCGCCCAACCTTTCAGAGGAGGAGCTGGGCCGCGTGGTCACGATGATCGACAAGCGAGGGTGGCAGATCCTCATTCACGCCATTGGTGATCGCGCGATCCGGATGTCGCTCGACGCGTTCGAGCGGGCGGCGGCGGTCAACCCCGCCCAGGCCCGCGGCCGGCGCCACCGCATCGAGCACATCGAGGCCGTCGCCGCGGCCGACATCCCCCGCTTCGGGCGCCTGGGCGTGATTGCATCGCAGCAGCCGATGCACGTGCCGCTGGGAGACATGAACGCGATCAAGCCGTCGGGCCCGTGGCCCGACAACATCGGCCCCGAGCGCGCCTCGCGCGCCTGGGCCTGGAAGAGCATCCGTGACGCGGGCGGCCGGGTCGCGTTCGGCAGCGACTGGCCGGTGGCGCCGCTCGACGCCGGGCAGGGCATCTGGCTCGCCGCCACCCGCGTGGCTCCGGCCAACGCCGTCGCTCAACGGCTGACAATGGGGGAGGTCCTCGACGGGTACACCAGAGGGCCCGCCTACGCGTCGTTCGAGGAGCAGCGCAAGGGCTCGATCGCCCCCGGGATGCTGGCCGACATCGTCGTCTTGTCGACCGACCTCATGGCCACACCGCCGGCGACGCCGGCAGACATCGTCGTCGAGGCGACCATCTTCGACGGCAGGGTCGTCTATACGCGACGGTGATCGTCCCCACTCATGGCGCCTGCGGGGCCCGGTACACCACCTTTCCCCGCACCAGCGTCAGCTCGCACCGCATGTCCTTGAGCGCGGAGGTGGCCACCTCGTAGGGATTGCGGTCCCATACCGCGAGGTCGGCGTCCTTGCCCACCTCGACCGATCCGACGCGATCCTCGAGGAACATGGTGCGGGCCGCCCACCGGGTGTACGACCGCAGGGCGGTCTTCGCGTCCACGCCTTCCGCGGCCCCGAAGGGGGTGCGGCCGTAGGTGCCGTTGAGGGTTTCCCTGGCCACCGACGCCCAGAGCCCGTACCGCGCGGCGAATGGCGTGACGGGATAGTCGGAGCCGCCGCCCCACTGCACGCCCTTCCGCACGAACGTCTGAAACGGCTTGAGGCGCAGGTTGCGCAGCGGCCCGAGGTTGCCGGCGTAGTTGTCGCCGATCCACCACATGAAGGTGGCCGAGGCTTCGGGATACGCCGCGTCGTAGTCGCGCTGTAGTCTTGCCATCACGTCGATGGCCCGATCGGTCGGCGTGTTGCCGTGAATGATGCCGTGGCGCAGCCCACGCGTCGGCGTGGCCTGCAGCGCGCGGTCGTAGGTGTCGACCACCCAATCGATGGCGCGGTCGCCGATGGCGTGCGTGCTCACGTGCACGCCCGCGTCGTGGAGCTCGGTCACGATCTGGCGGTACGCGGCCGGATCCGTGGCGGGATAGCCCGTGTTGCCCGTGTCGACCTCGGTGAGGTTTCGATGCCAGTCGGTGTGCATCCACGCCGTGCGCGCGCCCCCGCTGCCGTCCATGTACATCTTGACGCCGCCGGCGATCAGCATGCCGTCGCCGGCGAGCCCGGCCTGTCGCGTCGTGGCCCGCGCGCGTTCCAGCACCGCCGCGCGATCCTCGAGGCGGCGGGCGCCGGCCCACAACGCAAAAACGCGGACGGTGAGCCGCCCCTCACGCTGGATCTCCTGGTAGAGCTCCCACTTCGCCGCGCTGATGCCCGGGTCCTTCGCGCCCGTCATGCCTTCCTTGTTGAAGTCCTCGACGATCGTGATGAGGCCCTGCTTGAGCTGCTCGCGCGTGAGCGGCGGCACCAGCCGGTTGACCAGGCGCATCGCGGCCTCCTTCATCACGCCGGTGGGCGAGCCCTGCGCGTCGCGGTCGATGGTGCCGGCCGGCGGATCCGCCGTGTCTTTTCGGACCTCGGCCATCTTCATCGCGTAGGTGTTCGCCACGCCGTAATGGCCCGTCGTGTGGGTCAGCCACACCGGGTTGTTCGGCGCCACCTGGTCGAGGTCGGCGGCCGTGATGTAGCGCTGCTCGGCGTACTTGCCCTCGTCCCAGCCGCGCCCCCGCACCCATTCCCCGGGCTTGAGCCGGGCCACGTACTCCGCCAGGCGGCGCTGGACGTCGGCAATCGACGCGATGGAGGGGTCGCCGAGGTCCACGGTGTAGAGCGCATCCGCCTTGGTGAAGTGGACATGCGTGTCGATGAGCCCCGGTGTGATCGTCCGGCCGTGGAGGTCGATCACCTCCGTGGCGCTGCCGCTGTGGGCCTTGATCTGTTCGGTCGTGCCGACCGCGGTGATCGTGCCGCCCGTGATGGCCACGGCCTGGGCGACCGAGTCGCGGGCGTCCACGGTGAGGACGATGCCGTTGACGAGCACCAGGTCGGCGGCGGCCTGGGCCACGGGGTGTGGCTCGACGGCCCGGACGGCCAGCGCGCAGAGAGCGACGATCAGGGCGGCTCGGCGAACGGAGGTGAATCGCATCGCGGTGCTCCTTGGGACGGTTGCGTAGTCTAGATCGTGACGCCGAAGCGGCGGGCCATGAGCCAGGCACCGGCCATCGTCAGCACGATGTAGACGATCATCCAGTGCATGCGCCAGCCGAGCACGTCGACTCCGGGCGCGGGGTAAGCCACCGTGATGGCGGCGAAGGGGCTGTCGCCGGGCAACGGCGGCTCGGACGGGTAGAGCAGCCGATCGACGAGCCCGGTGGAGCCTCGCCACGGCGACCGCCGTGCCGGCCGCTCCGACACGAGCAGGCTCTTGGTTTCGCTGTGGCCGTCGGCGCGGATCGTCAGCACGTATTCCCCGGCCGCCGTGGGGACGATGCGCCAGAGCACCTCGGGTGAGGCCGCCAGCGACACCGCCGGCGTATCGACGCGGATGCCGGCGGGCGCCTCAAGCGTGACCTCGTCCGGCTGCCCAGGGGCCTGCCGCAGGGTCACCGTGATGATCGCCGCCTCGCCCGGCGTGAGGCCGGCGTACCCGTAGAAAGCCTGAAGCTGGGCGACCACGAGCGTCACGGGGATGAGCACCCAGGCCAGGGGCACGAGCGAGAACCCAAGGTAGCGGCCGTTCTGCCGCAGGACGTCGCCGACGGCGCGCGCGACGAGGCCGAGGTCGTCGCCGTAGAGCCGGATCTCGAAGAGGGCCGCGTGGATGCCGCGTTTCGCGGCGATGATGCCGGCCTGGTTGGACGTGCGGGCCACAACGAGCAGCATGGCAACCGCAGTGGCCAACGACACCACGAGCAGGCCGGCCAGCGGCGGCAGGGCCAGCAGCGGCGACAGGCCGAGGTCGAAGGCCCACACCAGGGTCCGGTCGACCCACGCCAGCACGACGTCAGGAAATGTAGCCAAGCCCTCTCAGCTTCTTCTTGATCTCGTCCTCGGAGTCCGACCCCTCGAACTTGGCGAGTTCCTTCTCGAGCACGTGGCCCACAAACTCGTCGACCGATGCGTAGCCGGCCAGGTCGGCGTAGCGCTTGGCCCTGGCGAGCAGGGCTTTGTCCAGCTTGATCCGCGGTCCAAACATGTCAGTGCTCCTCGGGACGGCGCGGGAAGCCGTCGATGCCGAATTCGGCAAGTATGGCCGCCGCCAACTGCTCGATGGTGGGAGCCGGCCGGCGGAGGGGCCGGCTGCTCAGCAGGATGCCGGGAACCGTTTCGTGATCCATGCAGTGGTCGCCGCTCCAGGGGCTGGTGTTGTCCACGATGACCTCCCTCGACAGGCCGCCGAGCGCCGATTCATCCGAGCCGCGCGTCCCCTTCGCGTAGCCCACCACCAGGTCTGGTGCGACGTCCTCGTTGCCGGCCATCGCATACACCTGCTCGCGCCGGTACACCTTGGTGATGGCGGGATGCCCCGTCGCTGGATCCCGTGTGCCGAGCAACCGCTCGGCGATCTCGGACACGAGCGCCTCGCGCGCGCCCGGCTCCACCACCCCGTCCTTCTCGCGTCCCTTGAGGTTGATGTACAGGCCGTTGAGGCCCAGCGCGTACGCGCGCGTGCGCGACCAGTCGACGGCGGTGAAGAACCCGGCGTCGTCCAGGCGGCCGGGGTCGCGCACCGCCAGGTACCCCTGGTCCCGAAGCCAGCTGTTCAGGTGAAACGCCCTGCGCCACGACGTGAAGCCATGGTCCGACATCACCACCAACAGGTCGTCGGGCCCAAGCCGCTCCAGCGTGTCGCTGATGATGGCGTCGAGGCCCTGGTACAGTTCCTCCACCACCCGCGCATGCCGGGCGTCGACTTCGGCGTTGTAGGCGGGGTGGCCCGGGTCGCGCGGCCGCCACATCATGTGTGACACCTGGTCGACGTTGCCGAAGTAGTAGAAGAGCAGGCCGTCGGAAAAGCGGTCGAGGACGTAGCGGTACTGCCGCCGGTTTTCGTCGCCGGCCAGGCGGGCCTGGTGCAGGAACTCGTCATCGGTGAGCACGCCGGCCTTGAGCGCCTTGGTGTCTTCCGGCATGCCCTGCGTGAAGAAGCGCCCGGTGGCCTCGGCGAGTTCCGCGGCGTAGCCGCCGGGATGCGACACCGGCATGGCCGGCTGGAGCGGATCGATGTTCACCGGGCTGGCATAGAGCTCGAAGAACGGATCGAGGCCCTTCAGGTAGAAGCGCACCTCGCCCGGCAGCGCCTGCATGGGCGCGAGCGGAAAGCTCACCGGCACCCAGTCGCTCCACTCGCCCACCTCCAGCAGCCGCTGCTCGCCGCCCGCCACGATCCGCACGTGCCGGTTGGTGCGGTCGACCTCGGCCGTGAACTCGGCCCGCACCTTCTGTGGCTTCGCGAGGAATGGGTTGTCGGGCCCTTCGAGGGCCCCACGCACCACGCCGTTGCGTACCCTGACGGCCTGCACGATGCCGCCAGAGAGCGGGTGGCCGCCGAAGGCATACGGTTCGGAGGTGAAGAACGTGAAGGTCCCGTAGGTGCCCATCAGGTCGGGCGTGCCCATGCCGCTCAGCTCGCGGGTGGCCGCGCCCGATGGCGGAAAGTTCGCGGGCATGCGGATGATCGTCGTGGGCACACCGCGCGCCTCGAGCACCTCCCAGAACGGCTTGCCGCGCCGCAGCAACTCGACGCGGCCGCTCGACAGGGGCAGCTGCCAGCGGCCCAGGCCGAGGGTGCGCCCCGCCTCGGTGCGCGTCGTCGACAGGTACGGCTGCATCGTCTTGGGATCGCGCTGGACGAAGTCGAAGATGCCGTGGCCGCCCGGGTCGCGGCCAGTGATGAAGGTGGACCAGGCCACCGGACTTTGTGGAGGGATGGTAGTGCCGAGCGGCGCGAAACCGCCTTGGCGCGCCAGCCGGGCCATGCCGGGCAGGCGGCCGCTCTCGACCATCTGCCGGGTGAGATCGTAGTCGAGGCCATCGAACCCGAGCACGATGACGCGCGGGCCGGTCGTCCGGCGCGAGGTGCAGGCGCCCGCCAGAGAGGCGAGCGCGAGCGTGACGGCGAGGAGTGTCCGAAGCGTGTCCTTCATGCGAGGCCCGGGATGGGCCGGCCATCCATGTACGCCGGCGGCTGGATGCCGAACAGGCGCAGCGCCGTCGGCGCGATGTCGATGAGCGAGGGCGTACCGTCGCCGACCTTCCGATCGCAGAAGAACACGCCGGGGACGAGGCGCGGATCGATGCAGTGGTCGCCGCTCCACGGCTTCCGGTTGTCCTCGAACACCGGGCCCGCGACCACCCCGGTGGCGCAATCCCACGAGGTGCGGTAGCCGGCGTTGTAGCCGATGATGAGGTCGGGCGCGTTCTCGAGGTACGGCCCCGAATAGAGGGCGGAGGTGTCGAACGCCTCGTTCACGCCGATGGCCGAGCGCTCCTCGTCGGCGAGCCCCCGGAGCTTTTGCATGATCTCGGCCTTGAGCGCCGCGGCCTCGGCGCCGGGCGCCACGACACCGTGGGCTTCGCGGCCACTGAGATTGAGGAACAGGCCCGTCAACCCGAGGGTGTAGGCGCGCGTGGCCGGCCAGTCGACGTCCCGCAGCCATTCGGCGCGACCATCGGCGCCGGCTTTGAGCGCCAGGTAGCCCTCGCGGAGCAGCCACTGGTTGAGGTTGACGCCACGGCGGAACGAGTTGAAGCCGTGGTCGGAGATGACCATCAGCACGTCGCCGTCGCGAAGCCGCTCGCGCACGCGGCCCACGAGCGCATCGTTGTGCCGGTAGTGCTGGCGGATGGCGTCGCGATGCGGCGCCTGTTCGCGGCCCTGTCCCGCCGGATGGCCCGGGTCGATGTCGCGCCAGAACATGTGTTGAATGCGGTCGGTCGCATCGAAGACGCACACCAGGGCGCCCTTTCGGAGGCGATCGAGCGCGGCAAAGAACATCGCCTCGCGCTCCCCGTCGATGTCGTAGGTCTGCTTCAGGAATGTGCCGTCGTCGGTCACCCCTTCGTTGAGCGCCCACGTGTCTTCGGCCAGGCCGAGCGTCGCAAACGGGCCTACCTTGTTGGCCAGGTAGGTGGCGTAGTACGGCGGGTGCGAGATCGGCATCGCCGGTGACTCGGGGTCGATGTTGATGGGGGAGATGTAGAGCGAGAAGTGCTCATCCATCTCCGTCACCAGGAGGCGCGCCAGGCCCTTGACCGTCACGCCCGGGGCGGCCGAAAAGACCAGGGGCACCCAACCGCTCAAGGTGCCGGCGGAGAGCTGGACGCGGCTGTCGCCGATCTCCACGGCCGCTTGCCGCCGGGCGCGGTCGAGGCGCACCCGCAAGGGCAGCGTCAAGGGCGGCGCGCCGTCGAGGAACGTGTTGCCCGGACCGTGCAGCGTGCTGGCCATCCGGTCTCCGGCGAACGACACCTGGCGGCGCTCGCCGCCCTCCTTGAAGCCTGCGCCGGCTTCGCGCGTCGTATACAGGAGGAAGGTGCCCTGCGTGCCCAGCAGGTCGGGCACGCTCATCGCGCTGAGCTCGGCGCCGTAGAACTGGTCTGGTGGGAACGTGATGGGCACGCGCAGGATCGTGCTCCAGATGCGATGCTCGCCGAGGATGGTCCAGAACGGCTTCGACCGGCGCAGCAGGCGCAGTTCGGGCCTGCGCAGGGGAATGCGGTAGCGGCCGATCTTGAGGAACCGATCCACGGCGCCGATCCGCGCGGACGACAGCACCGGCAGGTACGTGCGCCGATCGCGATCGAGGAAGTCGAAGATGTTGTGGCGTGCCGGGTGCGTGCCGGTGCTGAACGACGACCACGCGACGGGCGAGACCGAGGGGAATGTCGTCGTGAGCCGCCGGTAGCTGCCCGACGCGGCCAGGGCGCTGAAGTTCGGCAGGATGCCCTCGGCCATGAATCGGTCGGTGAGCGCCGGGTCCTGGCCGTCGAGACCCACGACGATCAGCCGCGAGATGGCGGCCGTCGGCGCAGCGGGTCCGGTGAGCGCCCGCCACAGCGCCCGAAAGGGCCACGCGAGCAGCGTGACGAGCACGACGATCGCGGTCGTGACGAGCACGAATGCCGACGACATCAGGGCGAACCCGGCGCCGGGGCCGATGTATGCTAGGGCCGGTGACGCGGCGGCCAGCATCACGACGATGGCCAGCGCGGACTGACGGATAGTGATCACGAGCGAACCCACTCTAGGCGGGACTCGCACGTTTGGCAAGATACGATGGTCCCAGGTTCCCTTCTGCGCCGATTGATCCGCGGGCGTCCGATTGTCGTGGTCTCGGGCCTGCCGCGGTCGGGCACGTCAATGGCGATGAAGATGCTCCACGCCGGCGGCGTGCCGGTCCTCACCGACGGCCTGAGAGCGCCAGACGCCAGCAACCCGAATGGGTACTTCGAGCTCGAGCGGGTGAAGAGCCTCGACAAGCCCGGCAACACGGCATGGCTCGCCGGCGCGCGCGGCAAGGCGGTGAAGGTCATCTCGTTCCTGCTCACCCACCTGCCCGACTCGTACGACTATCAGGTGGTCTTCATGCAGCGCGCGCTCGACGAGGTGATCGCGTCGCAGAACCAGATGCTGGAGTCACGGGGCGCGGACCCCGGCGCCCCCGACGACCGCACCCGGGCGCTCTATACCGAGCACCTGGCCCAGGTCGAACGGTTTCTGGCTCATCGGCCGTGCTTTTCCACGCTCGTGCTGCGCTACGACGACACCCTGAAGGCGCCGCGCGAGCAGGCCGCACGCCTCAATGCGTTCCTGGGTGGAAAGCTCGACGTCGAGAAGATGGCTGCCGTCACGGAACCCGCGCTCCACCGCCACCGGACGCCCCACCCCTAGCCCTGAGCCTCAAGCCCTAAGCCTCAAGCTTCCGATCTCCACCCCCGCCGCCTCCAGTCCCGCGCGGACGGCGCGGGCCAGGTCAGCAGCTCCCGGCGTGTCGCCGTGGAGGCAGAGGGTGTCGGCCTCGAGCCGCACTACCGATCCATCGAGCGCCACCACCTCCCGATCGCGCACCATGCGGACGGTGCGCGCGACGACGGCGGCGGGGTCGTGGATGACGCTGCCCGGCTTCGCGCGGGAGGCGAGAGATCCGTCGGCCTCATAAGCGCGATCGGCAAACACCTCGGCCGCGACGCGCAACCCTGCGGCGCGCCCGGCCTCGAGCATCGCCGAGCGAGGCAGGCCAAAAAGGATGAGGGACTTGTCCAGCGCGGCCACCGCGCGGGCGATGGCGTCGGCCATGGCGCGGTGGCGGCAGGCCATGAGGTAGAGCGCGCCGTGCGCCTTCACGTGCTGCAGGCCCACGCCCTGGGCGGCGGCCACGCCGGCGAGCGCGGCCACCTGGTAGAGCACGAAGTCTTCAATCTCGCGGGGCGAGGCCTGCATCTCGCGGCGGCCGAAGCCCACCAGGTCGGGGAACCCGGGGTGCGCGCCCACGGCCACGCCGTGCGCCCTGGCCAGCGCCACCGTCTCGCGCATCGTCCCGGGATCGCCGGCGTGAAAGCCGCAGGCGATGTTGGCCGACGAGAGGCTCGGCATCAGCGCGGCGTCGTGTCCCATCGGCCACGCGCCGAACGACTCGCCGAGGTCGGCGTTGAGGTCAACCCTCATGGGTGGCCGTCCCGGTGAGGGCCATGAACACGGTGCACGCGACCGCCAGCGCCACGACGATGGAGAGCACCACTGGTTGCGGGCTCGCGGAGGCGAGCAGGATGCCCACCGATGTCCACGCGCAGGCGACGGCGGCGAGCTTGACCCTCCGGTCGATGACGCGGTCGCGGCGGTAGCGCTCGGCGTGCGCGATGGCCTCGCGGAACAGGGGGGCCTGCCGCATCCAGGCGTGCAGCCGGGGGCTCGATCGCGCAAACGCCCAGAGGGCGACCAGCACGAACGGCGTGGCGGGCAAGCCCGGCAGCCACGCCCCCAGCGCGCCGAGGGCCATGGCCACCAGGCCCAGGGCGACGAACAGGATGCGGCGCGCCAGCATGGATATTCAAAGATAGCCCAACTGCAGGTAATTGAGACTGGGTCGCATTTTGTCCTTGACCGACTATTTTGGTCGGCTATATGCTTGCTCTTGAAGTTGAGACCGAGTCGCATTTTCGTCTCATGAAGCCCTTTCGCACCGCCCTCTTCTGGGCCCATCTCGTCAGCGGCGTCCTCGCCGCGGCCGTCATCCTCCTCATGTCCGTCACGGGCGTCGCGCTCACCTACGATCGACGAGGGCTACGGCGGCCAGCCCCAGAAGCGCGGCACGCTCACCGTCGACCGCACCACAGGCCAGGTGGTGACGTGGGAGACGTTCGGCGATCTGAGCCGCGGACGCCAGGTGCGCTCGTGGCTGCGCTTTGCGCACACGGGCGAGGTCTACGGCCTGGCCGGGCAAACCGTCGCCGGGCTCGTGTCGGCCGGCGGCGTCGCGCTGGTCTACACGGGGCTTGCGCTGGCGTGGCGCCGGTTCCGCGCGTGGCTTGGCCGGCGCGTGGAGGATGTGGAGAGTGCGAGGAAGGCGGCCTGATTTGGCACGCAAGGGCAGTCGGCAACGAACAACAGCGTCAGGAAGGTCAGTGGTTTGCAGCATGAAGGGCTTGAACGGTCACGGTCTGCGGGAGGCGCGCGTCACGGCGCGCCGGGTTGTCGGGGTGGTGTTTGTCATCTGGACTGTCGCGGGCCTGGCGCTCTCGGCATCGGCCCAGCCCGCGTCTGGTCAAGGGGTGGCGGGGCGGGTTCTTGACCTATCAGGAGCGGTGGTTCCAGGAGCCGCGGTGACGACGCGTCGTTTGTCTGGCGCGATTGTGGCCGAGACGACGACCGACGCGGCCGGCGCGTTCGCGGTTCCCGGTGTGGAGCCGGGATGGTACCAGGTGTCGGCGCAACTCGACGGCTTTGCGACGGCCCAGGTTGAGATCGAGGTGGGGCGGTGGCGCGGGCCCATCGAGATCGTGCTCGAGCCAGGCGCCCTCAGCGAGTCACTTATTGTCGTGGGCGATCGGCTGGTCGGGTCGGAGGAGGCGCTTCGCCGCGTGCCCGGGTCGTACGACGCCGTCACGCGCGACGACCTGGCGGCATCGCATGTATTCACCGTCTCCGAGGCGCTCCGGAAGGTGCCGGGCGTGACGGTGCGGGACGAAGAGGGGCTGGGACTGCGGCCCAACGTCGGGTTGCGGGGCCTCAATCCCACTCGTTCGTCGAAGGTGTTGATGCTGGAGGATGGCCTCCCCCTCACCTATGCGCCGTATGGCGACAATGCCACCTACTATCACCCTCCCATCGAACGGTTTGATCGCATCGAGGTGCTGAAGGGGTCGAGCCAGATCGCCTACGGGCCCGTCACCCTTGGCGGCGTGGTGAACTACGTCACGCCCGATACGCCCGTGCGACCCACGCTGTCGCTCGACGTCACCGGGGGCAACCGGGATTACTTGAATGCCGGCCTGTCGGGCGGACGCCAGGCGGGCCAGGTCGGCCTGTTTGGACACGTGGTGCGCAAGCAGGGCACGGGCGCCCGCGAGCACATCGATACCCGGCTCGACGATCTGCTCGCGAAGGTGTCGTGGGCGCCGTCGGCCACCCACCAGCTGGGCGTCAAGGTCACGCAGTATCGCGAAGATTCCACGAGCACCTACAGCGGCCTTCGCGAAACCGAGTACCTCGCCAACCCCCGCGCCAACCCGTTCTTGAACGATCATTTTGATGGGCGCCGGTTCGGGGCCAGCGCCACCTATCACACGCTGCTGGGAACGCGCCTGTCGCTGACCGTGCAGGGGTACGGCTCACGGTTTTCGCGTGACTGGCGGCGCCAGTCGAGCAACTCGTCGCAGCGGCCCAACGACGCGACCGATCCGGCCTGCGGTGGGATGGCGAATCTCTCGACGACCTGCGGCAACCAGGGGCGGCTGCGGTCGTACGCCCAGGGCGGCGTCGAAACACGCGGGCGATGGGCCCTGCCGGGGACGGCCGGGCAGGAAGTTGACTTCGGCCTGAGGGTGCATGGGGAGCGGCAGGACCGCAGGCAGGAGAACGGCGCGACGCCCACCGCGCGGGTTGGCGTTCTCGTCGAGGACAACGAGCGCACCGCCCAGGCGTTCTCGGGATTCGTCCAACCCCGGTTTCTGGGCGACCGGTGGACGTTCACGCCCGGCCTGCGCATCGAACACGTGAGGTACGATCGCACCAACCGGCTCGTCGACGTGACGGGGCACACGAATCTGACTGAGCTCGTGCCAGGTGCAGGCACGTCGTTCACGGCCGCCGGCCTCACCGTGTTCGCGGGCGTGCACCGGGGCTTTGCCCCGCCGCGGGTGGAAGACATCATCAGCAACACCACGGGCGCGTCGGTTGAACTCGATCCCGAGCGCAGCTGGAACTACGAGGCCGGCGTCCGCACCCGGGGCGGCGAAACGTGGCAGGCGTCTGCCACGGTGTTCCGGCTCGATTACTCTAACCAGATCGTGCCCTCGAGCGTCGCCGGCGGCATCGGTGCCACGTTGACCAACGGTGGAGAAACGCTTCACCAGGGGGTTGAGGCCGGCCTCAACTTCGAGCGGCGTCGCCTGGGTGGCAGTGCGCACGGCGTGTACGTCGCGACGGCCCTGACCTGGTTGCCGGTTGCGCGGTTCGAGGGCACGAGACACAGTGGCGTGCCCGGCTTCGCTTCTGTGAGCGTCGCGGGCAACCGGTTACCGTATGCGCCTGAGACGACCGCGACGCTCACGGTCGGATACCGCCATGCGATCGGGATTGACGTGCAGGTGGAGGGTCAACACGTGAGCGATCAGTTCGGCGATGACCTGAACACGGTTGCGCCGACGCCAGACGGCCAACGCGGCGAGGTCCCGGCCTACGCCTACTGGAACCTGTCCGCCTCGGCACCGTTGTCGACCTGGCCCGTTCGCGCGTTCCTGGCCATCAAGAATGTCACCGATGGCACGTTTATCGTCGATCGCACACGCGGCATCCTGCCCGGCCATCCACGTTTGGTTCATGCCGGACTGTCGTTCCGTTTCTAAGGGGGCATACATGCGGCTGGGTATACATCGTTCACGCGGGAACTGGGGTCAGCGCGTCGCGCGAATAGGGGCTGGTTTCGCGGCTCTCGCGCTTGTCGTCGCGCTTGGTTCGGCGAAGCCTGCCGCAGGTCAAGGCGCACCCGGCCGCGGCATCCTGCTGCTCGCGCACGGCGGATCGCCGCAGTGGAACGAGGGGGTGCTGGAGGTGGCCAGGGCCGTGAACCAGGCCACGCCGACCGAGGTGGCCTTCGGCATGGCGTCGCGGGCGTCCATCCAGGCCGCTATCGACGCGCTGACGGCGCGCGGCGTCACCGAGATCCTGGCGGTGCCGCTGTTTGTGTCGTCGCACAGCTCGGTCGTCACTTCCACCGAGTTCCTGCTCGGCCTGCGAAAGGACGCGCCGGCAGACCTCGCCATCTTCGCGAAGATGGATCACGCGCGTCACGGCGCACCGGCCGTGCCCGCCGGCCACGGCGACCACGCGCCCGCGGCGGACCCCGCGTCGCCGGTCGTGACGCACCTGCCGGTTCGCATGACGCCGGCGCTCGATCGGCATGGGCTGGTGGGGCAGATCCTGGCCGACCGCGCCCGCGCGATCAGCGCTGCGCCGGCCGACGAGGCCGTGATCCTCGTCGCCCACGGTCCGGTACCAGACGAGGACAACCAGCGGTGGCTGGCCGACATGGCCGTGCTGGCCCAGCACGTGCGTGCGGCCGCGCCGTTTGCGGCCGTCGACTACCTGACCGTGCGGGACGATGCGGGCCCGGCCATGCGGGAGGCGGCCACGCGCGAGCTGCGCGACGTGGTGGCCCGGCACAGCGCCGCCGGCCGGCGGGTGCTGGTGGTGCCGCACCTGCTGTCGTTCGGCGGTATCGAGCAGGGCATCCGCAAGCGGCTCGAGGGCCTGGATTACACGATGACCAACCAGGCATTGATGCCGGACGACCGCATCATCGAGTGGGTGTTGCTGAACGCACGGTGGCGCCGGCGGTAGAAGGCGGTATCATTCGTCGCCATGAAGGGCCTGATCCGTTCCATCTCCGTGTCTCTGTGTCTCTGTGGCCCGTACGTGGCCGTGGCGACGGCCCAGGCGCCGCCCCGCCAGACCCAGGAAGACGACTACACCCGCTACGAGCTGCTCGGCCCCGACAGCGCGCAGTTCCGCATCTTCTACGAGGTGACCGGCACCACGGCCGGCGCGCCGTTCTTTTTCAATGCCATCCGCAAGGGCAGCATCGCCACCGACGAGCGCGTGGTGGATCTGATGACGGGCCAGCCGCTCAAGTGGGAAGTGGTGACCGGCGCGCAGGCCCGGGCCGAGGGCCACCCCACGGCGGCCCTCGACACCGCGTGGCTCAAGGTGTTCCTGGCGCGGCCCGTACCCAGGGGCGGGGAGGCGCGCGTGCTGATCGACAAGACCTACAAGGACGCGAAGAGCTACTACCGAGACGGCGACGCCATCGTGTTCGACCGGTCGCTGGGCATCCGCCGAAACGCCGTGGTGCTGCCGGCCGGGTACCGCCTGGTAACCTGCAACGTGCCGTCCCAGGTCCTCACGACGCCGGACGGCCGCGTGATGATCACGTTCATGAACCCAGGGCCAGCGGCGGCGCCGCTCGTGATCCGGGCGCGGCCGGGCCTGCCGGCGGCTGTCCCAGGGAGGGCCGGGGCTTCAGCCCCGGCCGCCGCGGCGCCTCCGCTTCAGGCGCCGGTGCGTTCGCAGGCCTCGCGCCTCGTCGATCGCGCCCACCAGGATCGCGAGATCGTGTACTTCCCCAACGACCCGGCCACGCACTCGTTCAGCCTGTACCACGACTACACCGAGTCGCGCCCGGGCGTGGGCCACTACTTCAACGTCGTGCGCGCGGGCAGCCGGGTGTCGAACCCGTCGGCCGTGCTCCTCGACACGGGCGAGGCGTTGAAGGTGGAGACGCTGACGGGCGCCGCGCTCAAGGCGCGCGGCCTCGACGCCGGGGAACCCTTGGCCGATGAGGCGGAGGTGGTGGTGATTGCGTTCCCGTCCGTCCAGGAGGGTCAGTCGGTGCGGCTGCGGATCACTGAGACTTACACGGACCCGGGCCGCTATTACCTGGAGGGCGACGAGCTGGTGTGGGACCGCGCCTTCGGCCGGCCGCGCAACACCGTGGTGCTGCCGGACGGGTGGACGGTGGTGGCGAGCTCGATTCCCGCGGTGACCTCGCAGGCCCCCGACGGCCGCCAGCGACTCTATTTCGAGAACAACCGGCCGGATGAAATCCAGGTACTCATCCGGGCGCGCCGCGTCACGCCGTGACTCGTTGCACCTGTTGCACCTGATGCACCCGATGCACCCGATGCACCCGTTGCACCCGTTGCACCCGTTGCACCCGTTGCACCCGTTGCACCCGATGCACCCGATGCACCCGTTGCACCCGTTGCACCCGTTGCACCCGTT
>CAYJPQ010000015.1:30823-59295 GCA_964372085.1 uncultured Bifidobacteriaceae bacterium | reverse complement strand
AAATGCTCCCGATCGACGCCTGCGCGAGCTCGATCACGGCCGACGGCAGGATGCCCAGGTAGAGCACGCCCGCCAGCGACAGGCCCAGGCCCGCGAACGCCAGGGCGGTGACCGGCGCCGGCACCGGGCGCGCGTCGCGCTCGGTCATGAACATCATCACGACGATGCGCAGGTAGAAGTAGACCGACACCACGCTCGTGAGCACGCCGATGATGGCCAGGCCGTAATAGCCCGCCCCGACGACGGCGCTGAAGACATACCACTTGGCGATGAAGCCCGCCATGGGCGGGAAGCCGCCGAGCGACAGCAGGAACATCGCCATCAGCGTGGCGAGGCCGGGATGCGTGTGCCACAGACCCGCGTAATCGCGCAGGTCGTCGTTGGCGCGCTCGCGGGTGCCGAGCAGCGCAATCACGCCGAAGGCGCCCAGGTTCGTCAAGGCGTACGCGGCCAGGTAGTACAGGATGGCGGCCTTCCCCACCTCGTTGCCGGCCACCAGGCCCGCAATCAGGTAGCCGCCGTGCGCGATGCTGGAATAGGCCAGCATGCGCTTGAGGCTGGTCTGCGCCACGCCGACGACCGTGCCGAGGATCATCGTGGCCGCGGCTACCAGCCACAGCACCGGGGCCCAGTCGCTGATCATCGGCTCGAGCGCCGACAGGAACACGCGGACGAAGCCGGCCACCGCCGCCGCCTTCACGCCCGTGGACATGAAGCCGGTGACCACGGCGGGGGCGCCCTCGTAGGCGTCGGGCGACCACATGTGGAACGGCACGGCGCCCACCTTGAAGGCGAAGCCCACGATGAGCAGGCCCACGCCCAGGAGGATCATGGGGTTGCCGCTCATCGACTGCGCGGCAATCACCGAGCCGATGCGGTCGAGGCTCGTGCTGCCCGAGACGCCGTAGAGGAACGCGATGCCGTAGAGGAAGAACGAGCTGGCGAACGCGCCCAGCAGGAAGTACTTGAACGCGGCCTCGGTGCTCTGCACCTGGTCGCGCCGGATGCCGGTGAGCACGTAGACCGCAATCGACATGGTCTCGAGCGCCAGGAACATCAGCAGCAGGTCGGTGGCCTGCGCCATCAGCATCATGCCGACGATGGCAAACAGGATGCAGGCGTAGAACTCGCCCGCGGGCAGGCGGTCGCGCTCCACGGTCTCGCCCGCGAAAATCACGGTGAGGATGCCGACGGCCACGAGCACCAGGTTCACGAACAGGGCGAAGTTGTCGGCGGTGACCACGCCGAAGCTGGTGGCGTTGCGGTTCCACAGCAGCGCCGAGGCGGCGCCGGCGCCGATGAGGCCGATGAGGGCCAGCCCGCCGATGGGCATCTTCTCGCCCTTGCCGCGGAACGACTCGGCCAGCAGCACCACCAGCCCCGCCAGCGCGACGCAGATGACCGGGATGACGGCGTCGAAGGAGCTGCTGATCATGGCTTCACCGGTTCAGAAAGGTTCTGAACGGTTCTGAGAGGTTCAGATGGGTTCTGAAGGGTTCTGAAAGGTTCAGAAAGGTTCTGCACGCGCAGGGGCTGGTGCGACTGCACGCGCTCGACGATGCGCTGCACGGCCGGCTCCATGGGCTTCAGGAACACGTTCGGCGCGACGCCCATGCCGATGGCGGCCGCGGCCAGCGGGCCGATGATGGCCCACTCGCGCAGCGACAGGTCCGGCAGCGACCGGTTCTTCTCGTTGGTCACCTCGCCGTGGAACACGCGCTGCACCATCCAGAGCATGTAGACGGCCGAGAGGATCACGCCGAGGGCCGCCACCACCACGAACCGGGGGTCCCACTTGAAGGCGCCCAGCATGATCAGGAACTCACCGATGAAGCCGTTCATGCCGGGCAGGCCGATCGACGACAGCGTGATGACGAGCATCACGGCGGTCAGGCGCGGCATCACCGACTTGAGCCCGCCAAACTCCGAGATGAGCCGGGTGTGTCGGCGGTCGGACAGCATGCCGACCAGGCAGAACAGCCCGCCCGTGCTCACCCCGTGGGCCAGCATCTGGTAGGACGCGCCCTGCACGCCCTGCACGTTCATGGCCGCGATGCCCAGCACCACGAAGCCCATGTGGCTCACCGACGAGTAGGCCACCAGCTTCTTCATGTCGGGCTGCACCATCGCCACCAGCGCGCCGTAGACGATGGCAATCACCGAGAGCACGGCCAGCAGCGGCGCGAAGTAGAGCGCCGCGTCGGGGAACAGCGGGAATGCGAACCGGATGAGGCCGTAGCCGCCCATCTTCAGCATCACGCCCGCCAGGATCACCGAGCCGGGCGTGGGCGCCTGCACGTGGGCGTCGGGCAGCCACGTGTGGAACGGGAAGAGCGGCACCTTGATGATGAAGGCCAGCGTGAAGGCCAGGAAGAACCAGTACTGCGTGGACTCGGGAATCTGCAGCTCGTAGAGCTTCAGCAGATCGAAGCTGTAGACGCCCGTGGCCCCCTGGTGGAGCCACGACAGGCCGATGATGGCCACCAGCATCAGCACGCTGCCGGCCATGGTGTAGAGGATGAACTTCACGGCCGCGTAGATGCGCTGGTCGTAGCCCCAGATGCCGATGAGGAAGTACATCGGGATGAGGACGAAGTCCCAGAAGATGTAGAAGAGGAAGACGTCGAGCGCGCTGAAGACCCCGAGCATCGAGGCCTCGAGCAGCAGCATGAAAATGGAGAACTCCTTGACGTGCTTCTCCACGCTCTCCCATCCCGAGAGGAGCGCAATCGGGGTGAGGAACCCGGTGAGCACCAGCAGCATCAGGCTGAGCCCGTCGATGCCGAGGTAGTACTCGATGCCGAAGGCGGGGATCCAGGCGCGCCGCTCGACGAACTGGAAGGCGGGGGCCGACGCCGAGGCGTCGAAGCCGGCCCACAGCGCCAGCGTGACGCCGAAGGTCAGGAGCGACACCAGCAGCGTCAGGTTGCGGATGAGCCCGTCCTTTGAACCATCGCGGTTCGACAGGAACATGAGCAGCACCGCCCCGGCGATGGGCAACGCGATGAGGATGGAGAGCAGCCCGGTCACGTCGCGTTATCTCCAGAGGTAGTAGGCGAGGATCATCACCGCGCCCAGAAAGGTCGAGGCCGCATAGCTCTTCACCGACCCGTTTTGCACCAGGCGCAGCACGATGCTGACGCCGCTCACCAGGTACCCGGCGCCGTTCACCGCGCCGTCCACCACCTTCACGTCGACGCCCCGCCACAGCCCCTCGGTGGACACCACCTTGATGGGCTGCACGATGGCCGCGTCGTACACCTCGTCCACGTAGTACTTGTTCAGCAGCAGCCGGTGCACGCCCGCGTACTGCGTGGCCAGCCGCTCGGGAATCTGCCTGTTCTTGAGCCACAGGAACGTGGCCAGCCCGATGCCCAGGAAGGCGATGAGCGACGACACCGCCATCAGCCCCAGCTCGAGCCCCACGCTGGCGTGGCCTTCCTCCGCCGCCTCGGTGCCCGGCAGGCACTCGGCGATGGCCAGCCCGGCCAGGTCGCCCGTGGTGACCGGCGCGCCGCAGTTGGTCGCCTGGAAGGCCGGCTCGAGCCACTCGCCGAGCACGTTGTGGCCCATCGCATGGGGCAGGCCGATGTAGCCCGCCAGGATCGAGCCCACGGCCAGCACGATCAGGGCAAACGCCATCGGCGCCGGCGCGTCATGAAGGTGCGCGCCATGCGCGTGTGCAGCGGATGCACCCGCGAAGCGCTCTTCCCCGTGGAACGTGAGGTGCACCAGCCGGAACATGTAGGTGGCCGTCAGCAGCGACGTCAGCGCGCCCATGCCCCAGAGCAGGTAGTGCCCGTGGGTGAAGGCCTCGAACAGGATCTCGTCCTTCGAGAAGAACCCCGAGAGCAGCGGCACGCCGGCAATCGCGATCGACGCGATGAGGAACGTCCAGTAGGTGACCGGCAGGTGCTTCTTGAGGCCGCCCATGTGGCGGATGTCCTGCTCGCCGTGCAGCGCGTGGATCACCGCGCCCGACCCCAGGAAGAGGCAGGCCTTGAAGAACGCGTGGGTGAAGAGATGGAAGATGCCCGCGCCGAAGGCGCCGACGCCCATGGCCAGGAACATATAGCCGAGCTGCGACACCGTGGAATAGGCCAGCACGCGCTTGATGTCGTTCTGCACCAGGCCGATGGTGCCGGCAAACAGGGCCGTCGCCGCGCCGGTGATCGCCACGATCTCCAGGGTGATGGGCGCATGCTCGAACAGCAGCGCGTTCCGGCCGATCATGTAGACGCCCGCGGTCACCATGGTGGCCGCGTGGATGAGGGCCGACACGGGGGTCGGGCCCTCCATGGCGTCGGGCAGCCACACATACAGGGGAATCTGCGCCGACTTGCCCGTGGCGCCGATGAACATCAGCAGCGTGATGAGCGAGAGCGTGCCGAACGTCGCCTCGACCGGCATCTCTTTCACCTTCAGCGCGATGGTGATGAAGTCGAGCGATCCGAAGGTGACGACCAGCAGCAGCGCGCCCAGGATGAACGCGAAGTCGCCCACGCGGTTCACGATGAAGGCCTTGTTGGCCGCGTCCGACGCCGACTGCTTCTTGTGGTAGAAGCCAATCAGCAGGTACGAGCAGAGGCCCACGCCCTCCCAGCCCACGAACATCACCAGGACGTTCGAGCCGAGCACGAGCAGCAGCATGAAGAAGCAGAAGAGGTTCAGGTACGAGAAGTACCGCGCGTACTCGGGGTCGGTCTCCTCGTGCATGTAGGCCAGCGAATACACGTGGATGAGCGAGCCGATGCCGGTGACGACCAGGATCATCACCGCCGACAGCGCGTCGAGGCGCAGCGCCAGGTCGAGCGAGAAGTCGCCCGCCGTGATCCAGGTGAACAGCGTCTGGTTGATCTGCCGGCTCTCGGGCGGCATGCCCACGAGCGCCCACACCTGGGCGGCGGCGATCAGAAACGACAGCACCATCACGGCCGAGGCCAGCCCGCCCGACACGGCCTTGGGCAGCCGCCGCCCCATCGTCGCATTGACGAGGAAGCCGGCGAACGGGAGCAGGGGGATAAGGGCTAGCACCGCGTCACCATTTGAGCGAAGTGAAGGCTTCGGGGTTGAGCGACTCGCGGTGACGGAAGAGCCCGATCACCAGCGCCAGTCCGACGGCGGCCTCGGCGGCCGCGACCGTCATCACGAAGAAGGTGATGATCTGGCCGTCGACGGCGCCGAACTGCCGCCCGAAGGCGACAAACGCGAGGTTCACCGCGTTCAGCATGATTTCCACCGACAGCAGCAGCGTGATGAGGTTGCGGCGCAGGAACACGCCGGCCGCCCCCACGGAGAACAGCAGGCCCGACAGCACCAGGTAATGGCCCAGCGACACCACGATTACTCCTCCCGCTTTCTGGCCAGGACGACGGCGCCAATCATGGCCACGATGATGAGGATCGAGGTGACCTCGAACGCGAACATGTAGTCGGTGAAGAGGACGCGGCCCAGTTCGGCCACCGACGAGGCCGCGGGGCGCTCGTCACCCACGCCGGCCGAGAGACCGGCGGTGCGCGCCAGGGCCCAGCCCAGCTCGAGCGCCAGCAGCAGGGCCAGCGCGCCGCCCACCCGCACGGCGCCCGGGCGGTACAGCGGGTGCCCGCGGTCCCACTCCGACGCGTCCTCGCGCGGCACGTTGAGCAGCATCACCACGAAGAGGAAGAGCACCATGATGGCGCCGGCGTAGATGATGATCTGCACCACCGCCACGAACGGCGCCTCGAGCAGCACGTAGAGCCCCGCGAGCCCGAAGAAGGCCAGGATGATGGCCAGCACGCTGTAGACGGGGTTCTTCTGCGACACCACCAGCAGCGCGCCGATGACGGCGGTGGCCGCGAACAGGTAAAAGAGCACCAACTCAGAGGCCAAAGTAGAGCACCCCCGCGGCCGTGACCAGCAAGTTGAGCGTTGCCAGCGGCAGCAGCACCTTCCACCCGAACGCCATCAACTGGTCGTAGCGGAAGCGCGGCAGCGTCCACCGCAGCCACAGGTAGAGGAACAGCAGCACGCTCAGCTTGATGAGGAACCACACCCAGCCGTATTCCACCGGGATGAACGGCCCGTGCCAGCCGCCCAGGAACAGGTTCACCGCCACCGCCGACACGGTGACCATGTTGATGTACTCGGCCATGAAGAACATGGCGAACCGCATCGAGCTGTACTCGGTGTGGTAGCCGGCCACCAGCTCCTGCTCGGCCTCCGGGAAGTCGAAGGGCGCGCGGTTGGTCTCGGCGATGCCGGCGCAGGCGAACACGAAGAAGCCGATGGGCTGCAGGAAGATGTACCACTGCGGCAGGAAGCCGAGCCAGGTGCCCTGCTGGTGGTCGACGATCTCGCGGAGTGACATCGAACCGGCCAGCATCACCACGGTGGCCAGTGACATGCCGTACGCCAGCTCGTAGCTGATCATCTGCGCCGAGCTGCGCAGGCCGCCCAGCAGCGAGTACTTCGAGTTGCTCGCCCAACCCGCCAGCACGATGCCGTAGACGCCCATCGACGCCACCGCGAAGATGACCAGCACCGCCACGTTGACGTCGGCAATCATCAGCGCGATGGGCTCGTCGAGCAGCCCGAAGAACGTGGTGGGCGCGCCGAACGGCACGGGCGCGAACGCCAGGAAGGCCGTGGTCACCGAGATGATGGGCGCCAGCGAGAAGAGGAACGCGTCGGCCGCCTTGGGCCGCAGCTCTTCCTTGAAGAAGAGCTTCACGATGTCGGCGATGGGCTGCAGCAGGCCCCGGGGCCCCACGAGGTAGGGGCCGTAACGCTGCTGCATGAACGCCGACACCTTGCGCTCGGCGTACACCATCACGGCCGCCGACAGCTGCAGCGCCATGAACACCGCGCCCACGATGCCGGCGTAGACCAGCATCCGGGGCGCGAGCAGGAAGTCCAGAAGCTCTTGCATACCCTAGCAGCCCGTCTCCAGTCTCTGCGTCATCTGCGTCATCTGCGGCCCCTAGTGCGTCTCCTGCGGCTGGCGCGCGCGATAGCCGGCCGGCGCGGGCGCCTTCCCCTGCACGTACGCCTCGAACTCGGGGGTGAACCACTTGAGCGTGGTCAGCACGGGTGTCGCCGCGGCGTCGCCGAACGCGCACAGCGTCTTGCCGGTGATCTGCGTCGCCACGCTCTGCAGCAGGGCGATGTCCTTGTGGGTGCCCTCGCCGAGCAGCATCCGGTGCAGCAGCCGGTACAGCCAGTCGGTGCCTTCGCGGCAGGGCGTGCACTTGCCGCACGACTCGTGGCGGTAGAAGTGCAGCAGGTTGTCGGCCAGCCACACCATGTCGACGGTCTCGTCGAGCGCCATGATGGCCGCCGATCCGAGCAGCGACCCCGCCTTGGCCACGTCATCGAAGCTGGCCGGGATGTCGAGCTGGTCGGGCAGCAGGATGGGCACCGACGAGCCGCCGGGAATGACCGCCTTGAGGGCGTGGCCGTCGAGCGGGCCGCCCGCGTAGTCGTAGATGAGCTCCTTGAGCGTCACCTTCATCGGCGCCTCGAAGACGCCGGGCCGCTTCACCCGGCCGCTCACGCAGAACAGCTTGGGCCCGCCGTTCTTCTCGGGGCCCAGTGCCGCGAACCAGTCGGCGCCGCGCGTCATCACGAGCGGCACGTTGCAGAGCGTCTCGACGTTGTTCACCGCGGTGGGGCAGCCCCAGGCGCCCTCGACGGCCGGGAAGGGCGGCTTGAAGCGCGGCTGCGCGCGCTTGCCCTCCAGCGACTCGAGGAGCGCCGTTTCCTCGCCCGCTTCGTACGCGCCGGCGCCGCGGTGCAGGTACACCTCGCAGTCGAAGCCCGAGCCGAGGATGTTCGTCCCCACCAGCCCCGCCGCCCGCGCGTCGTCGATCGCCTTCTGCATCACCGGGAACAGGTGCTGGAACTCGCCGCGGATGTAGATGTAGGCCGCCTTCGAGCCGATGGCGTGGCAGCCGATGAGGCAGCCCTCCACCAGCAGGTGCGGGTTGCGCTCCATCAGCAGGTGGTCCTTGAAGGTGCCCGGCTCGCTCTCGTCGGCGTTGCAGACGATGTACTTCGGCTTGGCCGACTTCTTGTCGACGAACTGCCACTTGAGGCCCGTCGGGAAGCCCGCGCCGCCGCGGCCGCGGAGGCCCGCCTTCTTCACGTCCTCGATCACCGCGTCGGGCGTCATCGCCAGGGCCTTCTTGAGGCCCTCGTAGCCCTGCTGGTGCTGCTGGTAGTGCGCGAGGGTGTTGCCGTTGGGCGTGAACGCGTACTTCGTGAGCACGGGCTCGTAGTCGGGCACCGCCTTCGGTTTGACCGGCGTGGTGGTCCTGCCCTTCCACTCGTGCTCAGGCCGGCCCTCGATGGCGAGGTGGCAGCCGCCAAGGGCCGTGAGGCCGTCGGCCTTCATCCGGTCGACCAGCGCGCCGGCCGCCTCGGGGGCGAGGCGCTCGTGCCAGTGGTCGTTGTTCACCATCATCACCGGCGCGCGGTCGCACGCGCCGAGGCACTCCATCTGCTGGATGGTGAACATCCCCGTGGGGTCGGTGTGCCCCGCCTTGATGCCCAGCTTCTGCTCGAGCTCCTCCACCACGCGCTCGGCGCCGGCCAGCGCGCACGACAGCGTGGTGCACACCTGCAGGACGAACGTGCCCACCGGCTCGCGGTGGAACATCACGTAGTAGGAGACGACGTCCTCGACCTCGGCCGTGGTGCAGCCGATCACCTCAGCCACGTGCCGCGCGGCGTTGGCCGAGATGTAGCCCTGCTGCTCCTGCGCCAGGTACAGCGCGTGCAGCAGGGCCGACTTGCGGTGCTCGGGCGCGTAGTGCGCCGCGAACGCCTCGAACCGCGCGCGCGCCTCGGGCGTGAACTGGAACTCCGGGCCCTCCGGCAGCGTGGCCCGCTGCGAGCGATGCCACTGCTTGGTGCCGTACGGCATCGTGGGATGAAAGCTCATCGATCCACGTCTCCCATCACCACGTCGAGCGAGCCAATCACGGCGATGACGTCCGCAATCATGCCGCCGACGATGAACTTGTGCAGGGCCTGGCTGGCCATCAGGCCCGGCGAGCGCATGTGCACGCGCCAGGGCCGGTTGGAGCCGTCCGACACGATGTAGCAGCCGTGCTCGCCGCGCGGCCCCTCCACCGGCACGTAGGCCTCGCCCGCCGGCACCTTGAAACCCTGCGAGTAGATCAGGAAGTGCTGGATGAGCGCCTCCATCTCGGTGTAGACCTCGTCCTTGGGCGGCGGCACGATGCGCCGGTCGTGCACCGCCCACGCGCCCACGGGCGGAATGCGCTCGAGGGCCTGCCGGCAGATCTTGACGCTCTCGCGCATCTCGGCCACGCGCGTCAGGTAGCGATCGTAGACGTCGCCGTTGCTGGCGCCGATCACGTCGAAGTCGTAGGTCTCGTAGCCCAGGTACGGGAACGCGCGGCGCACGTCGTAGTCGCCGCCGGCGGCGCGCGCGATGGGCCCGAACAGGCCCCACTTGCAGCAGTCGGCGTAGGAAATCACGCCGACCCCGCGCGTGCGGTCGAGCCAGATGGGGTTCTTCGTGATGAGCGTCTCGTACTCATCCACCTTGCCGGGAAAGCGGTCGAGGAAGGCGCCCACCGCCTCCTTGAAGCCGCGCGGGATGTCCTCGCGCAGGCCGCCCACGCGGATGAAGCTCGGGAAGAAGCGGAAGCCGCCCATGAGCTCGTTGAGATTCATCAGAATCTCGCGCTCACGGAACGCGTAGAGCATCCCGGTGATGGCGCCTATTTCCATGGCGTGCGTGCCGAACCACACCAGGTGGCTGCTGATGCGCTGCAACTCGGCGATGAGCACGCGGATGGCGTTCACGCGCTCGGGCATCTCGAGGCCCAGCATCTTCTCCACCGAGAGGCAGAAGGCCAGGCTGTTGGACTGCGCGGCCAGGTAGTCCATCCGCTCCACGAGCGGAATCACCTGCTGCCACTTCTTCTGCTCGGCCGTCTTCTCGATGCCGGTGTGCAGGTAGCCGATCGTGGGGTCGACGGACACAACCGTCTCGCCATCGAGCTCGAGCACCAGCCGCAGCACGCCGTGCGTGCTGGGGTGTTGCGGCCCCATGTTGACGGTCATCGTCTCGGTGCGCAGTTCAGCCATGTCTCAATGCAGCCACGAAGAACACGAAGAACACGAAGCTCATTTCACCAAAGGCGTTCGTGTCCTCTGCCCGCTTCGTGGCTAGTCCCCCAACTCCAATTCAATCAGCTCGCACAGGATGTGCAGCAGCGTAATCTGCACCTCCTGCACCCGCGGAGTGCGGGCCTCGTCCACGCCGATGTGGATCGACGCCAGCCGTGCCGCTTCCCCGCCGCGCCCGGTGAGCGCGATGGTGGTGAGTCCGCGGTCGCGCGCGGCCTCGAGCCCCCGCAGCACGTTGGGCGAGTTGCCGCTCGTGCTGATCCCCAGGGCCACGTCGCCCGCCCGCCCCAGCGCCTCGACCTGGCGCGCAAACACCCGGTCGTACCCGTAGTCGTTGCCCACCGCGGTCAGGATGCTCGTGTCCACCGACAGCGTCACCGCCGGCAACGCCGGCCGGTCCTGCTCGTAGTGCCCCACGAGCTCGGCCACGAAGTGCTGCGCGTCGGCCGCGCTGCCGCCGTTGCCGAAGGCCAGCACCTTGCCGCCCGCGCGGATCGCCCCGGCCATCGCCTGCGCGGCCCGCACCACCGCCGACACGTCCTGGCCGGCCCGCCGGTCGTGGGCCCCGGCGGCCTGCTGCAGCACCTCGACGACGTGGGCGGCGGCGCGGTCGGCGTCCATTACGGCTTCGGCGTCCGCGTGTACCGGTCGCGCTCCATGCTCGCGCGGAACTCTTCCTCGGTCACCTGCAGCGGCATGTACGTCCCGGCGTCCTTCCGGAGCTGCACCGGGTAGTCCTTCCGCAGCGGGTGCCCTTCCCAATCCTCGGGCATCATCAACCGGCGCAGGTCGGCATGCCCCTCGAACACGATGCCGAACAGGTCGTACACCTCGCGCTCGGGCCAGCCCGCGCCGGGAAACAACCCGGTCAGCGTGGGCACCGGATCGTCGGCGCCGGCCTGCAGCTTCACCCGGATGCGGGCGCGGCGGTGCGGCGACACCAGGTGATACACCACGTCGAAGCGCGGGTCGCGATGGGGATGGAAATCAACCGCCGTCACGTCCGAGAACGCGACGTACTCGAGCCCGGGCCCCTGCAGCGCCTCGCACACGGCCACCAGGGCCTCGCGCGGCACGCCGAGGGTGGGCGTCACCGCCGAATCGGCCGCCTCGAGCGGCTCGACGGCCACGCCGGGCAGGGCCGCCGCCAGCGCCGCGATGATCTCGCCGGCGCTCATGCGATCTTGATCCTCGGCGACTGGTCCATCCGCGAGGCGTCGATCTTCTTCTGGAGCTGGACGATGCCGTAGATCACGGCCTCGGGGCGCGGCGGGCAGCCCGGGATGAACACGTCCACCGGCACCACCTGGTCGGAGCCCTGGACGATGGCGTAGTTGTCGAACACGCCGCCGCACGATGCGCATGCGCCCATGGAAATCACCCACTTGGGCTCGGGCATCTGGTCGTAGATGCGCCGCAGCGCCGGCGCCATCTTGCGCGACAGCCGGCCGGCGATGATCATCAGGTCCGACTGGCGCGGCGAGCCGCGAAACACCTCGGCGCCGAAGCGCGACACGTCGTACCGGCTCGCGGCCATCGCCATCATCTCGATGGCGCAGCACGCCAGGCCGAACGTCACCGGCCAGATGGCCGACCGCCGGGCCCACTGCACCACCTTTTCCAGGCTGGTGGTGAGCACGGGGATTTCGTAATCAGTCTCGAGTCCCATATCGGTATCTCTTCACCAGGGCGGGTCCGGGCGGCGCGTGGTGCGCGTACTCGGGGTCGTGCTCGGGGCCCCAGTCGAGGACGCCCTTGCGCCAGATGTAGATATAGCCCACCACGAGGATCAGGAAGAACACCACGATCTGGACGAGGCCGGTCCACGACAGGTCGCGCATCGCCATGGCCCACGGATAGAGAAAGGCCACCTCGATGTCGAACAGCAGGAAGATCATGGCCACCAGGTAGAACTTCACCGATTGGCGGTCGCGGGCGTCGCCCACCGGGGGCATGCCGCACTCGTAGGCGGCCAGTTTTTCGGGGGTGGGGTTGCGCGGGCCGAGGAAATAGGACAGGACGACCGAGGCGATGCCGAATCCGACACCGACCGCCACCATCAGGATGATTCCGCCCCAGCCAATCATGTGATCGCGCCGCCTGGAATAGTAAGGTCTCGCACGCGGGAACCGGCGTGCTTGTGAAGGATATCACACGCCCCCGCGAGGGGCGGCGACGGGGGCGAGGGGGCGATTGACCAATCGCGCCGCCGCGCGCCCAACCCTATTTCTTCGGCTTGATGGCCGCCAGGCGGCGGTCGATCTCGGCCACGGCCTGGCCAATCTGGTCGCGCCGCGTGGGATGCGTCGTGCGCTCGAGCTGACGCTCGAGCTCCGTGCGCGCCAACTGGAGCGACTCGACCGCCCGTTGGTGCTCGGGGTCGACTCTCGGCCCCTTGTCCTTCGCGGCCTTGCGGCTTTCTTCCAGTTCTTCGATGCGCTCTTGCAAGCGCGCGTCAGCGTCGATCAGGCCTTCAGCAGCGTCACCCATGAACTGATGATTATGGCACAGTCTAGGGATCGATGGATGCCCTGACGGCGCATTTCCACCCCGCGGTGGCCGGCTGGTTCTCGTCGGTGTTCGCCTCGCCGACGCCGCCCCAGCGGCGGGGCTGGGCCGCCATCGCGCGCGGCGACTCCACCCTGATCCTCGCGCCCACCGGCAGCGGCAAGACGCTGGCGGCGTTTCTCTGGTCGCTCAACCGCCTCATGTTCGAGCCGGCGCCCGGCGCCGCCGCGCGGTGCCGCGTGATCTACGTCTCGCCGCTCAAGGCACTGGCGGTGGACATCGAGCGCAACCTGCGGGCGCCGCTGGCGGGCATTGCCAGCCACGCCGCCGCCCTGGGGGCGCCGTTCCACGCGCCGGCCATCGCCATCCGCACGGGCGACACCCCGGCCGCCGACCGGGCGCGGTTCCTCAGGGCGCCGGCCGACATCCTCATCACGACGCCCGAATCGCTGTTCCTCCTGCTCACCTCGAATGCCCGCGACCGCCTGCGCGGTGTCGAGACGGTGATCGTGGACGAGATTCATGCGATGGTGCCCACCAAGCGCGGCGCGCACCTGGCGTTGACCCTCGAACGCCTGGCGCAGATCGCCGAGCGGCCCTTCCAGCGCATCGGCCTGTCGGCCACGCAGCGGCCGCTGGATGAAGTGGCGAGGTTTCTTGGGGGGACGACAACCAAGGCAACCACGAAGAACACGAAGGGCACGAAGAAGGACCGATCAAAGACACTGCCCGCAGAGACGGTACACGATGAGTTCCAGGAGGCTGGCCGTGCCGTCCACTACCGGCCCGTCACCATCGTCGACGCCAGCGCGCCGAAGCAACTGGCGCTGACGGTGCAAGTGCCGGTGGAGGACATGGCCGGGATGGGGCGGCCCATCGAGCCGCCGGGCGGCCCGGCGGCGCCAGGGCCGGTGGTGCAGACCATCTGGGCCTCGATTCACCCGAAGCTCCTGGAGCTGATTCGCGCGCACCGGTCCACGCTGCTGTTCGTGAACAGCCGGCGCATGGCCGAGCGGCTGGCCGGCGCGCTCAACGACCTGGCCGGCGAGGCGCTCGTGCGCGCGCACCACGGGTCGCTCGCGCGCGCGCAGCGCACCGAGATCGAAGACGCGCTCAAGGAGGGCCGCCTCCGCGGGCTCGTGGCCACCTCGTCGCTCGAGCTCGGCATCGACATGGGCGCCATCGACCTCGTGGTGCAAATCGAGGCGCCGCCGTCGGTGGCGAGCGGGCTGCAGCGCATCGGGCGCGCGGGCCACCGCATCGACGAGGTGAGCGAGGGCATCATCTTCCCAAAGTTCCGCGGCGACCTCGTCGCGTGCGCCGCCGTCACCGCCGCGATGCGCCGCGGCCAGGTGGAATCCTCGCGGTATCCGCGCAACCCGCTCGACGTGCTGGCGCAGCAGCTCGTGGCCATGGCCGCCATGGACCGGTGGCGCGTGGACGACCTGTACGCGGCCGTGCGCGGCGCCGCGCCCTACGCCGAGTTGAGCCGCGCCATGTTCGAGGGCGTGCTCGACATGCTTTCGGGACGCTATCCGTCGGACGAGTTCGCCGAGCTGCGGCCGCGCCTCACCTGGGACCGCGTGGGCGGGGTTGTCACGGCGCGGCAGGGCGCCAAGCGCGTGGCCATCGCCAACGCCGGGACGATTCCCGACCGCGGGCTGTACGGCGTGTTCCTCTCCGGCGCCGAGGGTCCGCAGGCGCGCGTGGGCGAGCTCGACGAAGAGATGGTGTTCGAGGCCCGGGCCGGCGACACCTTCCTGCTCGGGGCGTCCACCTGGCGCATCAACCAGATCACCCACGACCGCGTGATGGTGTCGCCCGCGCCCGGCGAGCCGGGGCGCATGCCCTTCTGGAAGGGCGAAGGGCCCGGACGCCCGGTGGAGCTGGGCATGGCCATCGGCAAGCTGGTGCGCGATCTGCAGAAGGCCGCGCCGGGCGAGGCGGCGGCCACGCTCACGCGCGACCACGGGCTCGACCCGCTCGCCGCCGCCAACCTGCTGCAGTACCTGTCCGACCAGAAGGCCGCCACCCTCGTCGTCCCCGACGATCGCACCGTGGTGATCGAACGATCGCGCGACGACCTCGGCGACTGGCGCGTGGCGGTGCTCTCGCCGCTCGGCCGCCGCGTGCTGGCGCCGTGGGCCATGGCCGCCACCGCGCGCATCCGCGACGAGGCCGGCCTCGACGTGGAGGTGATGTGGACCGACGATGGGTTCGTCGTGCGGTATCCGGAGGGCGACGCGCCCCCGGACACGTCGCTGCTCCTGCCCGACCCCGACGAGGTGGAGCGCCTGGTGGTGCGGCAACTGGGCGCCACCGCCCTGTTCGCCGCGCGCTTTCGCGAAGCGGCGGGGCGGGCCCTGCTGCTGCCGCGGCGGCGCCCCGGCGCCCGCGCCCCGCTGTGGCAGCAGCGCAAGCGGGCCGCCGACCTGCTGGCCGTGGCCTCGCGCTTCGGGTCGTTCCCGATGGTGCTGGAGACCTATCGCGAGTGCCTGCGTGACATCTTCGACCTGCCCGCGCTCGTGGACGTCCTCACGCGCGCGCGCAGCCGGTCGCTGCGCGTGGTGTCGGTGGAGTCCACGCCGCCCTCGCCCTTTGCCGCGTCGCTGCTCTTCGGCTACGTGGCCAACCACATCTACGACGGCGATGCGCCGCTGGCCGAGCGGCGCGCGCAGGCGCTGTCGGTGGACCAGGCGCAGCTGCGCGACCTGATTGGCGACGTCGAGCTGCGCGACTTGCTGGATCGCGACGCGATCGAGGCGGTGGAATCGGAGCTGCAGCACCTGCCCGAGCGCTACCACGCCCGGTCCGCCGACGCGGTGCACGACCTGCTGCTCCGCCTCGGTGACCTGTCGCGAGACGAGCTGGATGCCCGGTGCGCGCCGGGCGTGGCGTCGACCGCCATCGTGGATCTCCTGGCGAGCCGCAGGGCCGTGGAGCTGCCTGTCGGCGGCGAGGCCCGGCTGGTGGCGGTGGAAGACGCCGCGCGGTATCGCGACGCGCTCGGCACGCGGCTGCCGCACGGCCTGCCCGAGAGCCTGCTCGACGCGGTGGACGACTCGCTGCTGCACCTGGTGCGGCGCTTCGCCCGCACGCACGGCCCCTTCCCCGCCGGGCAGGTGGCGGCCCGCTTCGGGCTGGGCCCGGCCGTGGCGCAGGGCGCGCTGGCGCGCCTGCGGGACCTGGGCCGCGTGATCGACGGCGAGTTCCGGCCGGGCGGCCACGGGCGCGAGTGGTGTGATGGCGAGGTGCTGCGGGCCGTGCGCCGCCGATCGCTGGCACGGCTGCGCAAGGATGTGGAGCCGGTGGACGCCGCCACGCTGGGCCGCTTCCTTGTGGGCTGGCACGCACTGGCGCGGCCGCGGGCCGGCCTCGATGGCCTGCTCGACGTCATCGAGCAACTGCAGGGCGCGCCACTGGCCGCCTCGGCGCTCGAACGCGAGATCCTGCCCGCGCGCGTCAGGGACTACGAGCCCGCCATGCTCGACACGCTGCTGGGCGCGGGCGAAATCACGTGGGTGGGCTTCGAGCCGCTCGGCGAGCGGGACGGCCGCGTGGGCCTGTACCTCGCCGACCACGCGAGCCGGTTGCGGGCGCCGGACGGACTGGCCGGGACGCCGCGAGACGCGGGGCTTTCCCGCCGCGAGGCCGCCATCGTGGCGTGGCTGAGCGCGCATGGCGCGTCGTTTTTCGCGCCGATCCACGAGGCCGCCGGCGGCGGGTTTCCGCAGGAGACGGTGGACGCGGTGTGGTCGCTCGTGTGGCGGGGCCTCGTCACCAACGACACGTGGCACCCGCTGCGCGCCTTTACCGCGGCGCCCGAGCGCGCGCGGCGGGGCGGGCGCGGCGCCGCATTCCGATCGCGCCGGCTGGTGCCGCCCTCGGCCGAAGGGCGCTGGGCGCTGACGGGCGCGCCCGCGGCCTCGGCCACGGCGTGGGCCGCCGCGCAGGCGCAGCAACTGCTGGCGCGCCACGGCGTGGTGACCCGCGACGTGGCGGCCATCGAGCACCTGCCGGGCGGATTTGCCGCGATGTATCCCGTGCTGCGCCGGCTCGAGGACACGGGACGCGTGCGGCGCGGCTACTTTGTGGCCGGCCTCGGCGCCGCCCAGTTTGCCCAGCCGGGCGCGGTGGACCTGCTGCGCGCAGCGAGGGCCACAGACGAGGACCCGATCACCGTCACCCTGTCGGCCACCGACCCGGCCAACCCCTACGGCGTGTTGCTCCCCTGGGCCACAGACGGGCCACAGATGGCCACAGATGAAACACAGATGGGACGGCCAGGACCTCAAGCCTCCAAGGCTTCAAGACCTCAGAACCTCAGGACCTCAAGACCTCAAGACCTCAGGACCTCAGGACCCCAAGACCTCAGGACCTCAGGCCCTCAAGAGCTCAAGAGCTCCAGGCCTACCCGCACCGTTGGATCGCGCGTCGTGATCGTGGACGGCGGTCTTGCGTGCTGGATTGGGCGCGGCGGTCGCGTGCTCGTCGTGACGTTGCCCGGTGAGGAGCCGGAGCGATCGCGCGTGGGCCACGCCATGGCGCGGGAGCTGGTGGCGCTGGCCCATCGCGAGCCCGAGGGCCGGCGCGGCTGGTTGATCGCCGAGATCAACGACGAGCCCGCGGCGTCGCATCCCGCCGGCCGCTACCTGCTGGACGCGGGCTTCGCCTCCACCAGCCAGGGCCTGCAGTTGCGCGTCCCCAGGGCCTGAAGGCCTCAAGACCTCAAGACCTCGAGACCTCAAGAGATCCGGTGAGGATGCGTGTAGACGTTGCAGGTGTCGTCGCGCACGAAGCCGCACAGCGTGATACCGGCTTCCTGTGCCAGTTCGATGGCCAGGCTCGACGGCGCCGACACGGCGGCCACCAGCGGCACGCCGGCCAGCAGCGCCTTCTGCACCAGCTCGAACGACGTGCGGCCCGAGACGAGCAGCAGGTGCCGATCGAGCGGGTGCCGGCCCTCGAGCAGCGTGCGGCCGGCGATCTTGTCCACGGCGTTGTGCCGGCCCACGTCCTCGGCCGACAGCACGAGCCGGCCGTCGAGGCTGAACAGCCCCGCCGCGTGCAGGCCGCCGGTGGACTCGAACACGTGCTGGGCCGCGCGCAGCGCGCCGGGCAACGAGGCGATGACGGCGCCGGGCACGGTCCACGCGCCCTGGACAGCGCTGACGCGCGCGCGCAGCGAATCGATGGTGCGGCGGCCGCAGAGCCCGCACGAGGCCGTCATCATCACCTGCCGCCGCTCGCCCAGCCGGGCGCCGAGCCGCTCCGCCGCGTCGCCAAGCACGGTGACGTTGATGATGTTCTCGCGGCTGTCGGCGTCGGCATCCTCGCAGTAGGCGATGGCGCCGATCTCGTCGGCGCCGCGCACCACGTCCTCGGCCAGCAGGAAGCCCGCCGCCAGGTCGCGGTCGGCGCCAGGCGTGCGCATGATCACGGCAAACGGCGAGCCGTTCACGCGCACCTCCATGGGCTCTTCCACGGCCACGCGGTCGGAGGCCGCCTCGCCCGCGCGCCAGACGCGGACGTCCCTGCCCCCGGGCACCGTGTGCCCCTCGCGCAGCCTGGACACCCTGGGCACCTTGGGCACCCTGAGCACCTTGCGCACCTTGCGCACCTTGCGCACCTTAGACATGATTCCTGAGCGCCAGTTCCTTCGGGTGCGGATCGAGGTAGGTCTGCCCCAGCAGGTAGGCGACGCCGTGACGGCGTGCATGGTGCTTGACCAGCGTGAGGGGCACCACCAGCGGCACGTGCCCGCGGCGGTGATCGGCAATCGTCTCGCGAAGTTCCGTGCGTGACGGCCCGTCGAGATGCTCGCGCAGGCAGCCGGCCATGTGCTCCAGCACGTTGGCGCGGCGGCCCGGGGTGGCGATGGCCTTCATGGCCTCCATGAACGCATGCACGTACTGCTGGCGCAGCTCGGCGCGGCCCATGCCCTTGGCCCGCGCCACCAGCCGGCCCAGCGCCTGGTAGGCCGCGGGCCGGTGTGCCAGCAGCGTGAGCTTGTGGGCGGTGTGGAACCGCACGAGCGCGCCCACCGTCCAGCGCCCCTTGAACAGGTCGCGCAGCGTGCGATAGGCAAACACGCGCTCGATGAAGTTCTCGCGGATGGCCGGGTCGTTGAGGCGCCCTTCATCCTCCACGGGCAGGTCGGGGCACGCGTGGACGAGCGCCTCGGCAAACACGCCGCGCCCGGTCTTGCTCGCCGGGCCCGGGCCGCCGTGGATGCGGACCCGTTCGAGCCCGCAACTGGGCGAGTCTTTCTTCAGCACGAAGCCGTCCAGCCCTTCGCGGGCGATGGCGGCCGCCTTCTTCGCCGACCAGGCGGCCATCTCGTCGGTCCAGTCGCCACCCGTCTTGGTGATGATGAGGCGCACGAGGTGGCCGTTCACCACCGTGCCGCCTTCGGGCGACGCCTCCAGGCGCATGGTGTCGCGCGGCACGGGCAGGCCCGATTCCACCTCGGGACACAGGGCCACCCACGTCACGAAGGGCGCCAGGGTCTCGTTGAGGAAGTGGTCGCGCTTGTGCCCGCCGTCCCAGCGGACCGCCTCACCGAGGAGACACTTCGACACCCCGATCCGCAGCCGTGTCATCGGGATCCATTCTACGCTTCCGCCGTTCTGACACGATCGAGGCCACGATGGAGCCGCCCACGAACAGGGTGATGATGCCAAGCGACCAGCTGATGGGGAACTTGCCGCCCCAGGCCTCGTTCAGCCACACCATCTTCAGTCCCACGAACACCAGCACCCCGGCCAGGCCGAACCGGAGGAGCGTGAAGTGGATGACGGCGCCCGCCAGCAGGAAGTACATCGACCGCAGGCCGAGGATGGCGAACACGTTGGAAGTGAACACCACCAGCGGTTCGCGGGTGAGCGCGAAGATGGCCGGCACCGAGTCGATGGCGAACACGATGTCGCTCATCTCGATGGCCATCAGCGCCAGCAGCAATGGCGTGGCGTGCCAGCGCCCGCCGACGCGGGCGAAGAACGCCTGCCCATGCATTTCCTTGGTCACCGGCATCAGCCGCCGAACGAGGCGCACCAGCAGGTTGTCGGGCGGCGATCCGGCCGGGTCGGCAAACACCATCTTGATGCCGGTGATGATCAGGAAGCCGCCGAACACCCAGATAACCCACTGGTAGGCCAGCAGCGCCGACCCGAGCGCGATGAAGAGGGCGCGGAACACCAGCGCGCCCATGATGCCGTAGAAGAGCACGCGGTGCTGGTAGGTCGCGGGCACCGCGAAATACGAGAAGATGACGACGAACACGAACATGTTGTCGACCGACAACGTGTACTCCACGACGTAGCCGGCGAGGAACTCGAGGCCCACCTGCCGGGCCATGGCCGCCGCGTCGAAGCCCGGGATGGCCAGCAGCCGCGGGTCGGCCGAGAACTTGGCGAGCGCGTAGTGATAGAAGCCGTAGTTGAAGATGAGCGACAGCGTCACCCACACCACGCTCCACGCCGCCGCCTCTCGCATGGTCACCGCGTGCGCCTGGCGGTGGAACAGGCCCAGGTCCACGGCGAGGAGCATCAGCACGAAGGCGGTGAAGCCGACGTAGAACGACCAGTAATCGGCGAACGGAAATAAGGTCACCTTGGCAGGGTACGGGGCGCGAGGGTCATTGATTGATTAGATATTTCAGAGGGTGATACCTCTATTACGCCGAGGGATGATGATGACACAGAAGGAGGCATCCACAGATTTCGCAGATCCCACAGATTTTCGGACTCGCGGTGCGGGCCCGCGGGCGCCTGGCTTGCCAGGCGCGCAGGTAGTTGAGGGCCTGCGCCAGTTCATTCGGCCCGATGGCATCAAGGGCCTTCACCGCCACCAGCACATCACCGCACCGGAAGTCCACGCGGTAGTGCAAAGGGAGGCGCTCCCCCTTATAGAGAATCGGCAGCGCCACTTCCGGTTGAAACGCAATGCCCCGGTGGTGGAACTCGACACACAGCGCAGCCTTGTAGACCGCTTCCAGGAAGCCGCATCCAAGCTCGCTGTGCACCGCCATCGCCGCGCCGATGATGGCGTAGGTCTCGGGGTCGCTGGGAACGGACGTGATGTTGGTGGCCATGCCCCAGAAGGAGCACGCGGCATGCCGTTCGCCGATGTCAGAGTTCGCTGGCAATTCGGCGGGTTGAGCCAGGCGGGATGGCAGAACTTGCCACGCGAGACGTCACCGCGTATCGCAAAAACAGCACCCACCCACCCCAAGAGAATCTGTGGAATCTGTGTAATCTGTGGATGACCTACTCTGTGTAATCCCGCCCCGTAATCTGCGTAATGACAGCCCGCACCTCATTCACCACCGCATCGGGCAGCGCCGGTTTGATCAGCAGCCGATCGCACCCCGCCTCCCGGGCGCGGTCGGTGGCGCGGGCGGCGGCGTGGCCCGTCAGCGCCACCACGGGGATGTGGCGGGTGCCGGGGTCGGCCTTCAGTTGCCGCGTCGCGTCCCAGCCGTCGAGGCCTGGCAGCGACAGGTCCATCAGGATCACGTCGGGCGAGAGCGCCCGTGCCTGGGCCACGGCCGCCTCGCCGTTGCGCGCCTCGACCACGCGGTAGCCGCCGAGCAGCAGGCACTCCCCGTACATCACCCGCGCGTCATCGTAGTCGTCCACGACCAGCACGAGCGGCGCGAGGGTGGGGGTGGTCACTCGCGGCGAGTATAGCCGCAGACGCCGCAGACGCCGCAGATGACGCAGATGACGCAGGCAATCAGCTAGGATGACGGCATGGCTGGGCTTAACTCCTTCGACATCACCTCGACCATCGACCTGCAGGAAGTGGACAACGCCGTCAATCAGGCGCGCAAGGAACTCGGGCAGCGCTACGACTTCAAGGGATCGGCGGCCGCCATCGACCTCGACCAGAAAGCCAACACGCTGACGTTGACGGCCGAGGACCACTTCAAGATCGAGTCGGTGTGGGACGTGCTGCAGACGCGGCTCGTCCGCCGCAGCGTGGCCGTGAAGAACATGAAGCGCGGCGACGTCGAGACGGCCTCTGGGGGCACGGTGAAGCAGGTGATCACGCTGCAGCAGGGCATCCCCACCGACGCGGCACGCGAGATCGTCAAGCACCTGAAGGACCTCAAGCTCAAGAAAGTGACCGCGGCCATCCAGGCCGACCAGGTGCGCGTGTCGTCGCCCTCCCGCGACGAGCTGCAGGCCGCCATGGCGGCGCTGCGGGCCAAGGACTTCGGGGTAGCGCTCCAGTTTGGCAACTACCGCTCGTAAGACCGGCCGGGTCCCCCTCGACCGGGCGCTGTCGAAGCTCGGGCTGGCCACGCGCACCGAGCCCGAACTGGCGCGGGCGTTTCCGGACCGGCCTCAGCCGAGCAGGCGCGTGCCCAGGACCAGCGTCATCACCGGCGGCTGGGCAAAAGGCAGGATCGGGTCATGAAGCTGGGCCGTGGCCAAGGGAGCGGGGGGCATGGCGAAGGATAGCGCCTTCAGCTAGAATCAAGAGTCCATGGCACTAACGACCTGCTTCCGCGGCGCAGCCCTGGCTGCGACCTGTGCACTTACCTTCGTGGCTTGTGAGACGGGCGCACCGTCTCCCACATCGCCTTCGGCCGTCGTGGGCCTCAGCGGCAGCGCCTACTCTGACGGCTCAAACCTCAAGGTCTTTCCACCCAACCCGGCGTTCCCGCTGAACGAGTCCACGGGCGTGAACCTCATCCCGACGCTGATTGCGCAGCCGGCCAAGGGCCGCTTCTTCAACCGGTTGACGCCCCATCGCTTCCAGGTGAGCACCTCGGCCGACTTCTCCGCCAATCTCCAGCAGGGCATGGGTGAGGTGGACGCACAAGGCGTGGTGCGCTACGGCGTGAACGGGGCGCTCGCGACGGCCACCAAGTACTACTGGCGCGCGCGCGCCGAGCTCGAAGATGCCGTGGGGCCGTGGTCGAACGCATTTTCGTTCACGACCACCGGGACCGTGGCGGCGCCGCCGCCGACGCCGGCCGACCCCAATGCGAAGCGCACGCCCAACCCGGCCGCGGGCCAGCGGCTGCCCCTGCCCGATGCGTTCCACATCGTGCAGCAGTTTTCAAACACCAGCGATTCGTGCCCGGACGGGATCAAGTACATCCCCAACCCGTGGCAGAACCGCGTCATGGACCGGCTCAGGCAGGACGACACCCGGTGGGGCTACAACGCCAAGCCCTCGAGGAGCCCGGCCGACAACGGCGGCCGCGCGGTGGTCGCCGCTGGTGACGAGGTGGCGTACAACTACAGCAGCGATCCGGACGAGGGCACGGCGCAAGTGCACCTGGTGGACATCCTCGTCTCGCACTGCGGCAGCCCCACGGTGGGCTGGCGCGTGTTCACCGGCGAGGAGCCGGGCCGCTGGACCGGCGCGGGGCGGTTCTAACGGAACCGGGCGGGACTGAAGTCCCGCCCCTCCGCGTACGCAGGAGGGCCGGGACTTCAGTCCCGGCCTAGACAAAGAAGTCGGGCATCAGCTCGGCTTCTTCCACCCCTGCCGAGCGGTAGCGTGACAAGTCGGTCACGCCCGCCCCGCGCAACACTTCCTCGTCAACCAGGAACTGCCCGGTGAGTGCGCGGCTCTGCTGCGTGAGCACCCAGTGCGCCGCGTCGGCCACGATGCGCGGCGATCGCGTCCGCCGGCGCATCGCCTCCCCGCCAATCATCCGGATCGCCTCGGTGTCGATGCCCGTCTTCGGCCACAAGGCGTTCACGGCGATGCCGTCGGCGCGGAACTCCTCGGCCATCCCCAGCACGCACAGGCTCATCCCGTACTTCGCCATCGTGTAGGCGGCGTGCGGCGCGAACCATCGGGCCTGCAGCGTGGAGTGCAGGGGCGGCGCCAGGTTCAGCACGTGGGCGTTCGACGACCGCCGCAAGTGCGGCACCGCCTTCTGCGTGCAGAGGAACGTCGCGCGCACGTTCACCTGGTGCATCAGGTCGAAGCGCTTCATGGGCGTGTCGAGCGTGCCCGTGAGGCTGATGGCCGACGCGTTGTTCACCAGGATGTCGATGCCGCCAAACCGCTCCACCGCCGCGTCGACGGCGCGGCCCACCTGCTCTTCGTCGCGAACGTCCACCACCACCGGCAAGGCCCGGCCGCCCGCCCGCTCCACGTCGGCGGCCGCCGTGTAGATGGTGCCAGGCAGCCTGGGATGCGGCTCGGAGGTCTTCGCGGCAATCACGATGTTGGCGCCGTCGGCGGCCGCGCGCAGGGCGATGGCATGGCCGATACCCCGCGAGGCCCCGGTGATGAAGAGGGTGCGGTCCTTGAGGGTCATGGATGAATACTACAGGCTTGGGGCTTGCTTGCCCTGAGTGAAGCCGAACGGGAGCGAGGCGCAGGCCTCTGGCCGAGTCGAAGGGGGCTTACGGCTGCAAATGAAAACGCCCGGCCCCTTGTAAGGGCCGGGCGCTCCGTATTGTGGAGGCAACCCTTTAGAGTCGCCTGTCCGGCGGGGCGGGGCTACTCGACGTAGCTGTAACCGCAGTTGTCGCACACCCACATGCGACCCTGCTTGTACATGTTGTAGCCGCACTGCGGGCACACGCGGTATTCGCGGCCCTCGTCGTCAATCAGTTTCTTCTCGTTGCCTGCCTTCTCCCCGTCCGCGAACGGGTCCTTGGGCTGCTTCGGCTCTTCCTTCTTGGGTTCCTGCTGAGGCTGCTGCGCCAGCGCGGGAATCACCGAGAGGCCGATGGCCGCGGCAAACACTGTCGAGCCGCGAAGGAAACTACGACGCGTAAGGCCCGATGCCGTGAAGTTGTCGGACATGCCTTCAATCACTCCCGAAAAAATCCGGGTGGGGACGCTGCGGCTCACAGGAGACGCCCCACCCGGTGCTTCCCCTCTGTCGTTGTTGGCAAAGAATACGCCAAGCTATGCCGTGATTTTGTCACCCTTTGTCTCTATTTTGCAACGACACAAGCCCCGCGGCCGAACCCCACGCGCGGACGCGCCTCCCACAAAGGCCGGAACGGCCGAGTCCCACGAGGCCCGAAGGGCGAGTCCCAGGAGGACGCGCAGCGCCCGACTCCGACGAGCGGAGCGAGTCGCGCTAGCGGGCGTTGCGGGCGCCGTAGTAGCGGAACGCCGCCCAGTAGGCCGGGTGGGTGCGGCCGCGCTCGTCGCGCATCACGCGCTGGGCGCGGACGAGGGCGGCCTCGCGGGTGCGGTTCTGGGTGAGGCTCATCTTGAAGAGTTCCACCAACTGGTCGGTGGCCCTGTCGGCCGGCGTCCACAGCGACACCAGCGCGCCGTTGGCCAGGCCTACGTTCACGAGCGCCGCGCCAGCCACGCCCGCGTCCGGGGTGGTGGGGAACAACTGCCCCACTTCCGCGGGGGCTGCCGCGCCGCCGCTCCACGCCGCCGCCAGGCTCACCGACGGCGCAAACACCATCGGCTTCCAGTCGATCAGGAACTCCCAGCTGATGCGGCTGAGCGGGCGCGACAGGGCGCTGAACGGCAGCATCTCGAGCGGGCCGTCGGGGATGATGAGCAGACGGTCCGCGCGCGCGGCCACCTCGTCGAACTGGCCGAAGAGCAGCGCAAACAGCGCACGGCCGTCGGCCACGAGCGGGGCTTCGTAGGCGGTGGCCAGGGCGCGCGCGCGGATGCGATCCATGAACGTATCCACGCGCTTGGTGAGGGCCGCTTCGGTCTCGTCGATGCGATAGACCCGCATCGGCATGTCGCGCCTGCCGAGGAAGGCGTAGGTGGCCGTGGGCTGCACGCTGAAAGCCACAACCAGCGTCCCCGCCTCGATGTTGCGGCGCAGCGCGTCGATCGGCGACCCCACGGCAGCGCCCGCCGGATCCGCGCACGCCTCGCAGCGCGCGCGGCGGAGCCGCTCGTGCATGCGGTCGAGCAGGGTGAAGGCCTCGCCCGCGTCACCGCGCTCGGCCAGGATGCGGATGGGGCCGCCGTAATAGGCCTGCAGGCGCGACACCAGTTGCACGCGCGCGTCGGGGGTGCCCTGCAGGCGCGACGTCCGCGAGCGCTCGAGCAAATCAACGGCCTCGCGCAGGCGGCGCAACCCCTCGTCGTTCTCGTTGCGCTGCACCAGGAAGCTGCCAAGCTCGTGCACCACGTTCACGTGGTCGAGCGAGCCGGGCGACACGCGCGCCCAGGCGTCGACCGCGCGCTCGAAGGCGTTTCGGGCGGCCAGCGGGTCGCCGCCGCCCGCGGCCATCACCACGGCCACGCGTTCCAGCGACTCGGCGGCCTCGATAGAGTTGGGCGACAGTTTCTCGCGGATGCCAAGGGCCTCGCGATGCAGGGCGAGCGCCTCGTCGAAGGCGCGCGCGCCCTCGCGCGCCAGGCCCAGCTCGGTGGCGGACGAGGCCACCAGCAGGGTTTGCGGCGCCTGCGCCCGGCGCAGGTCGAGCGCCTCGCCGGCCGCGGTGGACGCGAGGTCGTACCGGCCCAGCAACCGCTCCGCGCGGGCCAGGTTGGTCAAGAGCGTGGCCACCTCGAGGGGCGGCGCCTGCGAGCGGCGCACCTGCACCGACGCCCGGAACTCGGTGGCGGCCTCGTCCAGGCGCCCACGCTCGTAGAGCACCAGCCCGAGGTTGGCGCGCGTGGCGCCCACGTCCTCGGGCGTGCCCTTCTGCGCGGTCTTGATGGTGAGCGCACGGCGGAAGCTGGCCTCGGCCGCGGCCAGGTCGCCGCGGTTCATCTGCAGGATGCCGAGGTTGTTGAGGATCTGCGCCACCTCGAGGCTGTCGGGCCGCTGCGCGTCGTAGGTCTTGAGCGACGCCTCGTACAACTGCTGCGCCCGCGGGAGCTGGCCGCGCTGTGCCGCCACCACCGCCAGGGCGTTGGCCAGGCGCGCGTAGTCCACCGAGTTGCGCTGCGTGGCTTCGAGCGCGGCCAGTCCGCGGGCGTAGAACTGGTCGGCGGCCTCGAGATCCTGGCGGCGCACGGCGTAATCGCCCAGCTGCTCCACGATCTGGACCTCGCGGGCCGATCCGGGCTGCAGCTTCGACACCACGCCGAGGGCGTCGCGATACAACTGCTCGGCCCGGGCCAGGTCGTTGCGCGCCACCGCCGACCGCGCCGATTCCATCAGCGCATCGGCGTACTCGGGGCTCTGGGGGGCGCCCGCCCGCAGGCGGGTCACGGCCAGCTCGATCAGACGCTCGGCGTCGGCCGGGCGCTTGTCGAGGCGGGCCACGTTGGCCATCTTGAAGCTGAGGCGGCCCAGGTCCCGGTCGTCGGGCGAATGCTGCGTCCGGAGCGCGGAGGCCTCTTCGAAGGCCGAGCGGGCCGCGGCGAGCATGCGGGCTCGGACCTCGACATCACCCAGGACCTCGAGCCGGCGGGCCCGTTCCACGGGATTGCGGTCCGCGGGGGCGTCGGCCACCTGGGCCAGCATGCGGTCGAGCTCGACCGCGACCTCTGGCGTGATCTGGGCGTAGACCGGCCCGATGCTGGCCAGAAGGGTGAGGAACCCCATCAGGCAAAGACGCGCCGTTATGAGCATCGGTAGGAGAGTATACGGCGAAATGGGGGTACCATGACGTCCGATCCACAACATGTTGCATGATCCGGCCCGCCCGTGAGGCGTGACGGCCTGGAGGCTCCTCAGGCCGGCTCTTCGCTGGTGGCGATGCCGATCTGGCCGGTGAGGGTCTTGTGCACGGGGCACTTGTCGGCGATCGCGATGAGCCGCGCCCGCTGCTCGGCGTCGAGCGCACCGTCGAAGTGGATGTGGCGGCCAATGGCATAGCTGCCGTCGGGCGCCTTCGCGCCACTGAGGCGCACGCGCGTGGCGCCGAGAGGCCATCTCTTGCGGCCGGCGTACATCCGCAGCGTCATCAACGTGCAGGTGCCAAGCGCCGCCAGCAGCAGCTCGTGGGGCTGGGGGCCGGTGTCCGTCCCGCCCTGGTCAGTGGGCTCGTCACCCCGCAGGGTGTGCGGCCCCGCCTCCACGTGCATCGCCATCCCCGATTCCGCCACACCGCCAACAATCACGTCACGCATCCCTTAAGACTAACGCGGATCACGTACGGGCCACAGAGACACAGAGACACAGAGAAAGACCAAGTCCTTCTAAATGCCGGCGCTGCTTAGACAGCCTGCAGGCATTCTTGACGTATTTGGATCTTCCTCTGTGTCTCTGTGTCTCTGTGTCTCTGTGGCCCGTACGTGACAGGGAACCCGCGTGGCCGTGGATCGTAATCACCCTAGATGGACTTTCGCCACGCCGTTCGCAACCTGATGCGGCGCCCCCTGTTCACGCTCGTGGCCGTGCTCACGCTGGCGATTGGGATGGGCGTCAATGCCGTCGCGTTCACCGTCGTCAACTCTGTGTTCTTCAAGGGCGCGGCCGGCGCCGACATCCCGGGGGCCGGGCGCATCTCGCCCATCCCGGCCGACGAGAGCGGCGGCGTGTCGCGGGAGGAACTGGCGCGCTATGCCGACGCAACGCGCGGCGCCGTGAGGGTGGCGGCCGAGGGGCGCCTCTCGATGGCCTGGCGTCACGAGGGCGGCACCGAGACAGTGTGGGCGCTGATGGTGTCCGGGGACTATTTTCCGATGCTCGACCCGCGCCCGCTGGCCGGCCGGGTGCACGTGGCGCCCGGCCGCGGCGGCGCGCCCGCGGCGGTGGTCGGCGAGCGCTTCTGGCGGCAGCGCTTGCAGGGCGCCCCGCTGGCCGGCCTCACCCTGCGCATCAATAACGTCGACGTGAGCGTCTCGGCCGTGCTGCCCACGTCGTACCGGGGCCCCGGGGGGGGGTTACCCCCCCCCCGCTGGGGGGCCCCGGGTGTTAGTGGGGTTTTTAACCAAGAGCCCCCAAAACACCCCCC
>CAYJPQ010000015.1:27205-30813 GCA_964372085.1 uncultured Bifidobacteriaceae bacterium | reverse complement strand
GCCCGGGGCGGGGCGGGCCGGGGCGCCCCCGGGGGTCCGGGGCCCCGGGGGGGGGCCCCCCCCCCGACGTCTGGCTGCCACTGGATGATCTGGGGATTTTCCACGTCTCGCCGCAACTCGACGCCCGCGACACCCGGTGGCTGTCGGTCATCGCGCGGATCGAGCCGTCCGCCACCGCCGCCGAGGCCAACGCGCGACTGGCGGGCGCGGCCGCGGCCATGGCGCAGGAGTGGCCCGCCACGCACGCGAACCGCAGCGCGCGGTTTGCGCCCTTCAGCGAACAGCCGGGCGAACTGAAGACCATGGCCGCACCGGCCGCGGCGGCCATGGGCATCATCGGGCTGGTGCTGCTGCTCGCCTGTTTCAACGTGGCCAACCTGTTGCTGGCGCGAGCCGTGGAGCGCGAGCGCGAGATGGGTATCCGCGTGGCGCTGGGCGCCCGGTCTGGGCGCATCGTCCGGCTGGTCGTAGGCGAGGGCCTGCTGGTGTCGGCCGCGGCGGGCGCGGCGGCCCTGCTGCTGGCCTGGTGGGCGCAACGCCTGGTCGGCGCGTTCGCCATCCCGATTGCCTTCCCCCAGTACCTCGATCTCACGCCCGATGCGACCGTCATCGCGTTCATCGCGGCGCTGGTGCTGGTGGCGGGCGTGCTGCCCGGGGCGTGGCCGGCCATCGTGTCGGCCCGCGTGAACGTACTGGCGGTGCTCGGCGCGCAGGGCGGCGGGTCGGTTGGCGGCCGGCCGTCGGCGTTCCGCGCGTGGCTGGTGGGGGCGCAGGTTGCCGGCTCCACCGCGTTCCTGGCCATCGCGACACTCTTCGTGCAGAGCTATGCCGGCGCGGCCGCCGCGGACATCGGCTTCGAGCGGGACCACCTCGTGGTCGCCCAGCTCGACCCCTCGTCTCACGGCTTCGACCCGGCGCGGGCCCGCCGCTACGCGCAGGCGCTCGGCGCGCGGCTGGGTGCCCTGCCCGGCGTGGCGGGCGTGGCCATGGTCGATCGCATTCCGTTCTACGTGGGGTACCCGCAGGCCACCCGCGTGTGGCCCGCCACGGGCGACTGCGCCGACACGAAATGTCCGCAGGTCACCACCTACCTCGCGGGCCCCGGCTACTTCAGCGTGATGGGTATCGCCCTGAGGCAGGGCCGCGAGTTCGGCCCCGCGGAGGGGCCGGGCGTGATTGTCAACGAGGCGTTCGCGCGCAAGACGTGGCCGAACGGCGACGCCCTTGGCTCGACGCTGCGCCTTGGCGCCGCGGGCGACCCCGCCACCGTGGTGGGCATCGTGGCCAACGTCAGCGAGCGCATGCAGCGGAACACCGAGACGCCGTTGCTGTACCTGCCGATGCGCGAGCCGCACTACGCGGCCCCCTTCACCGTGGTGGTCCGCACGGCCGGGCCGCCCCTCCCCCTCATTCGCCCCCTCATCGACGCCGCCAACGAGGTGGACGGCGACATCGCGCTGCAGTCGGTGGAGACCATGGCGCAGCGGCTGGAGTTGCCGTTGTGGCCGGTGCGCACGCTGAGCGGCGTGTTCGGCATCTGCGGCCTGCTGGCGTTGGTGCTGGCCACCGTGGGGCTGGCGGGCGCGGTGGCGCACGCGGTGACGCGCCGCACGCGCGAGTTCGGCGTGCGCCTGTCGATGGGCGCCACGCCACGCGACCTGGCCGGCGGCGTCCTGCGTCAGGGCGCCACGCTGTTCGTGCCCGGGCTGGTGGCCGGCCTTGCGCTGGCGGCCGGCGCCGCGCGGCTGGGCGGCGCCCTCTTCGTGGGCATCAACGTGCTCGACCCCCTCACCTACCTGGGCGTGGCGGCGGTGCAGGCGCTTGTCGTGACCCTGGCCTGCCTGGCCCCCGCCCTCCGGGCCGCGCGCGTGGACCCGCTGGTGGCGCTCCGGGCTGACTGACGCCACACACGGGCCACAGAGACACAGAGACACAGAGGAAAATCCAAGTACCTCAAAATGCCTGCAGGCTGTCTGAGCCGCGCTGGCATTTGGAAGGATTTGGCATTTCTCTGTGTCTCTGTGTCTCTGCTTGCCCCGAGCGAAGTCGAGGGGTGGCCCGCATGTGATCTAGCTGGGCGCGTTCATGAGGAAGGTCGCGGCGCCGTGGAAGAACTCGCGCAGTAGCGCGGTGGCATATGATCGTGGCTATGAATGACGAACCCAAGAGCGCGGTTGAACTGGCCATGGCGCGGCTGCGCAAGAAGGACGCCGATGCCGGCGTCACCGAGACGCCGCTCACCGACCAGCAGAAGGCTGAGATTGCGAGCGTCCGGCAGACTTACGCCGCAAAGTTGGCGCAGGAGGAAATCCTCTACCAGGCCAAGGCGATGGGCGCGCCCGACTTCGAGGCGCGCCAGACCATCGAGGATCACTACCGCCGCGACGTGGAACGCCTCACGCACGAGCGCGATCGGAAGATCGAAAAGATCCGCTCCGCCCCGTAAGCCCCAAGCCGTAAGCCCTAAGCCCAGAGACTCTTGACCACAAACCAGACGTTGGCGGGCCGCTCGGCGAGCCGGCGCATGTACCACGGGAACCAGTAGGGCCCGTAGGCGATGAGCACGCGCACCAGGGCGCCGTCGGCCGCCAGGCGCAGTTGTGCGGCGCGCTGGATGCCGTAGAGCATGTGGAACTCGTACTCGGCGCCCTTCACGTGGACCGAGGCGGCGTGGCGCCGGATGGTGTCGATGAGCGGCACGTCGTGGGTGCCAAACACGGCGCGGGCGCCCGCCGCGCGCGACGCCGGGTCGAGCATCAACTGCGCCAGCGCCAGGTAGTTGGCGTCCACTTCGCTCTTCTTCGGAAACGCCACCGCCGCCGGCTCGCGGTAGGCGCCCTTCACCAGGCGGATGCCGATGCCCCGCCCCATCAGGTCGACGAGGTCTTCGCGCGTGCGGTACAGGTAGGCCTGCAGGCACACGCCCACGTGCGGAAACTCCTCGCCGATCCGGCGCGTGAGGTCGAGCGTCACATCGACATACGGGGATTGCTCCATGTCGATCCACAGGTAGGTGCCGAGGTCCTTCGCGCGCGCGGCCAGCGCCCGCAGGTGGCCGAAGGCCAGCTCGCGGTTGATATCGAGACCGAGCTGGGTGAGCTTGATGGATGGTTCGCAGTCGAGGTCGGCCTGGTGGATGGTGTCGAGCCCCTCCAGGTAGTGATGGGCCACCTCGTCCGCCTCGGCCAGGTCCTTGACGTTCTCGCCCAGCCGGGTGAACACGCCCTTCACGCCCTCGCCCGCCATCTCGCGGGTGGCGCCCAGCATGTCGGAGAAGTACTCGCCGGGCATGAACCGCCGGACCGCCCGGCGCACGAACGGCGCCTTGGTGCCGTGCTCCCTGAGCCAGATGCTGTCGGACGCCTTCAGTAACAGGGTGCGCGCAATGCTCATGCGCACATGGTAGCGCCAATTTCACCGATGCCGGCCACAGGCGTGGATGACGCAGAAAGGGTCATCCACAGATGACGCAGATGACACAGATTTCAATGCGCGTCACGCTGCAGAGCGGCGCCCGGCGGCGAAGCCGCCGGCGGAGGGCGAGTGAGGGGGGGGGCCCCACCCCGCCCCCCCCCCCACCCGCGGGGGGTGCGGGCCCGCCAACGCGG
>CAYJPQ010000015.1:0-27195 GCA_964372085.1 uncultured Bifidobacteriaceae bacterium | reverse complement strand
GGCCCCGCGCCGGGGGGTGGGGTTGTGCGGCGCGTAACACACGCCGGCCCCGCACCCAACGGGCTTGCGTTCCGCGCCTCACTCGTCCTCCGCTCGCGCGAGCAATAGCGCGCGCGGGCGCCGCTTGCGGTTGTCGGCATCTGCGTAATCAGCGTCATCTGTGGATAGACCTTTCGGGGATCGCGGAGGTCGTGAGAGGTGAAAAGTGAGAAGGGTGGAACGGATCTTGAATCACCCGGCTCGAAGGGGTGCGCATGGTCTCCAAGAGTGGACAGCGGTGGTGGCTAACGGTGGCGTTTGCCGTGGTTTTCGCGGGCCTGGGGGCCGACGCCGCGCAGGCACAGTCCTCCATCAGCTTCAGTGGCGGCGGCTCGGTGGACCCCGAGCAGTTCTATGGGGGCGTAGCGTGGGAGTCGCCCGACATCGGCGGCCGCTTCCGGCTCCGCCCGGGCATCGACGGCGGCGTTGGCGACGGCCTGCGCCTGGCCACCATCAACTTCGACATCAACGTGCGCTTTCCGCTCGGGCAAACGGGCTGGTCGCTCATCCAGGGCGGCGGCCCGGCCATCGCGATCGCGCGATTCGACGACGAGCTCTTTGCGGGGGAGACCGAGGTGACCGCGGGCGTGTCGTATCTCGTCGGCTTTGCCCACGACAACGGCTTCTTCGCCGAGTTCCGCACGGGCGGCGGCGGCTGGGTCCCGGCGTTCAAGTTCGGCGCGGGGTGGTCGATCAAGATCCAGTAGGACGGGAGCCTCAAGCCGCTACTTCTTCACGTATCGCTTCACCGCCCGTGGGCCCACCTCGGCGCCGTAAACGATGCCGTCGCGGTCGGCGGTGATGCCCTCGGCCGCGAGCGTGCCGCGGGGGCCGGGGGTGCCGTCGGCCTTCGTCAACACCGGCTTGCCGTCGACCATCGAGAAGGTGACGCCCTCGCCCGACGGGTCGGGGATGAAGTACATCACCGTGCCGTCCTTGGCGCTGCCGATGCGCGTGCCGCGCTTCCACGCGCCGTGCGCCGGGTTCACCGAGCCCGACTCCGAGTCGGCGCCGTAGAGCACGTCGTTCCTGTCGATGTAGATGCCGCTCAGGCGTGAGAACTGGTACCAGGTGTGCAGCGTCTTGAACGTCTTGGGATCCAGGATCTGGATGCGGTTGTTCGAGCGATCGGCCACGAACAACCGGCCCTGCGAGTCGAAGGCCAGGCCGTGCGGCTGCAGGAACTCCCCCTCGACGGCGCTGCCGCGCTTGCCGTAGTCGCGGATGAACTTGCCGGTCTTGTCGAACAGGATGAGGCGCGCGCCCGCCGTGGGCGCGTCCGAGTGGCCCTCGGCCACGAGGATGTCGCCGTTCGGATAGGTGATGACGTCGTTGGGCTGGTAGAACGACGCAGGGTCGACCGGCTGGCCGGGCTGGTTGCCGCCCGCCTTGCCGAGCGTGAGCAGCACCTTGCCATCGGGGCTGAACTTGATCACCTGGTGGCCCACCACCTTGGCGGGCGGCGCGGGCAGCGGCGCGTCGGCGGGCGATCCGGGGGCGCGGCGCGGCAGGTTGTCCTGGCCGTCAGTGATCCACACGTTGCCGTCGGGGTCCACGTGGATGCCGTGCGGGAACACGGCCATGCCGGCGCCGAAGCTCTTCACGAGGGCGCCGTTGGCGTCGAACTTCAGGATGATGTCGAGCGTCGACATCTCGCCGGCCTTGGCATCCCAGCACGAGTTGGCGCCGCAGCGCTCACCCACCCAGATGCTCTTGCCGTCCTTGTCCACCTCGATGGCGCTCGTCGATCCCCAGGTGCGGCCGGCCGGCATCTTGGCCCAGCCCTCCACCGTGGTGTACGGGTTCGGCAGGTCGTTCACCAGTGGCACGGCCATCCACGCCGGCGCCGGCGCCGGCGCCTGCGCCGCGACGACGCCTCCCCACAACACCGCCGCCGCACCGGCAGCCATCCAACCCGCTCGTCGTGCACGTCCCATCGAAACCCCTCCCATGAAGAAGGGATATTACACGCTCCCGGCCAGTTCCAGTAGATCGTCTTCCCGGTGCCATCACCGGGCCCTCCGGATACACGGGCGGCTAGCGGCAGGAAGGCCACCAGGACCCCGTTGACGAAGAGCTGGCCGGCCTGGGCGAGGTGCGGGGCCGGACTTTCGAGGTGGCCGATGGTGTCGTGGTGCCGCCGGGCTCATACCACTGGAACCGGTATCGCCTCGAGGTGGGCACCGCGCAGAAGCGCCGGCTGTACACGCAAGTGACGTGGTGGTTCGGGGGCTTCTACGGCGGCCACCTCGACCAACTCGTGTGGACCGGCGCCTGGAACCCCACGCCGCTCATCACCGTGGAGCTCTCGGGCGAGCGCAACGTCGGCGACCTCCCTGGCGGACAGTTCACCCAGACCTTGTTGGGCAACCGGCTGCGCCTCAACATGTCCCCGGACTTGTCCCTGTCCAGCTACGTCCAGTACGACACCGACAGCGATTCGATTGGCGTCAACACCCGCCTGCGCTGGACCTTCACGCCAGCCGCCGACCTGTTCGTGGTCTACAACCACAACGTGGGGTCGCTCGACGACCGCTGGGCGATGCAGTCGAACCAGTTGCTGATCAAGCTGCAGTACGCTTGGCGGATGTGAGGGCGTGGGGTCGGGGATCAGGGCAAGTACCGTGGATGCCTCGCCTGGGGACACCGCGCGGTGCAAGGGCGGACTATGCGCACAATAGTCCGGTCTAACCCTTTGCCGGCGGGGACCACAGGCGGACCAGTCTCGAGGCGGTGATCGCCGCGTCCCGGGTCAGCACGGGCAGCCCGCGCACACGGCTGGTGGAGACGATCAGGCGGTCGGCCGGATCCCGGTGAAACGTGTCGGGCAGCCGGGCCACCTCGGCAGCCACACCTGCCGTGATCGGCAGCACGTGGACTGTCCTGGGATGCGCGGCTCGATCGAGCCACATCTCCAGGCTCGTTCCGAGCTCGATGCGGCCCAGCGAGACCAGCGTCGCCACCTCCCAAAGGCTGATGTCGCAGATCGAGGGCCTGTTGTCTGGCGGCAGGGCGTCGAGGTGGGCCAGTGCCGCGCGACCAAGCCGGACGTCGCCCTGTACCCACCAAATCCACGCATGGGTGTCGAGCAACGGCGCCGCACTCACTTCAGGGCCTCGACGTCGTCAGGCCGCACCGCCGGCGCGAACGGGTTGCCGTGCCAGCGGAGCTCCACGTGCCGGAGCGCCAACCACGGGCGGTCATCACCCCCGGTGGCGCCGATCAGCTTCGCGACCACGCGCCCCCGCTTGGTGATGGTGATGACCTCACCTTTCGAGTGGGCCCTGTCAATCAGGTCGAGACATTTCGCCTTGAATTCAGTAGCCGAGATCTTCATGTGACCAGTCTATATGACCGGTCGCTGATGTCAAGGCTTCGTCGCCAGGGGTCACACCTCCGCCTCGGCGCGCTCGCGCGCGAACAGGCCGTACAGGACCGGTAGCACGATCAGTGTCAGCGCGGTCGACGACAGGATGCCGCCCACCACCACGGTCGCCAGCGGCCGCTGCACTTCGGCCCCTCGCCCGGTGGCCAGCGCCATCGGCAGGAAGCCGAGCGAGGCCACCAGCGCCGTCATCAACACGGGCCGCAGCCGGGCGACGGCGCCCGAGATCACCGCCTCCTCGACCGGCCGCCCTTCGTCGCGCAGGGCGTTGATGAAGGTGATCATCACGAGGCCGTTGAGCACGGCCACCCCCGACAGCGCGATGAAGCCCACCGCCGCGGAAATCGAGAGCGGGATGTCCCGTGCCCAGAGCAGGAACACGCCACCGGTGAGCGCCAGCGGCACGCCGGTGAACACCAGCAGGGCATCGCGGGCGTTCCCGAACGTCGCGACGAGCAGCGTGAAGATGAGCACCAGTGCCGCGGGCACGACGATCAGCAGCCGCTGCCGGGCCGAGATGAGCTGCTCGAACTGCCCGCCCCACGCGGTCCAATAGCCGGGCGGAATCACCACCGACTCGCGGATGCGCTGCTCGGCCTCGGCCACGAACGACCCGATGTCGCGGCCGCGCACGTTGGCGGTGACCACGACGCGCCGCTTGCCGTTCTCGCGGCTCACCTGGTTCGGACCCGACGCCACCTCCAGGTCGGCCACCGCGCCGAGCGGCACGTAGCCCCTTCCGGGCAGCGGAACCGGGATTCGCGTCATCTGCTCCATGGCGGAGCGCAGCACGTCCGGCAACCGGACGACGATATCGAACCGGCGGTCGCCCTCGAACACCTGTCCGGCCTGCTTGCCGCCGATGGCCACCTCGACCACATCCTGCACGTCGGCCACGTTGAGGCCGAGGCGTGCCATCTCCTCCCGCTTCAGGTGCACCGTGAGGAGCGGCAACCCGGTGGTCTGCTCGACCTTGGTGTCCGCAGCCCCCGGCACCGAGGCGAGCACGGTCTCGATGTCGTCACCCACCCCGGCCAGCACGTCCATGTCGTCGCCGAACACCTTCACGGCCACGTCACTTCGCACGCCCGCAATCAGCTCGTTGAACCGCATCTGGATCGGCTGGATGAACTCGTAGTTGTTGCCCGGCACCAGGGGCAGGTCGCGCTGGAGCTGCGCCACGAAGTCGGCCTTCGGCCGGCCGGGGTCGGGCCACTGCTCGCGCGGCTTGAGCATGACGTAGGTGTCGGCCACGCTCGGCGGCATCGGGTCGGTCGCGATCTCCGCCGTGCCGATCTTCGAGAAGACGTAGTCCACCTCGGGGTACGACTTGAACTTGCGCTCGAGCGCGTGCTGCATGTCGATGGCGGTCGTGAGGCTGGTGCCGGGAATGCGCAGCGCGTGCACCAGCAGGTCGCCCTCGTCCAGGCTCGGGAGGAACTCGCTGCCCAGGCGCGTGGCCATCGCCCCGCTCACGGCCAGCAGCATGCCTGCAGCCGCGACGGTCGCCGCCCGGTTGCGCATGGCCACCTGCAGCGACGGCAGGTACGCGCGCTCCGCCCATCGCACGATGGCGCCCTCCTGCTCGGACACGCGTCCCGTGACAAACAGCGCCACCGCCGCGGGGACGAAGGTCAGCGACAGCACCATGGCGCCGAACAGCGCGGCCAGCACCGTGAACGCCATCGGGTAGAACATCTTGCCCTCGATACCCGTGAGCGTGAGGATGGGCAGGTACACGATCATGATGATCAGCTCACCGAACATCGTGGCGCGCCGCACTTCTTTCGAGGCCTCAAACACGGTCTCGAAGCGCTCGGCGCGCGTCAGCAGGCGGCCCAGTTCGTGCTGGCGCTGGGCCAGGCGCCGCATGCAGTTCTCCACGATGATCACGGCACCGTCCACGATGATGCCGAAATCGAGCGCGCCGAGGCTCAGCAGGTTGCCGCTCACCCCGTTCTCCACCATGCCGGTGATGGCCAGCAGCATCGACAGCGGGATGACGCACGCCGTGATGACGGCCGCTCGGATGTTGCCCAGGAACATGAACAGGACCGCGATGACCAGCAGCGCACCCAGCGCCAGGTTGTGGCTCACCGTCTCGATGGTGGCGTCCACCAGCGTGGTGCGGTCGTACACGGTCTTCGCCACCACACCGGGCGGCAGCGTCCGGTTCACTTCTTCCATCTTCGCCGCCACCCGCTGCGCCACGACGCGGCTGTTCTCGCCCATCAGCATGAAGACGGTGCCCAGCACCACCTCCTTGCCGTCTTCCGTGGCCGCGCCGGTCCGCAGCTCGTTGCCCAGGTGAATGTCCGCCACCGTGCCCAGGTAGACGGGCGTCCCCTGATGGGTGCCGACGACAATCCGCCGGAGGTCGTCGAGGCCTCCCACCTGGCCGGGCGCACGAATCAGGTACTGCTCGCCGCTCTTCTCGATATACCCCGCGCCCACGTTGGTGTTGTTCCGCCCCAGCGCCTCAAGGACGTCACCAAGTGACAGCCCGTACGCCATCAGCCGGTCCGGGAAGGGCGTCACGTGGAACTGCTTCGTGTAGCCGCCGATGGTGTTCACGTCAGCCACGCCAGGCACGGTCTTCAACTGCGGGCGGACGATCCAGTCCTGGATGGTGCGGAGGTCCATCCCCGAGTAGGGCTGCCCCTCGGCGTTCGCGGCGCTCGGCTCCGCTTGCACGGTCCAGAGGAAGATCTCGCCCAGCCCCGTTGCGATCGGCCCCATCGCGGGCTCGATGCCCTGCGGCAGCCGGCTTTTCACTTCCTGGATGCGCTCGGCGATGAGCTGGCGCGCGAAGAAAATGTCGGTCCCGTCCTCGAAGATGACCGTGACCTGTGACAGGCCGTAGCGCGAGATCGACCGCGTCTCCTCCAGCTTGGGCAGGCCCGCCATCGCGGCCTCGATGAGGTAGGTGACGCGCTGCTCGGCTTCGAACGGCGAGTACCCCGGCGCTTCGGTGTTGATCTGCACCTGGACGTTGGTGATGTCCGGCACCGCGTCGATGGGCAGGCGCGTGTAGTTGTACAGGCCGAACGCCGCGACGGCCATCGACGTGGCCACGACGAGCCAGCGTTGACGAATCGAAAACTGGAGAATCCGTTCAAGCATGGGTCGTGTCCTTAGTGATCGTGCGTGGCGCCGAGCTTGCCGATCTCGGCCTTCACGGCAAAGCTGTTGGCGGCCGCGTACTGGTCACCCGCCTTGAGCCCGCTTAAGACCTCAACCCATTGCCCATCGGTGCGTCCCAATTCGAGGGGCCGTCCCTCGAACCAGTCACCGTACTTGACGAACACCACCTGCCAGTCGCGGAAGGTCTGGATGGCATCGACCGAGACGGCGAGCGGGACCAGCACCTCCTCGCGCACGAGGCGCACGGTCACGAACAGGCCGGGCCGCCACTGGCCGGAGGCGTTCGGCAGGGTGAGGCGGGCCGTCGCGGCGCGGGTCTGCTCGCCGACCAACCGTCCCACGAAGTCGATGCGGCCTTCAGCCTCGGCCCCCAGGTCGGTGGAGACGACCACCGCCGCCTGGCCCTGGCGCACGGCCCCCAGGTCCTTCGCATACACGGAGAGCTCCACCCAGACAGCCGAGAGATCCGTCACGGTGAAGATCTCCTCGTCTTCCGCCACGGCCTCGCCCACGGTGACGCTGCGTTCCACCACGGTGCCCTCGATGGGCGACCGGATCTCGTACCGCGCCAGGCCCTCGGCCGGGGCCTTTGCCAGGCCCGGCAGGTCGCCCGCCGCCACGCCCAGCACACGCAGCTTCTGTCCGGTCAGTTGCAGGTCCAACGCCGACTCATCGAACGCGCGCCTGGCCTCGAGGTAGTCGCGCTCGGCCGAGATCTTCTTCTTCCAGAGCATCTCCTCGCGCTCGAGCGCGCCACGCGCAAACTCCACATGGTGCGACGCGGCCAGGTAGGCGCTCTTGGCGTCAGCGAGCTCGCGGCTGCTGATCACGGCCATCACCTCGCCCCGGCGCACGCGATCGCCGGCTTTCTTGGTCACGTCCGTGACCACGCCCTGCAGGCGCGGGACGACGCGGGCCACGCGGGTTTCGTCGGCCTTCACTTCTCCGGGCAGTTCCAGCAAGGTCTGCATCCGCCGCGGCCCGACGGTGCCGATCGCGATGCCGGCGCTCTTCACCTGGTCTGGGCCCAGCTGCACCTTGCCCTCGATCTGCGCGTACGACCACGCGTGCGCCTGCCCGGCCCGGGTGGCGGTGACCTTCACGTCGAAGGAATGCGGTTCTTCCACGACGCCGTCGCCCCGCAGATAGTCTGCTTCCGGGGTGAAAGTGATGCGATCCACCCGGCCGCCCAGGCGGTGCAGTTCAACGACCAGCGTCACGTCTCGCGGGGGCACCGGCTGCAGCGTCGCGTCATACGGATACACGCGAAACTGCGGGGGCACGCCCGTTTCGTAGATGGTCATCTCCAACTGGAGGCCGGTGTCCGACAGCAGGCGCGCACCATGCGGGCCGCGGGCATAGCCGAGCAACCCGGGGGCCTCCGCGTCCGGGGCCGATCCACCCGGCTCGGTTCGCAGGATGCCGGCCATGATGCCGAGGCCGATGACGACGATGATTGCGACAAGGGTGACGGTCTTCATGCGCATGGTGTCTCTACTCTTTCGGGATCGTCGTCTGGTCCGAGCTGCCGGTGAGCGGGGCGCCGATGAGGCGTTCCACGTTGGCCACGGCCTTGTGATAGTCGGCCAGCGCGCGGAGGTACTGGCTTCCGGCGCTCACGAGCGTGCGCTGGGCATCCAGGACGTCGAGGAAGCCAAAGCGGCCGAGGCGATACCCCTCGCTCACGGCCTCGAAGGTCTGCTGCGAGCCCGGCAGGACACCCGACCGCAGCGCCAGGGCCTCGTCGTGTGCGATGGCCAGCGCGGCGTAGGCGTCGGCGAGCGCGGCCGCCACGCGGGCCTGAGCGGCGCGCCGCTCTTCGCGGACCTTCGCCAGCCGGCTGCGGGCCTCTAGGATGCCGTCCTTGTTGCGGTCGAAGAACGGCAGTGACACCGAGGCGCCCACGATGAAGGCGTTGCTCGGCACGTCGGTGAAGCGCCGGTACCCGGCCACCACAGACACGTCGGGCGCGCCCTTGGAGCGCTCGACGGCGAGGGCCGCTTCGCGCTGGGCCATCTCGGCGGCCCAGCGCGCGAGGTCCGGACTCTGCTCAACCCTGGCAGCGATGTCCGCCAGGGGCGGCAACGGCGGGGGCTCGGCCTTGAGGTCGCCCACCACCGCCTGGAATGCGGGAGCCGGGCTCCCCCACAGGAGGGCGAGCCGCATGCGGCTCGCCGCGAGCATCCGCCGCGCCCTCGTGGCGTCCGCGCGCGCGGCCGCCAGCGCCACGGTGGCCCGCGTCTCTTCAATGGGGGACACCACGCCCGCCGCCACTCGGGCGGCCACGCTCTGCTGCACCTGCTCGACCAGGCGCGTCGTCTCGTCGGTGAGCGTGACGGTTTCCTGCGCGGCCAGGACGTCGGTGAATGTGCGGCTCACCTCGGTGAGGACGTCGATCCTCGCGGCTTCGTAGTCCCAGGCCGCCAGGTTGCGGCTGCGATCCGCCAACTGCTGGCGCGCCGACCGCTTGCCACCCAGCTCGATGAGCTGGCTGAGTTGCAGGGTGGTCTGGGGCTGGACCAGCTGGCCCAGCTCGCTGCTCGACGATCCGGAGCCGAAGTCCTCCGTGAGGATGTTCAGCCACGGATTGGGCCGGCGTCCGGCCTGGAGGGCGCGGGCTTCACGCGCCCGGATCTCCCAGGCAAACGCCGCGAGCCCGGGGTGGTGCAGCAGCGCCAGGGCCAGGGCGTCGCCAAGGGCGACGGTGCCCGTGGGGTTGTCGACCGGCGGCGCCTCAACGCGCTTCGGGTCGCCAGCCGCAGGCTGATACACCGCGATGTCGCGGCCCAACGGACGCGTCACGACGCCGGCTCCGGGACTCTGGGCGCACAGGTGGGGCGATGCGAGCGCAACGATTGTCACCATCACGACGATGGTGGCGCGAGGCGCGCGATGGCGGTCGACGCCGGGCAGAACAGGCATGACACCTCTCAATACGAATCAACTTGTGGACACACGAAGACACGGCTGCGCGAACCGCAGCGAGACTGGCGAGGGGCTAGGCGGGAGGGGCGCGGAGGGAACCGATGCGAAGCGGAGGACTGTGCGCGATGGGCAGTGGGCCAGGCGCCACGCGGCCAACGAGCCGGCGGTCCTTCCCTCCCAGCAAGGTGCGAGGCGTGCTCAGCGGCTGTGCGTCGGCAAATGCCTGTCCCTGGACGTAGACCGGATCGATGGTCGTCGCCGTGGAATGATCGTCGTGATCGAAGGTCGAGCCGGCGTGCCTGGCCGTCTGGCCAACGAGATGGCGGTGGACGACCGAAGGGCCGTCAGGCGACCCATGCACGTGCCCGGGTGGCGCTGCCCAAAGGGCCGCCATCGCCAGGACGGCGACGGCCGAGGCCATGAGCCTGAGGGGACGGGCGCTGATCAAGAGCCTCAACTTAGCGGCGGGTTGGAGGCCCTGTCAAGCCGCCCGAGGATATCGCCGGTGTCGACGCGGTCACGCCAACCGGGAGCTGACGGGAACAGACGTCACGCTGTTCCCGTCGAGCCCACGGCTCCAGCACCGGAGGAGCACTAGAACCGGTACTGGAATCCCGCAAACGCGACATGCGCGTCGTAGCTGGGCGCCAGGTAGGTCCCCAGGTTGAAGAGCCGGTTGCCCCACTGGAACGACCGCGACGTGTCCCTCAGTAACGTCTCGGCTCCAACGGCTTCCACCCACGGCGCCTCCGACCCTTGCTGCCAGTCTTCAAGGCTGTAGTTCTCGTAGGTGTAGGAGAGGATGAGCCACACGCGGCTCACCGGCACCTCGAGGCGCAGGTTGAGCATGTGCAGATCCTCGGTGATCGGCGGCGGCGTCGAGAACGCGAACTGGTGGTTCGGCGCGAAGGGCGTGCCGTCCCAGTTGGTCACGCCGTACCCGCCGTAGACGCTGTCGACGGTGGCCAGGGAGAAGGTGTAATCGGCCGTGAGCGTGGCCCGGTTGGGCACGAGCTGCAGCGTGGCCGTCGCCCCGCCGTTCCACGTGGTGTCGGTGAAGTCGGCGGTCCACTGGCTCCCCGCGCGAGTCCACGGGCCGAGTTCGGCGGTGGCCACGGCGCTGGGATTCGCCTTGTTGTTCTCGTTGAACTCCAGCGACCGCTCGAAGGCCGTGCCGCGATCCAGCCCCACGAACACGCTGAAGCTGGCCCGATCGCTCGGCTGCACGAAGAGATCGACACCGTAGCGGACCCGCGCGTCCTCGATCAGCCCGAGTTGATCGCCGGGTGTCGTGGCCGCCGCATCGGCCAGGCTGGTCCCCAGCAAGGGCTGGGTCGGCCCCACCCCCGCCTCGTAATCGTCGGAGCGGTACCGGATGTAGCCCGACAGCGCCACGGTGTCGTTGGGCGTGTAGCTCACGCGCGCATCGGCCTGCGTGCGCTCGCGGTCGGACACGTCGTAGCGCCGCATGTCCGGGTGATTGTCGAAGGTCAGCGCCGGGTTGTTGTTGTCGTTGGCCTCGGTCGGCGCGTACCAGTAGCCTTCCTTCGTGACCGTATTGTGATAGTCGCCGCCATCCCGCAACCCGAACAGGTACCGCGCTTCGAGCGACACGCGCCGGCTGGCGCGCGTGCGCCACGTGGCGCGGAACATCTGCTCAGTGGTGTCGGCCTCCCGGTGGTCGCGGGTGAGCGCCTCGCGCTCGTAGCCCAGCAACAGGGTGTTGCGGCTCTTCATCCGCACCGTGCCCTCGACGCCGAGGTTCTGGCGATCGGTGGCATAGGGGAGGCTCACGCGCTTGTTGACATACGACACGGTGCCGTTGAGATTGCTCGTGTCGGACGTGACGTATTGCCACTGGCTCGACGGCGTCTCGTTGGTCATGTCGTGCTGCCGGAAGAAGGCCCGCACGTTCACCCGCGACACGGGCGCGATGGTGTAGTCGGCCGTCAGGTTGGTCGTGTTGATGCGCCCATCCGCCGTCGCCCGCGGCAGGCTGCGGTTCGCCAACTGATCCTCGTTGTAGCTATAGGGCAACAGCGTGACGTTCTGCTCGAGCGTGCTGTAGGTGGCGGTGGCATTAAGGCGGCTGTCCTTTGCCAGGTCGCCGCCGAATGCGGCCGTGACGGTGTGATACCGGTTGTCGGGGGGCAGCGGCTTGCGGCCGTACACCGACACCGAGCGGTCCCACACGTCGTAGGTGGCCCCGGGGACACCGTTCGCGAAGACGTTCTCCCACTGCATGGTGTCGATGCCGTTGGCGAAGTCCGACAACTGGTACTCGCCACGCACCTGGTAGGCCCGGCCCTGGTGCTCGGCCGACACGGTGAAGCCGGTGGTCTCGTAGTCCACCGGCTCGGTGAGCTGGATGTTCAAGGTGCGCGGCGGCCGGTCGCCAATGGGCCCATACATTGGCTTCAGTCCGTTCTTGGTTCGCCGGTCGTAGGCCACGCCGAGTTCAAGCGCCTCGGAGCCCGTCCAGGCCAGGGCGACGTGCGCCTGGTTGGTCTGCACGCCCAGATCGGTCGGCGCCAGGAAGCTGGCCTGGTAGGCCGCGATCAGGTTGTCGCTGGCCAGTACTCCCGGGGTGTCGGCGGCGCCGGTCGCCAGCTTCTTGAAGGTAATGGGCACGGTGGCCGGCACCTCGAAGAGCCCGGGCCCGGAGCGAATGTATGGCGTCACCGCCTTGTTGCTCAGGTTGTGCGGCGTCTCCACCCAATCGACGCGGGCGCGCCACTGGCCACGACGGCCAGCATCGAACAACAGCGACTGGTCGTCGCGGCTGACGTTCACGCCATCGAGGGTGAAGTACTGGCCTGTTTGCACGTTGGCGGCGGCAAACCGCAGCGTAGAGAGGAAGAAGTTGTCGCGAAGGTCGCGATACTCGGTCAGCTTGCTGGAGTTGTTCGACGCGTCGATGCCTTGCGCGCCTGGCGTGAACAGGCCCGACACCGTAACGTCGGGCGGTGCGGCGGGCGTCTGGCCCCACGCGTGGATCGGGATGGCGCACGCAGCCGCCAGGATGATAATGAGCGTTCTCATGGCAGCCTCCCTTATCTCGTCAACTTCGCACCCGACGGGTGGTTCGACCCGTGGACGCTGGTGTGGCAGTTGGAGCAGCCGCTGCCATAGGGGTTGCTGACGCGGTTGTAGCGCGGCAGGTTGACGTGGCCGCCATACGAATGGCAACTGAGGCAGAGGAACGGATCCTTGGCGGTCAGCAGGGCGCGCTGGTTCGATCCGTGCGCCGTGTGACAGGTCGAGCAATCCTCGCGGGCCGGAGCGTGCTCCCAGACGAAGGGGCCCCGCTTCTCGGCATGGCAGGTGTAGCAGGTGTCGTTCAGCGTGTTCTTGACCAGCAGCGACGGCGTGGAGCCATGGACGTTATGGCAGCTGGCGCAGTCCATCCGGCCTTCGCGCACCGGGTGGTGCGACATCTTGTTGCCCTCGACGGTCACCTCGGCGTGGCAGGTGGCGCACGTCTTGGTTGCGGAATCGGTCGCCAACAGCGCCCGTGGGCTCTTCTGCTCCATCACGGTGTGGCACGAGGTGCAGGCCACTTCGCCCGTGTGGTGCGCGCCGGCCTTCCATCCCATGCGCGCGCCGCCTTCGTGGCATTGCAGGCACACCGCCGACTGGGACTTGGGGGTGGAGTCCAGCGCCAGTTCGCGCGTGGGGTTCTCGATGTGCTTGCTGCGCGGCCCATGGCAGCTCTCGCACTCGCCGTTGGCCGGCGATTCCACCTTGAAGGCCTGGGCGTGCGCGGTGTCGTCGTAGTGGCGCGTGCCCTCGTCGTGGCAGGTCTGGCAGGTGGTGGCGTCGTTGACGAAGGTCGCGCCGGCAAACGCGGGATTCAGCTTGGCCCAGTCCACCGATCGCTTCGCGGGCTTGGCCAGCGCCAAGCTCCATCCGGTGGCGAGGACCAATACCAGCGTGGCGCCGGCAAAGACGGCCCGTCGAAGGAAGTTCATATGAATGCGCTCCTTGCCCACCAGTCTAGGAGCGCGGCAAATGGATGAGCCTGAAGTGTTCCTGAATTCCTCTTCAGGTTTGCGCGGGCAGCGCCGGCAGCCACAGGATGAGGCGCGCGCCGCCGGCGGGGCTCGCCTCCACGGCCAGCGTGCCGCCATTGGCCGTTACCGCCCAGTGGGCGATGGCCAGTCCGAGCCCGGTCCCAGGCCGGCTGGATCGGCCGTCGCCGTGATGGACCCGGTAGAAACGCTCAATCACGCGATCGCGCTCGGCCTCGGGAATGCCGGGGCCCTGGTCGTCGACCACGAGGCCGACGCGGTGGGGTTCCGCGCGAAGGGAGACCTTCACCTCCGTGCCAGGGCCGGTGAACTTGATGGCGTTGTCGATCACGTTGGTGAGCGCCTGCCGGACCATCACGGGGTCTGACAGCGCGGAGGCCGGCGGCCCGGCCTCCACGGCGAGGTGCACCCCGGCCTCTTCGGCGAGCACCGACAGTTGCGCGCACACCTCGTCGGCCAGTCCCCGCAGGTCAACCATGTGCCGCACCGGCCGCACCCGCCCGCTCTCCCACCCCGCCAGTGTCAACAAGGTGTCGACCATGCGCGTCAGCCGGTCGGCCTCCTCGAGCATGCTGCCGACGACTTCCTGGTACTGGGCGGGATCCCGGGCCTCTCGCAGCCCCACCTCGCCCACGCTCCGGATGGCCGTGAGCGGTGTGCGCAACTCGTGCGATGCGTCGGCGGCGAATTGCCGGAGGCGCGCGAACGATGCTTCGAGGCGCGCGAAGGTCTCGTTGAAGATGCGCGCCAGTTGGCCCAACTCGTCGTCGCTGTCGACGGGCAGGCGCTCGGAGAGATGGTCGGCGCTGATCGACTGCGCCCGCTCGGCCATCGCCGCCAGCGGCGCCAGCGCGCGGCCGGCGATGCCGTAGCCCACCGCGGCCGACACGACCACCGACAGGGGCGCGGCCACGGAGAAGAGCACGAAGAGCCAGAGGAGATCCGCCCGCAACGAGTCCTCGGAGCGGGCGACGCGGATGCGGACCGGCAGGTCGCCGATGCGCCGATCGGCCACGCGCAGGCGCACAAACGCACCGGCGGGCGTCTGTCGCGTGGACACGCCTTCGTGATCGCTGGCCGCGTCGGGCAGCGAGTCGCGAATGGGCGCGCGGGCCGCCAGCCCTCGGAAATACAGCGGCCGGCCGTCGGCGCCGTAGACCTCCACCCAGCGCTGCGGCGCCGCGTCGTATCCGAGGTCCCGCTCCGAGTCGGTCCGCCACGTCACGCCGCCGCCCGACACGACCAGCATCTCGGCCGCCACCTCGAGGTCCTCCTCGAGATGATGATCCAGGGCTTCGCGCATGGCCTGCCATTGCACCACGAGCAGGCCAATCAGCACCGGCGTCAAGATGGCGAGGATTGAGGCCGCGCACCACGCCGCCAGCCGCAGGCGCAACGGCAGGCGTAGCCGCAGGCGCCGCATCATGCGTCGCCCTCCTTCACCAGGAAGCCTACCCCGCGAATGGTGTGAATGAGCCGGGGCGCGGCCCCCGCGTCCACCTTCTTGCGCAGGCGTGCGATGTGCACGTCGATGACGTTGTCGAGCGGCGTGCCCCGAGACGGCTCGTGCCACACGTCGCTGGCCAGCATCTCGCGGGACACCACTTGACCCTTGTGACGCATCAGGTAGGCCAGCAGGTCGAATTCGCGCGAGGTGAGTTCAATCGGCGTGCCGGCGCGCCGCACCGTGCGAACGAGGGCATCGAGCTCGAGGTCGGCCACGCGGACGCGCCCCACGTCTTCGGGCCTGCCGCGGCGCAACAGCGCGCGGAGCCGCGCCACCAACTCGGCAAAGGCAAACGGCTTCACCAGGTAGTCGTCCGCGCCCCTGTTGAGTCCGTTCACCCGGTCCTCCACCGCGTCGCGGGCCGTCATCACCAGCACCGGCAGGGTCAAGCCGCGCCCGCGCAACCCGGACAGGATGTCGAGCCCGCCCCGCCCTGGCAGCCCGAGGTCGAGCAGGACGGCGTCGAACGGTTCGGTCGTCGCCCTGAAGAAGCCGTCCTCCCCACTCCGGCAGACCACCGGGTCGAACCCCTCGGCCACGAGGCCCGTCTTGACGGCGCCCGCAACCTTGGCATCGTCTTCGATGATCAGTATTCGCATGGTGGCAGGGGCGCCCGCGACTGCGGGGCGGACAGACCCACGCTACGCGAGAGGGATGGCGCCATTCCTGAAGAGTACCTGAAATCTCCGTCAGGCTCCCAGCCCTGATAGAATCGCGCCCCATGTCCTCGGTGGTGACCATCGACGATCTGCGCCTCGCCGCCCGGCGGCGGCTGCCGCGCATGACCTTCGATTACATCGACGGCGGCGCCGAGAAGGAGATCACCCTCCGCGAGAACTGCCGGGCCTTCGACCAGGTGCTGTTCCGGCCGCGCTCGGCCGTGGCCACGCGCAGTTGCGACCTCTCCACGACCGTTCTCGGCACCACGCTCGCGCTGCCGTTCCTGCTGGCGCCCGTCGGCAGCAGCCGCGTGTTCTACCCGCGCGGCGAGGAGCGCGCGGCGGCGGCGGCCGGCAAGGCCGGCACCCTCTACACGCTCTCCACGCTGTCGGGCTGCCGCCTCGAAGACGTGAAGGCCGCCACCACGGGGCCCGCCTGGTACCAGCTCTACCTGGTCGGGGGCCGCGACGTGGCGCTCGGCGCCATTGCGCGCGCGAAAGCCGCCGGCTACTCCGCGCTCGTCGTCACCATCGACACGCCCGTGGCGGGCCTGCGCGAGCGCGACGTGCGCAACGGCGTCAAGGAACTGTTGGCCCGTAACCTCTCCACGCTGCCCTACCTCGGCCAGATGCTGGCCAGGCCCTCCTGGCTGTGGTCGTTCTTCCGCGACGGTGGGCTGATGAGCTTTCCGAACATCGTGCTCCCGAGCGGCCCCATGGGCTACGCTGATGTGGGCGCCGCGCTCGAGCAGTCGATGGTGTCGTGGGACGACTTCCGCTGGATTCGCGATGCCTGGCAGGGTCCCATCGTCGTGAAGGGCGCCCATACAGCGGACGATGCGCGGAAGGCCGTGGCGCATGGGGCGAATGCCGTCGTGGTGTCGAACCACGGCGCGCGACAGCTCGATGGGGTCGCACCGACCTTGCAGGTGCTGCCCGAGATCGTGGCGGCCGTGGGCTCGAAAGCGGAAGTGCTGCTCGACGGCGGCATCCGCCGCGGCAGCGACGTGGTGAAGGCGGTGTGCATGGGCGCGCGCGCCGTGCTGATTGGCCGTGCCTATGCGTATGGACTGGGCGCGGCCGGCGAGGCCGGTGTCGCCAGGGCCATCGACATCCTGCGGACCGACGTGATTCGCACGCTCAAGCTGCTGGGATGCAACTCAGTTTCCGCACTCGACGGCTCGTACGTCGGTGTGCCACCAGAATGGACCACGTGATGCGATCCCGCTTCTGCCTGCTGTCCTTCGCCGCGTGTGCGCTGACGCTGGTGCTTACCGCCTGCACCCCGCCGACGCTCGAACAGCGGTTCGTGGACGAGGTGGCCGAGGCGCTCGGGGGGCGCGCGCGCATCGCGCAGCTTCGCACCGTGGCCCTCGTGGGCGAGGGGACCAGCTACAACCTGGGCCAGGACCTGCGGCCGGAGGCGGCCGGGCAGTCGTTCGCCGTTGCGAACTACACGCGGCGGCTCGACCTGGTGGCCAACCGCGCGCGCGTGGAGCAGACGCGCACGCCGCACTTCACCTACTTCCAGGGCCCCGATCCGCAGCGCCAGATCTTCGGCATCGATGCGGACCTGGTCTACACCGTCAACGCCGCGGGCGCCGCCTCGCGCGTCACCGGGCAGGGCGCGGTCGATCGCCGCATCGACGCCTTCGGGCACCCCCTGGCCATCATGCGCGCGGCCCTCAGCCCGGGCGCCGCCATCGCCAACGTCCGGACGGAGGGCGCCGAGCGGATGGCCGACATCACCACCGGCACAGGCCTCACCTTCATTCTGGCGGTTGATGCCACCGGCCTGCCCGTGCGCGCCTCGGTCAACACGCGCCATTTCAACCTCGGCGACGTCACGGTGAGCATGGCCTTCGCCGACTACCAGGACGTGAACGGCCTGAAGCTGCCGCGCCGCATCACCACCAAGGTGGACGACTTCGTCACCGCCAAGCTGCGCGTGCGCCAGCAGGCCGTGGACAGCGACCTCGGCGGCCTTTCAGCTCCGGCGCTGCCGCTCGCCCCGGCCGCCCCGCCCGCCCCTGTCGTCACGGTCGAACCGGTGGGCAGGGGCCTGTGGCTGCTGGCCGGCCAGTCGCACCACAGCGCGCTCGTGGAATTCGCGGATCACCTGGTGCTGATCGAGGCCCCGCAAAGCGAGGCGCGCACGCTGGCCGTCATCGCCAGGGCCCGTGAGACGGTGCCCGCCAAGCCGCTGACCATGCTCGTGACCACCCACCACCACTTCGACCACACCGCGGGCCTGCGCGCGGCCATTGCCGAAGGCCTCACCGTGGTCACCCAGGCCGGCAACCGCGCCTTCGTGGAGACGATGGCGGAGCGGCCGCACACGCGGCAACCCGACCTGCTCCAGCGCGCGCCCAAGGCGCTGAGGGTGGAGACCGTGGACGACCAACGCGAGCTGAAGGACGCCGCGATGGCCATGACGCTGTACCACGTCCCCGACAATCCGCATTCCGAGACGATGCTGATGGCGTATTTCCCGGCGTTGCGGGTGCTGGTGGAGGTGGATGCCTTCAGCCCGGGCTCGGCCTCACACCCGTTTGCAGCGAACCTGCTCGAGAACATCAAGAAGCGCAACCTCCGCGTGGACCGCATCGTGCCTTTGCACGGGACCATTGTGCCCTTCTCGCAACTTGTCAGCGCGGCGAAGTAGGCACCGTACGCACCCCGGCACCGGAGTGTGGGGCGTGATAACCTGCCGCCCGTGTCCGACTCGAGCAGGCCGCCTGTTTCCACCGTCAGCGTCTGGAAACTCGCCGGACCCGGCCTGGTGGTGGCGGCCACCGGCATCGGGTCGGGCGACGTCGTGTCGGCCACCGTGGGCGGCGCGCGCTACGGCGTCGTCCTGCTCTGGGCCATCGCGGCCGGCGCCTTCTTCAAGTTCGTCCTGAGCGAGGGCATCGCGCGGTGGCAGCTCGCCACCGGCAAGACGGCGCTCGAGGGCTGGGCTGATTACCTGCCGCCCTGGGTGAAGTACTACTTCGGCGTCTACCTGGTGCTGTGGACCGTGGCAGTGAGCGCGGCGCTCACCAACGCGTGCGGCCTGGGCATCGCCAACCTCACCGGCGGCGCCATTTCGCAACCGTGGGGCGCCGTGCTCCACAGCCTCGTCGGCGGCGCCTTCGTGTGGTTGGGGGGCTACGGCAACTTCGAGAAGCTCATGAAGACGCTAGTGGGCGTCATGGGCTTCAGCATCCTGCTGTGCGCCGCGCTCACGCTGCGCGACCCGTGGCCGGCCGCGCAGGGGCTGGTCGTGCCCGTCATTCCCGGCGGCTCCGGCACCTACGTGCTGTCGCTCATCGGCGGCGTGGGCGGCTCCATCACGATGCTCTCCTATAACTACTGGATGCGCGAGGAAGGCATGCGCGGTGCGGGCTACCTCGGCTACGTCCGCGGCGACGTGGCCATCGCGTACGTGTTCACGGCGCTTTTCGGCCTGTCGATCATGCTGATCGCCAACGACGCGTTCTTCGTCCCGGGCGTCGTGCTGACCAACGCCCAGGCGGTGCCGAAGATGGCCGAGGCCCTCGGCAACCTGCTCGGCGCCTTCGGCCGCCTGGCCTTTTCCGTCGGCTTCTGGGCCGCGGTGTTTGCCTCGCTGCTGGGCGTGTGGCAGAGCGTGCCGTATCTCTACGCCGATTTCTACGGCGTGGTGAAGCAGCTCTCACCCGAGGCGCGCGAGGAGGTGACCAAGGTCACCAGCACGCCGTACCGCCTGGCCCTGGCCTTCATCACGCTGGTGCCGCTGCCCCTCGCCTTCACGGGTCAGCCCATCCAGGTGATCGTCATCTACACCATCGTCGGCAGCCTGTTCGTGCCGTTCCTGGCGGCGACGCTCCTCTACCTGAACAACCGCGTGACGTGGACCGAAGACGTCCCGCACAACGCGTGGTACACGAACCTCCTGCTCGGGTTGATCCTCCTCCTCTTCGCCGTGGTCGGGTTCCAGGAAGCGATGAACGCGATTCGATAGGGCGGCCCCGGGGTGGTGTTTGGGGCTAGAATCGGCACATGGACTTCAAGGTCGACCGGAAGGTGATGTCGGTCACCACCATCGACAAGCAGGACGCCGACGTCCTGGCGTACTGGCTCAGCCGCCCGGCGGAGGAACGCCTCGCGGCCGTCGAGTTCCTACGGAGGCAATGGGGTGGACGCGGCGCCAGACTTCAACGAGTTCTGCGCGTTACTGAACGACCATCGCGTTAGCTTCGTGGTGGTGGGCGCCTACGCCCTCGCGTACCACGGCGCACCGCGTTTCACAGGTGACTTGGACCTGCTGGTCGAGCCGACCACGGAGAACGGTCGTCGCCTGCTCGCCGCCATCCAGGCCTTCGGATTCCCTGCGGCACCCGTGACTCCAGACGACATCGTGATTGGCCGAAAGGTTATCGAGATGGGCGTGCCGCCCGTTCAGCTGCACGTGATGAGCGCGATCGACAGCGTGACGTGGGCCGAGGTGTCACGCGGGCGTCAGGTCGGCCGGCTCGGAGACCAACCGGTCAACTTTATCGGCAGAGCCGAATTCGTCAAGAACAAGCGCGCTGCCGGCAGGACGAAGGATCTGGCCGACCTCGAGGCACTCGGCGAAACCTAGCCGCGCGACGTCGGTTCTACAGTTCGAAGACCTTGAGCACTTCGTCGCCGTAGTGGTTGATCACCTTCACGGCGATCTTCCCTGTCTCGGGCGGCGCAAACGAGCGGCTCACCGTGCTGTAGAGCGTGGCCCAGGCGGCCTCGTCGATCTCGGCCTTCAGGGCGCGCTTCAGCTTCTCGTAGGGTTCGTCCGCACCCGTGAAGTAGGCGTGCCGCACGAAGAAGCTTTCGCCGTCGTAGTTGGTGTCGATAAACCAGCAGGCAATGTCGTCGGTGGAGCTGTTTCGAATCTGGCCCGTGGTGGGGTCGTACACGTCCACGCCGTGCAGGGTGGCCTGCAGGTTCCCTTCCTTGTCGGCCGGTGAGATCGACACATCCGGCTCGCCGAACACCATGAACAGGTTGCCCGCACCGGTTTTCTTGAGCAGCTCCTCACCCATGGAGAGGTCGGGGTTCATCCGGGCCGTGAGCACCTGCAGCTTGCCGTAGCGCTTGGCCTCTTCGGACACGTGCGGGTCGAAGGCGAAGCCGCAGACGATGAGCACGTCGAAGCCGACGCCGAGCACGGCCTCCTTGGCGGCCTCCTTCACCTGGGCGGGGCCCACGGTGCCGTGCTCCGGGCCAATCGACACGGCCACGCGGCGCGACTTGCCCTCCGCGTCCGTGTAGGTGCCACCAGCGTGCAGCCACGAGCCGGCGAGGGGCTCGAGCCGGTCGAACACCAGTCGCTCGTTTTTCACGGTGTTCTGGACGCCGGCCTTCCGCAGGTTGTCGAGGATCATCGTCTCGAACTGCCCCGCCACGCTGTCGCGCTGGCCTTCCTGCTCGCTGCGTGGCCGCTCCTCGTCCGTCGCCAGCACCCGATGCGGCGAGAGGCTCTCCACCGTGAACGGCCCCGTCACGCGAATGCGCTTGCTGTCCTCGTACGGCTTGTCGTACAGCAACTCTGTGTCCGCGTGCCTCAGGATGGCCGCGTCAATCTGCTCCCGCGTCATCCCCTCCGTGATGTCGGGGTTGTTGGCAATGGACTTGAGGGTAACGTGCGGGACGCGCTTGTAGACGAAGCCCTTCCGGATATCGCCCTCAGTCTTGTAGGCGGGCGGAATCTTACCGGTGATCTCCCCTTCCTTCTTCTGGCCCTCGGGAGAATCGGAAAGCAGGTACCACGGATACTTCGAGCCCATCAGGCGCGTACGCGCCAGCGTGAGCGCGACGCGGCTGGTGTCGCAGGTGATCCAGCGCCGGCCTTGTTCTTCGGCTACCACCGCAGTTGTCCCTGAGCCACAAGTCGGATCAAGAACGAGATCCCCAGGATCAGTGGACATCAGGACGCAGCGTTCTACAATCTTCTGGTTCGTCTGCACCACGTAGGTCTTGTCCATCGCAGACCCAGACTGCGTATCGTCCCAAAGGTTAGTCAGCGGGAATGCTGGAAAATCGTCGTGAAACCGCAGGTAGCCAAGGCTCGCGCCCGCTTCAACTCTGCCTGCGGCAATCAAGTTGGTCATCCCTGACTCATTCGTCTTCCAGCGCGCCTGCATAGAAGGGCGATACTCTTTCCCGCCAATCCGAACGGGAAACCACGAAGCAGCTCCCTCACCCTTTTGGCGCCCCATGCTCTGACTTGTCAAGATTTGGAATCTGAATATCCTCGCGGACGGTGGTAACGCCACAGAACCGCGCTGCTCCTCCTGGGTCATTCGCCGGCGCGAACCATCTGCCAGTTGTATGTACGCGTAGGGTTCGGAGGCGTCGCCACCAAGTTCGCGGTCGCGGTAAATTGTTCGGTACTTCGCCCTGGTCAGATCCTTGGCATACCAAATGAGGTAGTCAACGGTGCCTGGCAGCATGTCACCTGTGGCTCCGCTTGTCTTTTTGAAGCTAATCAGAGCGCAGAAATTCTCGCTCCCAAATACCTCATCCATCACCGCGCGCACGAGATGGACGTTCTCATCCCCGATCTGCACGAAGATGCTGCCCGTCTCGGTCAGTAGTTCTCTTGCCACGGTGAGGCGGTCGCGGAGGTAGGCGAGGTACGAGTGGATACCCAGCTTCCAGGTGTCGCGGAAGGCGCGGATCTGTTCGGGCTGGCGGGTGGCGTCCTCCACCTTGCCATCCTTCACGTCGCGCTTACGCGTGGACACCTGCCAGTTGCTGCCGAACTTGATGCCGTAAGGCGGGTCCAGGTAGATCATCTGGACCTTGCCCTTCAGCCCCTCCTTCTCGGCGAGGCTGGTCATCACCAGCAGCGAGTCGCCCAGGATCATCCGGTTCGACCAGTGCTGGTCCCACCGGTAGAAGTCCACCTTCTTGTCGAAGTCGTCCAGGCCGTTGAAGTCGTCGAAGAGCGTCAGCTCCGGCTCCTGCTCGCCCGCCTTGGCGGTGTTCCGCAGGTGCTCGATGATGGCCTGCGGGTGCACCTTTTCCTGGATGTAGATGGGGACAACGGGCACGGCGAGGTCGGCCTGGTCCTGCTCGTCCTTGCCCTTCCACACCAGTTGCGGGTCGAGCGACGGGTCGCGCGGGTAGAGCATGGTCTTCGGCTTCGCCTCGTCGTCCGCAATGAAGTCGCGCAGTTCCTCGGTGGGGATGTTCTTGCGCGTGTCCTTGTGCTTGATCGCGTCGACGGGCGTGGGGCCTTTGGGCTTGGGTAGGCGTTTGGCCATAGGGGTGCTATTGACGCGTCGCGTAAGAGACGATACAGTTGTCAACGGAGGCTTTGGGGCGGAAACGCTTCATTGCCTTTTTCCTTATCGGGCTCCCTCGCCCGCTCGGTCTTCCCAGCCCCTCAGGTCGTTGATCACGGCGAAACTCCATACCGCGAAGTTCGGGCGCCCCAGAATTTCCCTCTCGGTCCGATAGCGTAGCCCGGACACCTGGGCTGCGAAGGGCGCCAATTCCTCCCGCGCTGGGGCGTCAAGCGTACCTGGAATTCGGAACGCCCACGCTGTCACATACGCGATCAGGTCGGCGACCTGAACCAGAGTGGTCAAGTCGCTGTGGACAAAGAACGGCTGGGGAATGACCTGCCTCGACCGCTGACGGCCCCGCGCCGTCTGGAGGAAATACTCCTCCATCTGCCCGAGCAGAATCTTGCTTGCGGTCTTCTCGAGTTCGTCAAAGACCACCACCCCCTGCACCGTGGGGCCCCTGTCCTCGAGGAAATAGAAGAACCGCTCGAACAGGAACGCGTAGTCCTTGCGAAGCACCGCGTTCAGGGGTCTCGGCGCGTCGCGGGCCACGATGCTCGCGAAGGCATGGCAATGAAACCGCGCACAAATGTCGAATACGTCGCGCACAAACGCGAGCTTCGACTGTCCCAGCGCGGTGATCTGATCCCTGGTGACGGTTGCCCCACTCTCGATGGCCTGCCTGGCAAGGTCTCGTCGCCTGGCCTCGTCTACCGGGGGCTGTTGCGACGCATGCCGGAAGGCCTTGCGCTTCAGCAGTTTCTTGCCCTTGATCTCATCTTTGATCCGGCTGTACCGAAGACCGAAATGGCGGTCTTCGGCATCGGCGATGGCGTCGATAAGGTTCCACAGATCGCGATCCTCAACGCACACGCCGGCCAGCACCTCGCAGGGGCTGTCGCGCTGGTCGTGGCCGCTCTCGTCGAGAAACAAGAAATAAGCCATCAGCCCACCGCCGCCCGGAGCGTGCCAACGGCGTCCCAGGGGTCGGTGACCTCCACAAACGCCCACCGGCCGAACCCGCCGTGGTGGTTGATGGCCGGCACCCACAACGTGCGGGCGGCCGCCACCTTGGCCGCCTTGTCCTTGCGCCCCTCGCCGCTCACCTCGATGATGAGGTTGAGTCGATCCGCCGGGGTTGACGCCTCGGCGCTCCTGATGCGAGCGACAAAATCCGGATAGTACTGACGCTGGTCGCCGTTCAGCATGTAGGGGATGGTGAAATTCAGCCCCTGGTTCTTCACGTAGCACTCGACCTCGTCGAGTTCCTCCAGCACCTGCGCCATCTTCTGCTCCCACGACCCGGTATCCGCGACCACATGCGACACGTGGCTCTTGTCGGCGCGCGTGGCGTAAGTGGGCTTCGTGGTGTCGAAGCTCACATACCGCGTGGTTCCCACTTCCTCGCCCTTGTGGGGGCGCAGGATGGGCTTGATGCGCGCCTCCCCTTCCTGGGCTCGGACGATAGCCTGGTAGATGCGGTCGGCAGCGTCGTTGGCGAACGCCACGAGCAGCAGCAACTGCGGGAAGGTGTTGTCCTTGCAGGTGACGCATTCGGCCAGCCAGCGCTTGGCGATCACCAGTAGTTGCGGAAACAGCCACACCTCGTCGCTACCCTCCTGGCGGAAGTACTTCTCCAGGACCAGCTTGGCCAGGAGGAAGGCAATCTCGTTCTGGCGCCGGCTGCGCAGGTCGTCCAGCGTGTGAATGACAGACTGCCCCACGATCGGCGCGTTCTCGGTCTTGGTGGGGATATCCGCCGTCGAAAGCGAATAGTGCGATTCTGGAGTGAACCGGGCGGTCAGGCGTTCGGTGGGGATATCGAAACGATAGCCCTGAACGCGAGGGAACGTGATCTCGAGCGCAGCCCGCTCGTCGAGCGCACGCACGTGAGTGGCGGTGGGGCCTGGCGTGGGATTGGGTGTCGACCCGGAACATGGGATAAAAGAGAACGGCACGCCATACACTTCCGCATACTCAGGCGCAAACCGCCCATCGTCTCCCACCGCGTAGCTGACGCGCCGGAGCCCGCGACCCACCACCTGTTCGCACAGCAACTGCGTGCCAAAAGCGCGGACGCCGAGGATGTGGGTGACGGTGTTGGCGTCCCAGCCCTCGGTGAGCATCGACACCGACACCACGCACCGCACCTGCTCGCCCAGCTTGCCGTCCTTGCCAACGGTGTTCATCACCTCTCGCAAGAGGTCTTCGTCGGTGAGGTCGTCGGCATCCCGGCCGGGAAAGCGGGTGCGGTACTCGGCTTTGAACTCCTCGATCTCCACAGCGGCCATCTTCTTGAACTCGTCGCTCATGGCCTCGCCAGATTCAAGCTGTCTCGAATCCACCAGGATGCTCTTGGGCCTTGACGACCAGGCGCCTTGCTCTTCGTTGCTGAACAACGGCAACTGGCCTGGCACGACCACTTCGCGGCCGTCGGGCAGGGTCTTGGTCCATCCGGCCAGGTAGTCGAACACCATCTTCGACACGCTGGTGTTGTTGCAGACCACCACGAAGACGGGAGGCGTGCCGCCCCGGGCCCGCGTGTCGGGGCTCTCCTGCCAGCGGGCAAACGCCTTCTCGTAGTTTTGGTAGAGCGACCGCAGGGCGCCCTCGAGTTGAACCGGCAGCTTCGGATCAGCGGCTGCGACCTCACCCTTGCGACCCTTAGGTAAGTCATCGCGAATGCGCAACCAGAGGTCGCGATACGTCGGCTGCTCCCCCGTCATCGAGTTGTCTTCCACCGGCACGCGGGGCACCTTGACGATGCCCGACTCGATGGCGTCGATGAGAGAAAAATCCGACACCACCCAGGGAAACAGGGTGCCTTCGGGATAGCCGCTGCCGCGCAGAAAGAAGGGCGTCGCCGAGAGGTCGTAGACGGCGCGGATGCCAATCTTCTTGTGCACCGCCTGCAAGCCTGACATCCACACGCGAGCCTCTTCTTCGCGCTTCTTGGCCTCGACCCGGTCATCGCCGGTCAGCTTCTCGACAACCTCATCGACGGGCTTCGCGCGGTAGCAGTGATGCGCCTCGTCGTTGAGCACGATTACCTGTTTCTTGCCGCCGAGTTCGCGGCACACGCGGCGCACCATCTGGTCGGGCGATTCTATAAATGGGCTCGCCTCACCCTTGGCAAGGATGCTCTTCGTCAGCTTGGCGGCGTCTCCGCGCTCCCGCAGGAGGAACCCGTGGTAGTTGGTAATCACGATCCGCGCCTGCCCAAGGCGCTCCAACAAGTCGGCCGGCACGATGTCGCGCTCGCGATAGTAGTTCTGCGGATCGGTGGGCAGCAGCACGCGCAGCCGGTCGCGAATCGTGATGCCGGGCGTGACGATCAGGAACGCATCGCTGAAGCGACGATCCTGCTTGTCCTCGAGCTTGTTGAGCGCCTGCCAGGCGATGAGCATGGCCATCACCACCGTCTTGCCCGATCCGGTGGCCATCTTCATGGCCAATCGCGGCAGGCCCCCGTTGAAGTCCTCGTTCTCCTTGCGGAGCTCGTTCTCAATCCACGCGTCGCCAAAGCCAGACGCCACCTCGGTGAGGTAGATCGCGGTTTCCAACGCCTCTCGCTGGCAGAAAAAGAGCTTCTTCTCGCGTGCGGGGTGCCCCCAATACCGCAGCAGGCTGTCGGTGGTGCGCGTGCAGCCGACGTAGCCGCCAACGCGCCACTGGTTCACGCGCTCGCGGATACGGTTGATGCGTGGACTCGACAGGAATCGGTCCTGGGTCCATTCGGTCTCGAACTTGAGCTGCCCGCCCTTCTTTCGCGGGCTGGCAATCGGCAGGAAATACCCGCTTTCACGCCGGCCGCCCACCACCTCGTCCGTGATGCCGTCGTCGTCGAACCTGAAGTGGCGTCCTGGCTCCTCGAATGGAGCGTTCAGGATGGGGTTATCGATAACAGGCGGCACGCGTGGAGTATAGCCAAAGTCTCGGCCGAGGGCCGCCGGAACGCCGGGCGAGAAATCGGCATCTAATGGGCAGTGGGTCGGTGTCTCACAACTGTGACTGTGACTGTGACTGCAACTGTAAACTGAAACTGACACTCCCAACTTCAACTGTGCACTGTGCACTGTGGAACTGTTAACTTCCGCTGGGGTCCCGCCATGTCGATGCGCGCGGTCAGAAAGATCATCGAGTCGCAACCCCACATCGAAGGGGCGGGCGTGCACCTGCGCCGCGCCTTCGGCTTTGGCGACACGACCGA
>CAYJPQ010000014.1:0-61219 GCA_964372085.1 uncultured Bifidobacteriaceae bacterium | reverse complement strand
CCGGAGCGGCGCTCATCCTTGTGGGCGCCGCCATCACGGCCTCGCTGATGCCCGCCGCACGCGCGTCGAGGGTGGATGCGATGCAGGCGTTGCGGGCGGATTGATCCGGACGGGAGACGGGAGACGGGACGGGAGACGGGAGTCGGGAGTCGGGAGTCGGGAGTCGGGAGTCGGGAGTCGGGAGGGGATTCTCGTCGGGATCGGGAAGCTTGACGGGAGAAGGACGCTCGTCGGGAGCGTCTTGGAAGGGCCGGCCTCTAACCGCGATACGATTTGCGCGGAAGCATCTCTTTGGCTGACATTCTCTCCAGCGAGCGGCGTAGTTGGAACATGTCGCGAATTCGAGGTCGCGACACGGCACCAGAGAAGATCGTCAGGTCAGTCCTGCATCGCCTCGGGTTCCGATTTCGACTGAATGTCCGCGGTCTGCCGGGTCGGCCCGATATTGTCTTGCCGCGGCATCGGACTGTCGTAGAAGTGCACGGCTGCTTCTGGCATCGGCATCCTCGATGCCGTTTCGCTTACACACCCAAGAGCAACACACCATTCTGGATGGCGAAGTTCGCGGAGAATGTCGCCAGGGACAAGCGTGTCCGGCGAACCCTCCGCGCCATGGGTTGGCGTGTCGTCACAGTCTGGGAGTGTCAAACGAGCGACCCTGATGCTCTGGCCGAAACCTTGCTGAGGAAATTCTCACTTTCGCCTTGACGGCGAAAGCCTTGACTGGCACAATGCCAAAATCATTCCCAGCGAGGCAGCCGTGGCAACCAACCAGGAAGTCGTTCGTCTGATCGAAACCATCCCATTGCGGGTGGACGAAATCGCCCGCCAGCTTGGCCGAACGGAATCGACGCTGTACCGGTGGAAGCGTGGCCGCACTGAACCGAGCGTGGCCGAGTTGGAGATGCTTCGGCGAATTGCCTACGGGTACACGCGTACCGTCAACGGCAAACCGGATTTCCGCTTCATCGACCTGTTTGCTGGCATCGGTGGCTTGCGCATGGGAGTGGAAGCCGTCGGCGGGCACTGTGTCTTCAGCTGCGAACGAGACAAGTTCAGCCGACAGACCTACCAAGCTAACTTTCAGGACGGCCCGGGGCATCCCTTTGCGTCCGATATCAACGAGGTGGAGCCGGAGAAAATCCCCAGCCACGATCTGCTCCTGGCCGGCTTCCCTTGTCAGCCATTCTCAATTGCAGGAGTCTCGAAGAAGAATGCGCTGGGGCGGCCGCACGGCTTCAGTTGTCTTGAGCAGGGCAATCTGTTCTTCAAGATTGCGGACATCATCGCGTGCCATCGACCGGCGGCATTTATCCTGGAGAACGTCAAGAATCTGAAGAGCCACGACAAAGGCCGGACGTTTGCTCGAATCAAGGAGACGCTGGAGGACACGCTCGGTTATTCAATTACGACTCGAATCATCGACGCCAAGTCGTTCGTGCCGCAGCATCGCGAGCGAATCTTCATAGTGGGGCTCCGGGAGGACGTGAGATTTTCGCTCGATGAGCTATTTGTGCCTCCGACAGAAGCGGGTCCACGACTTGCCAGCATCCTCCACACCGAAGATGGCTCAGAGAAGCCCGAGTGGCCCTATACCGAGGGCGACAGCGCTTCAGTGACCGAAAAGTACATCCTGACTGATCACCTGTGGACCTATCTCAAAGCCTACGCCAAGAAGCACCAGGAGAAGGGCAACGGGTTCGGTTTCGGCCTAGTGGGACCTGAGGATAGATCTCGCACTCTGTCGGCACGGTACTTCAAGGACGGCTCGGAGATTCTCATTCGCCGTGGACGCAGAAACCCACGAAGGCTCACGCCTCGGGAATGTGCGCGGCTAATGGGGTTCGACAGGAGTGGGTACCGGAAGTTTGTGATCCCCGTTTCTGACACTCAGGCCTATCGACAGTTTGGCAACTCTGTCGTGGTGCCGGTTGTGGAAGCTGTGGCGGGCGCTGTCGTGCCGCCACTGATGCGATTGATCTCAGGCGAGCAACTACAATTTCCGTTTACGGCGCCCTCGAATCCGGTTGCCGTTCCGGCATGACAGGTTCACTCTCGTCCCTCGTTACTGGCGCCGCGGCAAAGCGACTATCTGCGGTTGAGGCGCTCCCCAACCGCTCAAATCAGCACGAGTTCAACGGCGTCCAGCTCCTCAAAGAGATATTTGGAGAGGCAAGGCACCGGTTCGACGCTCGCTTCGTCTACATCGGCCGAGACGATGAGGACGCTACCTTCTCCGAGGGCTTTGTGACTTGGTATGACGCGCGGGAGTCACACCCGACACGGTCGGAGTACCGCCTCTACTTCCCAAGCACAGATGCATCTGAGCGACTCTGCGAAGGTGACTTGGCGCTAGTGCTGCGAAGAGCAGATGGCAGCGTTCTGGTCGCATTCGCCCCTCGAGACAGCACGGCAGAAAAGCAACTGCTGTGGCTCTTTGGCTTGGCTGCACCACAGGACGGCGTCGAGGTCACGAACGTATCGGACAATGACTCGAACCTCGGCTTTGCAGCACGGACCATCCTTGCGCAACTCGGGATCGAGCCGGAGGTCGGCCCGGCAGCCGAGGAGTCGTATCTCGAGATTCTCCTCGACCGCTTCGGTGGAGGGTTCCCCTCGACGGCTGAGTTCTCCGAGTTTGCGCGGCAGGTCACCCCGGACGTCGAACCTGTCGAGGATCCCGACGAAGCGTTAATGGCGTGGCTTGAGCGTGAGGAGGCGTTATTCCGACAACTTGAGCGCCACCTCGTGCTCCAGAGGCTCCGCCAAGGGTTTGGCGATGACGTGGATGCGTTTGTACAGTTCTCACTTAGCGTCCAGAATCGTCGAAAGTCGAGGGTCGGCTATGCCCTCGAACACCACCTCGAGGCTATATTCCGCGCGAATGGCCTCGCCTATTCCCGTGGCCAGGTGACGGAGCGCTCTTCCCGACCGGACTTCGTCTTCCCCTCCATCCAAGCCTACAGGGACCCTGCTTTCCCGGAGGAACAACTGACTCTCCTTGGCGTGAAATCAACGTGCAAGGATCGCTGGAGACAGATCCTAGCCGAGGGCGACCGGGTGCCGATTAAACACCTGCTTACGCTCGAGCCGGGCATCAGCGCCAATCAGGTTGAGGAGATGGCGTCGCGACAAGTGGTCTTGGTCGTGCCACTGTCTATTCAGAACAGCTTTAGTGACGAACTCCGCGATTCACTGATGTCGGTCTCCGACCTAATCCGTGGAGTGCGCAGCCGGCAATCGACCGGGTCGGCACGGAATGGAACGGGCTGAACTCCGCAACCGACTCAACGGTGAGAAGCTGGCCGGCTCGAGGTTCTGGGCCACTGGAGTCCTGACCGAGCTCGCGGAGACAGGCCAACTGAGCCGCGATGTCGCAGGATGTGACGACGTCAGGCCCGCAATGCCTGCTGTGCGCGATCGGAACATCGGTTCAGAAAGTCGTCAATCTGGCCGTCTGTCATCGCTTCGAACACTATCCCGCCGCCGAGGAAGTTCAGAGATTTCATGAACTCTCGAAAGCTCCGTTCCGACGCAAGGACCTTAGGATCGTTCGCCATCCTCCTGAAGACTCCTCCTGCTAAGCGGCGCCTGCCCGTTAACCATATTCGCTCAACGATGTTGCTTCTTACATCAGCGCTTGCGAGCAACAACTCAAGGCCCTTCTCGAAATCATCCGGATAACAGCGCTTGACGATGTACGAGTTCCACCAAAGCCGGGACAACGCGTGATCGTCACGGATGCGGGTTCGCGTCTTGGCAAAGAAGTGAGCCTCGACCGCCGCCACCTGAGCTGCTCGGTCCTCGTCAGCTTTCAGCCACCGGTCGCGTGCGTAGATAAACCCCTCTACGTGTGACAGCCGGACCCAGATGCGCTCTTCGTTGGCGAGCGAAGGAGACAATGTGCCCAACACTGTGGCGACAATCTTGGTGTTCTTCAGGTCGGTCTCTGCGCGATTGTTTGAACCGTCCAGCTCTTCTAGGCCTGTCAGATCAATGGTTCCTGTGAGGCCGATCGACCAACCAGGATCTCGGTTCAGGTCGGCGAATCCAGCGCCCAAATACCGATCGAGGTTGCGACCGATCTCTGACCGAAGCTCTTCGAGTTTTGATTCCGAGACGTGAGTTAGATTTGCCATCTAGGCGAACAACCTCTCCTTCTCGGCTTCGACTTTCAGAAATGGGAAGCCTAGCAGTCGTTGAGCGTCTCTCAGGAAGTCCGGCTGCTCCAGACTGATCCCCACAGCAGCCGACTTCGCTTCGAAGATCCTGAACCACTGTCGAGCCTCACACCGGTTCCGATCAACTGCGATCTCATTCAGAACCTGCATCACCGCGGGCAAGTAGACCGCGTTCAGAATGATGTTCCGGCCACTACTGGTGTTCCGGATGCCTTCTATGCTCTCCTTCGTCTGCGAGTGTACTTTGATGGTTATCTTGTCCGAGTCCGTGTCGACCGCGATTTCGCCAAGACCCAACTCGTCGAGTGCGGCAAGGCTGAAGATTGATTCGAACGGTTTGAGCCGCTCGCGATCGACCGAGAAGGTCTGTTCGTCGCCGAGGGCCAAGATAGCCGCCGCCGGAAAGTCAGCAATTCCGCCGTACTCGGAATGGATGTATGCGCTCCGCCATTGCTTGCGCGCTTCCTTTGACCAGACGACGGGGCGTAGTCGTATCGTGCCAAAGAAGTCGCTGGCCTTGAATCTGTGTTCCTTGGACCCAGGCGCCATCTCTATCAAGCGGTTGTCGTACGTGTGTGAACACATCAGAAAAAAACCTGCCCCTGCGCCGCCTGAGTTCACCAACGCCTCAAGGTCGGGGCACTTCAACGTCATTGATGCGAGAATATCTAGGTTGTCCGCCTCTCCAATCCTGACTGCGAAGTCTGTGTCGAACACAGCTCCTATGAAGTCCGTCGATGATGACGACAGAACCGGATGCGCGAAGAGCATGTCGCTACTAAGCTTCACCGTCGGCCTCCACGGCGCTCCAGCTCACGATCTCAATTGGGCCGTCGTAGGGTGTCTCAAAGCAGACGTCGATCTGTTGCCTCTCACCGGCCACACACTGAACGCGACACTCGGCAGGTAAAGTTGGCAAGTCTTGCGTGTCACTCAGCCCTGAGCTCTCAAACTTCAGGAAGGCTTCCCCGGACTCCGCAGGTGTAAACAGAATTCGGCGCCGGCTGAAGTCTTGAGAATCCGGCACCAGAGTTCGTGGCTCATTGAGAACAAAGGGCTTCTTACTGGAGTGCGTTCCCGTGCCGCCAGTGCCTGCTCCCTTGCCCGGGCCTTCGCCGCCATTCTTCCGCGTTCCTTCTCCGTGCTGCGTAGCACCGCCCCCCGCCGACCCGTGAGATCTACTCGCTGGGGTCTTAGTTTGGCGACTCCTTAATGTGGACGGATTCTTTAGAACCTTGAAACTCTCAACATCACGAGTTCCCGTGTCATCCTTCCGACCCTTATTGTCGAGCGCGAAGAACTCACTGAGTTCCTCCAAATCGGTCTCGTCATTGGTCTGAGGTTTCGCCGCTTCTTTGATCCGTTCGCGAATCATCTTCGCCAACTTCTGCCCAGCTACTGCGGCGGACCGCCGATCTGCCGACGTCAAGAGCCGTTCGGGCGAAAACTCGTCGTGCCGCGGATTCTCCATGCGACGAAGCCAGCTGTTGGCGTGGTCATTGGTTGGCTCGACAATGGCGACAAAATCCCTGTACATCGAAAATCGTGCGAACTTGTCCCCGAAGTGAGCCAGGCTGTCGCAAATGTACATGCCGTTTCTCAGAATGCCCACTCTCTTCGGTAGTCCGTCTTTGACCATCAGCCGCAGGCAGAACGTCCCGGCATCAGGCACCTCGAGAGAATATGTCGTCGCCTCATCATCATTGGTCAAGCAGTCGTGCATATGCTGGGCAAAGGCGTAGTCCTCTTGCTTAGTCTTTGCGGCAGCGGCGATAGCGGGGTCGTCGAGGCGGAGACGAAGAGTCCGACTGTTCAGGAGTTCACCCTGAACCTTGAACTCCATCTCGTTCTTATGGATTGCGCTGAAGAAGTTCATTAGCAGCGATGCCATGATCTCGTTCTGCCAATCATCGGAGTCCCTGACGGCGATTGAGCAGACCGTCGTGCCAGTCTCGTCGCGCTGTAGCCACTCCGGCGCGAGCGATGGCAGCTGAATCGGGAGATACCCCACCGGGTCGCCCCAGTAGCCCACGCTTCGAAACGCCTGGCCGGCAGCATCTGTGAAGGACATGAACTTTGTCTTTCCCTGACACAGGAAAACTCTTTGGCCTGCTCCGTCGAGGTAGCTAGTTGAATAGAACACGGTCTGCAGGTCGGAGGCTGAGTAGACGGCGCTCTTGCCGATTCCGAATGAGCCGCTGGAAGTGTCGTCTTCCTTCCTGCTAACGCCGGATGATTTCACCAGTGAGTGAAAGGGTGTGCCTTCCTCGCAGGGGCCCGTCAGGCCGGTAGTGTTGAAGTCCGCCACGCGTAGCACCGGGATCTGGTCTTGACTCAGCACGCGCTGAGCCTGCTGGAAGAACGCCGTTTCCTTCCTGCGATTCTGCTTGATAGCGAGATCCAGGCATCGCTTCGCGACCTCCTTGTACTTGTCGTATCCGGGCAGGCTCGCGCCAGGTATGGTGATCCGTTCGATCTCGACCCTTACGGGAGCGTCAGCGTGCCGCTCTTTGTCATGAGCGTCACGGCTGTTTTGACTCGTCTCCCGCGCGACAGCTGGAAACGGGTCCGCGCGGTAGGTCTCGATCCCCGCATCGCTCAAGCCTTCGCCTTCGCCGGCGTCGTTACGCAAAAACCTAAGTTCGGGCACCTTTGGCTCCTCCGTCGTCACTCATGTGCTGATCGGTTGCCTCGTATTTAAGCGGACGTTCACGGCAAAGTCCTACAGGCGGAAGCCCCCACCTGGGCGCTCTCGGGGCTTTGAGAACCTTCCCCTCGCTGTTTCGAGGCTCTTTTGAAGCTCCGCAAAGATTCGTCGGACGTCCGCGTCCGAGAACTCGTATGCGGAGCGATTCGAGAGATTACCGATGAGCTGGAGGTCCTTCAGCGCTCTGTTGACGCGAGCCTCGGCAAGGGCGACGAACTTGGCGCGTTTATTTGTCGGCATTGATCCAATATCTATCGGATATGTGACTGGATGAATGACGTAACATGTTGAATATATTACACGGTATATTGCTGACAATCAACAGCGAATCATTGGGCGGGTCTGCGGGCGTGTTTCGTGACGGGTGCAAAGGGAGACTGAAGGAAGAGTCTGCTCCCAATGGAAGGGCCGACCGTGGCGCGAATCTTGTATGAGAGCGTGGCAGAAGGCTGCCTCTCCCGTCGACAGCAGCCCCGTGGCGCTCCGTCGAAACCGTGATTCGCGTTACCAATCTGGCGATCGTGCTGGCCGCCGTGCTGGCCGGCGGGTGTGGCGGCAACAAGACGCCCCAGAGCCCCACCGCGCCCACCGCGTCCTTAGCACCCTCGGCACCTGAGGCACCCCAGGCACCCTTGGCACCAACCCCGGCACCTGAGGCACCACAGGCACCCTTGGCACCAATATCGTCGGCGGTCACGCCGACGGAGGACTTCGTGGGCCGCCAGATGTTCCCCGCCGATAACTGGTGGAACCAGGACATCTCCACGGCGCCGGTCGATCCCCAGTCGGCCGCGTTCATCAGCTTCATCGGCCAGGGCCGCGCGCTACATCCCGATTTCGGGCCGCCGCCGTACGGCATTCCTTACGTCGGCGTCGGCGGCACCGAAACCCGCAGGCCGGTGACGTTCGTCGAGTACGGCAGCGAGAGCGACTCGGGCTACGCCAGCGAATCCGGATATCCCATCCCCGACGCGGCGAAGACGCAGCCAAACTACATCGAGGGCGGCGTGGCCGGCGGCGGCACGAGCGGCGATCGCCACCTGCTCATCGTCGACCGGGATCGCTGGGTGCTGTTCGAGTTGTATGCCACGCGGTGGAACACTGCGCTGGGGCGATGGGAGGCGGGCTCGGGCGCCATCTTCGATCTCTCGTCGAACGCGCGCCGGCCCGAGGGGTGGACGTCCGCTGACGCGGCGGGGCTGCCCATCCTGCCCGGGCTGGTCCGCTTCGACGAAGCCATGGGCGGGCCCATCCGCCACGCGTTGCGCGTCACCGTCCGGTCTACCAACGGCTACGTGTGGCCCGCCTCGCACCGCGCGGGCTCCACCAGCGGCGCGCTGCCGATGGGCGCGCGCCTGCGCCTGAAAGCGTCAGTGGACGTGTCGCGATACCCGGCCTACATCCAGAACATCTTCCGCGGCATGCAGACCCACGGCCTGATCGTGGCCGACAACGGCAGCGACATGTACATCACCGGCGCCATGGACTCCCGCTGGAACAACGACGAGCTGAACCCCGCCTTCCGCGGCCTGGCCGCCAGGGATTTCGAAGTGGTGCAGCTTGGTTGGCGATGACGTGGGTCCACAGGAAAGGCAACCACGAAGCGCACGAAGTCTTATTTGGGAGAGGCTTAAGGGGTTCTTCGCGTCCCTTCGTGTCCTTCGTGCCTTCGTGGTTGCGTTTCTGAACTATCGGATGATTAACGAATCCGGATCGTCATCGTCCGGCACGTCCGCCAGTTGCACGCGCAGGTTGCCCGCATTGGTGGCATACAGGTAGGCCGTGCTCGGGGAGATGGTGCCGGCTCGGACCAGCTTCTCGAGCTCGCCGTCGAAGTACTGCATGCCATCGAGCGCGCCGTCGCGCATCGCATCAAGCAGCGACTTGCCTTCCTTCTCACCATTCTCCAGGTACTCGCGCGTGCGCATCGTGGACTTCAACACCTCGAGGATGGCCTGGCGGCCGCCCCCCTTCTTCGGGATGAGGCGCTGCGAGATGAAGTAGCGGAACGACGCGGCCAGCCGCGCGCGCACCGACTGCTGGTCAGACACCTCGAAGGTGCCGACGACGCGCTCCACGGTCTTGGAGGCGTCGATGGTGTGGAGCGTGGAGAACACCAGGTGGCCCGTCTCGGCCGCGGTGAGCGCAATCTCGATGGTCTCGCGGTCGCGCATCTCGCCCACCAGGATCACCTTGGGCGCCTGGCGCAACGCCGACCGGAGCGCGGCGGCGAAGGTGGGCGTGTCGGTGTGCAGCTCGCGCTGGTGGACGGTGCCTTTCTTGTGGAGGTGCAGGAACTCGATCGGGTCTTCGATGGTCAGGATGTGATCGGCCCGCGTCTCGTTGATGAGATCGATGATGGCGGCCAGCGTGGTCGACTTGCCCGAGCCCGTCGGCCCCGTCACCAGGACGATGCCGTTCTTGAGCGCGGCGGCGTCGGCCACGGCCGGCGGCAGGTTGAGCTCGGCGAGCGTGGGGATCTTCGCGGCGATCAGCCGCATCACGATGGCAAACGTGCCGCGCTGGCGGAACACGTTGACGCGGAAGCGGATGCGGTCGGGCAGGGAATACGAGAGGTCGCAGGCCCCCTGCTCCTTCAAGGCCTGCAGCACGAGCTCGTTCTCACCAATCAGGTCGCAGGCCAGGCCCGAAGTATCGGCCGGGCGCAACCGGGGCACCTGGGGAATGTCGACGGGCTCCAGGTGACCGTACCGCTCCACCTGCGGCGGGCGGCCCGGCGAAAACACCAGGTCGCTGATGCCCTCGCCCGAGTCGAGCATCGCGCCAATCAGGGTGGGGGTGTCCATCACCCGCGTGGTGGTCGACCCGAACAGCCGCACGCTCAGGGCGGCCGCATCTTCAGTGATCATGGCTCCCGAGCTTACATTAGGCGAGCCCCACCCCGCGAAGGATGGCGGCAAACCGCGGATCGGGGCGTAGTGAATCCAGGCCCGGATCCACCTTGATCAACGACAGGCCCCCGTCACGTTCGGCATAGGCCGCCTCCAGCCACTGCAGGGCCAGTTCGGGCTCGCCCAGCCTGGCATGCAGGCGCGCGCGCACGTAGGGCGAGCTGCGAATCTCGCTCGAGGGCGCGTCCGCCAGTTCGAGGTACGTCCGCCAATAGCCGCGCGCACCCTGATCCGCGTACGCCGCCTCGAGGCGTGACGCCGTCTCGCGGCTCACGGCCTCCGGCAACCGCATAAGCTCCGAAATCGGTTGCGCGTACATCCCCATCTCGTTCGATGCCATCAGCATGCCCTCCCTGGCGTCCACGAAGGCCGGGTCGAGATCGAGCGCGGCGCGATACTGGGCCACGGCCTCGTCGTAGCGCCGGGCCAGGTAGAGCACCAGCCCGAAGTCGGTGTTGATCGACAGCGACAGCGCATCGAGGTGACGCGCCTGGTCCATCTCGCGCACGGCCTCGTCGAAGCGGCCGAAGGCCGCCAGGTACACGCCGCGCCAGTGGTGTGCCGTGGCGTAGTCCGGGTCCAGCGCAAGCGCCCGTTCGAGCTCAGTCCCCGCGGCAGTCCAGTCCCAGTCGTAGAGCATCAGCACGAGGCCCAGCGAGGCGTGGGCCTCGGCCAGCGTCTCGTCGATCTGCAGCGCCTGGATGGCCGCGGCCTTGGCGCGCGGCAGGGTCTGCAGCGGCGACAGCCGGCTGTAGTGGCTGAGGATGGCGTAGCAATCCGCCAGGCCCGAGTACGCCTGCGCGCAGGCCGCGTCGACGTCGAGCGCCTGTTGGTAGCACCGAATCGCCTTCTCCACCGCGGCCGCCGTCCGCCGGGCCCAGAAGTGGCGGCCCTTCAGGCACAACTGCTGCGCCTCGGAGCGCCTCGGCGCATGGCCGCGCGGCGCGGCGGGACCGGCGTCGCCGCCAACCTCGCGCACGTCGGCCACGAACGAGTAGCCCCGCTTGGGCACGGTGACGATGAAGCGATGGTCGCGCACCGTGTCGCCAAGCGCCTTGCGCAGCACGAACACGGCCTGCGTGAGGTTCGACTCCTCAACCTCCGCCTCGGGCCACACCTGCCTCAGCAGCTCGTCCTTGCCCATCACGCGGCCGGCGTTCTGGACGAGCACCAGCAGCACATCGAAGGCCTTCGACGGGATGGGCACCACGGCCTGGCTGCGGCGCAACAGCCGCGTGGCCGGCTGTAACGTGAAGTCACCAAAGAGGTAAGCTGGTCGCATTGAGAATAATTGAGAACAATTTATCACAGGATAACGACGCCGGCCCTCGCTTGGCCGTACAGTCCGGTCGATGTCTACCAACACGCCCTGGCGGGAACGCGTGACCGAGCCGATGCCGTGGCCCTACCCCGTTGAGTGGGACAAGACCGACGAAGTGGACGCCGACGTGCTGGTGATCGGCGGCGGCGCGTCGGGCTGCTTCGCCGCCATGGGCGCGGCCAGCCGCGGCGCCCGCGTGGTGATGTGGGAAAAGGCCGCCACGCTCACGAGCGGCGCCATGGGCTCGGGCTGCGATCACTGGGAGATGGCCGCCACCAACCCGTGCTCGCGCGTGACGCCCGAGGATCTGGCCGACGCGATGATCCGCGGCCACCACGGCTACAACAACGGCATCTCGCACTACATCGAGGCGCGCGAGGGGTGGGACCGCTTGCGCGACCTCGAGCGCTACGGCGCGAAGATTCGCGACACGGACGATGAGTTTGCGGGCGCCGACTTCAGGGACGAGACGACGAAGCTGATGTTCGCGTACGACTACGTGAACCGCTTCACGCTCCGCGTGTGGGGCACCACCTTCAAGCGCGCCATGTATCGCGGCGCCAAGCTGATGAAGGCGCAGGTGGTGGACCGCACGATGGGCGCGGGCCTGCTCACCGAGGCCGGCCGCATGGGCGCGCGCGTCGTGGGCGCCGTGGCCCTCAACGGCCGCACCGGCCGCTTCACCGTGTGCCGCGCCAAGGCCGTGGTGTTCTGCATGTCGCGGCCCACCCGCCTGTGGCTGTTCGCGCCGGGCGCGACGGGCATCTCCGAGTTCCGCCCGCCCCAGTGCACCGGCGACGGCCATGCCATGGCCTGGCGCGTGGGCGGCTCGTTCACCATGCTCGAGAAGTCGTTGCGCGGCGAGTGGTCGGGCCTGCGCAGCTTCCCGCCCTACAGCACCGGCAACAACCACAACACCTGGTACGCGTGCACCATGGTCGACGCGCAGGGCCGCCGCATCCCGTGGCTCGACCGCGACGGTCGCGAGCTGCAGACGGTTGCCGAGCGCTACTACCCCTCGCCCGGCCAGAAGTTCTACATGAAGGGCGGCGGCGAGCCCGACTTCCCCTTCTACGAATTCCAGGGGCCCGAAACCATGCCGGTGGAAGAGGCGGTGAAGCGTGGCTATAAGCTGCCCTTCTACGCCGACCTCACCGACATGCCCGAGATGGAGCGCCGTGTCATCTGGGGCATGATGGTGGGCAACGAAGGCAAGACGCGCACCCCCGTCTACAAGGCCTACAACGATGCCGGCTTCGACCCCTCGCGCGACGTGCTGCAAAGCTACGGCGACGGGTGGCGGTCGGGGCAGTTTCTCCCGCAAGAGCGCCAGTTCTTCGGCATCCCTGGCGGGATGGTGAACGACTGGACGCTGATGACCAACCTCCAGGGGCTGTTTGCCGCGGGCGACGTGCTCTTCGCGTCGGACTGCGTGGGCCACGCGGCCGCCACCGGCCACTATGCGGGGCGCCACGCGGCCGACTTCGCCGCGTCACACGGCGATGTGAAGGTGGATGCGGCGCAGGTGGCCGCCGAGCGCGCGCGCCTCTACGAGCCGCTCAAACGCACGCACGGCATCAGTTGGCAGGCGCTCAGCGAGGCCATCACCCGCGTGATGCAGAACTACTGCGGCGCCGTGAAGAGCGACGACCTGCTCCACGAGGGCCTGCGCGGCCTCGCCGAATTGCGCGACAACGAGGCTCGCGCGCTCGTGGCCAGGAACCCTCACGACCTGCTGCGCGCGCAGGAGACACTGAACGTGCTCTCCAACGCCGAGCTCGTGATCCAGTCGTGCCTCGCCCGCAAAGCCAGCTCGAAACAATTGCAGTTCCAGCGCCTCGACTATCCCGAGATGGATCGGCCCGACTGGCACAAGTTCGTCACGGTGCGGCAGGACGAGTCGGGCGTGCAGACCGGGTCGCTGCCCATCAACTACTACGGCGACCTCACCGCCAACTACGAGCGGCACAACGAGCGCTACATCCGCGAGGCGCGGCCATGAGCGCGCCCACCGTCTTCGCCATCGCCGACCAGGCCATCGTCGATCCCATCACGATCGTCCCGGAGCTCTGCACGGGCTGCAACCTGTGCCTGCACGTGTGCCCGGTGGACCTGTTCCTCCCTAACGTGGAGAAGGGCGGCGCGCCGCACGTGTTGTATCCCGGCGAGTGCTGGTACGAGGGGAGTTGCGTGGACGTGTGCCCCGAGCCGGGCGCGATCCGGCTGAATCGGCCGCCGGCGATGCGAGTGAACTGGAAGCCCAGGGCGAGTCTCTAGGCTTGAAGGCTTGAGGGCTTGAAGGCTTGAGGGGCTTGGACGCGCAGCAGTCTGCTAATAATGGCTGTTTCGTCTATAATTAAATCCGAGAATGTCTGTGTTTGACATCGGGGCCTCAGAACAACGAGCTCGCCACCGGCTGCAATCGGCGCCGCACTCGGGTGGGCGGCGGCCCAGGTCAGACCGTGGGCGGTCGCGAATCGACCCACGCGTGCTGGCCGTGCTGAGCGCGGTCACGGCTGGTTACGACCGGCCCTCGATGGCGGCAATCCTGAAGCGAGTGAACGAGCAGTGTCGGCGGAAACGGCTCACGCCCCCGTCGCGGGCCACCATCTATAAGATGCTCGCCACCCTGCCGACGCCGAGATACCGGGTGGCCGAGCTACCGGCGGCAGTGCAGGCTGCGCTCTACAATCTTGGACCGGACAGCGACGTCCCGACCCATCAGATCGCGTTCTATTGCTTCAACTACGGCGACGTCAGGGCGATGAGCTTTGCGGCAGGACTGCCGTGGCTGGCGCTGTACCAGGCCCAACGGATGCCGGGCCATCGCCCGAAGAGCCGTGGCGCGCTCCACGCCGTGGCCCTGGCGCGTGGGGTGTGATGACCCCACCTCGAGAACCCGTCGACGTGATGCCGCCACCGCTCGGCCGCGCCGTCGCGGACCTACCCTATTGGTTCGTGATTGGCGGCCAGGCCATGCGCTGCCTCTGCCCGTATCGGCCGAGCCGCGACGTGGACTTCGGCGTGACCAGCGCCGCGGATCTCGACGACCTGGTGCAGCAACTCCAGCGGCGAGGGCACGTGGAGATTGCCGAGCGCACGGCCGACACCGCCCATCTCCGTTTCGACGGAATCAACGTGTCGATCTTCGTGCTCGAGATGCTCGCCCCGTTTGTGAGCGATCGCCGGCTCTCGGTGACGGGGTTGCTCGCCACCAAGCTGCACGCCATCCTCGACCGTGGCACGCGGCGGGATTTCTTCGATCTCTATGTCACCCTGCATCGGCACTCGTTGGGAATTGCCGAGTGCCTCGCGGCCGTGAGACAGGTCTATCGCCAGGACGTCAACGACTCGCTGTTGCTGCGTGCGCTCACGTTTTTCGATGATGCCGAGCGTGAAGCGGCACTGCCCGGCGAAGGGCGCGACGACTGGTCCACGGTCAAGGAGTTCTTCTGGAGCCGGGTCGGCCAGTTGTTGATCCCGCCCTCCCGCCAACTGCAGATCGAGACACGCGTGATAGACGTGGCCGACACCTGACCGAAGGCTCGCGCATAACTCCTCTCGGAAGCTATTTGAGCTATAATAGCCAATATCGCCAGTCAGGAGAAGTCATGAAAAGTGTCGCCGCCACCGAAGCCAAGAACCGACTGGGCGCCATCCTCGACGAGGCGCAGCGAGAACCCATCGTGATCCGGCGGCAGGATCGTGACATCGCCGTGGTGATGTCGATGGCCGACTACGAGCGGCTGAGGTCAGGAAACGTCCGGGCGTTCTTGGAGCTGCGCAGCCAGGTGGCCGTCCAGGCCGCCGCCGCCGGACTCACCGAGGATCGGCTGGCCAGCCTGCTCACCGATGGCGCGTGAGCGAGTCGTCTTCGACACCAACGTCCTGATCAGCGGCGCACTCTCGACCACCTCCGCGCCGGCTCGTGCCCTCGAGGCCGCGATCGCGAAGGGCGATCTGCTGGTCTCGACGCCGACCATGCTCGAGCTGACGGAGAAACTGTTGTCGGCCAAGTTCGATGCCTACGTTTCACGCGAGCAACGCGAAGCGCTACTCATGCGCCTGGCGCCGCTCGTCGACATCGTGACCATCGTGCAGACATTCCACGCCTCGCGCGATCCGAATGATGACAAGTTCCTGGACGTCGCCGTGAACGGCCGTGCCGATGTGATCGTGACGGGCGACGGGGATCTGCTGGCACTTCATCCGTTCCGCGGCATCGCAATCCTCACCCCGGCGGCTTACCTGGAACGTCAGGCCCAACGCCCGGACGAATAGGGCCCGCGATGGTCGCCGCCGGTCGCTCAGGGTCTACCGCTTTCCTTCCGCGAACATCGACTCCATCAGGACAGAATGGTCAGGGTCGAGCACCACGCGGTCGGGGCGCTGACCCGGCGGCAGGCGTCGTGGCCAGGCTCACCCCGACGAACACCACCGCCGACACCGCAAACGCGCCGAGCAGCGCCATGTCGATGTTGAAGGCGCCGTTGAAGGGTCCCGGCACGCCGGCCGCGAACGCGGCCACGCCAATCACACCGCCCACGAACATGGCCGCGAAGGCGCCCTGCCGCGTGGCGCCCTTCCAGAGCAGCCCGCCCAGCAGCGGCACCAGCATGCTGCCCATGTAGGGGTAGTTGAAGATGATGATGGTGTCGAGGATACCCCGCGCCTGCAGCGCGATGCCGACGCCCAGCACCAGCGCCACCGCCACCGCCAGCCGCGCGTAGAGCGTGGCATGGGGCAGGTCGTCCAGCTCGGCGCTCGGGTTGAGCACCTTGTTGTAGAAGTCCCTCGAGAAGCAGCCCGACAGCGAGATGAGCAGCGCGTTGGCCGTGGACATGGCGGCCGCCAGCAGCGCCGACACCACCACGCCCGCCAGCACGGGCGGCAGCGTGCTCGCGACCACGTGCATCAGCACCTGGCCGTCTGGCACGGCCGGGAAGGCCCGCTTCCCCATGGCCCCGATGAGCGCCGCGCAGAAGGCGACGGCCAGCACCAGGATGCCCGACAGGATGCACGCCCACTTGGCGATTTGCCCGCTCCGCGCCGACTGGTAGCGGATGAAGGCGTCGTACGAGACGGCGATCGAGAAGAGGAACGGCGTGATCAGGAACACCGCGCGCGACCCCATGCCCTCGGGGATGAACGGCGTCGACAGCACCTGCGCGATGGCCGCCGTGTCCACCTGGCCCATGGCCGCCACCGCCGTCAGCGGGATCCCGATCGCGATGATCGACACCTGGAAGAAGTCCGCGACCACGACACCCCACATGCCGCTCATCACGTTCGACAGGAAGATGACGGCCCCTACGACGAGCACCGCCGCCTGGAAGCTGATGCCGACGCTGCCCGACAGCACCGCGCCCGACGCCATCATCTGGGCGGCGAAGATGCCCAGCAGGCTGGGGATGTTCGACAGCCACGCCCACATCCGCACGCCGCGGTGCTCGCCGTAGCGCACCGCGAAGAAGTCGATGGGGACGATGCCACCGAGGTTGCGCATCTTTTCGGCGGCGAACAGCCCCGCCAGGATCAGGCCGGCCCCGCAGCCGATGCCGTACCACACGCCTGGCCAGATGCCCGAGCCCGCGCCCGTCTCGGCGCCGCCCAGCACCACGCCTGCGCCAATCTGCACTGCCGCGAGCGACGCCGTGCTGAGCGCCAGGCCCAGGTTGCGGCCGGCCACCAGGTAATCGGAAGCGCGCTTGATGCGCGAGCTGAGCACCGCGCCAACGACGAGGGTGCCGAGCAGGTAGGCGACGATGACCGCAGTCAGCATGCTGGGAGGATACCCGAGATCCGGCACCCCTAAAGGGGTGCCCTACGGGCGATCTCGACGCGCAACTCGGCGAAGCCAGTGCGCTCGAAGTACTCCACGCGCAGGCGATGGCGGCCGCCCCGGATGGGCGCCTCGTCCACCACCGACTCGTGCGGCGTCCAGTTGTCGATCGCCAGCTTCCCATCCACCCACACCCGCACCCCATCGTCCGAGATGGCGCGGAGCACGAGTTCGCCGTCGGGCAGCACGGCGTCGGCCTCGGCCACGAGCGCGACGTCGTTCACCGGCACGCCCTCGGCCATCGCGCGCGACGACAGGTAGTCGAGCCGGTCCACCTGCTGGGTGATGATGGGCGCCCCTGCGGTGAGCGCGGCAAACACGCCTGGAGTGGGCGGCACTGACTCGGCGGACGAGGCGTCGAAGAACCGCACCGTCCAATCGATGGGCACGAAGAAGCGCGAGTAACTGAAGGGCGCGCCGGCGGCATCGCGGAGGGTGACGGTGAAGTCCACCACGCGTCCTGGCGCGGGCGTCACCGTCACCTCGCCTGGAATCTCGCCGCTCTGCGCGGACAGTGTCGCCGCGCGCACCGATTGCACCCGCCACGTCCCGGCCGGGCCCAGCACGCGCAGTTTCAACGGCGACCCGTCGGAGCGGCCGGCCGGCCACAGCTTGGGCTGCTGCCAGTCGTAGGGGCCCCACTCGTCCACGATGATGAACTCGCGCCCGCGGCGAGAGCCGGCGGGAATCATCGCGTCGATGCCATCGGGCATGCGCGGCGGCGCCGGCGGCGCCACCATGGGCGCCAGCGCCTCGTGCCGAACGCCCTCGGTGCGCGTGATGGAGAAATCCACCTTGTGGCCCTGCATCGCGTTGCCGGCGATTAAGTAGTCGCGGCTGCGGGTGTCGCGATTCTTCGGGTAACCCCAGTTGGGGTCCTGGCTCTCGTTGGCCCACAGCCGAATCACCGTGTCGTCGCCGGCGAACGTGTTGCCGGCAATGATGTTGTCCTGGCCGTGCTCGATGGCGATGGCCTCCTGGTTCCTGGCGAAGGTGTTGCCGGCGATCACCGAATTGAAGCTGTAGCCGCCCCACACGCCGTGCCAGTTCTCTTCCACGCGATTGGCCACGAAGGTGTTGCGGCTGAAGGTGGCCTCGATACCGTTGGTGGGCGCGTGGCTGAAGTCGTTGCCGTAGAAGAGATTGTCGTTCGAGCCGCCCTGTCCCGTGTCCATGGTGCTCTGGCCGGCCCATAGGAACAGCCCGTCGCCGCCATGGGTGACGGAGTTATAGGCCACCACGTTGCGGCTGCTCTGCTCGTACATCAGGATGCCAGCCGAATCCTGCCCGCGGTTGTAGAACGCGTGGCTGTAGCCCCGCACGCACCAGTCGATGCGGTTGTGCATGATGGTGCTGTCTGTGGTGCGATACATGCCGATGCCGATGGACGACAGGAACGAGAACTCGTTGTTCCAGATGCGCAGGTCTTTCGAGCGCGTGATCATCAGGCCGTTCTGGCCTTGCACGGCACGGTTGCCGTCGATGCGCGCGTTGGTGACGTCGGCGAGGTAGATGCCGGCGCCGTAGCGCAGCCACTCGTCCTTCTCGTTGTTGTGGTACGACATCCAGTCCACGAGGCTTTCCTTCTCCACGCGGCTGTAGAGGCGCTGCTTCCAGTTGTAGCTCACGTCGTTGCCCGAGAGCCGCAGGCCCGTGACGCCCCGCGCCAGGATGCCCACCTTGTAGCCGCGGATGCGGGCGTTGCGGATGGTGACGCGCTCGCCGCCGTCCACGAGGATGGCGACGCCCGCGAAGCGATCGGGCGCGGTGCCCTCGGCCGAACCCACCAGCTCGACGCCGGAGAGGTCCACGTCGATGTCGTTGCCGCGGATGAGGATGGCAGGCGCGTCGAGGCCGGCGCTCGGCAGGCGGTAGGTGCCGGGCAGGAAGACAGTGGAGCGCTCGATCACCATCCCCGCGCGGGCGATAACGGGGGGCCCGGCGGGCAGTTGCGCCACCAGGCCGGCGAGCAGCAGCAGGCGAGCGACCATGCAAAGTGTCTGGCTTAGGGCTTGCGGCTCCCGGCTCCCGGCTCCCGGATCAAAAAGGGTTCGTCACGTACCCTTCGCGTGCCAGCAGCGCGTGGGCCGTCATGGCCGAGTAGGCCACCTTCACGCTCGGCGCAATCTCGTCCAGGCCGAGGCGGCGTGACATGGCCGACTGGCCGCAGAGATAGATGCGGACGCCTGCCTTCTCCAGCGCCTCGAGCAGCGGCAGGTTGGGATTGTCCACCCCGTAGCGGGCGCGGTAGCCGGCATTGCCGAGGCCGTCCTTGGCGCCGGTGGTGTGCAGCACCAGCGCCACCTTGATCTTGTCGAGCGGCACGCCGGCTCGCGCGTGCATGTTCAGGAAGCGCGCCACGGTGTCGATCTTCGCGTTCAACTGCTTGGGGTCGTCGTTCGGTGACCCGACGTCGAACTTCACCTTGTACTCGACGTCGGCCGGGGGCATCAACACCGCGTTGGGCACCTCGAACGTGCTGCCGAACTCCTGGATCACCGGGCCGGTGAGCCGCGGCGGCGCGGGCGACGGGGACTGGGCCGACAGCATGGTGGTGGACGCCGCGACGATGGCGGCGGTGACAACACGGGTCATCAACGTAACGGTCATGATTACTCCTCGCCGACCTTGAAGGTGCGCGACCCGGCGGGCTTGCCGTCGACCAGCACCTCGACGCTGTAGTCGCCAACCGGGAAGCCCCCGGCGCTCTGCATGTGGAACTCGGTGTACGCGGCGCCCTGGTACGACACGGGCTTCGATGGCTCGGCCACCACGCGCCCGTTGTAGATCCACTTCACCGTGAGGGTGCCCTTGCCCGTGTCCGACGTGAGCACCGACACGTACACGGTGTCGCGCGGCTTGAACGACGTGGTCGGCACGCTGATGCTCCGGTCCTCGTTGACGCCCTTCCCCACCTGGATGCCCCCCACCTGCAGGGGCCCGCGGGCGCAGCCCGACAGTAACACCGACGTGACGATGGCGAGACCTATCGCAAGGCGCATGATCCGTTGATTCTAAGATAGACGATCCTGAAGGTGAGGGACATCGTCCGGATAAACCGGTAGGGCTTAGTCGTTCGGGCAGCTGCCGACGAGCGTGCGATAGCCCTCGACATCGATCATCACCTGGATGTTCATGTTGGGACTGCGCGACGCGTTCCCGCCGACGGGCGGGCCGGCGCCGATGCTCACGCCGCCGCCGAGCGCCACGCCGCCGGGCAGGTCCTGGCCCTTGCGAATGAGGCCGGTGATCTCGACCTCGGTACCTTCGCGGGCCTTGATCTCGTCCATCACCTTTTTGGGCCCGTTCATCCGCAGCCGCGTGCCGGGCCGCACGTCGGACCGGCCCGGCTGGTCTTCACGGCGTTCGCCCACGATGAACACGCGGCCCCGTGCGCACCCGTTGATGAAGATGCGCACCGAATCCTTCGGCACGGGCCTTTCCTGCGCCAACAGGAAGGGACTCGAGAAGGCGAGGGTGAGGGCGATCAGGGTGGGTTTCATAGGCTCTGGGCTCTGGGCTTTGGGCTTTGGGCTTTGCCTGTCCCGCCGAAGCCCGTAGGGCGGAGGCGGAGGGTCCAGTCTACGCCCGGTGAAACAATTTCGCCGCCTCGGCGGTCGAGTATCCCCATGAAGCGCCTGATTGTGGCCGTTGCGGGGACATGCCTCATCACAGCCGCCGCCACGGCGGTTGGGGCGGGGTGGTACTTCGGGCAGGAGCGGCCCGAGGAGGGCGCCGGCGTCGGGGGCGTTTTACATGAGCATGGGCGTCGAGGAGGTGGAGCGGATGGGCTCCGGTGGCTGTTTGAGAAAGTGAAAAGTGAAAATCACTTTTCACTTGATATTGCCTGTTATAACAACTATTATGCTCGCGTGCCCCACGGACTGCAGAACGAACTGAAGCAGACCAAGCCCTTCCAGAGCCTCGAGGTGGAGGCCATGCTCAGCATTGCGCGCACGGCGGCCATGCTCGAGCATGGGGTGGCCCAGGCCCTGAAGCCGTTTGGCCTGACGCCGACGCAGTACAACGTGCTGCGCATCCTGCGGGGTGCGGGGACCGACGGCCTGTGCCGCAACGAGGTGGGCGCACGGCTGATTGCGCCGGTCCCAGACGTCACGCGGCTGCTGGATCGCATGGAGGACACCGGGTTGCTGACCAGGGAGCGCAGCAGCCAGGACCGGCGCTACGTGAGCACCCGCATCACCAGGAAGGGGCTGGACCTGCTGGACCGGCTCGAGGCGCCCATCGAGGCCCTCACCCGCGAGCAGATGTCCCACCTGGGCAAGCGAAACCTCAAGGTGCTGGTCGACGTCTTACGAGCAGCTCGCGAGAAGCTATGAACGCCGCGTCCTTTTTTTTGCTTTGATAAGTGTGTGCACACTAGTTGCTTTAACACACACGAAAATAACAGGAGACAGACCATGACCACGACCGCCCGCACCTACCAGATCGACCTCGCCCACTCGGAAGCCGCCTTCCAGGTGCGCCACCTGCTCAGCAAGGTGCGCGGCCAGTTCGCCGAGTTCACCGGCACCATCGAGTTCGACGAGGCCAACCCGACCCGGTCGAGCGTGGCGCTCGAGGTGCTCACCACCAGCATCAGCACGAACCAGGCCGACCGCGACGCGCACCTGCGCTCGGACGACTTCTTTGCCGTGGAGCGCTTCCCGAAGATGACCTTCGTGAGCAGGACCATCAGCGCCCGCGGCGCCAACGCGTTCGACGTGGTGGGCGATCTCACCATCCGCGACGTGACGAAGGCGATCACCCTCCCGGTGAGCTACCTCGGCAAGGCCAAGGATCCGTGGGGCAACGAGAAGCTGGCGTTCGAAGCCGAAATCACCCTCAACCGGAAGGACTTCGGCCTGACCTGGAACGCCGCACTCGAGACCGGCGGCTTCCTCGTGGGGGACGAGGTGAAGGTGAGCCTCATCGTCCAGGCCGTGGCGAAGTAACCAGGGCCTGGACGGAGTCCAGAGTTAAGAAGTTAAGGAGTTCAGAGCGGCAGCGCCAACCCGTTCTGAACTCTATCTGCGTTTCATCTGTGGCCTGATTTTGATTCTTCGGCCACCCGGGCCTCCAGGCCCTTTAGCGCCGTGGCCGCGTAGGCCCGGCACGCGCCGCTGTCGATGAACGGGTTCACTTCGGTGGTGCGGCGCTTCGCCTTGTCCACAATGCCCGCGTACTGCGGATGCGTCGTCATGAAGACGTCGCAGGACAACGCCGCCACCTTTGCGATGCTCGCACGGAAGCTCGCCTCGATCGACGGGTGCGTCGCGTCGCCTGTGAAGCGGAACCCCGGCGCCGCCACGGCGCTGAGGCTGTCGGCGTAGACGATGTCGAGGCAGCGCGCGCCCTCGCACGACTTCCAGGTCCACGACGTGCTGCCCGGCGTGTGCCCCGGCGTGTGGTGCGCGGTGATGGCCAGCTCACCCACGCGCAGCGTTTCGCCGTCCGCAGCCGCGCGCACGTTCGTCACGGGCGGGTACGAGTTCTCCTTCAGGCCATACCCCATCTGCGGATCGTCGGGCGCCGCGTTGCCGCCCTGCAGGGCCTTGATCCCGAGCGGGCTGGCGGCCACCGGCGCGCCGCTCACGCGTTGCAGCGCGGCGAAGGCCCCGGTGTGGTCGTAGTGCGCGTGCCCGTTCACCATCAACTTGATGTCTTCGGTGCGGAAGCCGAGCTTGCGGATGTTGGCGTCGATCATCACCGCCGATTGCGTCAGGGCGCCGTCCACCAGGATGTGGCCGGCCGGCGAGGTGATGAGCATGGCCGACACGCCCGCGGGCCCCACGTAGTAGGTGTTGCCGAACACGCGGAACGGCTCGAGCGGCGTGTTCCACTCAGCGCAACTGTCACATTCCTTCGGCGGGTCTGGACGAAGAGCGGGAGAGGCCTGGCCGAACGAAAAACAGAGGGAAATCGAGAGAACGAGCAGTGGACGAAAGGTCATGGGTGACAGATAGTCTATCTCCGGCCGCTCCCAACCCCGCCATCACTCTCCCCGTCTAAGTGAGGCATGACGCTCCCCACCCACGACCTCCGCCTCGCCGTGCGCGGGCTCTTCCGCAGCCCCCTTTTCGCCACGGTGGCCATCCTGTCGCTGGCGCTGGGTATCGGGGCCAACACCGCCATCTTCACGCTCATCGACCAGATCCTGCTCCGCAAGCTTCCGGTCGAGCGGCCGGAAGAACTGGTGATGCTCTACCAGCAAGGCCCGCACAGCGGCAGCAACATGGGATCGCGCGCGCATTCCTACCCGATCTACCAGGAGTTCCAGAAGCGCGCCGAGCCGCTCTCCGAGGTCGCCGCACGCCGGCTGCTGTCGGCGTCGGTGGCCGTCGACAACCAGACCGAGCGCGTGGAGGCCGAACTGGTGTCGGGCAATTTTTTTTCCATGCTGGGAGTGAAGCCCGTCGTGGGCCGGGTGTTCAACTCGCAGGAAGACGACCAGGTGTACCAGGGCCACCCCGTCGTCGTGCTCAGCCACGAGTACTGGACCCGCCGCTTCGCCGCCGACCCCGCCGTGGTCGGCAGGAAGATCCTCGTCAACAACTACCCCATGATCATCGTGGGCGTGTCGGCCGAGGGCTTCCACGGCGTGGATCCGACGCGCTCGCCGCAGATTCGCGTGCCCATCCTCATGAAGGAAGCGATGGCGCCCGCGTGGGCATGGGTGAACATGGCAGACCCGCGCACGCGGTGGGTGCAGCTCTTCGCCAGGCTCAAGCCCGGCTTCACGCTTAAATCGGCGCAGGCGCAATTGCAGGCGCTGTTCCTGCAGATCCGCGCGCACGAGATGACGCTGGAGGGCGCGAAGAACTGGACGCCGTACATTCGCGACCAGTTCATGAAAGGCCAGTTGCGCGTGGGCCGCGCCGACATCGGCTACTCGCCACTCCGCAACGACTTCTCCACGGCGCTCGTCGTGCTCATGTGCATGGTGGGCCTGGTGCTGCTGATTGCCTGCGCCAACGTGGCCAACCTGCTGATTGCGCGCGGGTTCATGCGGCAGAAGGAGATTGCCGTGCGCCTGTCGATTGGCGCCTCGCGCGGGCAACTTGTGCGCCAGTTGCTGGCGGAGAGCCTGGTGCTCTCCATCGCCGGCGGCGCGCTGGGGGTGTTCGTGGCGGTGGCGCTCACCCGCGGGCTGCTGGCGCTCGTGCCCACGGACGGGCAACCCCTCCTGGTGCAGGCCACACCCGACCTGCGCGTACTGGCTTTCACCTCGGCCCTCACGCTCATCACCGGCATAGTGTTCGGCTTGCTGCCGGCGCTGCGGGCCAGCCGGCCCGACCCCTGGAGCACGCTCAAGGATACGGTGGGCGCGGTCAGCAGCCCTGGCGGGTCGTTGTTCCTGCGCAAGGGCCTGGTCATCGCGCAAGTGGCGCTCAGCTTCCTGCTGCTCTTTGGCGCCGGGCTCTTCGTGCAGAGCCTGCAGAACCTGAAGGGCACCGACACGGGCGTGGCTCTCGACAACCTGGTCGCCTTCCAATTATCGCCCGCGCTCAGCGGCTACGACGACCAGCGTGGCGTCACCTTCTACGAGCAGTTGCTCGATCGCCTGCGCTCGGCGCCGGGCGTGAAGTCGGCGGGCCTCGCGGCGGTCGCCATCCTCGCCGGCGACGAATGGGACAGCTCCATGTCGGTGGAGGGCCACACAGCCGCGGACGGCGAGGACATGCAGGCCTTCATGAACAGCCTGTCGCCCGGCTACTTCGAGACGATGGGCGTGCGGCTGCTCGAAGGGCGAGACTTCACGCGCCTCGATGCGAAACGCGAGGCCACCGTCGCCGTGGTCAACCGCAAGTTCGCCGAGCATTTCTTCCCGGGCCAGAGCGCCGTGGGCCGCCACATCGGCTGGGGCACCGGACCCGAATCCAAGCTCACCATCGAGATTGTCGGCGTGGCCGAGAACTCGCTCTACGAGGGACCGCGCGAGGGCGTGCGCCGCCAGGTGTTCGTCCCCAACTGGGGCAAGGGGGGCGCGGCGATCTACGTGCGCACCACCGTCCCGTCGTCCAGCGCCTACGGCGTGATCAGGAACGAGGTAAAGCAACTCGACGCCGCAATGCCGGTCTACGGGTTGAAGACGGTAGAGGGGCAACTCGACGAGACGTTACTCACCGACCGCCTCATCGCCATGCTCTCGGCCGGCTTCGGCTTGCTGGCGACGGTGCTGGCGTCGGTGGGCCTCTACGGGGTGATGGCGTTCGTGGTGGCGCGGCGGCGCCGCGAGCTCGGCATTCGCCTGGCCCTCGGCGCCGAGCCGGCGAGCGTGGTGTGGCTCGTGATGAAGGAAGTGCTGGTGCTGCTGGGCATCGGCCTCGCCGTGGGCGTGCCGGCCGCGCTCGGCCTGGGCCGCTACGTATCGTCGCAGCTGTACGGCATCGAACCCAACGACCCGTTCATCGCGGTGAGCACCCTGGTGCTGCTCGCCCTCGTCTCCGCGGCCGCCGGGTTGATCCCCGCGCGCCGCGCCAGCCGCATCGATCCCATCATGGCGCTGCGATACGAGTAGGTGTCAGCGGAGGAAGCAAGGGTATGCTTCTTCGGTGACCCCCACGCGCGGCAAGCGGCCCATCAACTCGCCGGGCCAGGTGCTCTTCGCCAGCCTCATCGGCACGGCGATTGAGTTTTTCGACTTTTACATCTATGCCACCGCCGCGGTGCTGGTGTTTCCGCGGCTCTTCTTCCCCGCCACCGACCCCGCGGCGGCGACGCTCGCCTCGCTCGCCACCTTCGCCATCGCGTTCCTGGCCCGGCCCATCGGCTCGGTGCTCTTCGGCCACTTCGGCGACCGCATTGGCCGCAAGACCACGCTCGTGGCGGCGCTGATGACGATGGGCGTGTCGACGGTGTGCATCGGGCTGCTGCCCACCTACGAGACGATTGGCTTCGCGGCGCCGCTGCTGCTGGCGCTCTGCCGCTTCGGGCAGGGCCTTGGGCTGGGCGGCGAGTGGGGCGGCGCGGTGCTGCTGGCCACCGAGAACGCGCCGCCGGGCAAGCGCGCCTGGTACGGCATGTTCCCGCAGTTGGGCGCGCCGGTGGGGTTCATCCTTTCGGGCGGCGTGTTCCTGCTGTTGTCGCGATTCTTGAGCGACGGTCAGTTCTTTGCCTGGGGCTGGCGCGTGCCCTTCCTGGCCAGCGCGGCCCTGGTGGTGGTGGGGCTGTATGTGCGGCTGACGATTACCGAGACGCCGGTGTTCGCGGAGGCGCTCAACAAGCACCGGCCCGTGAAGATGCCGCTCGTCGTGGTGCTCAAGGATCACCCCGTCACGCTGCTCCGGGGCATCCTGGTGTCGCTGGTGTCGTTCGTGCTGTTCTACCTGATGTCGGTGTTCACCCTGTCGTGGGGCACGTCCGCGCTCGGCTACACGCGAGACCAGTTCCTGGTGATGCAGTTGTTCGGTATCGTGTTCTTCGCGCTCACCATTCCCTTGTCGGGACGGCTGGCCGAAGGCGGCCGGCGCCGAGCGCTCATCTGGATGGTGATCGCCGCCATGCTCTTCGGGCTGGTGCTGGCGCCGCTGTTCGCGGCGGGCACGGCGGGTGCGCTGGCGATGCTGGCCATCGGCTTCTCGCTCACCGGCCTCGTATACGGGCCGCTCGGCACGGTGCTGTCGGAGCTCTTCCCCACCGCCGTGCGCTACACGGGCAGCTCCATCGCCTTCAACGTGGCGGGCATCTTCGGCGCATCGCTGGCGCCCTATGCGGCTACGTGGCTGGCGCAGAACCACGGGCTGCAGTACGTGGGCTACTACCTCAGCGCAGTGTCGTCGCTCTCGCTCATCGGCCTGCTGGTCACGCGCGAAACCAAGGACGCCGACCTCCGCGCCTGAGGCGCCTCCGTGTTCGCGCGGGCCTCAGCGGGCGGCGGGCTGGTAGTCGCCGGGTTCCACCCGACCGGCAATCGACAGGCGGTTCCACGCGTTGATGGTCGCCACGACCAGCGTCAGGTCGCACAACTCCATCTCGCTGAACTGCGCGCGCGCGAGGGTGTGCACCTCGTCAGGCACCTGGCCGTCGGCCACCAGCGTCACGGCCTCCGTCCAGGCCAGCGCGGCCCGCTCGCGGTCGGTGTAGTACGCGCACTCGCGCCAGGCGTCGAGCGAGTACAGCCGTTGCTCCGGTTCACCGAGCGACCGCAGGTCTTTCCAGTGCATGTCCAGGCAGTACGCGCAGCTGTTGACCTGCGACGCTCGCAGTTTCACCAGGTGAAGCAGCGGTTCCTCGATGCTGCACTGGGCGAGGTACCGCTCCAGGGCATCCATCGCCTCGTAGACACCTGGGGCCTTCTTGCCGTAGTCGAGTCGGATAGTCATCGCGTTTCCTCTCTGAACCGATCCTTGGCGTGTGTCAGAATCCCCGCGCCTGGGCCAGTCCCTGGCGCGCCGTCGGCGATTCGGGCTCGAGCCACAGCGACTCGGCGAAGTAGTTGGCGGCGACGGCCCGGTTGCCCGCGGCGAGCTCAATCAACCCCAGGTTCGTGTACGCCGTGCTGTCGCGGCTGTCGAGGGCAATGGCCTTGAGGAACGCGTCGCGCGCGGCCGCGGCCTGGCCCAGCCGCAACTGCGCCGCGCCAAGCAGGTCGTACACGGGCTGGTACGACGGGTCCGCGGCTATGGCATGGCCGGCCAGCCTCACCGCCTCGGCCGCGTCGCCATGCAGGTGTGCCGCCACCGCCGCGTAATAGTACGTGGGGGCGCGGGTGGGCGCCACCTGTTGGAGGTCGGCCACGGCCTGGTCGAGCCTCACGGTGTCGCCGGCGTCGGCGTAGAGCGACGCGAGCTGCTCCAACGGTTCCGGCCGCCCAGGGGCGGCTAGGGCGGCCTCGCGGGCGGGTTCAAGGGCGTCGGCTGCTGCGTCCACCGACACCAGGAGCTTCGACCTGGCCACCAGCAGCTCGGTCGTCGCCTGCCGCTCTGCCGGAAGCGCGCGTATCCATCCCAGGCCCTCGGCGCCCCGGCGCGTGAGCACGGCCGCGTGCACCAGCCCCTCCAGCGACTCTTTGTCGGCCGGATCCAGTGCGAGCGCGCGCACGTAGTCGTCGTACGCCAACTGCGGCAGGTCGGCCCTGGCCATCATCGTCCCGCGGTTGCGCCAGTGCGAGGCGCGGGCGCTGGCCCTGGCCTCGCGCACCACCGCGGGGCCGCCGCCGTCACCGAGCAGGGCGGAGAGCGCCGCCATGTTGTCGGCGCCGCCGCTGCTGCGATGAATCTCGCGGGGGCTCGAAAACTCCAGCGACATGCGGTCGTCGGTGAGGATTGCCGCGCCCTGCGCGTAGCGCGCCGTCTCGGCGGGCCCCGCCATGAAGAGCGACCAGACCGAGAAGGGCTCCAGCACCGACACCAGGCGCAGGTCGTCGGCCACGCCGGGCCGGCCCCAGTGGCGCTCGATGTTGGCCAGCCGCGCGTCGAGCGGTCCATCGGAGGCCACCATCAGCACGTCGCTCTCACCCACCAGCCACACCGTGCCGTCGGGGAACACCGATCGGAAGGTGGCAACGATGGCCCGGAGGTCGACGTCGCTGATGTTGTAGGCATTGGCCCACTGGCACATGATGCCGCCCGGCGCCAGGCGCGCACGGGCGCCCTCGAAGAACTCGCGCGTGAAGAGCGATGCCACGCCGGCCATCCACGGGTTGGAGGGCTCCGAGATGATCACGTCGTACGTGCGCCCGGAGAGCATCAGGTGCGAGCGGCCGTCGCCGACGATCAGGTTCGTGCGCGGGTCGGCCAGCGCGCGATGATTCTCGAACTCGAAGAAGCGTGACGCCTCCACCACCTCGGAGGAGATTTCCACCACGTCGGCGCGCGCAATGGGGTGGCGGAGCGCCGAGCCCACCGTGACGCCGCTGCCGAGGCCGATGATGGCCACGTCCCGGGGGTTCTCGTGCAACAGCAGCGGGATGTGCGCGATCAGCTTCTGCGTGATCATGTCGCCGCGGTTCGACGCGTCGGTCTTGCCGTCCACGGCCAGCGTGGTGGTGCCGGTCAGCCGCTTCACCGACACCGTGGCCGAGGCGCCCTCCCGGTAGTAGAGCACCTCGCCGGCCTTGAGCTGCGTGGCCAGGTCGAGGTCGGCGGGCACAAACGGCGCGTACATGTACACCCCGCTGGCCAGCAGACCCCGATCCCACGGCGGACTCATGATCACCAGCGCGGCGGCGGCCGCGGTGGCCAGCACGCTGGTGGCCCGGGCGGCCTTCGAGAGCGCACCCCACGCCACCACTGCGAGCGCAGCGGTGATGAGCAACGCGCTCGTGAGCACCAGCGTCGAGCGCAGGCCGAGCCAGGGAATGAACAGGAACCCGGCGGCGAGCGAGCCCGACACCGCGCACAGCGTGTTGACGGCGTACACGAGGCCGAACCGACCCGCCGCCTGTATTGACGGATCGCTCACCACCGCCAGCGCCAGCGGGAAGGCGGCGCCCAGGCAGGCTGCCGTCGGCATCACGAGGCCCACGGTGAGCAATGCGCCCTGCAGCAGCAACTGCTCGAAATCCGCGGAGGTGGCGGCCACCTGCTGCGCCACCAGCAGCGGCACGCGCGTGCCGGCGATGGACGAGGTCCAACTGGCGGTGACGGCCGCCGCCGCCAGTGCAAAGGCCAGCCACGCGGCTGGCCGCCGGGTGCGCGACACCACCCAGGCGCCGGCGCCAGACCCCACGGCCACGCCCGCGATCACCACCGCCAGCGTGGCGGCAAAGGCATAGGTCGTGGGACCCAGCACCAGGGCGAGGATGCGCGTCCACGCGATCTCGTGGAGCAGCGCCGCGAAGCCCGAAAGCCCCAGCACCACCACGGCGAGCCACCGAGGGGCAGCGGCCGGGAGCCCCTCGACTCCGCTCGGGGCAAGCCGGTTGGCGGATGTCCGACTGCGCTTCGCCCGGGGCTTCTGTAGCGGCGACGACGCCGGTGGAGGCAACCCTGCCTGTGGAGGCAACCCTTTAGGGTTGCCTGCTGAATCCACCCTCACCAGCACCAGCACGCCCGCGGCCGCCACGGTGCTGGCGGCCACGCCCGCCCACGTCGCGCCTGAGACGCCGATAGTGGGAATGAGGATGAAGCCTGCGAGCAGCGCTCCGACGGCGGCGCCCGCCGTGTTCACCACGTAGAGCGCGCCGGCCGACCTGGCGGGGTTGTCCGACTCGTGGGCGAACCAGCGGATGGCCATCGGGAACGTGGCCCCCAGCGCCGTGGACGGCACGAACACCATCAGCAGGCACGCCAGCAGGCGAACCGCCGAAAACAGCGGCCCGGTCGCGCCGTCGTTGTAGGCCCACGCGAGCACGGGCCTCAACGCCGACAGCTCCAGGGGCAGCAGCAACGCGGCCACGGCGACACCCAGCTCGAGGCCGACGTATGCCTGCAGGGCGCGATGCGGCGACAGCCGCGACGCCACGGCCCCGCCGGCCCCCGCGCCCACGGCTAACCCACCGAGGAACGCGCCCACCACGGCGCTGGCCGCGGCGGTGGTGTGGCCGATGTACAGCGTGAGCAGCCTGGTCCAGCTCACCTCATAGACGAGGCCCGCAAGCCCGGAACAGGTGTAGGCGAGAAGAAAAAGCCACGGCACGCGTCCTTCAGTCTACCCGTCCGGACTACGATGGGCCATGCTTCGCCTCTTGCTCGCCGGACTGCTCTCCATCGCCCAGGCCGATCCCATGGCGCCGCTCGTGGCCCAAGCACAGGCACTGGTCACGCAGTTGATGGCGTCGGACACGGCGCCCTTCGTGGCCCTCTTCAACGACAAGATGAAGGAGGCCGTCACCGAAGCCCAGTTGCGCGACGTGCTCTCGTCGGTGGTCGTCCAGGCAGGCGCCTACAAGCGGCAAGTGAGCACCCGCACGCAGAGCCAGAACGGCATGCGGGCGGTGATGGTGACCTGCGAGTTCGAGCGCAGCCACGTCGACCTCTCACTCGTGTTCGATGAGTCGGGCAAGATTGCGGGTTTCTTCATGCGCCCCGCAGCCGCGGCCGCGCCCACCGCGTACGAGCCGCCTGCGTATGTGAAGCCCGGCTCGTTTCGCGAGGCAGAAATCGAGGTCGATGCCGGCGGATGGCCCCTCCCCGGCACGCTCACCATGCCCATCGGGCCCGGTCCCGTCCCCGCGGTCATCCTCGTCCACGGCTCCGGGCCGAGCGATCGCGACGCCTCCTTCGGCCCCAATAAGGTGTTCCGCGACCTGGCCTGGGGGCTCGCGTCCAACGGCGTCGCCGTGCTCCGCTACGAGAAACGCACCACGACGCACGCGCAACGCATCGCCGGCCTCACCTCCCTCAGGTGACCATGGACGACTTCGCCGCCTGGCAGCGCGCGCTGGCCGAGCGGCCCGACGTCACACTGCGCTCCTATCCCGGCTTGAACCACCTGTTCATGATGGGCGAAGGCGCGCCGAACCCCGGTGAATACTCAAAGCCTGGCCACGTCGATGGGACGGTGATCAGCGACATCGCAACCTGGCTGCGACGGTGATCCGGCGTTTGGATCATCCACAGATGACGCAGATGACACAGATTGAGAATATCCGCCTACCGAACAACGGGTCGCGCGGGGCCGGCCCAAGGCCGGCTCCCGAGTGACGAGGGCACCCATGGGGATGAGCCCCGAGGTAAGCAGGACCGCGAGGGGTTCATCCCCATGGGTGCCCTCGTCACTCGCGGGCGCTTCGCGCCCGCTCGCGACCCTGCGCAGGCGTCTCTGAAATCGGCGTAATCCGTGAAATCTGCGGATAACCCCATGCATTATCATCCCGAGGCATGAAAGTCGCCATCGTCGGGGGCCCGGGCATCGGCAAGAGCACGCTAGTGCGGCAGTTGGGCGACCTTTACCATAACGGGTCGTACGGCGAGGGCGAGAAGGGCGTCTGGGATCCGCGGGTGCTCGAGGACATCGCGGCCGGCGAGAACGCGGTGGGGGTGACGGCCTACTTCGGGCGCCTCTACGATGCGAACTACCGCGACGCCGTGGAGCACGACCGGCCGGGCAAGGTGATTTTCTTCGAGGGCGCGCGCATCACGCTCGAGGCGCACATGGCCGAGTATCCGCCCGCCGAGCACGACGCGCTGCGCGCGGTGCTGGCCATCGGCGACGGATGGGACTACGACCGCATCATCGTGCTCACGTCGAGCACCGACACCATCGAGAAGCACATCCGCCTCCGCAACCGGCCGCACGAAGAAGCCGACAACATGGTGCGGCGCTTCCGCCTGATCGACGCCGAGTTCCGGCGCCTGGCCCCCCTCCATGCGAACACCGTGGTGATCAACCGCGACAATACCGAGTTCCACGAGCGCGAGGGCCTGCTGCACATCATTCAGATGGCGGGCTTGCCGATGTTCCGCGAGATCCCGTACGAGAGGACATAGAATGACGGCGCGAGGAGTGGCGATGTTGAAACAATCCGTGTTCCTGTTGAGTGTGATGTGCGCCGCGGCGGGCGTGGCGGCGGCCCAGCCTCCGGCGCAAGCGCAGCGGCCGGCGGCCACCCCGACCGTGGATGAGCGCACGGCGGGCATGCGCACGATCGACGGCTACTTCCCGCTGCACTGGGACGAGCGCACCGGGTCGATGTTCCTGGAGATTCCGCGCGTCAACACCGAGTTCCTGCTGTCGACGGGCCTGGCGGCCGGCCTCGGCTCCAACGACATCGGCCTCGACCGTGGCGGCGGCGGCCAGGGCCGCGTCGTCCGCTTCGAGCGGGTCGGGCCGCGCGTGATGCTGGTGCAGGGCAACCAGTCGTTCCGCTCCAGCGCGGCCAACGCCCTCGAGCGCAAGTCCGTGGAAGACTCGTTTGCCAAGTCCACGCTGTGGGGCTTCGCCGTGGCCGCCGAATCGGACGGCCGGGTGCTGGTGGATGCCACCGACTTCTTCCTGCGCGACGTGTACGGCGCGGCCGCGCGCCTGCGCCCCGGCAACTACCGCGTGGACCGCACGCGCAGCGCGTTCTACCTGCCCAGCACCAAGGGCTTCCCCAGGAACACCGAGGTGGAGATGTCGCTCACGTTCGTGAACGAGGCCACGGGCGGCGGCGCCGGCGGCAACGCGGCCGGGCCGGCCCAGGGTCCCGCGCCCATCGGCGCCACCGGCGGCGGGGGCGGCGGCTTCGGCGGCGGCCTCTTCTCGGGCTCGGTCGGCAGCGTCACGCCGACAACCGACTCGGTGACGCTCCGCGAGCACATGTCGTTCGTGGAGCTGCCCGACGGGAACTACAAGACGCGCATCGAGGATCCTCGCGCCGGCTACGGCGGCATCACCTTCGTGGACTTCAGCGTGCCCGTGGCCGAATCCATCCAGTTCCGCTTCATCCGCCGCCACCGCCTGCAGAAGAAGGACCCGACCGCCGCCATCAGCGAGCCCGTGAAGCCCATCGAGTACTGGGTGGATTCGGGCGCGCCGGACGATGTGAAGGCGGCGCTCATCGAGGGGGCCATGTGGTGGAACCAGGCCTTCGAGGCCGCGGGGTTCCGCAACGCCTTCAAGGTGGCGGTGCTGCCCGACGGCGCCGACCCCATGGACATCCGCTACAACATGATCAACTGGGTGCACCGCTCCACGCGCGGCTGGTCGTCGGGCGGATCGGTCACCGACCCGCGCACCGGCGAGATCATCAAGGCCACCGTCACGCTGGGTTCGCTCCGCGATCGCCAGGACTACCTGATCTTCGAGGGCCTGCTCTCGCCCTACGCGAACGGCACCGAGCGGCCGAAGGAGATCTACGACGCGGCGTTCAAGCGCATCCGCCAGCTCTCGGCGCACGAGGTCGGCCACACGCTGGGCCTCGGCCACAACTACTACGACAGCAGCAAGGGCTGGATTTCGGTGATGGACTACCCGCACCCGCTCGAGGAGCTGAGGGCCGACGGCACCATTGACATCTCCAACGCCTATCCGCAGATGATCGGCGACTGGGACAAGGTGACCATCAACTACGGTTACCGCGAGTTCGCCGGCGGCGGCGACAAGGCGGCGCTCCAGAAGATCCTGGACGACGCGTGGGCCGCGGACCTGCGGTACTTCACGAACCAGGACACAGACATACATCCGCGCGTGGAGCAGTGGTCCAACGGCGTGAACCAGGCCGACGAGCTGGATCGGCTGATGAAAATCCGCCGGTCGGCGCTCAACCGCATGGGCGAGCACACCATCCGTACCGGGGCCCCGATGGTCACCGTGGAAGAGGCGCTGGTGCCCATCTACATGTATCACCGCTACGCCGTGGAGGGGTCGGCCTCGATCATCGCGGGCCAGGACTTCACCTACGCGATGCGCGGCGACGGGCGCACGCCGGTGAAGTGGGAGTCAACCGCCAACCAGCGCAAGGCGCTCGAGTCGCTGGCGGCCACGCTGAAGCCGTCTGAGCTGGTGCTGCCGAAGACGATCCTCGACGCCCTCCCGCCGCGGCCGCCGGGCTACGGTATGCACCGCGAGTTGTTCCCGCGCACCACGGGCGAGGCCTTCGACCCCATTGCGCCAGGGGCCATCGCGGCGGATGTCACGATTGGCTTCGTGCTGCAGGGCGACCGCGCGGCGCGCATGGTGGCGCAGAGCGCGGTTGACCCCACGCTGCCGTCGCTGGGCGAGGTGATCGATCGCTTCGTGAAGGCCACCTTCGACGCCGTGACGGCCACCCCGTACGAGGCCGAGGTGCGGCGCGCCGGCGAGCGCGCGCTGGTGGACCGGCTGCAGTGGCTGGCGCAATCGGCCGCCAACGCCCAGGTGCGGGCCATCGCGTCGTTCAAGCTCGAACGGCTGGCGGCGCGGCTGCGCGCGCAAGCGGCCGGGGCCGTCGAGGCCGACCGCGCCAACCGGTCGCTGCTGGCCGCCGATATCAAGCGGTTTCTCGAACGGTCGCTGGCAGAGGGCGCGAAGATGATGCCGGTGGCGGGCGCGCCGCCGGGTGCGCCGATTGGCGACGAGCCGAGGGAGTGGCTGGCCCGGCCGCCCTATGATTAAGGACGGCCTTCGGGATTATCACCGAGCTTATGTCTCTTTCGCGACGCTACTTCACAACCGCTTCCAAAGGAGGAAGTATGAGAAGGTTCACGTTCATGTTCCTTACAGTCGTCGCCATCGTGTTTGCGTTCGCCTCGTCGCCGGCGCCGGCCTGTGCCCAGCAAGTCTGCACGACCATCCAGGACGGAGTCCTCGTGAACTCGGCAGGCGCAACACTCACAACAGGCTACGACGACTGGGGCTACAACTACCAGGCGCGTATCTTCAACGGCAAGTACTGCGACGCATACCGGGGTGCCGCGTGGTGCCAGCCATATGCGTAGGACGATCTCGAGATGAAGTGGAATGATGCGTGGTTGAGCAATCAGGATTGTGACGGCGACGGACTGCTCGACCGGCACTACGGCTTCGCAAGCTACCGCGGCTCCGGGGCGTGGCTCACCAATCACCAGAAAGGGACGTACGTCGACGGCAACGGCAAGAAGCAACGTTGGGGTTACTTCTCGAAGATCGTCGCGGCTCCCGCGGACGCGACAGTGGCCGGCGGGACGTGGTACGCCGCTGACGGTTCGGAGATAGGCCCTTCCATCTGGGGTGAGTTCGCGATCATCCAGGAGGTGTACAACGACACGGGGACGGGCGACCACGGCGTGCTGTACCTCAGCCCGTACAGCGCCGGCTTCGGCAGGTTCTCACCGGAACCGTAACTCATCTGGTTCGCTCGGGCAGGTTCTCTTTCGAGAGAGCCTGCCCCGTCGTGTCCGACGACTACGCCGGAGGTGACGTGGTGGCACCGGCAGCTTATCGCGCGAAAATGGACGCACCCGATAAGGCGTAGGAACCGGATGCGAGGGCTCCCCGGCCTGGATCTTCACCTCACTGCGTCGGAATGGAGAGCCCGTCCGAGACGAGTTGCAGGAACACGCCGCGCACGTACGCGAAGGCGTACGCCTCGTCCCATGCGAGTTCGCATGCCACCTGGTGCGCGATCTCGCCGAGCGTGGCGCGGCCGTCGAAACGCGCCGCCACCAGGCGCGATGCGCCCGGCCGCAGCACGGGGCTGCGCTCGGCCGTGGCGACTCCGACCAGCAACGGCCGTTGCAGCTCCAGGATCTCATCGGGCATCGTCCCCAGGTCGGCCAGCTTGACGATGGTGCCGCCGGCCGCCTCGTCGAGGCCCGCGCGCACCTCGGTGACAAGCGACGACAGCACGTGCCGCCGCGTCCACGAGAGCGACAGTCGGCGACGGGGGAAGCGGGCGGGATCGTCCGGGTTGCCCCCATTCCTCATGGCGCCGCCTTCGGGACCGTGCCGGCCGTCTTCAGCCTGTAAAACGCGTAGCGAAAATCCCGCTCGCGGTACTCGGCCACCAGTTCGCTGTCGAAGGACTTGAGCGTGGTCTCGCAGAAGGCCTGCTGCACCGGATCGGCGTATCCGCACCAGGCGTTCCAGTGGAGGAACACGCCGCCGGCGTATCGCGAGGCCAGAAAGCCCGTCACCCAGGCCGGCTCGGACGTGACGAGCGACATCTGGGCCGCGTTGACACCGTTCACGTGAAAGATGGCCGGGTTGTGCGTCAGCACGATCGCGTTGCGCGGCAGCGACGGGATCACCGCGTGCGCGAACCGCACGTCGGCACGCGCGGCCCAGGCCTCGTCGCCCACCGCCCGGACCTGCGGCACGTACCAGAGAAACTGGACGACGAGCGCCGAGACCACGATGATGGTGGACCGCCGATCGTCGCGGGTCAGCGCGCCGAGCAGGGCCACGACGTGCGACAGGCCGCGTCCGGCCAGCACCGCGATCCAGGCGTGTGACATCAGCGAGAACCTGACGTCGGCGCCGAAGTTGTAGCTGCCGGCGTAGAAGAACACGAAGACGCCCCAGAACAGCACGAAGAGCACGCAGGGCACCGCCACGGCCTTCGTGGGTCGATAGGCGAAGCCGGCGATGGCCAGCAGCGTGAACAGGACCGGGAACCGCGGATCGCCCAGGTAGAAGGGGCCGTTCACGGCCAGGTTGGGCCAGAAATACGCGATCGACAGCCGCTCGCCCGTCGACCCCCAGTCTTCCCCGCGAACACTCACCAGGTGCGCCACGTGCGCGGCGCCCAGGACGATCGCCGTGAGCCCGGCCCACCACGTGCGCGCGGCCGTCAGCTCGCGGGGCGCAAACATCAGAAACACCACGAGCACGGCCGGCGCCAGCAACGCGATCTCCATGCGGAACTGCGCTGCGTACACGATCATCACCGTCATCCACGCCAGCGACACCCGGGTGCGGCGCCGGGCGTGGAACAGCGCGCTCATCACCGCCGCGGCGCACATCAGGGCCGCGGACGGCTCCGCCGCCGCGGTGTGCGACCACAGCAGCTGTTGCGGAATCAGGGCGAGCACCAGCGCGGCCAGCACGCCCGTCCGCGCATCGCCAAACAGCAGCACCACGATGACGAAGACCACCCACGCCAGCGCCGCCGCGCAGATCGCATTCAGCCAGTGCGCCACGGCCTCCGACACACCGAAGATCCGATAGCCGAGGCTGAGCAGGTGCGGATAGCCGTAGGGTTCCTTGTTGTACTCGCCGCGGGCGCATTGCAGCACGCCGTGCTCGACGATGCCGTCGTTGCACATCTGCGCGAGGTGCGCATCCGAGAGGTTCTGCCCCACGCCCTGGTAGATGTGCTCGTCGTAGTAGATGCGGTTGGTGCGCGGCGCCACGCCGGTGACCAGCGTGAAGGTGAGCAGCGACACGCCGGCCATGGCGAGGATCGGCGTCCGGCCCACGGCCAGCGTCCGCACCAGGTCCGGCACGGCCAGGCACCCGAACAGCAGGGCCAGGAGGAACTGCGCTTCGAGAAACCAGAACTGCCACGCCTGGAGCAGCTCGCGCAACGACGCGGGGTCCGCACTCATGCCCGGCCCACCAGGAAGGGGCCGCACGCCAGGGCGTCGGCATTGGTCCGGAGGAACACGTCGACGGCTTCGGCCGGCGTGCACACGATCGGCTCGCCGTGGATGTTGAAGCTGGTGTTGAGCACGGCGCCCGTTCCCGTGCGCTGCTTCATCGCCCGAAGCAGGTCGGCCCAGAGTGTGGTGGCGGCGTCGGGCACGATCTGCGGCCGGCACGTACCGTCGGGCCCGATCGTTCCCGACAGCGCCCGTCTCTTGGCGTCTCTCACCGCGTAGGCCATCGTCATGAACCGATCCGGCCGGCCCTTCCAATCGGCGAAGAGCGTGACGGCGTCGGATTCGATCAGGCTGGGACAGAACGGCTGATACCAGACGCGGCGCTTCAACACCAGGTTGAGGTGATCGCGCAGTTGCGGCGAATCGGGGCGCGCCAGCACCGAGCGGCAGCCCAGCGCCCGGGGGCCGTACTCCATTCGCCCCTGGAACCACATCACGATCTCGCCCGCCACGAGGCGGTCGGCCACCTCGTCCACCAGGCTTGGCGGTTCGCGGTGCCACAGCGCCGGCCTCTCGATGGCGGTCCTGATCTCGGCTGCGTCGTAGGCCGGGCCAAGGGCCAGGCCCTGCAGATCCACCTCGCCAATACCATTCGGCCCGGCGGCCGTCGCGACGGCGGCCCCCATCGCCAGCCCGCCGTCGCCCATGTGCGGAAACACGAAGACCTCGTCCACCTCTGGCATCAGGCGGACGCGGCGATTCACCTGGATGTTCGACGCCACGCCTCCCGACAACGCCACGTCGCGCACGCCGGTCTGCGCGACGGCCTGGCGAACCAGGCCGACCGTCGCGTGCTCCAGAGCCTCCTGCGCCATCCGCGCAAGCTGCTCGTTGGGGCTCGACCATTGGTGGTGTTTCAGCACGCGGTGCAGCGCGTGGCCGGGCGCCGCCGTGCGGAATTGCAGCCCAACGGATGCGATCAGTTCCATCAGGGGATTGCAGTCGGGACAGGGCGCCTGGTTGGCGAGCGCCATCACCTTGCCTTCGTCCTCGAGCTCCCGCATGTTGAGCAGGTGCGTGACATGCTCGAAGAAGATCCCGGGAGAGTGCCTGGCCGACGTGCGCGCCAGGATGCTCAGGCGCCCCTCCTCCAGCAGGTTGACCGTCGCCGACACACCGTCGCCGACACCATCCACCGTGATCACCAGCGCCTTCTTGAAGCCGCTGGTTGCGGCGGCGGCGATGGCGTGACACCAGTGGTGGTCATGGAGGTCGAGCCGGGCGCCGCCCAGCCCAAGCCGGGCCAGCCGCCGCGCCAGGCAGGCCCGACTGATGGCGCGCGACACCGGGTTGGGGCCGAGCTCGGTGACCCAGTACTTGGCTCGACGCGTGACCGTCGTCGCCAGCCCGGGGTTGGTCTTGCGCCGGCGCACCTGGTAGTACCGCTCCTTCGACGACGGCCACAAGCGGCCAATCGCCTTGGCCACGTCCGTCGTCGATACAGCCACCACGTCAACCTGGTCTGGCCTGAGGCCGCCGATCCGGAGGCACGCATCGATGGATCGATCGGGAAAGCACACCTCGAGCTTGCGGCGAGAGAGGCGCTCTTCGTTGACCGCTGCCGCAACGACGCCGTCCACCATCAGCGCGGCGCCCGAATCGTGGCCGTCCCAGATGCCGAGCGTGGTCACTGGCGCCGTCCGGCCGTGGTGGGCCACGGGCCGGTCACCACCGCGGTGCCCGCAGGTCCTCCGGCATGAGTGCGCGGCCGGGGCCGCAGCAGGTTTCGGGCGAGACAGTACGCGTAGCGGGGCATCACGCGCCACACGTGGATGTGTGACCGGCCGTGGGTCCTGGCGCGCTCGTGGCTGCCCACCTCCGCCATGCGGAAGCCGGCCCCGAGCGACCGGATCACCATCTCCTGCTCGATGGTGGTGCTGTTCTCGCGCAGGTCAAGCGCCCGGAGCGCGTCGGTGCGGATGGCGCGAAACCCATTCTGCGTGTCGCTCAGGCGCACGGCGAACCGGCGGTTCACGCACGCCGTGATGAACGCCGACCCGGCCAGGCGCAAGAACTCATCGAAGCCCCCGTGCAGCTCGCTCGATCCGCCGATCAGGCGCGACGCGCCCACGTGATCGGCGATCCCCGCACGAATGGGCGCCACCAGCTGCGGCACGTCCGCCGGATCGTGCGATCCATCCGCGTCCAGGAACACGGTGATCGCGGTGCCCACCGCCGGAATCGCGGTGCGAATGGCGTCGCCCTTGCCGCGCCGGTGGTCCACGATCACCCGCGCGCCAGCCTGCCTGGCGATGACGGCCGTCCCGTCGCGCGAGTGGCCGTCGACGACGATGACCTCGGCCGCCCAGGGCAGGCACCGCTCCACGACGCCGCCGATGGTGGCAGCCTCGTCGAGCGCGGGAATGACGATGGTGGTGTCGGCGCAGCCGCGGGTCATGCGGACCTCCAAGGCCACGCCGGGGCGCGACGGACGAGGTTGCCGAGAATGGTGTGATAGGCCTCGCACGCCGTCCAACACTGGGGACACTCTCCGGCCCAGATTCCGCGCTGCGTCTCGCGGGCGGCGGCGCTCGACCAGATGGGCGCCAGCTGCATGTCCGTGGCGCGAAGGCTGCCGAGCTTCCGCTCGTCGGTGATGCAGGGGAACACGTCGCCCGCCGGGTTGATGAAGCAGCTCGACCGCAGGGCGTGGCAGCGCATGGGCGTGGCGCCGGTCGCGAGGTAGCGATCGAGGTGGCCGAGGTAGCGCGATTCCACCCACGCCGACGCCGATCGCGGCACGCGGCGCATGCGGCGGTACGCCGAAAGCGCGGCGCGCGTCTCGGCGGACGGGGCCGCGAGGTCGGCGTCCTCGTTGCCGTAGTAATGGGCGGACCGCTGCGCCACGTTGAGGTGAACGTCCTCGATGCCAAGGCCCGGGCACTCGCGCTGGCAGGCGCGGAGGGTGTCTTCCACGCGATCGACGTTGTGCTTCGACAGCGTCATGCCGAAGAAGGCCTCCACACCCGGCACCCTCCGCAGCGCCCGGAAGGTGGCGATCTGCCGGCGGTAGCCGCCGCGGACGCCGCGAATGGCGTCGTTCAGCGGTTCGTCGCCGTCGACGCTCACCGTCGCGACGACACGCGCGCGCGTGCGGGCGGCCAGCCGCGCGGTGAGATCCACGATGCGATCGGTCAGGAAGCCGTTGGTGGCAAAGTGCACGACGGCCAGCTCGTCCCACGTGCCGGCGATGGCATCGAACAGCTCGGCGAGATCCGGTCGAAGGAAGATCTCGCCGCCGGTCACATCCAGCCATCGGATGCCCCGGTTGCCGGCGACGAACCGACGCACCTCGTCGGTGGTCAGCTCGTCCGACGGCCGCCGCTGCCAGATGTTGCAGGTTCGGCAGCGGTACTGGCACCGGTAGGTGAGGCACAGGTTCACCTTCAGCGGCGCCGCGAGCCGCTGAAAGTTGGCACGCACGAGCGAACCGGCCGCCATTGCCTGCTGCACCATGCCACGCATCGCCGGCCTCAGTTCGGGTAGTAGTACGTCCGCGTCTGCGGGTTGCACGTGCACGAGCGGTACGACGGGCAGCTGCTCGACACCGACGTCGTCGTCGATGTGGTCGTCGTCTGGGGCAACGGGCGAAGCTGGAAGTCGAGCCGCGTGTCGCGCGAGAGTGTCAACCCCTTGTCCTGGTTCGAGTAGTTGGTGGCCGTGGCCCGGGCCGTGAAGCTGGTCTGCGTGATGTTGGAGAGCGAGTAGTAGCCGTTGCCGTCGGTCGTGGCGAACCGGTTGCGGCTCGGGCCGTCGACGACCGTGACGCGCGCGCCGCCGATCGGCTGTCCCGTGGTCTCGTTGGTCACCACGCCGGCCAGGGTCGCCACCGGCTGAACGGTGGTGGTTGTCGAGGTGGTTGTGGTGCTCGACGAGGTGGTGGTCGGCGGCGCCGTGGAGGGCGACGTGGGGGAGTTGCACCCGTCCGCGGCTACGGCCGTCCCGGCCACGGCGGCTCCTCGCGTGAGCGCCTGGAGAAACGCCCGTCGCCCACCCGGGCTGGCGATCTTGTAGACCACCGCCGCGTCGGTGTCGGGTTGTGAGTGATCGTGTGGGTTCGCCATCGTCATGCCCCCTGCAAGCTGCGGGCGGGGCCATAGGCCCGCTCGCGAATCAGTTCGTGCGCCAGCAGCCGGTGAATCCGGCAGCGCAGACCTGGCACGTCGTTCCGGGCGGGCCCGGCCGTCACCAGGCACACATCGGGACAGTCGCGCGCGCAGTGATACACGTTGACGCACGACTGGCACCGCGGCGGAATGGCGGCGGCGGCGGCGCGAAGCGCGGCGGCGCCGGGCGAATCCACGACGAATCGATCGGCGGCGGCCTCGTAGCGGCCAATCGTCATGGCGGCGTCGTCCGGGCGCTCGCCGTCCACCGTGAGGAAGCAGGCCGACGCGGTGCCGTCGGGACCCACCTGCAGGACGTCGCGCAACGGGTGGCAGTAGGGACCGTGGATCTCGTCCATCCGGACGCCCGAGAGCTGCACGTCCGAGCCCAAGCGCTCCCCGAGGCGCCGCGCCTCAAGAAACCCCTCGACGAAGGCCTCGGCGTCGGTCTCGTCGAGGTGCGCCGGCTGCCCGGCGTGAGCCTGGTACGCCGGCTCGATTCGGATCATGCGGGCGCCGAGGTGGCGCACGAGATAGGCCACGATCTCGGGCTGCCGCGTGAGCGCCGCCTTCGTGACCGTGGCACGAACGTGAAACGGCACGCCCGAGGCCGCCAGTGCGAGCGCAGTGCGAGCCACCACGGCTGCGGTTGAGGCGCCCGTCGCCGCCGGGCGATGGCGGTCGTGCAGGTCAGGCGGGCCATCGCACGACAGGCCCACGAGCGAGAAGTGTGCGCCGAGCCAGGCCGCCTGCTGCTCGGTGATGACGCCGTTGGTCGCGACGAAGGCCCACATCGGCAACTCCGACGCCGCGGCAATCTCGCCGACGAGCTCGCGCAGCCGCTGCAGCAACGCCCAGTGCACGCTCGGCTCGCCGCCGCCGTGAAAGTTGAGCGCGAACGGCTGGCGCCTCCGAACACAATGCGCGGCGACCGTCGAGGCTGCCGCCACGACCGCCCGCTCCGACACCACCGGGAACCGGTTGTCCGGCGATGCCCCGTGCGGGCGCAGGCGCCACGACCAGCGGCCGGGATCGACGGGCGCCGAGTAGCAGTATGTGCATGCCAGGTTACAGGCGTTGCTCAGATAGACGGTCAGGCACTCCGGCTCGAAGGGCCGGGTCGCGTAGTCGCGCCATGCCTCGTGTGCCGCACGTGCCCGCCGCTCCAAGGCCGTCATGTCGGCCGACGCCTCCGCCTGAGCGGCGCCGGGCGCATACACGATCGGCCCGCGCGCGTCCTCCAGCCGGAACAGCGGCAGGACGTCGTGCAGGCGGGTGACGACGGCGGCGGATCGCGTGGGCGCGTTAACCATGGGCCACCGCCAGCGCTGCCGGGTCGAGTTGGTGCCGACGCGTCTGCCTCAGCGAACCGGAGAGGCAACCTCCCGTGCACGCGCCGCGGGCGCGCCACTCGCAGGCGGCGCAGGTCTTGAAGAGCATGAACGCACGGTCGGCCTGTTGCCGGGCCGCGAATCGCGCGCGCACCGATTGGGCATCGCCGGCCAGGGCCTCGGTCGCGTGCGCGGCCAGCGGATAGCACGAGATGAAACGGCCGTCGGGCAGCAGATCCAGAATGGGACTGCAGCGCAGGCCCATCTCTTTCGCGGTGAGCCCGAGCGCCTCCAGGGCCCCGTCGGGGAACATGCAGGGCACCCACCCGCAGTCGAAGCTGAGAGCCACGCCGCGGGCGAGCGCGTCGACACCAAACGCCGACGTGCGCCGGCCCACCTCGGCGTAATGCCGGGGGTGCAAATGGGTGTTGCCGCCGGTCATCGACGGATGGGCGAGGCCCAGGCGAACCGAGCGGGCGAGGTCGAACCGATCGATGAGATCCAGGAGGAACCCCAGTTGCACACCGGGTGAATCGATCGTGACGCCGAGCATCACGCGTCGTCCCAAGCGCCGCAGCACCTCGTCCTGCCGCGCGGTGGCGCTGGACCGCTCAGCGTCGGGTGGGATGACATTGAGCAGCACGGCCAGCCGGTCGGCCGGCACGGCCTCGAGCCGGCGGAGGACCAGTTCGGGGATGAAGCCGCCAGTAAAGACAAGCACCTGCAGGCCCCTGACCAGGGCGCGATCGACAATCGCATTGAACTGCGGGTGCAACGTCGGCTCGCCCCCGAGCAGCCGCGCCTCCGGAACCGAGGAGCGATCGAGGAAGTCGAACGCGGCCTCCACGGTGGCGAGGGACATATGGGCCTCACCTTTGCGAGACGCCATGCTGTCGGCGGCGAAGCAGAAGCCGCACGATCGGTTGCAGGTTGCCGTCAGGGCGAGGTTCGCCACGTCAGCCCTCCTCCACGAGGCCGGCGCCACTCCAGGAGGTGAGCGCCTCCCGCACGATTCCGGCCGACGTCGACGGATCGACCGCCGCGATGTGCTGCATCGTTCGCACGACCTTTTCGAAGGCGTAGCCGCGGCTCACCAGATCCCATACCGCAGCCTCGGGATGGACGAGCACGCGCACGCGGCCGCGGCCATCGGTCACGGTCACCGTGGTGTGTCCGACCTGCCATCGGACGCCTGCCGCCATGCGGTACCTGCTCATCCCATCAACGTGAGGCCATCGGCCACGAGCGACGCGGGCCGGCTGCGGCGCCAGTACGGGGCGGGGGGCTCGCCGGCGGTTGGGGGCGGCTCGACCTGGGCGGCATCGGCAGCAATCATCACGGGATCCCAGGGATGAAAGGCCAGGGCCTCCATCGCCGGCCGGCTTGCCAGGAGCTCATCGACCAGGTCGTCGCACCCCAGGTCCCGCAAGAGGAGGCAGCAGGTGACCAGCCGCGTCTGGATGCAGAAGTCCGTGTACGACAACGTGGCGTTGGGATAGGTCTGGTTCACGTGGCAACCGCCGGCACAGGTCCACTGGCAAAAGCACCGCTCGCATCGCGGCTTGTCCGCCGGCACGTGGCGCGCCCGGGTCACGGCCGCGGAGTCGATGGCCGCACCGGATGCGCTGATGTGGCCGACATCCAGGTCGAGGCCGCGCGCCTGCCAGTCATCCCGCAACAGGTAACAGGCGCTCGCCCGACCATCGGGCGACACGATCACCGCATCCGTACCGACCGGGCAGAACGACAACCGCGCACGCTCGAGGTCGGCCGCCGAGTACACGGCCTTGACGCCCAGTTCCTCGGCGGCGCGATACGCGCGCACGCAGTTGGCCGCGAACCGGTACGGGTCGGGCACCGCCAGTCCCGCCCGCCCGGCAAGCACCCCTGGCGTGAGGCTTTCGAAGTTGATCACGGAGGGTTTGTACGACGTCGCCATCCACCTCGTGATGGCTTCCATCTCGCCCACCGAGTCGTCGGTGATGCAGACGCGCAGGCAGAGATCGAGCGGCATCTCGCTCAGGCGCGAGGCGGTGCGGCTGACCAGGTCGAAGCTGGGCCGGCCCTCGAAGGCGGGCCGGTGACGGTCGTGAAACTCCGCCGGACCATCAAACGACAGGACCACTCCGCCGAAGTAATCACCGACAAACGCCGCGCGGCTCTCGTTGAAGACGCCGTTGGTCGAGGCATCCAGGTAGGGCACCAGGTCGTGCCGCTCGCATTGGTAGCGGACGCGGTGCGTCACCACGTCAACGATCTCCGGGGCTATGAACGGCTCGCCGCCGAAGAAGTGCACCTGGAAGTTCCGGCGGCCGGCCGCCACCAGGCGCTCGGCCATCCAGTCGACGGCCGCCACTGCGATGCGGGGATCCATGATCGCTTTCGGCGCCGTGGGTCCGCCGAAATTGCAGTACACGCAGGCCAGGTTGCAGCCCCGAGTGGGCATGATGCCGAGAAACGCGGGCGCAATCTCGCCCTCGGGCGGCCGTGGCGGGGCCACGGGCTCGCGGAGAGCGTCGATGAGCGCCGTGACGCCGCCCGGGTCCGCGCTGGCGCTCTCGCCGCACAACGCCGCTGCCGCGCGGGCGTTGACCAGGGCCGCCAGGTGGTGCAGCGGCGCGTAGACCAGGAAGCGGTCGAGCACCGGCACCACGAAGGCGTCGTGCTTACGGGCGGACGCCATCGCTATCCAGCCATTCTTTCATCTGGTCGAGCGTGAGCTCGCGGTTGATGATGCAGCGTGAGTTCTCGCCTGTGCTCCAGGCGTCGCCCGACAGCGCCAACTTCGCCGAGCATTCGCCGGCACACGACCATCGGCAGAAACACGTGTCACAGGCCGGCTTGTGCTCCACGCTCAGCGTGCGGAGCCGGCGGAGCTTCTGCATGTCCACGTCGAGGCGCCCGCTCTCGCCGTCGAGGCGGCCATAGAAGAAGGTGGCGGCCCGCGGATCGTCTTCCTGGCCCACCTCGTAGCACGACGAGAGCAGGCCTTCGGGGGTGAGCGCCAGCAGGTCGTCGCTCGCCTGGCAGAAGTGGGGGGTGAGGGTCCCGAACCGGGCGCCGGAGTACTTGAGCTCGCGACCATAGGACCGCGCCACCTCGCGGGCCGTCCGGAATTGCTGGACGAACTCCAGGGGGTCGGGGGCCAGGTCGTGCTCGCGGGCACGGCCCGAGCTTGCCACCGGTTCGAAATGTAGCCACTTCGTGCGGAATGTCCGGCACATGAAATCGACCGCGTCGACCATGCTCGGCAGGCCCAGCCGCGTCACGGTGGCACGCAACCCGTAGTCGAACCCCACCTCGTCCATCCGCTTGAGGGCCGAGGCCACCAGGTCGAACGAGCCCCGGCCGTTCACCAGGGGGCGTTGGGCGTTGTGGACGTCCGGCAGGCCATCGAGCGACACCGTCGCGCTCCCGATGTTCGACAGGATCCACTCGAGTGCCGGACCGGCCATCACGCCGTTGAGGCCTGCGCTTGTGTGCACCGCGATTCCTCGAGCCGCGCCCTCGGCCTGGGCATAACCGACCGCCCGTTTGAGGACATCCAGGGCAAGGGTCACCTCTCCCCCGCCGTGGAACGTGAGGTCCACGCGGTCGCGGCCCCGGGCCTGTGCGTGGTTGAAGAGCCAGTCGAGACCCGCCTTGGCCGTCTCCCAGCTCATCAGGCTGGGCCGATCGTTGGCGCTGGCATAGCAGTAGGTACAGCCCAGCGAGCACCGCGTGGTGAGGAACAGCGTGAGGCCGTCGGGGTCGAAGGCGTCCTTACGCGCGAAGGCCGGGCGAAGGGCCACGGAATCGCGATGCGACACCACCCCCGCGTCGATCATCGACTGCAGGAAATCCGGGTCGAGCTGAGCCAGCGTGGTGGTGCCGTCCTTGACCTGCTGAATCAGCCGGGCGGCAGTGGCATTGACGCTGGCCATTCCCGGGCTGAAGGGCGCATAGGCCAGGAATCGATCCCCGTCGGGAATGATGAAGAGGTCCTCTGCCAGGACGAGTTCATCCGTGGTCCATACGGGGAGTGCGAGAGTGGTGGCAGCCTCGCTCATAGCCTGGAGGCCCATCTTCACGCCGGAGATCAAGTGGCAGCAAGCGGCACAAAGCGACATGCCGCCAATTGCCGCATTTCAGGCGCTACTGCATACGCCTGAGGATCTCTGACGGCGCGAGTGTCCGATTGTAGATTTCCACTTCGTCAAGCCACCCGACCAGGGGGAACCGGCCGGCCTCGTCCGAGCCGAGCCTCAACCACAGCTGGCGCAGAATGGAATGGCTCGGAATCGGACCGGGCGCGTCTCCGAAGGCGGCAATCTGGCCGTCAACCAGCAAGCTCATCCCTGGCCCCGACCGCGTTGCCGCCACGTGGTGCCATTCACTGTGTCTCATCGGCTGACCTCGGATGACGGTGGTGCGTGGGCCGTCGCACGTCTGCCCCTCGAACCAGCCCAGGCAGAACACGGGACGGCGGGCTTCATCGATGTAGATGCGCCACCCCGCTACGGCGGCGGCTTGTTCGACGACGTACTCCATCAGCGTCATCTCGTTCACGGCCGGCTGATCCGCCGCCAGCTTCACCCAGCCCATGACGCTGAAGTGCCCGCCGTCCACCTGCAGGTTGCCGATCTCGTGCAGCCGAATACCCCGGGCGACGGGCAGGCGCACGGCCTGTCCCACGCGGCCCGGGCCAAACTCGGGGTCCGCGAGCCCGCTGATGTCGGTGCTGCCGATGATGTCGCGGCCCATGCCGTCAAAGGACCATCGAGCCGAGAGACCCGACGGGGGCGCCGGGTGCCGCCCAATCGGTAGAATGGCCACCGACCCGGCATCGCCGATCGCGGCAAAGGCCGTGCGCCCGTTCGACGAGAACGCCACGTTGCTCGCGAGCGGCAGGGGGCTCGACTCGACCTCCGTGAGACTCGAGGTGCTCAGCACCCTGGTCCGGCGCTGGCCGGCAACGACACGCTGGCCGTCTGGCGTCACCGAGAACCGAACGGCGAAATCGTCGACCGTTCCCGTGCTGATCGAACGCAGCAACTGCCGGTCGTGAGTGCGAATCACGTTGATCACGCCCCCTGGCGGCGAGGGGCACCCCACATGGTCGTAATCGGGTGACAGGCACGCGTTGGTCCCATCCGCCCAGAGCTGCGCGCCATCTGGGGTGATCGAGAGCGCGCCGCCCACGTTGGGCAAGCCGGTGATGGTGGCCAGGCTGGTATTGGTGGCGGTGTCGAACTCCTCGATGACGTCGTGGCCACGCCGGCCGCCGGGGCCGGAGCACTGGTAGCTCACCCACAGCCGCTCTGCCACGGGGCTCCGCACGAGGTCCACGGGACACGGGAACTGGGAAATGGTGCCGACCTCGCCCGTCTTGAGATCGACCGACAGCAGGCCCTGAAACAGCGCGGCGAGGTAGGCGAATCGCCGGTTGGGAGCCAACGCGACCTGCCGAATGATCGTGGCCGGCGTCGGCAGGCGCCGGGTGGATGGCCGTGCCGTCTCGACAATGACAAGGTCCGAGCGATCGCCAACCAGCAGCCGCTCGCCATCGGGCGTGATGGTCATCGGTCCGCACGCACCGCCTGTGCCGATCTCCTGCGTCCACCGGACCGTCCGCCGGCCGATGTCGACGGCGTGCACCCGAAAACCGGCGTCGTCGCACGATTCGGCGAACAGGGTCCGGCCATCCGGCGAGATCAGCAGCGTGCGGACAAGGCCCCCAAGAGCCACGTGCTCAATCGCGGCGCCGTCACGCGCGAATTCGCCCAGGAGCCGGGGGGCATCCCAAGCGCCAGAACTTGCGTTCTGGGCGGTGTTGCGCCCGACCGTGGCCAAGGAAAGGACGACGACCGCCGCCACCAGCGCGGCGACGAACGCGAGCGGAACGAGCGGAGAACGCGCCGCGGGTTGCGCGTGATCCGCGGTGACTTCGGGTTCGGCGAACAGTTCATGCTGGCGCGAACTTCGCCACGCGTCGAGCTCTGAGCGGAGCGCGAAGACCGAACCCCGCTTCTTGTGCTGGTGCCGGTGGACGGGCAGGCCTTCGGCGGCCTCCCACCGCTGGACGGTGCGGACGTCCCGGTGCAGGTAGGCGGCGATCTCCTTCCACGATTCCAGGCGATCGGCAGAATCCATCACCCGCGTGTTCCTCCGATGTCCATCTGCGCACCGCCTACGGGAAGGGCCGGCGGGCGCGCCGGCGGGTGCACCGATTGGCGATGAGCCGAGAAACTGGCTCGCGCGCCCTGGGTCCAGGCCGTAACAACGCGGCCACGAAGACACGAAGATCACGAAGGAACTTTATGGAAATGCCTTTGTGTTCTTCGTGACCTTCGTGGCTATTTCTTTGGAACCAGCTTCAGCAAGCGGCCCTGAGCGCTGTCCGTCAGGATGTAGAGCGCGCCGTCGGGGCCCTGGCGCACGTCGCGCAGGCGCTCGGGCCTGGGCTGCAGGTCGGTAAGCAGCCGCTCCTCGCCCACGATCTTGTCGCCGTCCACGCTGAGCCGCACCAGGTCGTTGGTCTGGTGCCCGCCCACGAAGAGGCTCCCCTTCCATGCCGGAAACAGGTTGCCCGTGTAGAACGCCATGCCGCTCGGGCCGATGACGGGGTCCCAGTAGTAGATGGGCTGCTCCATGCCGGCCTGCGCCTGGATGCCGCCAGTGATGGGGCCGCCGCGGTACTCGATGCCGTAGGCGATGGTGGGCCAGCCGTAGTCCTTGCCCTTGCGCGCGATGTTGATCTCGTCGCCGCCGCGCGTGCCGTGCTCCACTTCCCACAGCTCACCGGTGGTGGGATGGAGCGTGGCCGCCTGCACGTTGCGGTGGCCCAACGACCAGATCTCCGGCCGCACGCCCTCCTTGCCCACGAACGGATTGTCCTTGGGGATGGAGCCGTCCGGGTTGATGCGAACAATCTTGCCGAGCAGGCCGTCCATGCGCTGCGCCTGCATGCGGCCCTCGGTGATCGAGCGGTCACCCTGGGTGACGAACAGCGTGCCGTCGCGCGCCCACACCAGCCGGCTGCCAAAGTGCAGCGGCGAGTTGAGCGAGGGCGCCTGGTGGTAGATCACCTGCACGTTTTCCACCGCCGGCGCAACGCCGTCCACGAACTTGCCGCGCGCCACCGCGGTGTTGTTGACGCCGCCCCCGCGGGGTTCGGCATAGCTCCAATAGATGAGTCCGTTGGCGCCGAAGTTGGGGTCGAGCGCCACGTCGAGCAGCCCGCCCTGGACGCGGGCATCCACCGCCGGCAGCCCGGTGACCGGCGGCGACAGGGCGCCGTCCGCCGCCAGCACGCGCAGGCGGCCCGGCCGCTCGGTGATGAGCATCCTGCCGCCCGGCAGGAACGCCACGCTCCACGGGTTCTGCAGGCCTTCCACCACCGTGACCACGTCGAAGGCCACGTTCAGCCTCTTCTCCGGCGCTCGGGTCTGGCCCGGGAAGGCGGGCGTCTGGTTGGGGTCGTTGGGCGGACGCGAATTGAAGGCGGCCTCCTGCGCGGAAGCGGCGGTCGCGCAGACGGAGAGCACGAGAGCGGTCGCGAGGATCTTGGGCGTCATGGATCCGTGATGTTACACAACAAGTCACGAGCCGGCCAACACCAGGTTCCAACTGCTTCGCGGTGGCCGGTCGCCCGTCAGTCACGGGCTGCACCAGGCAGAAAAAGGGGACTGTCGCCTTTTTTTTGGCCCGGTTCGGTGTAGGCTTCCCGTCAATGGATCTCCATGTTTGAATGGTGGCGTGATGCCGACCAGCGGGCCAGGCGCGCCTTTGTCGCGGCCTCGCTCGGCTGGATGCTCGATTCGTTCGACGTGATGCTCTACGCCATCGTGCTGGCCGAGCTGCTGCGCGACCCCACGCTGCAACTGACGGCGTCGGTGGCCGGGCAGCTCGGGTCGCTCACGCTGCTCGCGGCCGCGGTGGGCGGCGTGGCCTTCGGCGTGATTGCCGATCGCATCGGGCGCAAGCGCGCGCTGATGGCGGCGGTGCTCATCTACTCGATCTTCACGGCCGCCTGCGGCCTGGCGCAGACCGTGGCGCAGCTGGCCGTGTTCCGCATCCTGCTCGGATTCGGCATGGGCGGCGAGTGGGCCACGGGCGTGGCGCTGGTGTCGGAGACCTTCCCCGCGAAGCACCGGGGCAAGGCGCTGGCCTTCGTCCAGAGCTCCTGGGCCATCGGCTACGGCCTCGCCGCGGTGGTCAACCTGATCGTGATGCCCGTCTGGGGCTGGCGCGGTGTGTTTTTCGTGGGCGTGCTGCCCGCGCTCTTCACCATCTGGATTCGGCAGCGGCTCGAGGAGCCCGAGTTGTGGCGCCGCTCGGATTCATCGCAGCGCGGCCGGATCTCCTCCCTATTCGCACCGGCCGTCGCGCGCACCACCATCTTCATCATGCTGATGAATGCGTGCACGCTCTTCGGCTGGTGGGGGCTCAACCTCTGGGTGCCGGCCTACCTGAACCTGGCGCCCGAGCGCGGCGGCATCGGCCTGTCGTCGTCCACCATGTCGTGGTTCGTCATCGCCATGCAGGTGGGCATGTGGCTGGGCTACGTGAGCTTCGGGTTCATCGCCGACGCCGTCGGCCGCAAGCGCACGTACGTGACGTTCGTGACCACGGCGGCGGTGCTGCTGCCGCTCTATGGCTTCCTGCGGGAGCCGATGGCGCTGCTCTTCCTGGGCCCGCTGGTCGCGTTCTTCGGCACCGGCTACTACAGTGGCTTCGGGGCCGTGATCGCGGAGCTGTATCCCACGAGCATCCGGGCGACGGCGGCGGGCGTCTGCTACAACGTGGGCCGCATCGCCAGCGCGGCGGCGCCCTTCGTGGTGGGGTCGATGGCCGCCGAGCGCGGCTTCGGCGCGGCGTTCACGGTCACCGGGGTGGCCTTCCTGCTGGCGGCGGTGGCCTGGGTGGGGATACCGGAAACCAGCAACCGCGAACTGGCAGCCTGACACGTACGGGCCACAGAGACACAGAGACACAGAGGAAACACCAAATACTTCAAAATGCCTGCGGCGGCTAAGCGGCACTGGCGTTTGGAAAGAGCTGGAATTTCTCTGTGTCTCTGTGTCTCTGTGGCCCGTACGTATCTGTGGCCCGTTCGTTACGTTTTCCAGCGGAAGCGCGCGGTCATGCGGGGAAGTCGTAGCGGACGCCCTTGCGCAGGACTTCCTGGTCGCGCACCTCGGTCAGGGGATAGAGCGTGCGCAGGCCGGCCGGCGTGTCGCGTTCGGCGGGAGCCCCCAGCCGGTACCACGCGCGATCGGTGATCACGAACACGCCAGCTTCCCAGCCGGGCTTGCGCCGGGAGGCAATCACCACCAGCTCCGCACCGGCCATCCCGGCCTGTGGCCCGGTGAGAATGCGGTCGGGCACGGCGGGCCCCTCCAGCCGCTCGCGCGCGGCCGCCGCCCGGCGGGTCGCTTGCTGCTCTCGCCAGCGCACCGCCACGCTGTCGCCCAGGGTCAGCAGCGGGTCGCCTCGTGCCTCGTCCACCCACGCTGACACCGCGCGGAAGAAGCCGGTGGCGAACAGGTAGGCGGTCGTCAGCCCCGTCGGCGTCAGGACGAGGAATGTCACCGGTGCCAGGAACGAATTGAGCCACATGGCCTGGGCCATCTCCGGCGCCACCGGCGTGGCATTCGCGGCGGGCGTCAACCAGCCCGTCGACTCGAGCATCAGGGTGGTGGCCTGAGACGCGTTGGCAGACACATAGGCGAAGTAGGCAGGGATGCCGATCACCACCCCGGCCAGCATGGTCGCAAGCCCCGAGAGCGCGGCCGCCTGGCGCATGGGCAGGTGCGCCTCGAGGTCGCGCCAGTACCGGCGAGGCAATACGCCGGCGACGACGGCCGCCACGTGCCGGGCGATGCCGTCCACGAAGTCGCGCAGGCTGGCGGCCCACATCCCGACCGAGCCTACACCAACGGGTTGCGGGTCGTCAGGGCGGAGAACCAGGGCGGCAATCTCGATGGTTGTCTTCATATGGGTGACCATGTCATCCAAGCCATCTCGCCGTCCACCGCGTGCTAGGGCGGCGTGGGGCGCGCCGCGCCGTACACCACGAACCACCGCTCGGGCATGCCCGTGCCCGGGGGGTTCTTGGCGCCCTGGAACAGGTCGAACTGCGCCGTCAACTCGAAGCCCACCGCCGCCATCCACTCTTTCACCTGCTCCGGGGTGATGCGATCTTCGGGCAGGTCCCACTTCTTCGCGATGGGATCGTCGTACTCCTGTTCCACGATCGCGATGCGGCCGCCGGGCTTCAGGTACGACACCAGCCGCTTGAGATAATCCTGCCGATCGTTAACGTTATGAAACACGTCATGGAAGAACGCGATGTCCACCTGCCCCGCTGGCAGCAACGGGTCTTCGCGCGTCGCCAGGATGGTCTGCAGCGTCGACACCGTGTCCGCGGCGGCCTTCTCCTTGATGTGGTCGAGCAGCTCGGGCCAGATGTCCACGGCGTACGCGCGCCCCGACGGCGCCACGGCCCTGGCAAACGGGATGGTGTAGGCGCCCGTTCCGGCGCCGATGTCGGCGATCATCATTCCGGGCTTCAGGCCCAGGCTGGCGATCACCTCTGGCACCTTCAAGCCGGGGATGCGCTCGGGCCGCTCGAGGCGTCGAATCCACTCCGTGCCTGGCGTGTTGTCCTGGCGCACGCGCTCGGGCCTCTGCGCCAGGTACTGAATCATCTTCTGCATCATCACCTGGCTCGGCAACTCGGTCTCACCGGCCGGGAACTGGTTGTACATCAGCATGGCCGCCGTGATGTCCGCGTTGTCCTGGGCGCTCATCTCCCCTTCCTTGCCCGGCGGCATCGTGGTGCGGTTGCGCTCGGCCAGGTCGCCCACCGTCTGGCCGTCGTAGTTGGCCGAAAATGCCGGGCCCGTGAGGGCGGGGGCCATGCCGCCCCCCGCGCCCTGCGCGCCATGGCACCCCCCGCACTCTTTGTCGTAAAGCGCCGCGCCCCGCTCCGCCTGGGCCTCAGAGTACACGCCGTCCCACACCGAGAGTTCCGGCTGGGCCGACAGCACCCCGAGGCCCCACGTGGCGGCCATCGCCGCCACGACCATCGTCAGCATCGACTTCGTCACGATCACCTCGTCGCCGTCGTCGTCTTGATCTCGCTTTGCGGCAGCGCAAACGCGATGTACTCGCTCGTGTAGGTGCCGCCGCCCACCGCCACGATGATGTACTGGCGGCCGTCCAGCATGTAGGTCATCGGGTTGCCGCTCTGCGCCGCCGGCAGCCACACCGCGCCCACTTCCTGGCCCGTCTGCTGGTCGTAGGCACGCAGCATCGCGCCGCGCGGCCGGGTCGTCGACCCCGTCACTTGCGGGTCGCCCACGACCACCAGCGACTTGGTCAGCACCACGCCGACGATGCCGGTCTGGCCGGTCTTGGGGATGGTCATGCCCTTGAGCATCGGGTGATTGCGCACCGCGTCGGGCGTGTCGCCGTGAGGCACCTGCCACTTGAGCGTGCCCGAGTTCATGTCGAGCGCCGTCACCACGCCGTAGGGCGGTTTGATGATGGGCAGCCCGTTCAGGCCTTCGGTCAAGGGGTTCCCGCCGCCACCGCCGCCGCCGCCGCCGCCCGCGGCGGGCGTGCGGTAACCGCTCGTCGAGGGCGCCTCAAAGCCCGGCTGCGCAAAGCCCGGCGCCTCCCAGATGGCGATGTGGTTCGGGTGATGCGTCTCCGGCTTGATCTTCTCGAAGTACTCGTGCGACAGCGCCCCGGTACCCACCGACGAGTTGTTGGCCTGCGTAAAGAAGACGCCCGTCTCGGGGTTGAAGGACGAACCCGGCCAGTTGACGCCGCCCATGGTGTTCCCAACCTGGATGCTGCCCAGCACCTTGTCGTTGGGCACGACGTACGGCGAGAAGGGCATCTGCTCCCAGCGGAACTTCTGGAGGTTCTGGAGAGCCCTGGCGCGCAACTCCGGTGTGAAGTCGATGACGTCATCCTTGGCCAGGTAGTTGCGCGAATACAGCGGCGGCTTTGACGGGAAGGGCTGCGTCGGCGAGGTCTTCTCACCGGGCACGTTGGTTTGCGGCACCGGCGTCTCGGGCATCGGCCAGATCGGCTCGCCCGTGATGCGGTCGAACGCGTAGAGCCAGCCCTGCTTGCTCGGCTGCCCCACGATCTTGCGCGGCTTGCCATCAATCGTCACGTTCATGAGCAACGGTGCGCCGGTGAGGTCGTAGTCCCACAGCGGATGGTGCGTGATCTGGAAGTGCCACTTCTTCTTGCCGGTCTTGAGGTCGACGGCCACGAGGCTCTCGGCGTAGAGGTTGTTGCCCGGCCGGTTGCCGCCATACGCGTCGATCGTGGGCGACTCGACGGGCAGGTACACCAGCCCCGCCTCCGGGTCGGCCGACATCTCGGTCCACACGCCGGTGTTGCCGGTCCAGTGCCACGAGCCGTTCTCCCAGGTTTCGTGACCGGGTTCGCCCGGGCCCGGCATCGTATCGAAACGCCAGAGCTGCTTGCCTGTGCGCACATCGAAAGCGCGCACGAGGCCCTTCGAATTGTTCGTGTACTCGTAGCGCAGGCCCTCGGCCATCGCCGACTGCACGATGATGATGTCGTTCACCACCAGCGGCGTCGAGTTGGTGCCGATCTCCCCTTCTTCAAGCGGGATCTGCACCTGCTGCCACTTGCCGTTCACCAGCTTGCCGTGGACCACGCCTTCCTTCAGGTCGACCACGCCGCCCTTGCCGAAGCCCGCCATCAGTTGGCCCGTCTTGGCGTTGAGCTGCACGAGGCGGTACCCGATGGCGACGTAGAAGATCCGTTCGTCGCCCTTGCCGTCGGTCCAGTACGAGAGGCCGCGGCCCGAGAGCACGCGCGGCGCCATCTCGGCGCGCCGGCCCTCGTCCATGGCGTACACCCACTTGACCTCGCCGGTCCTGGCGTTGAGCGCCACCACCGATCGCCGCGTGCCGGCCGTCGCGTAGAGCGTGCCCTTCACCATGAGGGGGGTGCCCTCCAGCTTGTACTCGGGCCGCGGACCGAAGTTGTCGGTCTTGAATCGCCAGGCCACCTCGAGCTTGTTGAAGTTCGAGGCGTTTATCTGGTCCAGGGGTGAATACCGGCTGCCCCGGATGTCACCGTTGTAATTGGGCCATTCCCCGTTGGCCGTGCCCGGTGGTTGCCCCTGCCCCAGCGGCTGGGACACGGCCATGGTCAGGACGAGGAGAATAATGGACGAAAGCACCCTCGGCATCGTGGAACTCCTTGCCGCGACAATCCGGCGTCGTGGTGTGTGTGAGTGTTGCAACTGTCGCACCAACGCGACTTGCTGGATTCGCTTGGAGTTTGGCGCCGGAATGGGTGGGACCAGCGGGTTCCCGGCGGTCGCGGAGGTGGGGGCCAGGGCCGAGGAGACCAACCGCTCGAACCGTTACGGCCTCTTTGTCGCCGTCCAGGCCCTGGGGGCCGTGCCGGTGATGGTGTTCCCTTTCACCTTGCCCACGTAGGTGGTCGTACCGGCGGTGAAGGTGATTTCGTCCCCCTTCAACCGGCCCTGCAGGCTGGATGTGCCGAGCGAGCCGGTAATCATCTGGAACGCCTGCGTGATCTTGAGCTCGCCGTTGGGCGTGGACCATGTGCCGGCCACCTTGGCGGGCACGATCCAGAAGAGGGCCGTGCACCAGCTGCTGCTGCAGCCGTCGGTGAGCGTCACGGTCTCATCGGGCGTCCAGTCTTCCATCGTGAACGTGTTCGACGCCACGCGCGTGCCCGGCTTGAGGTCGAGAATCTTGGGCCGGAGCTTCATGTTGATCGAGGGCAGCAGGAACATCGTGATCACGTCGGCCCTCGAGAAGTCGGTCTCGAACAGGTCGGCCTTCACGAACGTGGCGCGGTCGCTCACGCCGGCCTCGGCGGCGTTCTTCTTCGACAGCGCCACCATGTCGGGGTTGTACTCGATGCCCATGGCGCGCGCGCCGCGCCTGGCTGCCGCGATCACGGTCCGGCCGTCGCCCGACCCCAGGTCCATCACGAAGTCGTTCTTGGTCACCTTGGCCATGTCGAGCATCTTGTCGACCACCTCCTGCGGCGTGGGCACCCACACCACGTCCTTGCCCGCCTGGCCCACCTGGGGTTCAAACGGCTTCTGCGGGGTGGCGGTCGCCTGCGCCGAGGCGGCGGCGCTCACCATGAACAGCATCGCGGCCAGTAGCAGCGACGAGAGCGTGCGAGTCGTCATCGAAGAGTCTCCCTGATGCAATACCAGTGGCCTACACCTGGCCCGGCCTGAGAGTATATGCGCCCACCGGCAAAGAACCTCCCGTTAAGGATCGTCTCCCCGCCGGTTGACGGAACCTCAACCTGTATGACAATGTCATACGCATGGAGGAAGTGTTAACCATTCGCGTGCCCAGGGGCACCCGGCGCAAGCTGGAACGGCAGGCGCGCGCCGAGCAGCTTACGCTGAGCCAGTACGTGCGCCGCGCCCTCGAGGCGGAGGGCCTGGCGAGCGCGCTCAAGGCCGCCAGGGCCGAACTCGTCCCCAAGGCACGCGCCGCGGGTGTCTTTACGGACGAGGACGTCTTCAACATCGTGTCGTGACGGTCGTCCTCGACACAAACGTCCTGGTGGCCGCCCTCGTGGCCAAGGGCCTGTGCCTCGAGGTGGTGCTGCGCGCGGCCCGCTTGCGGTATCTCGCCTCTTCCGAGGCCCTGCTTGATGAGCTGGAGTCCACGCTCCGGGAGAAGTTCGAGGTCACGCCGGCCACCAGGCCCTTCCTGGCGCTATTTCGCGAACACCCTCGGGCGGTGGATCCCCGGCCCGTGGAGCCGCCCCTCTGCAGGGACCCTGACGATGACGTCGTGCTCGGCACGGCCCTGGCCGCCGGCGCCGACGTGATCGTCACGGGCGATCAAGACCTGTTGGTGCTGGGCGCCTATCAGGGGATTCGGATACAGTCGCCGCGGCAATTCCTCGAGTTCATCACTTCTTCATCACCCCGGTAGACACTGGCCAACGCGTGATCGAGAGCCTGCTGTTCGGCGTCGAGCCGGGTGACCCCCTCACCCTGGCTGTGGTGCTGGCGCTCATCGTGATCGCGGGCGCCGTGGCCACCATTGTCCCCATGCGGAGGGCCATGGCGGTGGATCCCAACGTGGCTCTCAGAATCGAATGAGCCGGCGTAGCGTGGTCGCGCCGCGAGGGAAGCCTTCCACAGATTTCACAGATTCCACAGATGAGGTGTCACCGGTGTCAGACCCGCGGCGGCCGTAGGCCGCTGCCGTGGGGGGGGGGGGGGGGGGGAGAGGCCGGGGGGGGGGGGGGGTGGGTGGGGGGGGTGTGGTCGCCCCCCCCCCCGCGCGGGGGTTGGCCCCCCCCCCCCAACAACCCCCCCCCCCCCCCCCCCACGGCGTGGCGCCTGGCACGCCAGGCGCTCGCGGGTCTCTCCCTGAAATCGGCGTAATCGGCGGAATCTGTGGATAACCCTCTCCGCGTAATCTGACCGTGGCCATTGACCGCACCGGGCCACTTTCGGCACGATGCGCCCATGGCACGCACCCAATCGGCCGGACGCAACGATCTTTGCCCCTGTGGCAGCGGCAAGAAGTTCAAGAAGTGCTGCGCGCAGAAGAAGGAGGGCGGGTGGGGCGGCCGCGCCATGGCCGCCATCGTGCTGGTGATCCTCGTCGGCGGCATCGCCGCCGTGGTGCTGTCGTTTGGCGAGACGCCCAGCGCCACCCCACTGCCCGGCCAGGTGTGGTCACCCGAGCACGGGCATTATCACTGAGTGGGGCTTGAGGCTTGAGCCTTGTGGCTTGACGTACCCCAAGCCCCAGGTCCCAAGCCCCAGGACCTTATTTCTTCACCGACGCCCCCGCCAGCTCCGCCACCGCGCCCAGCGTGGTCTGCCCCGCGTTGAGGCCCAGGCGGAAGTCCTTGTCCGAAAACGTCGTGAACACGTCCGTGGGCTGGTGCCAGTTGGGATCCCAGCCGCTGCCGACCTGCGTGCCGCGCTCGTTCTCGCGCAGGCTCACGGCCGGGATGAGATCCATGAAGGGCGTGGAGTCGGTGTTGGTCATGTGCGGCCCCACCTGCGCCGGGTAGTCGGTGGCGTACTTCTCGTTGGCCTCGTGCAGCTTCCACGCCAGCGCCTGCGCGCCGGCCACCATCTTCGCCGTGGACTGGAACTCGATGTTCACGTCGGCTTCGGGACGCTGCTCGGGGCTCACGGTGCCGTCGGCGCGGGGTGCGCCGTGGTCGAACAGCATCATGTCGTGCTGGATCATGCCCAGCCACTTCGGCTCTGGATAGCGGCCCGACCCCGGCGGGTCTTCCTTGCCCTGCAGGGCTTGCCGCTGCGCCACGTAGGCGCGCGCGCCGTTGAGCCCCGTCTCTTCGTTGTTCCACAGCGCGAAGCGGATGGTGCGCTCGGTCTGCACGTCGGGCATGCTGAAGACCCGGGCCAGCTCCATCACCAGCGCCGTGCCAGAGCCGTCGTCGTTGGCCGCCTGGCCCCAGCCGTGGCCGTCCATGTGGGCGCCGATGATGTACATCTCGTTGGGGAACTTCGTGCCCACCTTCGTGCAGTAGACCTCTTCGCGCGGGCCGTTGGCGGCGGGCTCCATGTTGATGGCGCGAATCTTCTCGTCGGGCTGCTTCATCGGGTCGTTGTTCACGCCCGTGGGCCCGCGGTTGCCGCGCGGGCGTCCGCCGCCCTGCGTGCGGGGCACGGCCGGCTGCGGCCGCTGGCCGCCGCCACCACCGGCGCCCGCCGGACGCGGCGCGGGCGGCGGCGGGTTGAACTCGTACTTGATGCGCTCGGTGGGGCACCCATAACTCTTGAGCTGGGCCTCGATCCAGTCCACCGCCTTGCGGTTGCGCTCGGTGCCCTGCCGGCGATCGCCAAACTCGGTGAGCCCCTTGATGGTGGCCTTGTAGCGCTCGAGGTCGAGGCGCGACACCAGTTGCGTGATGTCTGCGACCGGCTCGGGCGGCGGAACCGTCGGCCCCGACTGCGCCAGGACGGACGAGGCCAGCAGCAGGCTGCCGGCGAGACTCGAGAACGTGAGGGCGAAGGATCGCATGAGAGAACTCCTGTGAGGGGCAGTGTAACCCGTCAGGGCGCCAAGCTTCAGCACCGTGTTCCAGTTGCGCGCGGTGCCGCGGGTCCCCAGCAGGTGGCGGGGGTCTGCCTGCCCGCCTCGAACACCACGTTGCCGCTCTGCAGCACGGTTTGCGGATTCTTCAAGCCAAGCCCGGCCGCCAGCTCGCGCAGGCCGGCCATGCTGACCTTGTTGTGCGGCCCCAAGTTAACGGCCCGGAGCAGGGCAATGTGCATGGGTATAGGCAGGGGCAGCGATGGTACCCGGAACCCGGGACGCCTGGAAGCCATCCACAGATGACACAGATGGCACAGATGGGCGTCACGCGTGCCAGACCAGCGGCGGCCGTAGGCCGCTGCCGTGAGGTCGAGGCGGATTCCGAGAGAGCCGTGTATCACTCGCGGGGTGGCGCCTGGCGAGCCAGGCGCCCGCGGGTCTCGATCCGTAATCTGCGTAATCTGCGTAATCTGTGGATAACCCTATCCGCGTAATCGCTTCGCGAGCCACGCGGCCGCCCGCCTGCTGGTGACCGAAGACGGCCATCACCAGCGTGAAGATCGAGAACGGCGACAGCAGGAGCGGTGCGGCTGGACGACCAGCGGATCGAGGGCTACCATCCCGCGCAAACTCGCTTCAACGTCTTCGCGCGATTGTCGAACCCGCAGAACCTGTAGAACCCGTAGAACCCGTAGAACCTGCAGAACCTGTAGAACCCGTAGAACCTGTAGAACCTGTAGAACCCGTAGAACCTGTGGAACCCGCAGAACCCGTCGCTACTGCAGCGACGGCGGCATGGGCAGGAAGCCCTTCGACGCGT
>CAYJPQ010000013.1:40441-63978 GCA_964372085.1 uncultured Bifidobacteriaceae bacterium | reverse complement strand
TCGGCGCGGTCCGGGAACAGGTCGTAGAGCCCGTGCGAGTCGTTGTAGACGATGAAGAGGCCGGTGTTGGCGGCCTGGAGCCAGCCAAACCTCAGGTTCATGCTCCAGAGGTCCGCGCGGTCGTTGTACTGCACCAGCGCCTGTGTGAAGATGCGCGTCGTAAACGAATACGAGAAGCGCGTGCGCACCAGGTTGGTCTCGAACTCGCCCTGCGGCAGGTTCACGTTGTTCCACTGGTACGCCAACTCCATGTTGAATCCCTCCGACGGCCGCAGGCGGATGGTGGGGCTCAACGTCACGCGGTCGCCGCTGAAGAAGCCGCCCATGAACGTCTGCAGGCTCAGGCTCGCCTTCGCGCTCTGGTCGGTCATCATCACCAGCTGCGCCTCGGCATTGTCGTAGGTGCCCATGGGCACGAAGATGCCGGGGTAGATCTGGAACGGCTCGCGCAGGCCCTCGCGCGTCACGTTCATGCCCGTGTGCACCTCCCAGCTGTTCTTGAACTGCCAGTGGTTGTCCAGGTGCGCGAAGCCCGTCTCCTGGAAGTTGTCGTAGCCCCAGAAGCCGCGGAAGGTGGCATGCGGCCGCACCTCCTGCAGGTTCCAGAACTCCTTCGGGCGGAAGCGCGTCATCAGCCGCACGTCGGGCTTGCGATAGCCCTTGCGCGAGAGGAAGCCCACCTCGGGATTGAAGGCGTCCCCCACCTCCTGGTAGCCGAGGTCGATGTCGTACCTGGGACGGAGGATGCGCGAGCGGATGTTGAAGGCATACTCGCGTCCGTCGGTCTCGCCCGGCGTGGCGGTGCGCGCGATGAAGCCCGAGAGGGTGTTGTTGCGGCCGATGCCCCACTTGCCGTCGATGGCGTACGTCTGGTTGGTGTCCTCGTCCTTCGCGAAATCGCCGAAGCCGGCGCGGTTCACGAAGATGCCGCCAATGGCCGAGCGGTTGGGCAGCTCCTGGCTGAGGCGCACCACCGAGAAGTTGTTGCCGGGCGCGATGCCCGCCTCCTCTTCGGTCTGCATGTTGAGCAGACCCACGTTGAGCGAGCCGGCCTTGCCCGAGACGCGTCCGCCGCCGTAGATGGGAATCACCTCGCCGCCGGGGCCGATGCCGATGCGCCGGCTGAAGAAGAGATCCACCTCGCCGGGGTTGCCCACCGAGAAGAAGCCCGCGTTCTCCAGGAAGAAGGGGCGCTTCTCGGGGAAGAACAGGTTGAAGCGATCCAGGTTCACCTGCTGGTCGTCCACCTCCACCTGCGCGAAGTCGGTGTTGTAGGTGGCATCCAGCGTGAGGCCCGGCGTGAGGTTGTACTTCGCGTCCACGCCGAAGTCGCCCAGTCTCACGCCGTCCACCGGGTTCACGCCGCTCTTCTGCAGCTCGCCCAGCACGTAGGGCGTCACCTTGAAGTTGCGGAAGGCCGGCGGCTGCAGGCCGGCCACGGTGCCCGCAATCGAGACGCGGTACAGGTTGTACTGGCGGGGAATGGGCGACCAGAACGCCGACTCGTTCTTGCGGCGGATGTTGCGCTGGAAGTTCACGCCCCACACCTGGTTGGGCGTGGAAGGGTAGCGCAGCGTCTTGAACGGGATGGCAAACTCCGCCGTCCACCCGATCTCGGTGGTCTTCGCGCGCACGGCCCACGCGCCGTCCCAATTGAGGTTGAAGCCGCTGCCCGACCCCGACTGCTGCATCTGCGCGCCGGCCAGCCCGCCGCCGCCCTGCCCCTCGTTGGTCACCTGGCCGTCATATTCCAGGCCCGTGGGGTTGGTGCCGAACACGAACCCGTTCTGGCGATCGCGAAAGGTGTCGAAAATCACGCGGAAGCTATCGGTGTTCTCCAGCGAGCTGTCGCGCCGAGAGTCGGACACGATGATGCCAGACGGCTCGCGGTCGTAGCAGACCACGCCGATGTACAGCGTGTCCCTGGTGAAGATCATCCGCACCTCGGTGCGCTCCGACACCGGCCGGCCCTCGTCGGGCGACTCCTGCACGAAGCCCGCGATGGGCGTGGCCTGCTGCCACATCGCTTCGCCCAGCACGTCGCCGTCGATCGCCGGCCCCTCGGCGACCTGGCTGGCCGTGGCCGTGGGCCGCGCCACCGCGCCGGTAGGCGGCGGCGCCACCTGCATTGACTGCCCAAACGCCGAAGGCGTGGAGACGAGCGACATGGCGAACAGCCCTGCGCCGAAAGCCCGGAAAATGAAACGTGTCACGACAACCTCGGCGATAGTTACAAGGCGAGACATTCCCGCAAAACACGAAACACAAATCGTACTACACCGTGGGTGGTGCCAGCATCGAGCCCTTCGTCGAGACCACGCAGTATTGAAAAAGGCCGATCCGAGTCCGCTCAACGGGGCGGATATACTGGCAGATGTCCCTGCTTTCCTGAGCTCTCGATGGCGTTTCGTGTCGTCGCCTTCAGCTCATCAAAGCCTCCACTGCGACAGGCGCATATCGCGCTGGCGGCGACTTGGATGGCGAGGCATGCGGCACTCACTCGACGCGATCACGGGCCTGCATCCGCCGCTGGACGGCGGCCTGGACCTGCTGGGCATCGAGCCACTCGAAGAGCACGCCCGCAGCCTGGCCGCACTGCTGACGGTGCCGACGCGGGGACGCGTCAAGGGCCTCGCGCATCTCGATCGGCTCGACGGGCACATGCGCGCCCTGCGGGCGGTGTACGTCACCCTCACCGACGATGCCCGGCGCGGCGAACGATCGTCACCTGCCGCGGAATGGCTGCTCGACAACTTCCACACCCTGGCGGCCGCCGCGCGCGACATCCGCCACGACCTCCCGCCCGCCTTCTACCGGCGGCTGCCGACCATGGCGGCAGACGAGTTCGCCGGGCTGCCGCGCGTCTACGCGATGGCGCTGGAGATCATCGGGCGCAGCGCGGGGCGTCTCGATCCGCAGCGGCTGCACCGCTTCGTCACCGCCTTCCAGTCGGTCACGCCGCTCACCATCGGCGAGCTCTGGGCGTGGCCGAGCGCACTGAAGCTGGCGCTGCTCGACTACCTGCGCGTCCGGGCCGACATCCTGGCGGCGAACCGCGCCCATCGTCGCGAGGCCGACCGCCTTGCCAGCGCCCCTGAGACAGCGGGCCGGCACTGGCCGGCAGAGGTGCATCACGCCTTTGCCATCCGCCTGCTGCAGCATTCGCGGGAGCAGGGGATTGAAGCCGGCCGGATCCGCCGCGAGCTGGACGCCGCCCTGGCCGCGAGGGGCCAGACCCTCGAAGACGCCATTCGGGACGAGGGCCGGCACGAGGCCACGGAGCACGCGTTCGTGTCGAGCCTCATCGGCAGCCTGCGGCTCACGTCCACCTTCGACTGGACGGAGTTCTTCGAAGGCGTCAGCCTCGTCGAGCAGGTGCTCCAGCGCGACCCGATCGGCGTGTACGGCCGCATGGACTTCCGGAGCCGCGACCGCTATCGCCAGGCCGTCGAAGAGCTGGCCGAACCCACGGGGGACGCCCAGTTGCGCCTGGCCCTGAAATGCGTCGAGCGGGCGCGGCAGGTGGCCGAGCATGAGCCGGGCGAACGCGGGGCGCACGTGGGCTTCTACCTGATCGGCGGCGGGCGGCGGGCCTTCGAGCGGGGCATCGGCTGGAGCCCACGGCTGCTCGGCCAGGTGCGCCGCCAGTTCTTCCGGCATGCGGAGTCCGGTTACCTGGGCACGATCGCCGCGGGCACCGCTGCCCTGGTGGCCACGGCGGTCACGGCGGCGTACACCGCCGGCTGGCGTGGCTGGCTGTTGGGCGTGGTGACGCTCCTGACGGTGGTGCCGGCCAGCGAGTTGACGATCCAGATCCTGCAGCGGATCGTCAGCAACCTGATTCCGCCCCGGCGGCTGCCCCGGCTCGAGTTCGTCACCGTGCCGGAACACGCGCGCACGATGGTGATCGTCCCCACCATCCTCGACAGCGTCGAGCGCGTCCACGCCCTGATCGCGCACCTGGAGGTCCAGGCCCTCGGCAACGTCGATCCGCACATCCACTTCGCGCTGCTCAGCGATCTCCGGGACGCCACCACCGAAACGCTGCCGCGCGATGCCGACATCCTGGAAGCGGCGCGTGCCGGCATCGAGGCGCTCAACGCGAAGGGCCACCGGCGCACCGACCAGTTCTTCCTGTTCCATCGCACGCGCCAGTGGAACGCGCAGGAAGGCCTGTGGATGGGATGGGAGCGCAAGCGCGGGAAGATCGAGGAGTTCAACCGGCTGCTGCGCGGCGCCACCGACACGAGCTTCGTGCTCCATGTCGGCGACGTGACGGTGCTGCCGAAGGTGCGCTACTGCATCACGCTCGACAGCGACACCCGGCTGCCGCGGGATGCGGCACGACAACTGATTGGCGTCATCTCGCATCCGCTCAATCGCCCGACCTTCGATCCGAAGTCCGGCCGCGTCACCGATGGCTACGGCATCCTGCAGCCGCGCATCAGCGTCACGCTCGCGAGCGCCGCCGGGTCGCTGTTCGCCCGCCTGTACGCGGGCCATACGGGCGTGGATCCCTACACCACGGCGGTCTCCGACACCTACCAGGACCTGTTCAACGAGGGCATCTTCACGGGGAAGGGGCTCTACGACGTGGATGCGTTCACGGCGTCACTGGAGGACGCCGCGCCGGAGAACATCCTGCTCTCACACGACCTGTTCGAGGGGCTGCACGCGCGGGTGGCCCTCGTGTCGGATGTGGAGTTCGTCGACGAATACCCGTCGAGCGTCCTGGCGCACGCCCGTCGTCAGCACCGCTGGGTGCGCGGCGACTGGCAGATCCTCGCGTGGCTCTTCCCGTTCGTCCCCTCTCGTCACGGCATCAAGCGCAATCCGCTGCCGCTGATCGGCCGGTGGAAGATCCTCGACAACCAGCGGCGCAGCCTCGTGGCGCCCACCCTCCTGCTGATGTTCGTGGCGGCCTGGACGGCGCTGCCCGGCCCGCGCTGGTACTGGACGACCGCGGCGCTCATGGTCATCGCCTCGCAGCTCTTGCCGCTGCTCGGACGCCTGGTCGCCGGGCCACGGCGGGCGCAGTCGTATCCCGTCTTCCTGCGCAACCTCCGGGAGGATGCCGCCACGGCCTTGGCCCAGGCGGTGCTGACCCTCGCGTTCCTGGCCTATCACGCGTGGGAGACCGCGCACGCGATCGTCCTGACGCTGGTGCGGCTGGCCGTCACGGGCCGGCGGATGCTGGAGTGGGAGACCGCCGCCGTCTCGGACGCGCGATCGACGGGCCTGGCGGGCAGGAAGGGCGTGCGACGGGTGGCCGTGCAGATGATGGCCAGCCCGATCATCGCCGCCGGCGTCGCCCTGCTCGTCTCCCTCGTGCGGCCGGAGGCGCTCCGCTGGGCGGCGCCGCTCCTGCTGCTGTGGCTCGTGGCTCCGGCCGTCGCGTACTGGCTCAGCCTGCCGGTGAGCCCGCGCCCGCGCCCGCTGAGCGACGACGAGTGCGCCGTGCTGCGGCGGACGGCGAGGGCCACGTGGCGCTACTTCGAGACGTTCGTCACGGCCGAAAGCGCGTGGTTGCCGCCGGACAACTACCAGGAAGGCGGCGCCGAACCACAACTGGCCCGCCGCACCTCGCCCACGAACATCGCGATGAGCCTGCTCTCTGCGCTGGCGGCGCACGACCTGGGCTACCTCTCGATCGGCGGGCTGACCCAGTGGATCGACCGCACGCTCACCACCGTCGAAGGCCTGGAGCGCCACGAGGGCCACCTTCTCAACTGGTACGACACGTCGACGCTGGCGCCGCTGCGGCCGCGCTACGTCTCGACGGTGGACAGCGGCAATCTGGCGGGGGCGCTGATGGCGCTGTCGCAAGGCCTGCTGCAGCTCATCGACGAACCGCAGTCCGAGGCCCAGCGCCTCCATGGCGTCATCGACACCGCGGCGGTGCTGGCCCAGGTCGCGGAGGCCCGAGACGAACGAGGCCAGCGCCGGCCGACGGCCTCGGCGATCGCGCCGCTCGCCGGGCAGATCGCGGCGGCGTCGCGCGAGGCCGCCCAGACCGGAACCCTCGCCCCCCTGGCGCGGCTCGAACGCCAGCTCGCCGACGCGGTTGCCGCCGCCCCGGCCGGCGCCTCCGACACCCACGCTGCCGACATCGCCTTCTGGGCGCGGGCCCTCGTGGACTCGGTGGCCGGTGTGGACGTACCGGCCGTACCGGCGGCCCCTGAAGTGCTGCGCTCGCTGGCGAGCCGCGCCTCGCGGCTGGCCGACGAGATGCGGTTTGGCCTGCTGTATGACCGCCGCCGGCGCATCTTCACGATCGGCTACCGGCTTGCCGACGCCGAAGGGCCGGGGCGTCCCGACAGCGCGTTCTACGACCTGCTGGCATCGGAGGCTCGACTGGCCAGCTTCGTGGCCATCGCCAAAGGCGATGTGCCGCAGCACCATTGGTTCCACCTGGGCCGCCTGGTGACCAACGTCGGCGGCCGCGCCACGCTGATGTCGTGGGGCGGCACGATGTTCGAGTACCTGATGCCGCTGCTGCTGATGCGCAGCTTCCCCGGCACGTTGCTGGACCAGAGTTGCCGTGCGGCCGCCGCCCGCCAGATCGACTATGGCCGGCGCCTCCGGATCCCGTGGGGCATCTCGGAATCGGCGCACCCCCTGACCGATCGCGCCGGTACGTATCAGTACAAGGCCTTCGGGGTCCCGGGACTCGGGCTGGCACGCGGGCTCGACGACGACCTCGTGGTGGCCCCCTACGCCACGGCGCTGGCGAGCCTCGTGGATCCGCCGGCGGCGGCCGCCAACCTGGCGCAACTGGCGCGCGACGGCGGCGAAGGGCGGTTTGGCTTCTACGAGTCGATCGACTACCGTCCGGCGCGATCGGTGGTGCCGGGCGCCGCGACGGCGCGCGACACGGGCCCGGAGGTCGTGCGGGCCTACTTCAGCCATCACCAGGGCATGTCGCTCGTCGCGCTGGCCAACGTCGTCGGCGACGATGCGTTCGTGGGCCGATTCCACGCGGACCCGCGCGTGCAGGCCACCGAGCTGCTGCTGCAGGAGCGCGTGCCCCGCGAAGCGATTGTCTCGGAACCCCGGCCCATGGCCGGCGCCACGGTGACGTCCTCGGTGCCGGCGCTGGCCTCGCGACGCTTCCGGTCGCCGCACACCGCCAGCCCGCACACGCACTTCCTGTCCAATGGCCGCTACACCACGGCGGTGACGCACGCCGGCGGCGGCTTCAGCGTCTGGCGCGGGCTCGCGGTCACGCGCCAGCGTCCAGATCGGACCACCGACGCGTCCGCGCACGTCATCTACCTGCGCGATCCATGGTCCCGCGAAGTCTGGTCGCCCACCTACCTGCCCTCGGGACGCGAACCGGACGAATACGACGTCACCTTCGAGCTCGACAAGGCGACGTTCCGGCGGCGCGATGGCGACTTCGAGACGCAGCTCCAGGTGGCGGTCTCGCCCGAGGACGACGTGGAGGTCCGCCGCCTGTCGATTGCCAACCACGGCGACGGGCCCCGCGAGATCGAGGTGACCAGCTACGCCGAGATCGTCCTCGGCCGGCCCGAAGACGACGCCGCACACCCGGCGTTCGGCAAGCTGTTCATCGAGACGGAGCACGATGCGCAGAACGCCGGCCTGCTGTTCAGCCGGCGGCCGCGCGGTGCGGACGAAGGCGCGATCTGGGGATTCCACGTACTCGGCGTGGACGATCGGCTGGGCGGCGCGGTCGAATGGGAGACCGACCGCGCGCAGTTTCTGGGCCGAGGGCGTTCACCGTTGAACCCGGTGGCCCTCGATGGCCGTCCGCTGTCGGGCACCACGGGCGCCGTGCTCGATCCCGTGGCCGCCCTGCGCGACCGGGTGCGCCTGGTGCCGGGCGCGGTCGTGCACGTGACCTTCGCGACCGGCGTGGCGGAAAACCGCGAAACGGCACGCGCGCTGGTGAGCAAGTACCGGGATGGCAGCGCGGCATCGCGCGCCTTCTCGATGGCCTTCACCCACGCGCGCGTCACCCTGCAGCACCTGGGCCTCACCGACGATCACGCCATGTTGTTCTCGCGCCTGGCATCGCGCGTCTTCGGCGACGACGCCTCGTGCATCAGCGCCGATGACATCGCACAGAACACGCTGGCGCAATCGGGCCTCTGGAAACACGGCATTTCGGGGGATGTGCCGATCGTCCAGGTGCGCCTGTCCGAGCCCACGGCGGTGGCGCTGGTGCGCCAGGTGCTGCAGGCGCAGGAATACCTGCGGGTCAAGGGTCTCCGGGCCGACGTGGTGATCCTGAACGAGCATCAGGCCGACTACCTGGACGAGGTGCAGCGCCAGCTCGAAGAGCTCGTGCAGGAGCCACAGTGGGCGGGATGGCGCCACACACCCGGTGGCATCTTCCTGCTGCGCGCAGAGGGCATGCCCGAGGGAGACCGGCGCCTGCTGGCCGCCGCGGCGCGCGTCGTCCTCCGCGGCGAGCTGGGCACGCTGGCGACGCAACTGCACCGCCCGGCCCCCTGGCTGTACGAGGACCACGTGGCGTTCCCTCCCCCCGGGCTGCGACATCCCGAGCCCGCCGGCACGCCGGTGGAGGTGCCGCCGCTGGTCATGGAGAACGGCATCGGCGGTTTCACGGCGGACGGCCGCGAATACGTGATCGTGCTGGAGGGCGACCGCGAGACGCCCCTGCCGTGGTCGAACGTGATGGCCAACCCCGGGTTCGGCACCATGGTCAGCGGATCGGGCGCCTCGTTCACGTGGGCCGGCAACAGCCGCCAGAACTGCCTGACGCCGTTTGCCAACGATCCGGTCACCGACGCCACCGGCGAAGCGATCTACCTCAGGGACGAGGAGTCGGGCGCCGTGTGGGGCGCGACGCCTGGGCCCCTGCCGCGCCGGGCGGCGTCGGGGCGCTGGGTGATTCGGCATGCGGCCGGCGTGACGCGGTTCCAGCACGCCACCGACGGACTGCGGCAGGAACTGGCGGTCGCGGTCGACACGGATGACCCGGTCAAGCTGGCACGGCTCACGCTCACCAACACGTCCACCGTTCCCCGCCGCCTCAGCGTGTTCGGCTACGCGGAGTGGCGGCTCGGGCCGCCCCGCGCGGGCGAACAACGATTCGTCGTGACAGGCCTCGACGAGGCGACCCAGGCCATCGTCGCGAGGAACGCGTACAACGAGGAGTTCGGCGGCCACGTGGCGTTCTGGCATGCAGCGGATGGCGGGAGCGCCCGTGCTCACACGTGCGACCGCACCGAGTTCATCGGCCGCAACGGCACGCAGACCCGACCGGCCGCACTCACGCGCGATCGCCTCGAGGGGCGATCGGGTGCGGGCCTCGACCCGTGTGCGGCCCTGCAACTGACGGTGGAAATCCCGGCCGGCGAGTCGCGCCGCGTCGCCTTCGTCCTTGGCCAGGCGCCCGATGCCCCGGCAGCCTCGGCGCTGGCCGCGCGGTACGGCTCGCTCGCAGAGGTCGACGCGTCGTTTGCGCGCGTGGATCGCTTCTGGGACGAAACCCTGGGCGTGGTGCAGGTGCACACGCCGGACGACTCGTTCGACCTGCTCGTGAACCGCTGGCTCCTCTACCAGACGCTGAGCTGCCGCCTCTGGGCGCGCAGCGGCCCCTCCCAGCCCGGCGGCGCGTACGGGTTCCGCGATCAGCTCCAGGATGTCTTGTCGCTCCTGTACACGCGACCCGACCTCTGCCGGGCCCACCTGTTGCGTGCCGCGTCGCGTCAGTTCCTCGAGGGCGACGTGCAGCATTGGTGGCACCCGCCGGCCGGGCGCGGCACGCGGACGCGCTGCTCGGACGACCTCCTGTGGCTCCCCTACGCCGCGGCCGCCTACGTCCGCCATACCGGCGACGACACCGTGCTCGACGAGCCCGTCCCCTTCCTCGACGCGCCGCCGCTCGAGCCCGGGCAGCAGGAGGCCTACGTCCTGCCCACCGTGTCGCCGGTCACCTCGTCGCTGTTCGATCACATGTGCCGCGCCATCGACCGCTCCCTGCGCTACGGCTCACACGGGCTGCCGCTCATCGGCTCGGGCGACTGGAACGACGGGATGAACCGCGTGGGCGTGGAGGGACGCGGCGAGAGCGTCTGGCTGGGATGGTTCCTCGTGGTCGTGCTGAACGAGGCGGCCGACCTGTGCGACGCGCGCCACCTGCCCGAGGCGGGGCTGCGGTATCGCAGCCAGGCCCGGTGGCTGACCGGGATGCTCGAACTGGCGTGGGACGGCGGCTGGTATCGTCGCGCGTACTTCGACGACGGGACACCCCTCGGGTCGGTGCAGGGCGAGGAGTGCAAGCTCGATTCGGTCACCCAGTCGTGGGCCGTGCTCTCGCAGGCGGCGGCCCCCGCGCGGGCGGCGCGCGCCATGGATGCCGTCCGCGCGCACCTGGTGCGCCGGGAGGCGCGGCTCGTGCTGCTGCTGACGCCGCCGTTCGACCGCACCGCGCACGACCCCGGCTACATCAAGGGCTACCTGCCTGGTGTCCGCGAGAACGGCGGCCAGTACACCCACGCCGGGCTCTGGACGGTGATGGCCATGGCCCGCCAGGGCCGGGGCGACGACGCGATGGAGTTGTTCCACATGATCAACCCCATCAACCACGCGCGCACGCTGGAGGCCGTCGATCGATACCGGGTGGAGCCGTATGTGGTGGCGGCCGACGTGTACGCGCACCCGATGCACGTGGGACGGGGCGGGTGGGCGTGGTACACCGGCTCGGCCGGATGGATGTACCGCGTGGCCGTCGACAGCCTGCTCGGGCTGCGGCGGCGTGGAGCCACGTTCAGCGTGGACCCGTGCATCCCGGCGATGTGGCCGGCATGTTCGCTCGACTGGAAGCACGGCCGGAGCCTGTACCGCATCCTGGTGGAGAACCCCGACCGCCAGGGCCGCGGCGTTCGATCGGCGACGCTCGACGGTGAACGGGTGGACGCCCGGGCCATCCCGCTCCATGACGACGGCGTTGCTCACGACATCGTCGTCGTCCTGGGCGCCACGATCGACAAGGTCTCAGGCGGGATCGCGTCGCGTCGTCGTGTGTGAGAACAGGCAGGGCGGGCCATCTTCAGAGACATCATCAGCCAATTCACTCAGTGTTTCCGTGCTTCCGTGGCCCGCGCAGGGATCTGGTGTAGAATAGGCAAGTTCTCTGCGCTCGGTCCTCGATTTCCCTCTGGAATCCTGCCACCGCTCGGTACCCGCTAGCTCAGATATCCACGCGCCCTGTTCGGCGCGATGTCCGTCAGTCACATTCGTCAGCCTGCTGTGTGCGGTCAGGGAACGCTCCAGGCAATTTTTCAGGAGTGTTCTCGTATGCCGTTCGTGTCTCTCGGGCTCTCGCCCTCGCTCTGTAATCCGCTCGCGAAACTGGGCTACACCACGCCCACGCCCGTGCAGCTCAAGTCCATTCCGATCGTCCTCGCCGGCAAGGACCTGCTCGCGCGCGCGCAGACCGGCACCGGCAAGACCGCCGCGTTCGGCCTGCCGATGATCGACCGCATGATGGTGAAGGGCGGCGCCACCGACGGCAGGCGCAAGCCGCGCGGCCTGGTGCTGGTGCCCACGCGCGAGCTCGCGCTGCAGGTGCACAAGTCGCTGCAGACCTACGGCGTGCCCGCGAACCTTCGCGTCACGGCCATCTTCGGCGGCGTCTCGATCAACCCGCAGAAGCAGGAACTCCACCGGGGCACCGACATCATCGTCGCCACCCCCGGCCGGCTGCTCGATCACATGGAGCAGCGCACGGTGGACCTGTCGGGCGTGCAGGTGCTCTGCCTGGACGAGGCCGACCGCATGCTCGACATGGGCTTCCTGCCGCCGCTCAAGCGCATCCTCAAGGTGCTGCCGCGCGAGCGCCAGACGCTGCTCTTCTCGGCGACGATCTCGCAGGAGGTGGTTCGCCTCTCCGCCGACTTCACGCGCGACCCGCAGCGGGTGGACGTGTCGGAAGGCCAGGTGATGGCGCAGACGGTGACGCACCAGGTGCACCCGGTGAGCGACCAGCGCAAGGGCGACCTCCTCACGCACGTCATCACGCAGGCCGCGGGCCAGGCGCTGGTGTTCTGCAAGACCAAGCACGGCTCCAACCGCGTGGGCCAGTACCTGGAGCGCGCCGGCGTGAAGGCCGCCGTGATCCACGGCAACAAGAGCCAGGGCGCGCGCACCAAGGCGCTGGGCGACTTCAAGGCCGGGCGCGTCAACGTGCTCGTGGCCACCGACATCGCGGCGCGCGGGCTCGACATCGTCCAGCTGCCGCTGGTGGTGAACTTCGACCTGCCGCTCGTGGCCGAGGACTACATCCACCGCGCGGGCCGTACCGGCCGCGCCGGACTCGCCGGACGCGCCGTGTCGCTGGTGTCGCCGGCCGACCGTGACCTGCTGCGCGACATCCAGCGCCTGCTGCCGTCGCCGGTGGAGCACGTCGTGATTGAAGGATTTGCCGTGACGGCCTCGTCGCACGAGGCATTGCCCGAAGCCGGGCGCCGTCACCAGGGCAGCCGCCAGGGCCGAGGCCAGGGCGGTTTCAGTGGCTCGCGGTCGGGTGGGCGTCAGGGCTCCGGTGGAGCCGGACGCCGCCCGTCGCGGCCAGGCCGTTCAGGCGCCCGCGCCTGACACGTACGGGGCCACAGAGACACAGAGACACAGAGGAAAATTCCAATACTTCAAAATGCCAGCAGACTGCTCCGCAGCACGGGCATTTCGAAAGACCTGGAATTTCTCTGTGTCTCTGTGTCTCTGTGGCCCGTACGTGTAATCTACCCACGCGTGGTTCGCTCTCCCGGCTTTGACTGAACAGCTCTCTGCGTTGCTGCACGGCACTGCGCCGATACTGGCGTTGGCGCCCATGCAGGAAGTGACCGACGGCGCGTTCTGGACGCTCGTCCATCGCTACGGCGGCGCGGACGTCTACTGGACCGAGTACTTTCGCGTCCACTCGACGTCAACTCCCGAGAAGCGGATCCTCGACGCGATTGCAACGAACACCACGGGGCGGCCCGTCATCGCGCAGATGATCGGGAACGACATCCCGGAGCTGGTGCGCACGGCGAAATTGCTGCAGGAATATCCCGTCGCGGCGATCGACCTGAACCTGGGATGCCCCGCGCCGATCGTCTACCGGAAGTGCGCCGGGGGAGGGCTGTTGCGCGAACCGCAGCGGATCGACGCCATCCTGGGCGCCCTGCGCGACGCGGTCCACATAAGGTTCACGGTGAAGACCCGTCTCGGCTTCTCGTCGGTGGAGGAGTTCGACCAGCTCCTGCCCATCTACGCCCGCCACTCGCTCGACGCCCTGACGGTGCACGCGCGCACCGTGGCGCAGCAGTACCGGCTGCCCGTGCACTACGACCGCATCCGGCAGGCCGTCGAGACGATGGCGTGCCCGGTGATTGCGAATGGGCACGTGCATTCCGCGGCGCAGGCGCAGGCGTTGCTGGCGCGCACCCAGGCCCGCGGCCTGATGATCGGGCGCGGCGCGATTCGCAGCCCGTGGCTGTTCAGCCAGATCCGCCAGCACCTGCGCGGCGAGGCCGTAACGCAGCCGACCGGCCGAGACGTCTGGGAGTACATTCGCGCGCTGTGGGACTCGCAGGCATGGTTCGACAAGCCCGAGAAGGCGCAGTGCGAGCGGATGAAGAAGTTCCTCAACTACCTCGGCGAGGGCGTGGCGGGGGCGTTCCTGCACCAGATCCGCCGCTCGCAGACCGCCGACGAGTTCCACGGGATCTGCCGCGAGTTCCTCGACCACGATCAACCCATGGCGATGTTGCCGGCGGAGCTCGACCCGCAGCCGTAATACGTACGGGCCACGGAGACACAGAGACACGGAGGAAAATCCAAGTACTTCAAGATGCCAGCAGACTGCTCAGCGGCGCGGGCATTTCGAAAGACTTGGTGTTTCTCTGTGCCTCTGTGTCTCTGTGGCCCCGTACGTCTCATTCCATCCGAAGAAACTCGAAGGCATATTCGTCGCGTTCTTCGTGGTTAGAAGGCTTGGTACGACCCCGCGCCGATGAGGGCCGCGCCGAGCGGGATGCGTAACCAATCCCCGTGCGGCACCACCTGCTCGACGAAGGCCACGCCGGCCAGCGCCGCCATCCACCACAGGTTCATCACGCCCACGGCCAGCGCCGTGGCCATGAGCGCCCAGCAGCACCCCACGCAGAACAGGCCATGCCCCAGGCCCATGCGAAAGCCGCCCATGGGGCCGTCGTGCCAGCGGGCCAGCAGGTAGCTGAGCGGGTTGCGGCAGTGGGTGAGGCAGGCGCGCTTGAGCGGGGCGAACTGGTAGGCGCCCGCCAGCACCAGGAGCCCCCCGCCGGCGACGGGCGCCAGGCCGCGCACCGGGTCGAGCGTGCCCGCGCGCTGCAACACCAGCTGCAGGCCCGCGGCGGCCATCGAATAGGCGAGCCACGCCGCGAGGTAGCCCGAGGCGAACACTGCCGTGTGCCAGGTGCGCGTGCGATGGCCGAAGCGATGGAACGCGGACACCCACGGCCATACCGCCGGCGCCATCATCGCCGTCATCATCGCGAACCACATCGTCGCGATGGGGATGAAGGCGTCGGGATGGTGCATGGGGATCAGGCGGTGACCGTCCAGCTGAAGTGCGAGAACAACCCGTGCGAGCCCTGGTTGTGGATGACCATGGTTCCGTCTTCGTAGTCGGTGTCGCCGAGCGCCACCACCTGGGTCGGGGCGTGAATCTGGTTGAAGATGTTTTCGAACGACACCGGCTTCGACTTGTCGCGCCCACGGATCTGCGTGACGAACGCCTTCAGGCGATGGGCCACCGACACGCGCTTGGTGGGCCCCTCATCGGTCATCTCGATGGGACGGTACTCGGTGGGGAGTTGCGTCGCGACGAAGGCGGCCAGTTTCTCCCAGGGGCCGCCGGCCCTGCCGAGCAGGATGGTCTCGAGCGCGCGGCGCTGCGCGGGCGCGGCCTGCTCGTCGATGATGAGCGATTGCACCCACTGGCCGTCGATCATCCGCTGGGGCGTGTCGAAGGCAATCACGGCCCGCAGGCCCGACAGCGGCACCTCGCCGAACGCACCCTCGTCGAAGCGGAGCGCCCAGTAGCCCTTGCACCGCTCGTGGGTGCAGAGCTGGCTGAAGTGCATGTGCCCGGGGCACACCAGCGTGCAGGCGCAGTTTTCGACCAGCAGTCCGCGGGCCCACCAGGATGTCGGCATCCTGCCTATGATACCGGGCCGACGCCGGCGTGCCCGTCGGCGTCGGCACCCGCGGAGATTGCCGCGCGACGCCGCGAGATGAGCCGCTTGGTTCGCAGGTGCTCCTCCCGCTCGCGCTCGTCGAGCGTCTGGCGGATGGAAGAGAGATCGGCCACCAGCCGCGTGGCCACGCGCTGCTCCAACGTGTTTACCAACCGCGTGGTGCGGGCCAGCGCCTGGCCGAGGCGCCGCATCACCTGCTCTTTGGGGGCCGCATCGAGGAGCCGTTCGAGCAGCGCCTCGAAGGCCCGGGCGGCCTCCTGGCCGGCCGCTTCGCCCGGGCCCGGCAGCACGCCGCGCGCGGCGATGCTGCGCACCACCTGGGGCCGGCTTGCCAGCTCCACCACCCGCAGGCCCCACAGCTCGTCGGCCGTCAACTCGACGCGGATGTCGCGGGTGGGCCAGCCCAGCGGCGCCAGGGCGTCGCCGCCTTGCGCCGACAGGGCGTCCCACAGCAGGTGCCACGCCACGCGCGACTCGGCATCGATGGCTTCGCGCGACGTCACGGCCAGCCTGGCCCTGGCAAACAGGTCGTTCACCAGCGACTCGCGCTTGCGCTTGAGCAGCGCCGCGCCGCGCTGCACCTGGTCGAGGCGCCGACGAAAGCGCACGAGGCTCGAACGCGTGGCTGCGGCCCTTGGTCCGTGCGTCATGGCGTTTTCGAGGCCGGGACTAAAGTCCCGGCCCTCCTGGTGTCGGAAGTCCCGGCCCTCCTGCGGGCCAAGAGCTCGGGGCTCAGCTTCAGCAGATCCTCCGGCGGCAACTGGTCGAGCAGGCGCCACCCCGTCTCGATGGTGTCGCCGATGCTGCGGCGTTCGGCGCCCTGGCCCACCAGCGTCCGCTCAAACGCCTCTGCAAACGCCAGCGCGCGCCGGTCGGCCGGCTGCAGGCCGGCTTCGCCGACAATGGCCACCATCATGCGGGCCTCGCGTCCGCGGGCGTAGATCGCGTAGAGCTGGTCGGCCCACTTGCGGTGCTCGGGCACGGTGTGCTCGGCGCCGATGCCGGCGTTCATCAGGCGCGACAGCGATGGCAGCACGTCGATGGGCGGGAACACGCCGCGGCGCTGCAGCTCGCGGCTCAGCACCACCTGGCCCTCGGTGATGTAGCCGGTCAGGTCCGGAATAGGATGCGTGATGTCGTCGTCGGGCATGGTGAGGATGGGCAGCTGCGTGACGCTGCCGGCCGAGCCTTCCACCACGCCGGCGCGCTCGAAGAGCGAGGCCAGGTCGGTGTACATGTAGCCGGGGTAGCCGCGGCGGCCCGGCACCTCTTCGCGCGCGGCGGCCACCTCGCGCAGCGCCTCGCAGTAGTTGGTGATGTCGGCCATCACCACCAGCACCTGCAGCCCGTGCACGAAGGCCAGGTGCTCGGCGCAGGCGAGGGCCGCGCGCGGCGCGAGCAGGCGCTCGATGGTGGGGTCTTGCGCCTGGTTCAGGTAGAGCACGCTGCGCTCGAGTGCGCCGCTCAGCTCGAAGCGATCGAGGAAGGTGCGCGTCTCGCGCTCGGTGATGCCGATGGCGACGAAGACCACGGCAAAGGGCTCGTCGCGCGGGGCGCGCGCGCTCTCCACGACGGTGGCGGCCAGCTCGAGCGCGGGGAGGCCCGGGCCCGAGAACACCGGCAGCTTCTGGCCCCTCACCAGCGTGTTCATGCCGTCGATGGCCGAGATGCCGGTCTCGATGAAGTCGCGCGGCGGCAGGCGCCGCGTGGGGTTGATGGGCGCGCCCCACAGCGGCAGGTGCGCCTCGCCGATGGGCGGCGGCAACCCGTCCCGGGGCTCGCCCACCCCGGAGAGCGCGCGGCCGAGCAGGTCGCGTCCCACCACGGCGCTGGCCAGCTCGCCGGTGAGCGTGATGGTGGCGGCCGAGGGCGACAGGCCGAGGGTGTCCTCGAGCACCTGCACCACGGTGACGTCGCGCCCGGCGTCGATCACCTGGCCGCGCACATCGGCCTGGCCGGGCGACTGCACGACCACCCACTCGCCAAGCGCCACGCGCTGGGCTCCTGCGAGATACAGGAGCGGTCCGGCCGCGCCCCGCGCCCCGCGGTAGGTGCGTGCCACGCTCACGGCGCACCCCCTTTGCCCGTCCATGGGCGATCGCGCAGGCCTGCCAGGGCGCGTCGCTCGGCGTCGATGGGCAGGTCGGCGAAGGCGCGCCCTTCCTCGAGCGCCCCGGCGCCCCGGTCGAACGCGGCCAGGGCGGCATCGGCCAGCGCAAAGGTCTTGGCGGGCGGCGAGAACGCGTCGTTGGCGTCGAACGCGCTCTGGCCCAGCACGAATTCCCGGACCGCGGCCGCCGAGGCGAGCAGCAGCCGGTCCTTGTCCTCGAGAGCTTCGGGGCCCACGATGCCCGCCACCTCGCGCAACTCGGCATCGCGCTGCAGCAGGTCCAGGATGCGCGCGCGCGTGGAGGCCCAGCGCGCGTCCACCTCCTGGTTGAAATGGCGGGCCATGGCCTCGGCGTGCAGGCTGTAGCTCTGCTCCCAGTCGACCGCGGGAAACTGCCGCTGGTGCGCCAGGGCCGGATCGAGGGCCCACAGCGCACCGGTCACGCGCAGGCAGGCCTGCGTGACGGGCTCCGAGAAGTCGCCGCCGGGCGGCGAGACCGCGCTGATCACCGTGACGCTGCCGCTCCGCTCGGGCCGGCCGAGGCAGCGGACGCAGCCGGCGCGCTCGAGCAGCTTCGCGGTGCGGCTGGCCAGCGTGGTGGGATAGCCTTCCTCGCCCGGCATCTCCTGCAGGCGCGATCCCACCTCGCGCAGCGCCTCGGCCCACCGCGACAGGCTGTCGGCCATCACCGCCACGCGGTACCCCATGTCACGGAAGTACTCGGCGATGGTGAGGCCCACGTACACGGACGATTCGCGCGCGGCCACCGGCATGTTGCTGGTGTTCACCACCAGCACCGTGCGGTCCATCACCGGGCTCCCCGTGCGCGGGTCGCGCAGCGTGGAGAAGTCGTGGAGCACCTCGGCCATCTCGTTGCCGCGCTCGCCGCAGCCGATGTAGACGATCACGTCGGCGTCGCCGTACTTCGCGAGGGCCTGCTCGATCACCGTCTTGCCGGTGCCGAAGCCGCCGGGCACCGCCACCGTGCCGCCCTCGACCACGGGGAACAGCAGGTCGAAGATGCGCTGGCCCGTGAGGAATGGGCGCGTGGCCTCTACCCGGGAGGCCAGCGGGCGCGGACGCCGCACGGGCCACTTCTGGATGAGCGTGATCGGATCCCCGTCCATCAACTCCACCACGGGCGCGTCCACCGCCACCTCGCCGGCGCGTGCCGCGCGCACGACGCCACGGCGCCCGGGCGGGACCATCACGCTGGTGAGCAGGCCGCCGCGGTCGACCACCGTGCCGATCACGTCGCCGGGCTCTACAGCGTCGCCGACCGCGCACGACGGCGTGAAGACCCAGCGCGCCGCGCGGTCGAGCGTGGGCACGGTGGCGCCTGGCTGGATGAAGGTGCCGCCCATCTCGGCCAGCCGCGCCAGCGGGCGTCCGATGCCGTCGATCACGCTGCCGAGCAGCCCCGGGCCCAGCTCGATGGCCAGCGGCAACCCCTCGCGCACCACGGGCTCGCCCACGCGCACGCCCGTGGTTTCCTCGAACACCTGCAGCGTGGCCTGGTCGCCGCTGACGCGCAGCACCTCGCCCAGCAACTGCCGGTGGCCCACGCGCACCAGCTCGTTCAGCGACACGCCGTGCAGCCCGGCGGCCTCGGCCAGCGCCCCCACCACGCGCGTCAGCGTGCCCCGGCTCATCGCGGCCTCACACGGTAGCCGATGGCCTGGCGGAGGATCTCGAGGATGTACGCCTCGGCCTCGCCCTTCACGTCCCACGACGGCGCGGGAAAGGGCGCCACCACCGGCAAGGCCTGCCGATCCAAACGCAGGACGAGGTCGCGCGGCAGCGCGCGGTACAGGCCTTCGTCCACCAGCAGCATGCCCACGGCCGGGTCGGCCGCCAGGCGCTTCACCGCCTCTTGCGCGGCGGCCGCGTCGTCGGCCCGCGCCACCTGCAGCCCGGCCAGCTCGAAGCCCGCCGCCAGCGCCGGCCGGCATAGCACACGCACGCTCAGCGCCATGGCGTCACCAGTTGCTGGCGGCGCATCACGCCCGGCGTACCCAGCACGGTTCCCCACCCGAGCGCGCGCAGGTCGCGGCTTTGCGCCTCGATGCGGAGCAGCACGCGCAGCAACGGCGCCGAGCCCAGCGGATCCAGCCGCGCCTCGGCAGCCAGCCACGCCAGCGTGCGCTGCAGAAACGTCCGCTCGATGGCCGCCGCATCGTCGGCCACCAGCGGCAGCGCCGCGGCGAGCCGCGTGCCGGCCGCTGCGGACGTGAGCGCGCCAAGCGCGGCGACGCGGGACGAGGACGCGGCGGCCAGGATAAACACGTCGCGGCCGAGCGAGGCGCCGCCGGGGACGAAGGCCGTGGCCGGGTCGACGTCGCGGGGACCGCCCGCCAGCAGCAGCGCCGTCTGCGCGTTGCCGACATCCACGAGATCGCTGACGTAGGCGCGAAGCGCCCGGTCACCCCGGCGCGCGGCGGCGCCCGCGCGCGCCGCGAAGCCCTGGAGCAAGGCCACCTCGATCGCGAACAGGTCCGGCTGCGCCCTGGCGACGATGGGCGCGAGGCGCGCCGCATCGGGATGCCGCAGCACGACGAGCAGCGCGACCACCGCGGAGGGAGACGCCTGGCGGGCCAGTTCCGTGAGGGCCCATTCGGGCATCGACGGCGTGGGGATGAGCCCGGCCACGCGCGCGGCCGCCGGCGCGCTCTGCAGGGCGCCGCGGAGCAGGGCCCTCAGGTTGCGCCGATCCTGCGCGGCCAGGAACGCGTCGAGCACCCCGGGGCGCCGGTCTTGCCAGCGAAGCAGCGTCCGAAGATGCGCGGCCGCCGTGCGGCGCGCGGCCAGCTCGAAGGCGGCGATGTCGGGCGCATCGCCGAAGGGCTCGATCGTGGCGCCCGATCGGGCGACGCCACGCGCGAGCTGGGAGAGGTCGTCGGCGTCGGCCAGCGACTCGAGAGCGTGGCGCGTCAGCAGCCGCGTGCCGACGCCGCGCGCCCGGCTGGAGAGGGCAATCTCAATTGCGCTCATGGCCCACCTCCGCCATCAGGTCGATGGCCAGCTGGCCCTCGAGGAGGGCCAGCCGCGCGGCGAGCGTGTGATCGATGATCACCGAGCCATCAACGGCCTCGGCCACGAAGCCGGGCCCGATGGCCGCGTCGATCTCGACAACCACTCCGCGGCGCGCGGCCGCCTCCTGCAGCAACGATGCGGTGCCGGCAGGGCAGCGCACGCGCACGTCGAGGCCTTCCAGGTAGGACAGGACCTCTTCGAACTCGCCGGCAACGGCGTCCTGGTGCCGCGGCGCAACGGCTGCGCCGGCCGCGAGAGAGCGCGCGCGCTCGAACACGCGGGTCATGAGGGCACGGCGCGCGGCGAGCTCGTCGGCGCGGGCGCGGCGGCGCGCCTGGCTCAGCTCGCGCTGGAGCGCCGCTTGCCGCGCGCGGCGGCGGTCGGCCAGATCTCGCGTGGTGGCGTCGGCCACCTCCCGCGCGGCCGCCGCCTCGATGGCGCGCACCTCGGCATCGGCGCGCCGGGTGATGGCCTCCACCTGCCCCTGCGCGTCACGCTCGAGCCTCGCGATGAGATCGGGCAATGCCATCGGGGTAACCTCCAGGCCCTCAAGCCCTCAAGCCCCAAGCCCTACCCCCCCGTCCTCAACAAGATGAGCACGGCGACCACAAACCCGAGAATGACCATCGTTTCGGGAATGGCGATGAGGATGATGGCGGTGGTCGACAGTTCCGGTTTTTCGGCAAGGCTCGCGGCGGCCGCGGGGCCGATGCGGCCCTGGGCCCACGCGGTGGCCATGGCCGGGATGCTGATGGCCAGCGCCGCGGCGAAGCCGATGAGCGCGATCTCCATAAAAGTTCCTTCCTCCGCTCACGACGAGGGACGCCAGTGCCCGAACGGCCGGTATCGCGTGCCGCCGGGACTGAAGAACTGACCGAAGAACTCCACGTAGTGCAAACGCAGGGCGTGAATCGCCGGGCTGAAAATGCCGATGGCGAAGTTCACCACGTGAAACAACAATGCAAACACGGTGCCGACGAGCACGCTGCCCATGGCGCCCACCATGTCGTTGGCCACCACCGCCAGCATCAGCGACGCCGTGCCGAGCGCCATGATGCGGGCGTAGGACAGCACGTTGCCGAAGGCCGACAGCAGCTCGACGATGGCCACCACGCCCTCGAGGGCCACGAGCAGGGGGAACGCCACCAGCAGCGCGATGGCGAACGGCGTGAGCAGGCCTGCCGGCAGCACCTCCACCGCCGCGAGCAGCGCGACAATGGTGAAGACCAGCATCGAAAAGGCCACGCCGCGTCCCATGGCCTCGCGCGGGTGGCCCCGCCGCCACGCGCTCACCACGGCCAGCACGAGCCCCAGCAGCACGTGCACGGCGCCCAGCGCCACGGTGAATCCCAGGAACGGCATCGTCGCCTTCTCGCGATCGAAGAAGGGGTGCAGCCCCACCGCGTGGCCCAGCGACCCGAAGAACTCGCCGAAGACGACGCCGAAGGCGATGGCGCTCGACGCGCAGGCCAGGGCCACCATCGACACTTCGCGCAGCGTCGAGCCGCTGCCGCTGCGCGCGCGCAGCACGAAGGCCAGCACGGCGAGCATCAGGCCGTAGCCCACGTCGCCCAGCATCAGCCCGAAGAAGGCCGGGAAGAACACCGCGACGAACGGCGTGGGATCGATGGTGCCGTACTTCGGTAGCGGCAGCGTGCGTGTGAGCACCTCGAAGGGGCGGAACAGCGGCGGGTTCTGCAGCGCCACGGGCGCGTCGGCGGCGGCCCAGCGCTCGGTGCCCGTCTGCGTCACCACCACCTCGGGGCCGAAGGCGCCGTGCAATCGCGCGTCGAGATCCCCGGCGCGCGCCACGGGCACCCAGCCTTCGATCACGAACAGGTGCCTCGCCGCGTGCACGCGCGCGCCGGCGTCGGCGAGCAGCAGGCGATCGTGCAGGAAGGTGCGCAGGCCCTGCAGCCAGCCGCCGTGCTCGTCGCCGAGCGCCAGCCGTTCGTCGTCGATGGCGGCCAGATCGGCGGGAATGGCCGCGAGCCGTGCCTTGAGCGCGGGCATCGCCCGCAGCAGGCTGGTTTCGCCAAGCCCGGCCGGCACCGGCAACTCGTCCACGCGCGAGGCCGACAGCAGCGCCGACACCTTCGGCGCGGCCCGCAGCGACACCAGGATGAGCACCGCCATCTCGCCGCTGGAGAGTTCCCGGTGGAGCAGCTCCACCTCGCCGCGCACCGCCGTCTCGAGGCTGCGCTTCAACTCGGTCAGCGCGGTGGCGGCCCCCGCGCGCAGCACCACGTAGAACGCCTGGCCGTCGGGCCAGGTGAGCTCGTGGCCAATCAACGACTCGAACGCGTCGAAGAACTCGCGATACCGCAGCAGCAGCACCCGCTCGTCGTCGAGCGCGGCGCGGGACTGGTGCAGGCGCTCGGCGCGGCGGCGCAGTTGTCGCGCGCGGCGCACGGCCTTGGGGGCCGAGGCCGGCGCGGTGGGCGGGGCCGCGCGTGTTGCCGGCAGTTGCAGGCGGGCAATCGCCGTTTCCACGTCGAGCAGGCAGCGATCGAGGTGCCGGCGCTCGCGGCGCAGCCGGTCGTCGGGCTCGGCGCCGTCGGGGATGCACGGCTGATCCACGTGCAGCGCGCCGGCGTCCTGCAGCACGGCCAGCACGGGGTCGAGCAACGGACGAGGCCCGGCGATGCGCACGCGCGCCATGCGGACGATCACGGCGTGCCTCGCCCGGGGGCCAGGACGCGATCGAGCGCCAGGAGAGCGAGCTGATCGATGCGGTTGTCGGGGATCGAGGAGAGCGCGTGAATGGCGGATTGGGCATCCGCGGCGATGGCGCGCAGGGCCAGTTCGTGCGCGGCGCGGTCGGCGGCGTCCTGGGCGCCGGCCTGGTCCGATTGCTGAGCTTCGTCGCCGGCACGCCGGCGCTGGGCCTCGGTGCGAGCCCGCGCGATGCGGGCGTCGGCCGCGTCCTCCGCGGCGCGCACCACGGCCTGCAGCCGCTGCTCGATGTCCAGCAGTTGCCGGAGCCTGTCGTCGATGCCGCCAGGCTCTGCCCGGGACATGGCCACTCCCTACGGGGACAAGGGGACTACAACAAGTATAGTCCCCCGGCGTGGCCTAGGATTTCTTGACGAGTACGACCCGCCGGTTCTGCGCGCGTCCAGCGTCAGTGGCGTTGTCGGCCACGGGCTGGGCGTCGCCGAACCCGGCGGTGGTGAGTC
>CAYJPQ010000013.1:34301-40341 GCA_964372085.1 uncultured Bifidobacteriaceae bacterium | reverse complement strand
TCAGTGGCGTTGTCGGCCACGGGCTGGGCGTCGCCGAACCCGGCGGTGGTGAGTCAGTATGGCATGACGACGGTGATATAACCTGTGCGCAAGGATGTCGGCCACCGTCTGGCGGGTCTTCGAGCAATCGGTCCAGCGCTTCGGCGACCGCGTGGCCGTGGAAATCCAGCGGCGCGACCGCGTGGACGGCTTCACCTACCGCGATCTCCACCGCCTGGCGTGCGGCGCCGCCGCCTGGCTGGCGGCCCGCGGCATCGCTCCGGGCGAGCGCTGCGCCATCCTCGCCGACAACGGCGCCGACTGGTGCGGCATCTACCTGGGCATCCTCGCCCGCGGCGCCATCGCCGTGCCGCTCGACACCAACTACTCGGCCGCCCAGGTGGCCACCATCGTCCGCGACTCCGGCGCCCGCATCCTCTTCGCAAACGCCCGCCTGATGCCGGTGGCCGAAGAGGCCATGGCCAAGTCGGGCGCGAGCTGCAACCTCGCACCCTTGGCATCCGCCTTCGCTCGCGAGGCCTCTGGCGAGCTCCGGCGAGACCTCGCCGAAGCGGCCTTCGGCCGCGAAGGCGGGCCCGATGCACCCGCCGTGATCTTGTACACATCGGGTACCACGTCAGACCCGAAAGGCGTGGTCTTGACCCACGCCAACCTGCTGGCCGAGCGCGACGCCGCATTTGCGGTCGTGGATGTCAACGAGCACGACGCCGTCCTCGGCGTGCTGCCGCTCTTCCACTCGCTGGCGCAGTTGGCCAACCTGCTGCTGCCCTTCGCCGTGGGCGCGCGCGTGGTGTACCTGGAATCGGTCAACTCCACCGAGCTCATGCGCGGGCTGGCCCAGCGCGACATCACGCTCTTCTGTTGCGTGCCGCAGTTCTTCTACCTGATTCACCAGCGCATCACCGGCGAGGTGAAGAAGGCAGGCTGGCTTACCGGCATGATGTTCGGCGCGCTCAAGGCCGTGTGCTTTCGGTTGCGGCGCCTGGGCCTCAACCTGGGCCCCATCGCGTTCAAGAAGGTGCACCAGGTGATGGGCGGCCGCATTCGCCTCTTCATCACCGGCGGATCGAAGTTCGACCCCGCCATCGGCCGCGATCTCTACGCGATGGGCTTCTCCATCATCCAGGCATACGGGCTCACCGAGACGAGCGGCGCCGCCACCATCAGTACCCCGGACGATGCGCACGAGGATACGGTGGGGCGGCCGCTGCCGGGCGTGGAGGTGAAGATCCTCCCGGCGGAGTCAGGGCACGACCCTTCGACAGGCTCAGGGCACGACCCTTCGACAGGCTCAGGGCACGACGGCGAGATCGCCATCCGCGGCCCCATCGTGATGAAGGGGTACTTCAACCGCCCTGACGCCACCGATGCCGTGATGAAGGACGGATGGTTTCTCACAGGGGACCTGGGTCGTGTCGACGCGCAGGGCCGGGTCACCATCACGGGCCGCAAGAAGGAGATGATCATCCTCGCGTCGGGCAAAAACATCTACCCCGAGGAGATTGAGGCGCACTACCGGCAGTCGGCGTACGTGAAGGAGATGTGCGTGCTGGGCCTCTCCGGGCCGGAGCATCCCACCACCGAGCGGCTGCACGCGGTGGTGGTGCCCGACACCGAGCTGCTGCGCGAGCGCAAGATGGTAAACGCCGGCGACATCCTGCGTTTCGAGATGGAGGGGCTGGCCGTGGGCCTGCCCGCCCACAAGCGGGTGCTGGGCTACGACGTGTGGTTCGAGCCGCTGCCCCGCACCACCACGGGCAAGGTGAAGCGGCACGAAGTGGAGCGGCTGCTCAAGTCGCGCCACGTCGCCGCCAGCGCCGAGGGTGAGGCGTTGCTGCCGCCCGGCGACCAGGCGTGGCTCGACGAGCCCCATGCGGCCGCGGCCGCCGCGGTGATCGCGGCGCGGCTCAAGGGCGCGGCGCGCGTGGCGCCCGACGCCAACCTCGAGCTGAACCTTGGCCTCGATTCCATGGAGCGCGTGGAGCTGCTCACCGAGCTGGAGCAGCGCTTCCAGGTGCAGGTCCCGAAGGACGAGGCGCACGAGATCTTCACGGTGCGCCAGCTCGTGGAGGCCGTGCGACCGGGCCACGGGCCGCAGATGACACAGATGACGCAGAAGGACGGCGGCATCGATGAGTCGTGGGCGGTGCTGCTGCGCGACCTCCCGCCCGACACCGATCCCGTGCTGGGCGGGTTGCTCGAGCGCAAGTGGTTCTGGCTGCCCGCCTTGTTCGTGGTCTCGCGTCTGTTACGCCCGGTGCTGGGACCCGTGCGCGCCACCGGCCTCGATGCGCTGCCGAAGGACGGGGCATTCATCATCTCGCCGAACCACCAGAGTTACCTGGATCCGTTCGTGGTGTGCTCCGTGCTGCCGTTCCGCACGTTCAAGCAGCTGTTCTTCGTGGGCGCGGTGGAGTATTTCGAGACGCCGCTCACGCGGTGGGTGGCGCGCACGGTCAACTGCGTTCCCGTGGACCCCGACTCGAACCTGGTGCCGGCCATGAAGGCCGGCGCGTTCGGCCTGGCGCACGGCAAGGTGCTGATGCTGTTTCCCGAGGGCGAGCGGTCCATCGATGGCACCGTCAAGAAGTTCAAGAAGGGATCGCCCATCCTCGCCCGCCACCTCGGCGTCCCCATCGTCCCCGTGGCGCTGAAGGGCGTGTACGAGCTGTGGCCGCGCAACCGCCCGTTGAACTGGGGCCTGCTGGGGCCGTGGAGCCGCAACCGGATGACCGTGACGTTCGGGGAGCCGATGCATTTTGCGGACGACGAGTCGTACGCGGACGCCGCCGGGCGACTGCGTGCGCGCGTGGATGAGATGTGGCAGAAGGCGTGAGAAATACGCGCTGACCACGAAGAACACGAAAGGCACGAAGGCATTAGATCAATGAGGCTTCGTGTCCTTCGTGATCTTCGTGGTTAGAAAATTCTTCGCTGGAGACGGTCGACCGTGAACTTCGCCGTGTCGGCCACGGCCATCACCGTCATCACGCCGGCCTGTACGGGGTCGGTCACCACCAGGTCGGCGGCGTCGGGGACGCTGCCGGCCATGTTCAGGCTCACCACCAGCAGCCCCTGCGCGCGCACTTCGCGGACGGCCTTCTCGATTTCGCCGCCCATCAGCGCTCCCGCCAGCACCAGGGCCTTGGCGCGCGGCAGCCGTGCCACGGCGCGCACGGCGTCAGCCAGCGGCTGCTCGCCCACAAGCGGGATGGTGTCCACCGAGATGCGCTCGCCGCGGATGTTGTGGCGATCGGCCTCGGAGATGGCGCCAATGGCCACCTGGCCCACCTGGGCGCCGCCGCCCATGATGATCACGCGCTTGCCGTACACCACCTGCATCGAGTCGACCACGCCCGCGTGGCGGACGACGGGGAGCGCCTGCAGCTCGTCCAGCAGCGGCATCACGTCGGAGGGCAGGTCGATCTCGAAATAGACCCGCGCGTCGCCCGTGCCGGCACCCACGATCTCCACCGACGAGATGTCGCCCTGATGCCGGGCAATGACCCCGGTGAGCTGGTGGAGCACACCGGGCACCGAATCGGTCCGTATGACGATGCCAAATCGTTCGGTCATGTGATTGGTCTGTGTTTCATCTGTGGCCCTGTCTGTGTCTCATCTGTGGCCCAGGGTCGTGATCATCCACTCGGCAACCGCGGACGTGGCCTGTTTCGAAACCTGCGCATCGGGCCCGGCCACGAACAGGTGGTTCACTCCCGGCACCTTCACCACCTGCACATCGGCGGTGCCCTTGCGTGCCTTCGCGTGGGTCACCAGCCCGTCGGCATGGGACGGCGGCACCTCGGTGTCGAGCTCGCCCTGCACCACCAGCAGCGGCTGGCGCACGTCGCGCATGGCCCTGGCCGCGTCGAAGGCCAGGTAGCTCTGGAACCACGGCGTGTCGGCGGCCTTGCGCAGCGCGTCGGGCACGCCTTCCCAGCCCGTGCCCGTGATCACCGCGTTGTTCACCTTCACCTGCAGCGCCAGCTTCTCGGCGCGCTCGGCGTCGCTCAACTGCATCTGGTCGAGCGCGCGCTTCTGCTGCTCGAGCACGACGGCCGACCCGGTGGTGGAGATGCCGGCCAGCAGGGCCAGGGCCGACACGCGCTTGCGCTCGCGCCTGGCCGCCAGCATGGCCACCGCGGCGCCTTCGCCGTAGCCCACCAGGCCCATTCGCTTCTTATCCACGTCCTTGCGCTTGTCCAGCCACTGCAGCACGGCCCGCGCGTCCTCGGCGTAGTCGCTGAGCGTGGCGGCCTCGGCGCGGCCGCCGCTCTGCCCCACCCCGCGCTTGTCGTAGCGCACCACCATGAAGCCGGCCGCCGCCAGGTCGCGCGCGAAATGCCCGAACACCGGGATGCCGGCGATCGTCTCGTCACGGTCGACGGCCCCGGACCCGCCGATGAGCACCAGTGCCGGCGGCAGGCCCTCGGCCTTGGCGGGCTTCGTGATGGTGGCGGCCAGGTTGAAGCCCGCGGCGGGAATCTGCACCGCCTCGTCGCCAGGCGCCGAGAACGCCGCCGTGCGCGAGGCGGCCGACGCGATGTCCTCGCGCGCCACCTCAAGGGCCTGCGCCGGCACGCTCATCCGCAGCAGGTTGCCGGCGGCGTCGATCCACACGAACAACTGCAGCTCGCCGCCGGGCGGCGGGTTGGTGAGCGCAACCGTGTAGCGCGTCACCGCGAGGCTGGCCTTTGGCGTGTCGATGCGCTCGGTGGCGACGGCGGTCACCCGCATCGGCGCCTCGGCCTGCGGCGCGATGTAGGCGCGCAGCTCGGCGCCGACGGTCTTGCCCTGCAGCCGGCGCGCGAGCGCCGCGTACGATCCCAGGAACGAGTTGGGCAGCACGATGGTGTCGGCCGACACCGCGTCCACCTTCGATTGAGGCGCGCCCTGCACCAGGATGACGTTCGAGGCCTTGCCGTCGGCGAACGTGGTCTTGAGCGTCACGTCCTGGCCGCGAACGACGCCGTCGATCAGCAGGGAGCGGGGGCGCCATTCCGTGTCGTAGATCACCTCGGCCACCCGCGTCGTGATGTCAATCGGCGGTCCCTGCCGGCTCGATCCGCGGACGATCCACCCGTCGGCCTGCCGGATCACGGCCACGTCCTCGCGGCCCACGGGCTGCGAGCGGAAGAACACCACGAAGGAAACGCTCGCCGTGTCGACGGGCGGCGGCGGCGCCTGCGCCAGCGCGGGGGCGGCCGAGATGAGGACTGCGGCGACAACGCCGGTAAAATGTGAGAGGGTCACACGACAGTTTAAGCATGTTTTCCCTCGACGGCTACCGGGCCCTCCGGACCTCCGCGGCGCGGGTGCGCCGCATCGACCGCGGCGTCATCGCCCTCGCGGGGCGCGACCGCGCCGCCTGGCTGCAGGGCCTGGTCACCCAGGACGTGGCCGCCATGGCCCCGGGCGAGCGCCGGTATGCCGCGTACCTCACCCCGCAGGGGCGGATGATCACCGACCTGTGGGTCGCGGCCCGGCCCGACCGCCTGTTGCTGGACGTGCCCGCGCCCCTGGCGGCATCGCTCCGCGACCGGCTCGACGGCCTCATCTTCGCGGAAGACGTGCAGGCGACGGACGAGTCGGCGCGCATCGCCGCGTGGGAGGTGTACGGGCCCCTGGCTCAGGCAACCCTTCCCTCGACTTCGCTCGGGACATGTCAGGGTTGCCTCTACATTAATGCCGGTGATGCCCTTCCCCCCGACGTCGCCGCCCTCCCCGAGGTGAACCTCGAGACGCTCGACGTCGTCCGCATCGAAGACGGCACGCCGAAGTTCCTGGTGGACATGGACGAGGACACGATTCCGATCGAGGCCGGCATCGAGGGCCGCGCCATCTCGTTCACCAAGGGCTGCTACGTCGGCCAGGAAGTGATCGTCCGCGTGACCACGCGTGGCGGCGGGAGAGTGGCGAAGAAGTTGGTGCGTCTGCTCCTCGACGCCGGGACTGAAGTCCCGGCGCTCCGAGGAAGCGACTGGAGGGCCGGGGCTTAAGTCCCCGCCAGACAGTTAGCAGGCGCCCGCGAAATAGGCCC
>CAYJPQ010000013.1:27372-34291 GCA_964372085.1 uncultured Bifidobacteriaceae bacterium | reverse complement strand
CCCCCCCCCCCCCCCCCCCCCCCCCCCCCCCCCCCCCGCCCCCCCGGGGCGCCCGGCCCCCCCCCCCCCGGCCAGACTGTTCGCAGGCGACCGCGAAATCGGCCGCATCACCAGCGCGGCCTACTCCCCCGACCATGACGCCGTCGTCGCCCTCGGCTACCTGCACCGCGATTTCGTGGAACCCGGAACGGAAGTTACAGCCGTGTGGGACAATGCGGGCGCAAAGGCGGTAGTGTTGGGCCACAGATGAAACACAGGCCACAGATGAAACACAGATGACACAGGCATCCACGTCCCGGCTCATCGTCCTGCTCTCTGTCGTCGCGGCCGCCGGCCTCGCTGCCCGCACACCAAGCCCCAGGCCCCAGGCCACAGGCCCTCAAGCCCCAAGCCCTAAGCCCCAAGCCAGTTGGTTCAAGGGCAACCTCCACACCCACACCCTCAACAGCGACGGCGACTCCACGCCCAACGAGGTGGTGACGTGGTACCGCGAGCACGGGTACCAGTTCCTTGTCCTCACCGATCACAACTTCCTCACGAGCGTCGAGGGCCTCAACGCGCTGCACGCCGCCGACGGCAAGTTCCTGGTCGTGAAGGGCGAGGAGGTGACCGATTCGTTCGGCAACAAGCCCCTCCACGTGAACGGCCTCGACGTGGACGCGCTGGTGATGCCGCCGGGTGGAGCCACCGTCGTCGACCGCGTGCAGGGCATGGTCGACGCCATCCGCACGGCCAACGGCGTGCCCAGCATCAACCATCCCAACTTCGAGTGGGCCATCACGCCCGACGAGCTCGGCCAGATCCAGCGCACCCGGCTGTTCGAGGTCTACAATGGCCATCCCACCGTCAACAACGCCGGCGGCGGCGGCGTGCCAGGGCTCGAGGAGACGTGGGACCGCATCCTCTCGAGCGGCAAGCTGCTCTACGGCATCGCGGTGGACGACGCGCATACGTTCAAGCAGCCGGGGAACCCGTTGGTGCCGGGGCCGGGACGCGGGTGGGTGCACGTGCGCGCGCCGCGCCTCGACAGCCGCGCGCTGCTGGAGGCCATCGAGCGTGGCGACTTCTACTCGTCCACGGGCGTGGAGTTGCAGTCGGTTGATGCCACACCCACGAGCCTGACGGTGACCATCAAGGCCGCGCGGTCGAGCAAGTACCGCATCCAGTTCATCGGCCGCCAGGGCCGGGTGCTGAGCGAAGCCGTCACGCCGTCGGCCACCTACACCTTCACGGGCGACGAAGGCTACGTGCGCGCCAAGGTGATTGAGAGCAACGGCCGCTACGCCTGGGTGCAGCCCGTGCCGGTGGGCGCCAACGCGCCAAAGTAGCTGGGAGGATCCATGCTGACATTCCGCTTCGCTATCCTGGCCGCCGCGCTCGTGCTGGCGGCGCAGGCGCCCACCGCCCAGTCACCGGCTGCGTTCTCGGTGGACCAGGTGCTGAGTGCGCCGTTCCCCAGCGGGATGGCGGCCGCGCCGACGGGCCAGAAGGTGGCGTGGGTCTTCGACATCAGGGGCGCGCGCAACATCTGGGTGGCCGAAGGCCCTGCGTTCGCCGGTCGCCAGCTCACCACGTACCAGGGTGACAACGGCCAGGAGATCACCAACCTCGGATGGACCCGCGACGGCGGCGCCATCGTCTTCGTGCGTGGCGGCGGCGCCAACCGGCAGGGCGAGAATCCCAACCCGTCGCTCGAATCCGCCGGCGCGGAGCAGGCCGTGTGGGTGGTGAGCGCGGCGGGCGGGGAGCCCCGGAAGCTCGGCGTGGGAACTGGTCCCGTGGTGTCGCCCAAGGGTGACGTGGTGGCGTTCGTGCTGCGCGGGCAAATCTGGACGGCGGGCGTGTCTGGCACGCCGCCGGCGGCGCAGGCCGCGCGCACGCGGGGATCGGCGGGCACGCTTCGCTGGTCGCCCGACGGCACGCGCATCGCCTTCACCAGCGGCCGCGGCGACCACGCCTTCATCGGCGTGCTCGATACGCGCAGTAAGGCGGTGACCTACCTGGATCCGTCGGTGGACCGCGACACCGAGGCCACGTGGTCGCCCGATGGCACGCAGGTGGCGTTCATCCGCCAGCCGGTGAACAGCTCGGTGATGATGTTCACGGCGCTGCGCGAGGCCGAGCCGTGGTCCATTCGCGCAGCCGATGCGTCCACCGGCGCTGCGCGCGAGGTGTGGCGGGCCGACCGCGGCACCGGCAGCGTGTTCTCCGGCGTCACGGGGCCGCAGCTTGTGTGGCTGGCATCTGGGCACATCGCGTTCCCGTGGGAGAAGACCGGCTGGCGCCTGTTGTATTCCGTGCCGACAGCGGGCGGGCAAGCGACGCTGCTGACGCCCGGCGCATTCGAGGTGGAGGATCTCAGTCCCTCCTCCGACCGGCGCGCCATTGTCTACAACTCGAACCAGGACGACATCGACCGCCGGCACGTGTGGCGGGTGACGCCCGGGCAGGCGCCGCAGGCCCTTACCAGCGGGACGGGCATCGAGTGGAACCCCGCGCCCCTGGGCGACGGCTCGGGCGTGGCGTACTTCCGCTCCGATGCGCGCCGCACGGGGCAGCCCACGCTGATGACGGCCGGGGGCCAGGCGCGCGAGCTGGCGCCCGGATCGATCCCATCCACGTTCCCCATGTCGGCCCTGGTTGCGCCGCAGGCCGTGATGGTGACTGCCACCGACGGCATGCAGATCCCCGCACAACTGTTCCTGCCGCCGTCGCACAAGCCGGGCGACAGGCATCCGGCTGCCATCTTCTTCCACGGCGGATCGCGCCGGCAGATGCTGCTTGGCTGGAACTACCGCGACTACTACCACAACGCCTACGGCATGAATCAGTACTTGGCCAGCCGCGGCTTCGTCGTGCTGTCGGTGAACTACCGAAGCGGCATCGGGTACGGCCTCAACTTCCGCGAGGCCGTGAACTACGGCGCCGACGGCGCCAGCGAATTCAACGACGTCATGGGCGCGGGGCTCTACCTGCGCGGCCGTCCCGAGGTGGACGGATCGCGCATCGGGCTGTGGGGCGGGTCATATGGCGGGTTCCTGACGGCGCACGGCCTGTCGCGCGCGTCGGACCTCTTCGCGGCCGGCGTGGATATCCACGGCGTGCACGACTGGAACGTGGCCATTCGCCACTTCCAGCCCGACTACAACGCGCTGGCCAGGCCCGAGTTCGCGCGCCGCGCCTTCGACAGCTCGCCCATGGCCTTCATCGACGGCTGGCGCTCGCCCGTGCTCGTCATCCATGGAGACGATGACCGCAACGTGTCGTTCAGCGAGACCGTGGCGCTGGTGGAGAAGCTGCGCGAGCGGCAGGTGCACGTGGAGCAGCTGATCTTCCCGGACGAGATCCACGGCTTTCTCCTGCATCGCAACTGGGTGAAGGCGTACGAGGCGGCCGCGGACTTCCTGGGCCGGCAACTGAAGGCCGGCCGGTGACGCCCATCGATGTGGTGGCGGCGGTCATCGAGCAGGACGGGCGGTTCCTGCTCACGCTTCGCCCCGACGGCACGCACCTGGCCGGGCACTGGGAGTTTCCCGGCGGCAAGGTGCACGAGGGCGAAACCCACTCGGAGGCCCTGCAGCGCGAGTTGATCGAGGAGCTCGACATCGTGGGCGCGGTGGGCGAGTTGGTGCACACGGTGACGCACGCCTATCCCGAGAAGACGGTGACGTTGTTCTTCTATCGTTGCGCGTTTGCGGGAGCGCCCAGGCCGCTATTGAGGCAGCAGATGCGGTGGGTGGCGCGGGAAGAACTGGAGGAGCTGCCGTTCCCCGAGGCCGATCGAGACCTCGTGAGGATCCTCGCGGCGGCGGCCGGGGCTAAAGCCCCGGCCCTCCAGGAGCGTTGCCCCCACTGCTGACGCTGGCGCCGATCAACAGTCGGCGGGGTACGTCCGGCAGAACTTCTTCATGGGGCACGCCGGGCACTTCGGCTTGCGGGCGCTGCAGCGCGTGGCGCCGAAATCCATCAGGGCCTGGTTGAAGTCGAACACGTGCTTGTGGGGCAGCACGGACTCGGAGAGCGCCCACAGCCGCTTCTTCATCGCGTGGCTCCTGGGGTCGCCCTTGCCGATGAAGATGCGGAAGAGCACGCGTGCCACGTTGGTGTCGAGGATGGCGGCGCGCTCGCGGAAGGCGAAGCTGCGGATGGCGCCGGCCGTGTAGGCGCCGATGCCCTTGAACGACAACAGCGTCTCGTGATCGGAGGGCAGTTGGCCGCCGTGATCCTGCATCGCCTGGCGGGCGATGGATTGCAGGCGCCTGGGCCGGATGTTGTAGCCCAGCGGGTACCAGGTGCGCGTGACTTCCGCCGCCGGGGCGTCGGCCAGCACCGCAAACGACGGGTACTTGTCGAGCCACTCGTGATACTTCGGCAGCACGCGGTCCACCTGCGTTTGCTGCAGCATGATTTCCGACACCAGGATGTGGTACGGGTCGCCCGTGTTCCGCCACGGCAGGTCACGCCCGTGCTTGCGGTACCACGCGAGCAGGTTGCGGCGAAAGCGTTGCCGGAGTGGAGGTGCGGGCAGGGGCGGCGCGCGGCGTGGGGAAGGCAACCGCCTATAATCCTAACAGTGAAAATCTACACAAAGACCGGGGACGACGGCCAGACGAGCCTGTTCGACGGCACGCGCGTGAGCAAGACGCATCCGCGCGTGGTGGCCTACGGCGAGGTGGACGAGCTGCAGGCCTGCCTGGGCCTGGCGCGCGCCGCGTTGCTCGGCGCCGACCTCGACGAGCTGTGCGTGATGCTGCAACGCGACCTGTTCGCCCTGGGCGCCCGCCTGGCCGACCCGGCGCACAAGATCGCCGCGCGCGTGGAGAAGGTCGTCGTGGACGAGGCCAGCATCGCGCGGCTCGAGGGCTGGATTGACCGGCTCGACGAGGAGCTGCCGCCGCTCGGCCACTTCATCCTGTCGGGCGGCACGCCCGCCGGCGCCGCCCTGCACCTGTCGCGCACCGTGTGCCGTCGCGCCGAGCGCGCCGTGCTCCTGCTGGGCGGCGACGCCGTCGAGCCGATCGTGATCGTGTACCTGAACCGCCTGTCGGACCTGCTGTTTACCATGGCGCGCGCCGTGAACCACAGAGCCGCGGCCCCAGAAACGCCCTGGTAGGGGCCACGGGTGAAACACAGATAGCCACAGATAGCCACAGATGAAACACAGATGAACACCGGGCTCAGTGACGCCTACGCGGCGTGCGAGCGGCTGGCTGCGTCCCACTACGAGAACTTCCCGGTGGCCTCGCGGCTGATGCCGGCCCGCCTGCGGCCGCACGTGGCGGCGGTGTACGCCTTTGCCCGCATCGCCGACGACTTCGCCGACGAGCCCGGCCGCGAGCCCGCCGAGCGCCTGCGCCTGTTGGACGACTGGCGCACGCGCCTGCACGGCCCCGTCGGGAGTCCTCCTCCCGTCGAGAGTCCTCCTCCCGTCAAGTCTCCCGCTCCCGTCAAGGATCTGTCTCCCGACATGGTCTTCGCGGCCCTCCACGACACCATCACCCGCTTCGACCTCCCGGTATCGCTGTTCGACGACCTGCTGAGCGCCTTCAGCCAGGACGTCACCACCATGCGGTATGAGTCGTGGGCCGAGGTGCTCGACTACTGCCGCCGATCGGCCAATCCGGTGGGCCGCCTGGTGCTGCGCCTGAGCGGCCATCGAGACGAGGCGCTGGATCGCGCCTCGGATGCGGTGTGCACGGCGCTGCAGCTCACCAACTTCTGGCAGGACCTGGCGGTGGACTGGCCGCGCGGCCGGCTCTACGTGCCGGCCGAGGCGTGGCGGGCGCATGGCGCCGATACCGCGGACCTCGAGGCCCGCCGCTGGACCCCGGCCTGGGCCGCGGCGCTCCAGGAGTGCGGCGCGCGTACGCGCGCGTTGTTCGAGCAGGGGCGTCCCGTGTGCGACGGCGTGTCGGGCCGCCTGCGCTACGAGCTGCGCGCCACCTGGCTCGGCGGCGCGCGCATTCTCGACCGCCTCGAGCAGTCGGGCTTCGACGTGTTCGCGTCGCGTCCGGCCCTCGGCAAGCGCGACGTTTTGGTGATAGCTTGGGGGACGCTGACGTGGCCCGCGATACGTCCTTCTCGTATTCCTTCCTAGTGCTTCCGGCCGCCCAGCGCGAGGCCATCGGGCTCGTGTGGGATTTCTGCCGCGCGGTGGACGATGCGGTGGATGAGGCGCCGAGCCGCGACATCGCCGTGGCCGCCATCGCGGAGTGGCGTGCCGAAGTCGACGCGGTGTTCGGCACCGGTGAACCGCGTAAGCCCCAAGCCCTAAGCCTTAAGCCGATTGTGGCGAGCTTCAATCTCTCTCGCGAGCCGTTCGACCTGCTCGTCGAGGGCGTGGAGATGGACCTGCAGCGGTCGCGGTACGGGACCTTCGACGAGCTGGTGGACTACTGCCGCCGCGTGGCCTCGGCCGTGGGCGTGATGTGCATCGAGGTGTTCGGCTGCCGTGACGCGGGGGCCCGCAGCTACGCCAATAACCTGGGGCTGGCGCTGCAGGTCACGAACATCATTCGCGACGTGGCGGTCGATCTCAAGCAGGGTCGGGTGTACCTGCCGCAGGAAGACATGGCGCGATTTGGCGTCACCGAAGACGCGCTGCGCGAGGGCCGTGTCACCGAGCCCGTGCGGCGCCTGCTGGCCTTCGAATGCCAGCGTGCGCGCGAGTTCTTCGATGCCGCCGAGCGGGCCATGCCGACGGGCGACGCGCGGCGGCTCGTGGCCGCCGAGATCATGGGCGGCATTTACTTCGAGATCCTGCAGCTTATCGAGCGCCGCGGCTACGACGTGTTCAGCGAGGTGATCCGCGTGCCCAAGCCCGTGCGGGCGCGCATCGCCCTGTCGATTTTCGCGCGCACGCAACTGGCAGCCCTGGGCCTGCGCCGCTCGGCCCGCGCATGAGTCAAGCCCCAAGCCC
>CAYJPQ010000013.1:0-27272 GCA_964372085.1 uncultured Bifidobacteriaceae bacterium | reverse complement strand
GAAGCCCCGGCCCTCCGGAACGACGGCGAAGTCTCAGCCCTCCGTGATGAAACGGTGCGGCAGTGGCTGACGCGGCACGGCCAGGCCGAGCGGCTCTGCGAGCTGCTGTGGGAGCCGCTGGCGCTGGCGGCGCTCAACCAGTCGCTGGACCAGGCGGCGGCGCGCTATTTCGTGACGGTGCTGCGGCGCATGTTCGGGTCCAATCCCATGGCGGCCGCGCTGGTGCTGCCGGCCGTGCCGCTCGACGAGTTGTACGCCGAGCCGGCCCGCGCGTGGCTCATCGCGCGCGGCCACGAGGTGCGGACCAACGCCCCGGCCCGGGTGGAAGTGGGGGGCGGACGGGTGCGCGCGGTGCGCGTGCGCGACGAGCGCCTCGAGGCCGAGGAGGTCATCTCCACCGTGGCGTGGCATGCGCTGGGCGACCTGTTTGACGAGCCGCCGCCGGAGTTGGCGGCGACGCTGCGCGATGCCGCGGCGCTCGGCAGCTTGCCCATCGTGACGGTGAACCTGTGGTTCGACCGGCCGGTGATGCGCGACGCCCTGGTGGGGCTGCCGGGGCGCCACTTCCAATGGGTGTTCGACAAGCGGGCCATCTTCGGTGGAGGGTCGTCGCACCTGTCGCTGGTGTCGAGCGGCGCGGAGCTCATCGTCGCCAAGGGCAACGACGAGCTTGTGCGGATGGCGCTGGCCGAGGTGCGCGGTGCGCTGCCCGCCGCCCGCGCGGCGGTGCTGCGCAAGGCCACCGCCGTGCGCGAGAAGCGCTCCACGTTCTCGCTGGCCCCCAACGCCCCGCCACGTCCGCACACCGAGACGGCGATAGAGGGCCTCTATCTGGCCGGTGATTGGATCGACACCGGCCTCCCCGCGACGATCGAGTCGGCCGTCGTCTCCGGGCATCGCGCAGCTCAAATTCTCACCACGAAGATCACGAAGACCACGAAGAACCATTAGGATGAAATCCTTCGTGCTCTTCGAGTCCTTCGTGGTTGCCTTTCAATGACTTCCATCCTCGCGCACTATCAGGAGCTGGCCCTCAAGGGCCGGAACCGGCCGTGGTTCATCAAGCGCCTCGTGCGCAACATGCACGCGGCGCTGGCAGGGCTGGGCGTGCGCGAGATTCGCATGCCCATGGGGCGGCTGGAAATCGTGCTGGCGTCCGACGCCACCGCCGCCGAGGCGCGCGCCCGCCTGGGGCGCCTGTTTGGCCTCGCCAACTTCTCGGTGGCCCGGCGGGTGCCGCGCGACATCGAGGGCATGGCCGCAGCCATCATCGAGGCGCTGCCTGCGCGCGACGTGGCCAGCTTTCGCGTGCGCGTGCGGCGCGCCGACAAAAAGTTCGAGACGCCCTCGCCCGTGCTGGCCGGCGAGCTGGGCGCCCGCATCAACCGGGCGCGGGGGTGGACGGTAGACCTCGAGCGCGCCGAGCTGGTGGTGTCGGTCGAGATCGTCCCCGGCGAGGTGTTCTGCTACGTCGACAAGGAGCCGGGCGCGGGCGGCCTGCCCACCGGCACGGGCGGACGCGTGGTGGCGCTGCTCTCGGGCGGCATCGATTCGCCCGTGGCGGCCTGGCGCATGATGCGGCGCGGGTGCCAGGCCACGCTGGTGCACTTCCACGGCGAGCCGTTCCTGTCGCGCACCTCGCAGGACAAGGCGCGCCTGCTGGCCCAGGTGCTCACGCAGTACCAGCTGCGCACGCGGCTGTACCTGGTGCCCTTCGGCGAGCTGCAGCGGCAGGTCACCCTCAGCGTGCCCGGCGACTTGCGGGTGGTGATCTACCGGCGGCTGATGCTGCGGATTGCCGAGCGCATTGCGGGCCACGTGCGCGCCAAGGCGCTGGTGACGGGCGAGGTGATTGGCCAGGTGGCGTCGCAGACGCTCGACAACATGTCGGTGATTGGCGATGCCGCGCACATGCAGGTGTTCCGCCCGCTCATCGGCATGGACAAGGAGGAGATCATCGCGCAGGCCCAGCGGCTGGGCACGTTCGACATCTCGATCATCCCGGATGAGGACTGCTGCACGCTGTTCACGCCCCGCCACCCCGAAACCCACGCCCGCCGCGGCAGGGTGGACGAAGTGGAGCGGACCCTGCCGGTGGGGGAGATGATCGACGCGGCCGTGCAGGGCGCCATGATCGAGTACTACACCTACCCGGTGCTAAAATAGCCGGATGCCAACCGTCGAAGACATCCTCGGAGGGGACGCCAGCGGCCTCCTGCAGCACCAGTGCAAAACCATCTCGAAGGAGAGCCTGCACCTGCCGGGCCCCGACTGGGTGGAGCGCATCCACAGCGCCTCGGACCGGCCCACGCGTGTGCTGGCGAGCCTGCAGTCGGTGTTCGACCACGGCCGCCTGGGCGGCACCGGCTATGTGTCGATCCTGCCGGTGGACCAGGGCATCGAGCACTCGGCGGGCGCGTCGTTTGCGCCCAACCCGGCGTACTTCGACCCCGAGAACATCGTGAAGCTCGCCATCGAGGGCGGGTGCAACTGCGTGGCGTCGACGCTGGGCGTGCTGGGCAGCGTGGCGCGCAAGTACGCCCACAAGATTCCCTTCATGCTGAAGGTGAACCACAACGAGTTCCTGTCGTACCCCAACACGTACGACCAGATCCAATTCGCCAGCGTGAAGCAGGCCTTCGAGATGGGCGCCGCCTGCGTGGGGGCCACCATCTACTTCGGCTCGGAAGAGTCGAAGCGCCAGATCCAGGAAGTGACCGCCATCTTCGAGCGCGCCCACGAGCTGGGCATGTTCACGGTGCTGTGGTGCTACCTGCGCAACCCCGCCTTCAAGACCAAGGAGGCCGACTACCACGTGGCGGCCGACCTCACCGGTCAGGCCAACCACCTGGGTGTCACCCTCGGGGCCGACATCATCAAGCAGAAGCTGCCCGAGTGCAACGGCGGCTACAACGCGGTGAACTTCGGCAAGACCCACAAGAAGGTGTACTCGGAGCTGTCGAGCGATCACCCCATCGACCTCACGCGCTACCAGCTGGCCAACTGCTACATGGGGCGCGCCGGGCTCATCAACTCGGGCGGCGCGTCCGCGGGCGAGAGCGACCTCAAGGAGGCGGTGAAGACGGCCGTCATCAACAAGCGCGCCGGCGGCATGGGCCTCATCTCGGGCCGCAAGGCGTTCCAGCGTCCCATGAAGGAAGGCGTCGGCCTGCTCAACGCCATCCAGGACGTGTACCTGAACAAGGGCGTCACCATCGCGTGACGCCCTCAGGGCAACCCTTCCCTCGACTTCGCTCGGGACACGTTAGGGTCGCCTGTCTTGCCGCCCTCGTCGTGCTCCTCGGCGCGGCCTCCCTCGGCCGCCCGGGGTACTCGCCGGACGAGGAGTTCACGCTGTTCGCCGTGCGCGGCATCTCCGCGCACGGCCTCCCGCTGCTGCCGTCGGGCCTGCTCTACGACCGCGGTCTCGTCTACTCCTACGCCAGCTGGATGGCCGGCGCGCTCACCGGGTACGAGCTGCCCGCCTTTCGGGCCCTCAGCCTGGCGTCGGCGGCCGCCTCGCTCTGGCTGGTGTTCGCCCTCGTCCGGCGCGTGGCAGGAGACACGGCCGGCCTGGCCGCCGCCGCCGCGGTGACCCTGTCGCTCCCGTTCTGGGCCGTCGCCACCTCGGGCCGGTTCTACGCCCCGTTCCTGGCCAGCTGTCTCCTGTGCATCCTCCTGATCCAGCGATTCGAGGAGGGGCGGGACTCCCCTCGACTTCGCTCGGGGCTGGTCAGTCCCGCCCGGCGGCTCTCTGAGGAGGGGCGGGACTTCAGTCCCGGCCGGGGGCTCTCCAAGGAGGGGCGGGACTTCAGTCCCGCCCGCTGGCTCGCGCTCGCGGCGGCCGCGATGCTGTGCCGTTTCACGCACGAACTAGCCTTCACATTGCTGGTGCTCCCCTTGGCCGCTGCTGCGTTTTCGCACCTCAAGCCCCCCGCCTCCGCCAAGGCTACGGCGGGCAGGCCAGCCCGCGTTGAGGCCCTCAGGTCGGCCCTCGCCCTGGCGGCCGGGCTCGCGCTCGCGCAAGCCGCCCTCTTCGCCGTTCACTACCTCGCCCCGGCCAGCGGCGGGACCATGATCAAGCGGTTCTTCCTGTGGCAGGTGCTGAACCTCATCAAGTTCCCGATTGACCCGCTCGACATGTTCTGGCACATCTGGCGCACCAACCCGCTGACGCTCGCCACGGCCATCGCGCTGATGCTGGCGCGGCGGCTCGGCGCCGGAGGCAGGTGGACGCTTGCCGAGGCCGCGGCGCACCTGGGCTGGGTGGGCTGGGTGCTGTGGTTCGGCGTCATCGACTCGGGCGTCACGGTGAACTACCTGCTGCTGCCGCTCACGTTCATGCTGGCGGCCATCGCCATGGACCTCGTGGCCATCGCCGAGCACGCCGCCCTGTCGTGGCCCGGCCGGCGCACGCAGTTGCTGCGCGGGGCGCTGGTGGGGTTGGCGCTCCTTGTCGCGGGCGATCAGTGGCGCGGGGAGGGCTGGTTGAGCCAACGGCTGGCCGCGGCGCGGCCCACCATCGAGGTGCCGGGCATCGAGACCCTGCGCGATGTCCTCGAGCCTGGCGACCTCGTGGCATGCACCGATGAACTGGCGTGCCTCGTGCTGGTGGGGCGGGTGGACGCGTGGCTGGCCCTCGACGACTTCGTGCGCGAGCGCTTCGTGGTGACGAAGGCCGGATCGAACACTCCGGTGGGCGTCTACGCGGGTGCACCGGCCGTCTTCAACATGGCGGATCTCTTCGCTCCCGGCGCCAAAGGCCGCGTCCCCTCGCGCGTGTTCGTCGTGGATGTCTTCAAGGAACACCCCGTCGGCAACTCCCGCAACTGGCTCCCGCGCGCGCTCGCCGCCGAGGGGATCCGGGCTGCGGCCGTCCTCGAAACGGAGCAGGCCAGGATCGTGCGGTTAGTCGTCCGTTGACTCGACGGTGAGTGTCGAGGCGCCCTCGGGCGCCTCGATGGTGAACTCTGCGCCGATGGTGCCGAAGGTGACGACGTCGCCGCTGGCGAGCGGCGTGGGCGCCGATCGCCGCGCGGATTTCGGCCATCAGCACGGTGAGGTTGACATCGGCCACGAACGCGTCTGGCCACACCAACTCCCCCTGGGAGACGTCGAGGCGGCAGTCAGCGAAGCGATAGAGCATCACACTCAGGAGCGCTTACGTCGGTGACGAAACGACTCACGATTCGTTTCAACGCCCGTCATTTCATACGTACTCACACGGAGCGTCGCTAGCGCGTTGGCGTAGACCCGGTGCTTATCGAGTGCACAGGTCCAGCAGAGAATACCAAACGCTTGGTCGCTGCCCTCGACCATCGCGTCGAACGATGTCCACGACTTCTCCAACGTGATCACATCGCCAGCTGGAACAAGCTGGCCCGGTAATGGGAGGTTACAGCCATCGTGGTGTGTGTGACACCTCGCACCACCGTAGAGGTGATCCTCTAGCGCCGTTGGATCCTTTGCCGCCACCATTGGGAGGTTGGCATTCACATCAATTGCGTCAACGACACGCCAATGGTCCCACTTGCGATGGGTGACAATGGCAGGAGTCCGGAATTTTCTCATCGACACCGCGATGGCCGCGAGGAGCTCCTCTTCAGTGTTGAACCGGACAACTTGCCACGGCAACTTGGGCATCAGGGCAGCGAGCGCTTCCTGCAGTTGGTTCGGCGATGACCCCCACCCCGGCAGAGCGGCGGAGCGGTATTTCCCTCCAACCGCCTGTTGGTTGATTAGGGGCGTGTCGGGCTTGAGGGCGGGGGCCATCGCGGCGGCCACCATCTGCACGCACGCCTGTCCGCACCAGTCCTGCTGATCCTGGAGGTGGAGACGTACTGGGCAACTCTTGTAGACCATGGGGTCACACTAGAAGTCGCAGGTCGGGCCGCCGCCCCTCACCTTCTTTTTGGGGTCGCAATGTTCTGTGCGAATCTCGATGAGTGCCTCATACAGGTCATCCTTATTGAGCGCGCGGCGTTGGCCCGCGACGGACGCCCGATGCTTGCGCTCCGCAAGTTCGCCCATCAAGACGCTACAAAGCAGTGAGAGTCTACGTTTGACGTCGTTCCCCTGCCACTCATGCGTGTAGTCCAGGTTGCCGTTGCCAAGCGACCTAGTCGTGGCGCCATGGAACTTGTCGTAGATGAACTTGATGTCGTCGTGCGAGATCGCCGGCCCATTCTTCGCCATCAATTCAATCAAGTCCCCGGATCCGCCGGCTATGGCCGCACCAATGCCGGTGCCGATGTGAAACATCATCTCGGCAACGATCCAGGCGGCCTCTTGCTCATGACTAATTGCATTCTTCGCCATCACGGTCTCCTCTCTGCACTCACTCCACGCCGGATCCGATGGGAACCACGCTCACGCCGGCCAGCGCCCGGCACGCGGCCAATCGCCGTCCGGGGTCTTTCGCTACGAGCGCGGCCAGTGTTTCGCGAACTGGAGACGGCACCTCCTCCAGCCAGCGCTCGACCCGCCCGTCTTCGGCCAGCACGCGCGCGGACGTTGCGGCCGCCGTCTGCGCCTTGAACGGGTGGGTGCCCGTCGCCGCCTCGATCAGCGTGACCCCGAGGCCCCACACATCGTCGGCCGGCGATGGGTCCGCGCCCATCAGCGCTTCGGGCGACGCGTAGGCCGGTGTGCCACGGAACATGCCGGACCGGCCAGAGGTGGGCAGGCCGCTCCACGTGGATTCGGACGACTGGCCCTTGGCCGGCACCCCGCGCACCTCGGCCATCCGCGCCAGGCCGAAGTCGAGCAGCTTCGGTATGCCGCCGGTGGTGAACCCGATGTTGCTCGGCTTCACGTCGCGGTGCTGGATGCCGCCGTCGTGCAGCGCCACCAGCGCCGAGGCGAGCTGGCGGCCGAGTCCGAGCACCTCGTGGGATGGGAGGGCGCCGCGGCGCAGCCGGTCGGCCAGGGTCCCTCCCTCGAACAGCTCCATCACCAGCAGCGGCGACCGGCCCCATGTTTCGAGCGCGAACACCGTGGCCAGGTTCGGGTGCCGCACGGCCGACATTATCCGGGCCTCGCGCCGCAGGCGGGCGAAGTGGGCGGGGTCGGCCTGGGGCAGCGCCTTCACGGCGCGCCGCTGCTTCAAGGCCAGATCGATGGCTGAATAGACGACGGCAAACCCGCCGGCGCCGATGCGCCGCTCGATGCGGAGGCGTTCGTCCAGCACACGGGGAACCGGCGCCCGTTGCAGCGGAGCGCCACAGGTGCACGAGACGGCGTCGCCATCAAGCACCTCGCCGCATTCCACGCACTCGCGCCCGGCTCCGGCCGTTCGGCCATCAGCGGTGGCAGCCGCGCGGGCCGCCGTCGACAATCGTTCGATGGCGAGCCCGCAGGTAGTTCCAAGCGCCGTGAGCAGGCGCAGATCCTCCGCGGAGTAGGGCAGCTCGCTTCTACGACCTCCGATCGCGATGACCCCGAGCAGATCGCCGCCCGACGACCGCATCGGCAACAGCACGGCGGGCCGCGTGTGCCGCAGCCACTTCTGTTCCGGCGCCGGCAGCCGGGCCAGCACGCCGGGCGCTACGGATTCCAGAGGCAGCGGCTTGTCGTCGCCACCGATGATCTGCGCGAGGGCGGACGCCTTGGCGAGCGAAGGCACATCGGCGTTCTGCACGATGAACTGTCCCGACGAGTCTTCCACGCAGATGGCCAGGGCCTCGGGATGGAACGCGCCCTCGATGGCCGCGTGGGCGCCGTCGGCCAGTGCCTCCACTGAATCGGCGCGGCGCAGCCCGTCGGCCAGCGACAAGAACGTCGCCTGCGCATCGATGGCCTGCCTGAAGAAGCGGGTGTCGAGCACGCGCAGCAGCCGGTGGCGCCCGGCACCGGCGGCCCACGCCGCCAGCGCCACGACTGCCAGCGTCAGGCCGGCGGGCCCGGCCAGCAAGTCGTCGATCGACTGATTGCGGTTGAGGAACACGACGAACAAGGCCAAGACGACCGGCGTCGCAGCCAGCGCGTGCACCGCGTAGCGGGCCACCAGGTACTGCGCCGCGGCGCGGAAGGCAAAGCCGATGTCGACCGCCCGGTGCACCAGCGCCGAGTAGGCCGACGCCGGCGGCAGGACGGCGAGTGCCGTCATGATGGCGGCGCTTCGCACCGTCCAGAAAGGAGTGCCGCGCGTCCATTCGTGGTAGCCCGGCCACAGCGTGTTGACGAAGACGTCGAGCGTCAGCGGCGTGAGCGCAATGGCGATGCCCATGGTGAGCCAGGTGAGGCGCCGCTTCTCGTCGGGTCCCGCCTCGCGGGCCTTGATGCGCATCAGCACAAGCAACGGGAGCATTGAGAGGAACTGCAACGTGAAGAACCAGTCGCTCGCCCCCTGTGAGAACCGGGAGACCGCTGCCGCAACTGGCGCCACCACGCCGGTGCCCGCTAGACCGTACGCGGCAACCGCATCAGTTGCGGCCAGCGCCACGCCGAGCATCGCGGTCGCGATCACGCCGACCGTGAATGTGGCCGCCAATCCGGCGGACTTCGCCGGGCCAGGGAACGCCGTACAGAAGAACCACAGTGACGCGCTGAAGAAGGCATCCGTCCGGAGACCCTTGGCGGCTGCCAGCAGCGGAACGTCGGTCCTGATGTACCCATCCATCAGCGCGCATCCGAAGCCGCCGAGGAAGGCGCCAAGGCTCCATGCCCGCACGTCGCGGCGCCCAAGCAGCACCAGCGCAGCTGCGGACAAGGCATAGAGCGCGCCGACAGCGAGCTGGACCCAGGTTGGATGGAACGCGTCGGGGCGAGGCCGCCACTCTCCGCCAACCACCGCGGCGAGATACACCGCGGTGCGGAACATGATCAACCCGGCGAGAATCGCAAACGGCCAGGCAGGCACACCGTTCGCTTGTGGCCCCCCAACGGCAGCGGGCGGGCCTTGAACCATGAGCGCGGGGCGATCGACGAGCGTCGCTTCGACGGGCACTGGGGCCTCGGCGCTCCCGCAGTCTTGATCCAACCTCTTCCGCAGCGCAAGCCCTCGTTCCAGGGGGCGGACCCCCCGTCCCGTGATCCAGCAGCAATCCAGCAACCCGCTAACTACTTGACCCCCGGACGCCGCGCAGGATTGGGCGTCCGCGCCGAGTCGCAGCGGCTGTCGGGCCACGGCCTTTTCGAGCGCCTGCGCCGGGCCGTGCCCGGCTGTCGCGCTGAGATCAACCGCTCGCCGGATCGCCTGATCACCCGACCGATCAAGCGATCACGAGCTCACGAGATCAACAGATTCAGGTATTCCCTCAACGCCTCGCGCGTGCTCCGGAACGCCAGCTCGTCCCACGGGATGTCATCGAGGTCGAACTCGCGTGCCTCGAGGCCCTCCTCGTCCACCACCAGCTCGCCGTCCACCTTGGTGGCGGCGTACACCGCGATGATGGGCGTGTGGCCGGCGTAGGAGTAGATGTTGATCAGGCGATCGATGCGGACCGAGAGCCCGGTCTCCTCGCGCGCCTCGCGGATGGCGGCCAGGGTCATCTCCTCGCCGCGGTCCACGTACCCGCCCGGGAACACCCACTTGCCGTAGCCGGGCTCGATGGCCCGCTTCACCAGCACGATGCGCCGCCCCTCGGCCACGCGGATGATCGTGCCCACGGCCATCTTGGGGTCCAGGTAGAACACGAACCGGCACGCCGCGCTGGTGCACACCAGCCGCTTCGGCTCGGAGCCCTTCAGCACGCGCGGCTCGAGCGGGCTGCCGCACACCGGGCAGAAGCGGTACGGCGGATTCACCTCGTGGCTATGCATGGAACCTGTTGAACCTGTTGAACCTGTTGAACCTGTTGAACCTGTTGAACCCGCGCGTCAGTATAGAATCTTCTCATGTCGATCCTGAAAGTTGCCCGCATGGGCCACCCGGTGCTCAGGGCCAAGGCGCGGACCGTGGACAGGGCCGAGGTGAAGAGCCCCGCCCTGCAGGTGCTCATCGAGAGCATGATCGATACCGTGTTCGAGTACTCGGGCGTGGGTCTGGCGGCGCCCCAGGTGCACGAGAGCCTGCGGCTGTTCGTGGCCATGCTCGACGCCGACGGCCGCGGCGAGGGCGATGCCGTGGTCTTCATCAACCCCGAGATCACCGTGGTGGGCGAGCAGACGGTGGAGGGCTGGGAGGGCTGCCTCAGCATCCCCGACGTGCGCGGCCGCGTGCCGCGGGCCCAGCACATCACGGTGACGGCGCTCGACCGCCTGGGCAAGCGCTTCGAGCTTGAACTGAAAGACTTCGCCGCCCGCGTGGTGCAGCACGAGGCCGACCATCTCGACGGCGTGCTCTTCTTCGACCGCATGCGCTCACTCGAGACGCTCACCTATCTCGAAGAGTACTCCCGCTACCACGCCCGTCGTCACGATGACGACGATGAGGAAGAGTAAGCCCTCAAGCCTCCAAGCCTTCAAGCCTTCAGGACCTCACATGCCTCGCACCATCATCGTCACCGGCGGCGGGCGCGGCATGGGCCGTGCCACGGCGCTCGCCTTCGCCGAGCCCGGCACCCACGTGGTGGTCACCGGCCGCACGGTGTCGCAGCTGGACCAGACCGCCGCCGACATCCACGCCAAGGGCGCCATGGCCACGGCCCTGGTGATGGACGTCACCGACGAGGCCGGCGTGGCCCATGCGCTGGGCACGCTGCACGGGCGCATCAAGCGCGTCGACGTGCTGGTGAACAACGCCGGGGTGGGCGGCGGCGAGAAGGTGCAGGGTTCGGACGTGGCGCGGTGGAAGCACACCATCGACACCAACCTCACGGGCATGTACCTCGTCACCCGCCAGGTGCTGCCGCTGATGCCCGACGGCGGCCGCATCGTGAACCTGTCGTCGGTGCTCGGGCGATTCGGCGTCGCGGGCTACACGGCGTACTGCGCGTCGAAGCACGGCGTGATTGGCTTCACCCGCGCGCTGGCCCTGGAGCTGGCCACGCGCGCCATCACGGTGAACGCGGTGGCGCCCGGGTGGGTGGACACCGAGATGGCCGTGCAGGGCATGACGCGGGGCGCCCAGGCCACCGGCCGGACCTACGAGCAGTTCCGAGAGACGGCGCTGGCCGCCGTCCCCATCAAGCGCATCATCCAGCCTGAAGAAGTGGCTGCCCTCGTCCGGTTCCTGTGCGGCCCCGACGCCTCGGCGATCACCGGCCAGTGCTACAACATCGACGGCGGGCAGGCGATGGACTGAGTGGTGAAACCTCGAAAGTTCACAGTTCCACAGTGCACAGTTCAGAGTTGAAGTTCACAGTTACAGTGCCAGTTGCCAGTTGCAGTTCACAAAGCCAGTTACCGGTGGCCATTCACTGGAACTGCCCACTGGAACTGTCCACTGGAACTGGCACTATCAACTGAAACTGTGCACTGTGCACTGTGGAACTGTTAACTTCCGAACCTATTTCTTCTTGACTCCTGTCCCGCTGATCGCCATCTGCCCGCCGTTGATGTCGATCGCAACGGTGGCCTGGTCGGCCGCGGTCGGGGTCACCACCACACGGGCGTCGAACGGGTTGCCCTCGAAGTTGCCGGAGTAGTTCAACACCAAGTCCTTGCCGATCTTGGTGATGTCGGTGATCCGCTGCGGCTCGGGCTGAAAGCTGCTCGTGATGTCGCCTACCACCTTGTCGGCTTCGGCCTTCAGGGTGAGCTCCTGCTCGATGGGCCCCTGCGGCCCCTCCACCGTGATGGTCCACACCCCCATGAATTCGGCGGCATTAGCCGGCGCCAGCGACGACTGGGCGTGGGCGGCGGCGGGAACGGCTGCGAGCGTCAGCGCGAGAATCAGCGTTCGGGCAATCGACAAACGGGCCATGACCTGTGCACTCCTGTGAATCTGTGACCGGAGGAAGGAGATTCTACCAAAGTTCTCGGGCCCCAAGCCCCAAGCCTCAAGCCTCAAGCCCCAAGCCCAAGCCGTTCTATACTTCTTCCCACCAATGCCCGCCATTGCGCTCGACACGGCCCCTCCGAAAGTGACCCTCCGCTCGTCACCGGCGGTGCCCTACGACGGCGCCATCGCGGCCGCTCGCACGTGCTATTCGCCCCGGGTCATCGAGCGGAGCGAGGTCACCGACAAGCAGCGCGATTCCATCGGGCCGCTCACCTTCGAGGGCGGCCACCACACCGTCTTCCAGCACGCGCACTTCGAGTTCGGCCTCGAGAACATCTCGCGCCAGCTCGTGTGGAGCGTGCTGCACTCGTACCCGTTCTACAACTCCGAGCAATCGAGCCAGCGCTACGTCAAGCTGAACGAGCCGCGCGCCTTCGTGCCACCGCTCACCGGCGAGGCCCTCGACGTCTACGAGCAGGCCGTGCTCCGCGCCTGGGACGCCTACGCGCGCCTCTCGACGCTGCTCAAGGACGACGCGTGGGGCATCCTGAAGGAGCTGCGGTACGTGCGGCCCACCAACGCGCCCGCGCGCCTCAAGGCGGTGGAGCGCGAGGCCGAGAAGAAGGCCATCGAGACGGCGCGCTACGTCATTCCCATTGGCGCGTTCACCTCCATGGTCCACACCGTCTCGGGCATCGTCCTGCACCGGCTGCACCGCATGCTGAACGCCGGGGACGTGCCGTACGAGGCGGCGATGGTGATTGGCGCGATGGTCGACCTCGTGAAGGAGGTGGACCCGATGTTCTTCGAGAAGGTGGGGATGGCCACCCTGGAGCGCGACAAGCTGCCGGAGCTGGCGTTTCCCCGGGCGCGCGGCGGCGGCGACGGGTTTGCCGCGGAGTTCGATCGGCGTCTGGGCGGCCGCGTGTCGCGGTTGCGCGACTGGTCGGCCGGCGCCGAGCGCGTGGTGGCCGACGCGGTGCGCGGCACCTTCGGCCTCACCACCGCGGAGATGAGCGACGTCGAGGCCATCGAGCGCGTGATGGACCCGGCGAGGAACCCCTACCGCGTGGACACGCTCGACGTGGCCCACCACTCGCCGATGATGCGGGCGCTCAACCACGCCAGCTACGTCTTCGAGAAGCGCCTGAGCCACACGGCCGACTCCCAGGACCAGCGGCACCGCATGGTGCCCGCGTCGCGCCCCATGATGACGCTGGCCGACACGACGGCGCCCGACTTCATCACCCCCCGCCTGATTCGCCGGAATGCCGCGGCCGCGGCCGTGTACGCGCGGGCCATGACCGACGCCTGGGCGGCCAAGAACCGGCTGCTGGAGCTGGGCGTGCCGCTCGAGCACGCGTTGTACGTGCTGCCCAACGCCAAGGCGCTGCGCCTGGTGGAGTCGGGATCGTTCATCGCGCTGCAGCACAAGTGGACGCTGCGCACCTGCTTCAACGCGCAGGAGGAGATCTACCTGGCGTCGATGGACGAGGTGAGCCAGGTGCGGGAGGTGCACCCGCTGCTGGGGCGCCACCTGGGCCCGCCGTGCGTGCTGCGCAACCACATCGTGTCGCCGCGCTGCACCGAGGGCACGCACTTCTGCGGCGTGCCGGTGTGGAACTCGTTCCCCAACGCCGAGCGCCGCCTCTAGGGCCGTGCCGATCCTTCCCTGGATCGCGCATCTCTACACGGCCACGGGAGCCGTGATCGCCCTGCTCGCCACCGGCGTCACCTTCGCGCACAACTTTCGCGCGGCGTTCATCTACCTGGTGATCGCCACGGTCGTGGACGCCACGGATGGCCTGCTGGCGCGGGGGCTGAAGGTCAAGGAGCGCCTGCCGCACTTCGACGGCGCCCGCCTCGACGACATCGTCGACTACCTGACGTATGTGTTCGTCCCCGTGCTGATTGTCTGGCAGGCCGGGCTGGTGCCGGCGCCGTTCCCGGTGTGCGCGGCGATGTTGCTGTCGAGCGCGTACGGCTTCGGCCAGGCCGCGGCCAAGACGCACACGGTCGATCACTTCTTTACCGGCTTCCCGTCGTACTGGAACATCGTGGTGCTCTACCTCTACGCGTGGGGCCTGCCGCCGGGGGTGAACGCGGCCATCCTGCTCGGGCTGTCGGTGCTGGTGTTCGTGCCCATCCGCTACATCTATCCGTCGCGCACGCGGACGCTGCGCATCCCGACCCTGGTGTACGGGGCCGTCTTCGCGCTGGCCACCCTCGTGCTGGTGTGGCGCCTGCCGGCCACCGACGGCCCCTGGATGGCGCTGTCGGCGTCGTTCGTCGTGTACTATTTCGCGTTGTCCTTCTGGCTGCATTTCGGATCACGTACGGGCCACAGAGACACAGAGACACAGAGAAGTTCTTAACTCTTAACTCCTTAACTCCTTAACTCTTTAACTCTTCACTCCTCGCGTGTCTCCCCTCGTCATCATCTTCCTCACGGTCTTCATCGACTTGCTGGGCTTCGGCATCATCATTCCGCTGCTGCCCTTCTACGCCGAATCGTTTGGCGCCAACGCGTTCACGGTGGGGATGCTCGGCACGAGCTTCTCGTTGATGCAGTTCGTGTTCTCGCCGCTGTGGGGACGGCTGTCAGACCGTGTCGGGCGCAAGCCCATCATCCTGCTCGGGCTGGTGGGGTCGTGCCTGTCGTACCTCACGCTGGCGCTGGCCACGTCGCTCTCCATTCTCTTCCTAGGGCGCATCGTGGGCGGCATCGCCGGCGCCAACATCCCCACGGCGCAGGCCTACATCGCCGACATCACGACGCCCGAGAACCGCGCCAAGGGCATGGGGATGGTGGGGGCGGCGTTCGGCCTGGGCTTTATCTTCGGGCCGGCGCTGGGCGGCTTGCTGAGCCGGCTGGGCCCCTCGGCGCCGATGTGGGCGGCCTCGGCGCTGTGCCTGGGCAACGCCGTGGCGGCATGGTTCCTGCTGCCCGAATCGCGCACGCCCGCCAGCCGTCCCCAGGCCGTGGGCCGCATCGAGGCGCTACGGCGCGCCGTGCTCAAGCCGGCGCTCCTGCTGCTGTTGTCGCTCTACTTCATCGTGACAACGGCGTTCTCGGGCTTCGAGGCCACCTTCGCGCTGTTCAGCGAGCGGCGCTTCGGCTACACCGCGGCCACCATGGGCTTCCTGTTCGCGTTCATCGGCCTGGTGCTGGCGGTGGTGCAGGGCGTGCTCGTGGGCAGTGTGGTGAAGCGCGTGGGCGAGGCGCGGCTCGTTCCCGCGGCCATCTTCATCATCGCCCTCGGCATCGGCCTGGTGCCGTTTGCGTGGTCGGTGCCGGTGCTGCTGGTGGCGCTCGGGCTGCTCGCCGTGGGCATGGGCTTCAACGGCCCCTCGCTGTCGTCGATGGTGTCGCGGCTGTCGGACGCCGACGACCAGGGTGGCGTCCTCGGGTTGGCATCGTCGCTCGCCAGCCTTGGCCGGGTGGTGGGTCCCGCGTGGGGCGGGTACCTGTTCGACGAGTTCGGGATGACCGCGCCCTATTTCAGCGCGGCGGCCATCATGATGGCCGCCTTTGCGGTGTCCTTTTACGGATTGCGGAGACATGAAGCAGGTCCAATTTCTGCATGCGGCTAACCCGGGGCCGCTCACGGGCGCCGGCAACTGGACGTACCTGATTGAAGGCGACGAGCCGGTGCTCGTCGACGCCGGCGTCGGGCACGCCTCGCACCTCGACGCGCTGGCGGCGGCGGCGCCGGGTGGGCCGTCGCGGGTGCTGGTCACCCATGGGCACGACGATCACGTGTCGGGGTCCGCGGCCATCCGCGAGCGCTGGCCTGCCGCGCGGCTGGCCAAGCGGCCGTGGCCCGGCCGCGACCCGGCCATTTCCGATGAGTGGGATCCGCTGGACGAAGGCGCGATCGTGACCACGGGAGCGGGTGACCTCGAGGTGCTGCACACGCCGGGGCACACGCCCGACCACCTGGTGTTCTGGCACCGGGAGTCGCGCACCTTGTTCGTCGGCGACCTCCTCGTGCTCGGCTCCACCGTGTTCATCCCCGCGTCGGAGGGCGGCGACCTCGTGGAGTACCTCCGGTCGCTGCGGCGGCTGCTGGCGCTCAACCCGCGGCGGGCGCTCCCCGCGCACGGTCCCGCCATCGACGACCCGCAGGGGCTCATCCAGCACTACCTGGAGCACCGGCACCAGCGGGAGGTGCAGGTGCTCACGGCGCTGGAGTCGGGCTACGCCACGGTGCCGGCCATCGCGTCGCGCATCTACTCGGACGTGGCGCCGGCGCTGCTGCCCATGGCGCAGGAGAGCGTGCGGGCGCACCTGCAGAAGCTCGTGCGGGACGGCCTCGCGCGGCGGGACGCCGAGCGGTGGATCATCGTGGCGTAGGGACGCCCGACGATATACTTGAGCGGCACATGGTTCGCACGGCAGGCCTCGGCGGCGCGCTCTACCTCCTGGCGTACGTGGTGGTGTCGCTGGCCACCGGGCAGCAGGTGGCGTGGCTCGGCGATGGCGCCCAGATGGTGCCGCCGATCGCCTATGCCGCCCTCACGCTGGCGCTGGCGCGCCGGTGCCGTGGGCAGGCACGGGTGTTCTGGAACCTCAACGCGCTGCACGCCGTCATCTGGGCGGCCGGCCAGGCGGTGTGGACCTACTACGACCTGGTGCACGGCGCCGTGCCGACGGTGTCGCCCACAGATCCCATCTTCTTCACGTCGGGCGTGCCGCTGGCGGCCGCCCTTTACAACCGGCCCGATCGCACCCGTCCGCGGTGGCTGTTCGAGATCGTGCTGCTCGACCTCGTCCTCATCGGTCTCTTCGCCGCGTTCGTCTACATCTACTTCGTCGTGTCGGTGGGCGTCACCGGTGGCAACACGGACATCTACAGCAACAACTTCACGCAGCTGCTGAACGCGCGCAGCCTGTTGCTGGCGGTGTGGGCGGTGTGGGTGTGGCGCACGGCCAGGGGCCGGGGCTGGCAGCGCGTGCTGGGCATCTACGCGGGCGGGCTGGTGCTGGTGCTGGCAGGCGGGTTGGCCTTCGACGCCGTCGAGGCCGCGGGGCAGTACGCACCGGGCGCGCTGTTCGACGTGGCGTGGATGGCGCCGTACGTGGTGTTCTCGCTGGCGGCCGCCGTGGCCTGGGACGAGCAGCTCGTCGAGCCCGACGAGGGCGTGATCCCCATCGCCAGCCTGCCGATGGCCTCGCTTATCGCCATCGCGCTGCTCGTGGCCATCCCGGCCATCAACGAGCTGTCACGGCGGATGCTCGACGTGCCCGATGCCACCGAGGCGCTGCGCACCCGCCTGGCCCTGGCCATGATGATCCCCCTCGGCGTGGTGGTGGCGGTGCGCGAGTACCTGTCGCGCAAGGCCCTCATCCGAGCCGGTCAGGATCTCGTGTCGACGCGCGAGATGCTGGTGCAGAAGGAAAAGCTGGCGGCGGTGGGCCAGCTTGTGTCGGGCGTGGCGCACGAACTGAACAACCCGCTGCAAGGCGTGCTGGGCTACGCCGAGCTGATGTTGGCGGCCAGACCTCCGGCCAACGAGACCGAAGAACTGCGCGCCATCCGCGACAACGCCAACCGCGCGGCCGGCATCGTCCGCAACCTGCTCACGTTCGCCGGGCGCAGTTCGTCGACCCGCAGTTGGCAGCAGATGAACCGCATCGTCCGCGACGCCGTGGCGGTGCGCGAGCCGCACCTGATGGCGTCGGGCATCGACCTGCGGGTGGACGCGGCCGAGCGCCTGCCGCTGGTGTACGTGGACCATGCGCGCCTCGAGGACGTGATCGTCAACCTCATCCAGAACGCCGAGGCGGCCATTGCGGCACGCCGCGAGGGAGGGCCCCAGCGGTCGGCGGTGCCTCCGCGCGCCCGCGGCGAGATCGTGGTGACCACGCGGTGGCAGGCGGACCCCGAGCGCATCCTGGTGGACGTGGCCGACAACGGCAGCGGCCTCAAGGACGAGGACCTCACGCGCGTGTTCGACCCGTTCTTCACCACGCGTGAGGTGGGACAGGGCACCGGCCTGGGCCTCTCGGTGTGCTACGGCATCGTCCACGAGCACGGCGGCCAGATCACGGCCCGCAACCGCGACACGGGCGGAGCGGTGTTCACCATCGAGCTGCCGGTGATGGCCGAGTCGCTGGCGTCGGCCGAGGCGGCGATGGCTGCGGCCGAGCCGCGCCCGGCGCCCGCCGGCCAGACTTTCGTCACCGTGCCGCCCGCCGACCTCGACCTCCAGGAGCCGGCGCACCGCCGCAAGGCCCTGGTGGTGGACGACGAAGAGTCGAACGCGGCGCTCGTCCGCCGGGTGCTGGCCGGCTCGGGCTACGACGTGGAGAGCACCACCCTCTCCAGGCGGGCCCTCGTGATGATGGAGCGGACCGCGTACGATTGCGTGATTTGCGACGTGAAGATGCCCGAGCTCGGCGGCCAGGAGCTGTACGGCCGCGTGTGCCAGATACGGCCCGAGATGGCCCGCCGCTTCATCTTCATCACCGGCGACATCGACGGCCAGGACACCCGCGAGTTCCTCGATCAGTCGCGCTGCAGCTACTTCATGAAGCCATTCAACCTGGAGCGCCTCACCGCCGCCGTGGACATGCTCACCGGCGCCAAGCCTCCGGACACGATCGGATAACGCCATGGACAAGATTATCGACTTCATCAACGTGAACCGCGACCGCTACATCGACGAGATGACGCGGTACCTGGCCATCCCGAGCATCAGCGCGCTGCCGCAGCACAAGGGCGACGTGCGCGCCTGCGCCGAGTGGACCGCCGACGAGATGCGCCGCATCGGCCTGCGGAATGTGCGCCTCGAGGAGACGCCCGGCCACCCGGTGGTGTACGGCGAGTGGCTGGCCGCGCCGGGCGCGCCCACCATCCTCTTCTACGGCCACTACGACGTGCAGCCGGTGGATCCGGTGAACCTGTGGACGTCGCCGCCCTTCGAGGCCACCATCCGCGACGGCGAGATCTACGCCCGCGGCGCGGCCGACGACAAGGGACAGGTCTTCATGCACTTCAAGGCGGTGGAAGCCCACATCAAGCAGTCCGGCGGCCTGCCCGTCAACATGAAGTTCCTCATCGAGGGCGAAGAGGAAGTGGGCAGCGCCAACCTCGACAACTTCATCAAGGCCCACAAGGACCTGCTCGGGGCCGACGTGGTGGTGATCTCCGACTCGCCGATGTTCGACCGGGGCATCCCCTCGATCTGCTACGGCCTGCGCGGCCTCACGTATTTCCAGATCGACGTGCGCGGCAGCAAGTCGGACCTCCACTCGGGCTCGTTCGGCGGCGCGGTCGCCAATCCCGCCATGGTGCTGGCGCAGATCCTGGCGCAGATGAAGGACAAGGGCGGCCGCGTGAAGATCGACGGCTTCTACGACGCCGTGCTGCCGCTCAGGGACGAGGAGCGGGCGGAGTTCGCGCGGCTGCCGTTCAACGAGAAGAAGTACCGGCAGGAGCTGGGCGCGCCCAAACTGTTCGGCGAATCGGGCTACACCACGCTCGAGCGCGTGTGGGCCCGCCCCACCTTCGAGGTGAACGGGCTGCTCTCGGGCTTCACGGGCGAGGGCGCCAAGACGGTGTTGCCGGCCGTGGCCATGGCCAAGGTGAGCATGCGCCTGGTGCCCAACCAGGACCCGCAGAAGATCGGCGACCTCTTCGAGGCCTACCTGAAGAAGGTGGCGCCCAGGACGGTGGAGGTGACGGTGACGCGCATGCACGGCGGCAAGCCGTGGATGACCTCGTTCGACAACCCCTTCGTGCAGGCGGCCGGCCGCGCCATTGAGGCCGGCTTCGGCCAGCGCCCCGTGTTCAACCGCGAGGGCGGGTCGATCCCGGTGGTATCGACGTTCCAGGAGGAGCTGGGCGTGCCGTGCGTGCTGTTCGGCGTGGGCCTGCCCGACGAAAACGCCCACGCCCCCGACGAGAAGCTGGACCTGGGCAACTTCCACAACGGCGTGATTGCCTCGGCGTACCTGTACAGGGAAATCGGGGCGCTAAGGGGCTAAGCCAACGCAACCACGAAGGGCGCGAAGGCCACGAAGGGGCACGAAGCATTGTGATCAAATGCCTTCGCGGCTCTTCGTGTTCTTCGTGTCTTCGTGGTTGCGTTTAATTCAGTTGCGCGACGCGGCGGCGGAGCGTCTTCACGTGCTCCCACACCTGCTCGGCGTCCTTGCGCTCGTCGTCGTCCTGCTCTGAGAGCCGCGCCAGCTTGAGGTATTCCTCGAGGTCCTTCAGCGCGCGCGAGAAATCGTTCATGTGGTATGCCAGCAGCCCGCGGTCGCGCAGGTCGGCCAGCGACGACGGCTGCAGCGCCAGCAGGGCGTCGGCGGTGAGGCGCGCCTGCGGGAACGAGTGCATCCGCACGTACAGCCGCTTCAGGTTGAGCAGCATCCGCACCAGCACCTGGCGGCGCGTCGCGCGCGCCAGCAGCGACGGCTCGAAGGCCGCCGTGTCGCCCAGGTGGCTGCGCAGCAGCTGCCGGCAGTCGGCCTCGTTGAGGATGGCCCCCCCGTGGAAGGGGTCGACGATCAGCCCCTCGTCCGGGTCGTCCGTGTGCAGGTCCGGCCGCACGCGCACCAGGAAGTGGCCCGGGAAGTTGATGCCCTCGGCGCGGAGGCCGGCGCGCCGCGCCACCTCGATGTAGACGAGCGCCATGGTGATGGGGATGCCCGTGCGGCGATCCATCACCTCGTTGAGGCAGCTGTTGCGCGGATCCTCGTACTGCTCGCGGTTGCCGACGAAGCCCAGCTCGCCGAACAGGTAGCGGTTGAGGGCGTCCACGCGCGCGGCGATCGGCGCGATGTGTCCCGGATCGCTGGCCACGACATGGAACGCCGCATCGCCCCACTGGTCGAGCCGATCCAGGTAGGGCCCGGGGTCGAGGTGCGGATACTCGATGCGCGCCACGAGGAACGCGGGGGCGGCCAGCTCCGGGCCCGGCCGGTCGGCCGCGTCGGCAATCTGCTCGGCGAGGGGCTTCGCCACGGCGTCCTCAGTCTGCACAGAGCGCGTCCAGGGCGTCGAGGGTGATGGCGTGGAGACCCGGGAACACCAGCTCGGCGTCGGCCCGCAGCTCGTCGGCCGCGTACGTGTTGGTGACCGCCACGCACCGCAGGTCGGCGCCGCGCGCCGACACCAGGCCCCACTTGGAATCCTCGATGGCCACCGATCGCCACGGCTGCAGCTCGCGCCCCGCGTGCGCCTGCAGCCGCGCGAAGGCCGTGCGATACGGGTCGGGATGCGGCTTGCTGCGCTCGGTCTGGTCGGCGCCCACGATGACGGGGAAGAGCGGCCGCAACCCCGTGCGGCGGAGCACCTCCTCGATCTCGTGGGTGAGGGCGCCAGAGGCGATGGCGATGGGGACGGCCGCGGCCGCGGCGCGGATGAAGTCGGCGGCGCCGGGAAACAGCATCTCGCCCGCCGCCGCCAGCGCCTCGTAGCGCTCGCCCTTGCGGGCCACGAGCGTGCTCACGCGCGCGTCATCCATCGCGAGCCCCTGGTCGTGGCCCAGCGTCTTGAACACCCCGATGTCGTCGTAGCCCAGGTAGCGGGCGTAGTAGTCGCGGTTCGACAGCGTCACGCCCTCGGGCGCCAGGATGTCCTGGTAGGCGCGCAGGTGCAGCCGCTCGCTGTCGGCGATCACGCCATCGAAATCGAAAATGATCGCCTGGAGGTTCACGGAACGCTCGATTCCGACCTGGGCAGCCGCTCACCGGCCCGCACGGGAATCTCCAGCCGGTTCTCCGCGGGCGGATACGGGCAGTCATAATCGGGGCTGTAGTAGCAGTAGGGGTGGTACGCCACGTTGAAGTCGACCACGTAGATGCCGGTGGGCGTGGGGTCGAGCTCCATGTAGCGGCCCGCCGAGTAGGTTTCGGCGCCGCTCGTGAGGTCGGAGAACGGCACGAAGAGCCGGGTCACGCTCGCCTGGTCGAGCTCCACGAAGGCGGTGAGCCTGAGCTGCTGGCCGCGCAGGGTGAACCGCAGGGTGCCCACGCGCTCGATGTCGCGCACCTTGCCGGTGGAGGTGGGCACCTGCAGCCGCGTGCGCTCGGCGGCCGGCACCAGCGATGCGGGCACGGCGTAGCTTTCGTCCACCGGGAAGTAGGCCAGGGGCAGCATCGTGGCCCTCTTGTCGGGGGGGATGGGCGAATCGGGCGCGTCGCGGAAGCCGGCGTCCTTGGCCGCGCGGGCAGCCGAGATCGTCGCAGCGTAGTCCGGCGGCGGGGTCGCGCAGCCGGCCGCGACGGCCAGCGCCGCCAGAGCGGTCAAGGAGCGGAGCCACACCAGACCACTATGCCACAGGGCGATTCGAGCGAGAATCACCCACCCCGGCGGGAGGCTGGAGCCTCGCGCGCGGGGCGGAACTTCAGTCCCGCCTCGCACGCTTCCCATCAGGTAGCATGGCCCGGTGACCGGCACGGTGCTCAGCACGTCCAGCCGGGCGCTGCTCGATGCGTGCGCCCGCCTGGGCCTCGACACGGCGGAGATCCTCCGGGCGGCGCGGCTCGACGCGGCCACGGTGCGGGATCCCGACGCGCGCATCCCCATCGATCGGGTGGAGGCCCTCTGGCAGAAGGCCGCCGAGCTGTCGAACGACCCCAACCTGGCGCTCCACGCCATCGAGGTGCTGCCGTTCGGGGCCTACCGGGTCATCGACCTCCTGAGCCTGAGCGCGCCGACGGTCGGCGCGGCCTTGGCCAAGGTGTCGGACTACTTCCCGCTCATCAACGACGCGATCCGCCTGCCGTACGTCGCCGGCGATCGTCACGTCAGCTTCAGCGTCGAGGCGCCGCTACGGCCCGCCGCCATCACGCCGGCCTATGCGGAGTACACGCTCGCCGCGGTCTACCTGCGCACGCGCGCGGCCACCAACGTGTCCTATCGGCTCGATCGCGTGGAGTTCGCGCACCCGCGCCCGGCCGACATCAGCGAGCACGAGCGCATCTTCGGGTGCCCGGTGGGGTTTAGCTCCGACACCTGCCGGATGGTCGTCACCAGGGAGGTCTGGGACACGCCGTGCGCGGGAAGGGATCCCGCCCTCTTCGCGCTCCTCGACGTGCACGCCAGGACGCTTCTCGATCGACTCGTCACCCCGGACGCCATCGTCGGACGCGTGCGCGAGGCCATCGAGGAAGAGCTGCGCGCGGGCGACCCGCGGCTCGAGTCGGTCGCGAGGCGGCTGGCCATGAGCCCGCGGACCCTGCAGCGGCGCCTCAAGGACCGCGGCGTCCTATTCAACGACGTGCTGGACGCGATGCGCTTCCAGGAGGCGAAGGCCCACCTGGCGCGGCGGGACACCGCGAGCCGCGAGGTGGCCTACCTGCTGGGCTTCGCCGAGCAGAGCTCGTTCAACCGCGCCTTCAAGCGCTGGTCGGGCCAGACGCCCGCGGAGTTCCGCCGCACGACCGGCGGAGCCCAGCCTCGCGGATTGTCGTCGAAAGGCAAGGCGCTGTCGTCTTAAGGCAAGTCCGCGCCGTGAGGACCACTCGTAACCACTTCTGAGGGCCACTTGGCCGAGGAGGGTGTCATGAGACGGTATTCGATCGGCGTCGTGGGGCTCGTGGCGGTACTTGCCGCCGCGCCGGCCGGCGCCCAGCATGCGGACGCGGGCAGCGGCGCGCCGCGGCTGCACGTGGACGATGCGTACGGCAGCTGCTTCTTCGATCTGCATCCCGATCTCACCGCGGAAGAGTTCAAGGAGTTCGCCGCCGAGGTCGGATCGGTGTTGCGGTTCCGCCAGCTTGGCGACACCGCGCCGCTTGGCCGCGGCCAGGTCGACCTCAGCATGCAGTATGCCGCCTCGCGCATCGACGATGGGAAGGGCGCGTGGAACAACACGATGTCGCACCCTGCGGCCGATCACTACCTGGGCGACGCCATCGCGTTTCCGCGGCTCGTCGCGCGCATCGGCGTGAGCAACCGGGTCGATCTCGGCGCGTGGGGCGGGTTCGACCCCGGTGCGAACTACGGCATGGCCGGCGTCGACACCAAGGTGGCGATCGTCAGGCAGGGGCCCTCGCGGCCCGTGTCGGTGTCGATCAGGCCGAGCGTGACGGCGCTCTTCGGGCCTGCCGAGGTGTGGGCCGCCAACGCGAGCATCGACGTCTCGATCGGCCGCGCGTTCGGGCCGCTGTCGCCGTATGCCGGCGTGGCCACAAGCGCGTCGCTCGCCGTCGAGCGATCGGCCGACGTCGATCTCGACCCGGCGGTGGCGGACGGCTCGCTGGCCTACGCCGGGCTCTCGTACCGCTGGCGGACGATCGTCTTGTCGGCCGAGGTGGAGAAGGGGAGGCTCGTGAGCTACGCCTTCCGCGTCGGCACGCGGTTCTGAGGCGCCGACAACGCCAAAGCCTAGAGCCTAGAGCCCAGAGCCCAGAGCCCAGAGCCCAAAGCCCAGAGCCCAAAGCCCAAAGCCTGCAGTATTCTGTAAGGATGCTCCGAGCCGGAATCATCGGACTGCCCAACGTGGGCAAGTCCACCCTCTTCAACGCCGTCACCCGCACCCGCAAGGCCGAAGCGGCCAACTACCCCTTCTGCACCATCGATCCCAACATCGGCATCGTCACCGTGCCCGACGTTCGGCTGTACGAGCTGCAGAAGATTGCCAAGACCGGCGTGGTGATCCCCGCCGCCATCGAGTTCGTGGACATCGCGGGCCTGGTGAAGGGCGCCAGCCAGGGCGAGGGGCTGGGCAATAAGTTCCTCACCCACATCCGCGAGGTGGATGCCATCGTCCAGGTGGTGCGCTGCTTCGAGGACGAGGACGTGCTCCACGTGTCGGGCACGGTGGACCCGGTGCGCGACATCGAGGTGATCAACACCGAGCTGATGCTGGCCGACCTCGAGACGGTGAAGAAACGCCGCGAGCGCGTGGCCAAGGAAGTGAAGCGCGGCGACAAGGGCGCGGCGCACGAAGACGCGGTGCTCGCGAAGATCGAGGCGTCGCTCGACGCGGGCAAACCGGCGCTCACCGTGGAGCTGTCGCGCGAAGACCACGAGATCTCGAAGCAGTTCTTCCTGCTCTCCGACAAGCCCACCATCTTCGCCTGCAACGTGAAGGACACCGACCTGGCGACGGCGGCCGCCAATCCCCACGTGGTGAAGGTGCAGGAGTACGTGAAGACGCACCTGGCCTGCGAGGCCATCGTCATCAGCGCGCAGATCGAGAGCGAGCTGGTGGACCTGTCGCCCGAGGAGGGCGAGCAGTTCCTCAAGGAGATGGGCGTGCAGGAGAGCGGCATCGGCGCGCTCATCCGGGCCACGTATCACCTGCTGGGCCTGCGCACCTACTTCACCGCGGGCGAAAAGGAAGTGCGCGCGTGGACCATCCACGTGGGCGACACCGCGCCCAAGGCGGCGGGCGTCATCCACTCCGACTTCGAGCGCGGGTTCATCAAGGCCGAGACGGTGGCCTACGCGGACCTCGTGGCCTGCGGCTCGGTGGCCGCCGCGCGCGAGAAGGGGCTGTACCGGATGGAAGGCAAGGAATACGTCGTGCAGGACGGTGACGTGCTGCTGTTCAAGTTCAACGTGTAGTGGAGGAGTCCCCAATGGTCCTTTCGAAGGCAGAGTTGATCGCGTCGTTGAAGCAGGAAGTGCGGATCCTGGTGCACCTGTGCGGCAAGGTGGACCGCGCCACCCTTGACTACCGGCCCACGCCGAAACAGCGCAGCGCCATCGAGCTGCTGCAGTACCTCGTCATCATGGGGCCGGAGCTGATCAAGGCCGTCAAGACCGGCGCCTTCGACCCTGCCTCGTGGACGGCGGCCGAGAAGGCCGCGAAGGCCGGGAACTTCGATCAGACCGTGGCGGCGCTGGCCGCGCAGGCCGGGGACTACGAGCTGCTGCTGGGCGCCATGTCCGACGCCGACTTCCGCGAGGAGATCGAGATGTTCGGCAGCAAGGCCAGCCGCGGCTTCTTCATCGTGAACTTCGTACTGTCGGGTCACGCGGCGTACCGCACGCAGCTGTTCTGCTACCTCAAGTCGTGCGGCCACGAGGAGCTGGGCACGATGAACCTGTGGGCCGGGATGGACCAGCCGGCGAAGTAGCGTCCGGGCCCTACGAGGGCCTCTCGGGAAACAGACCCGGCATCCAGCGTGAGGCGAGCGTAGCCGGGAACGCCAGCAGCAGTGCAGCGCGCGTGTTCTCCGACACGAGGACGCCGCGATCGAGCAGCGCCGAGACCACCCGGCGCGCGTTGCGGTCGCTCGTGTCGAGGAGGGTTGGGACATCGCTCCGTCGCAGTTCCCCGCGATAGAGCACCGCTTCCAGAACCTTCCCGGCCTTCGCCGGCAGTGCATCGGCGCGCACCTCCTCCTCCGCCCAAATCAGAATGCGATCGCGCAGCCGATCCGGCTGCACCAGCGATTCCATGAACCGCACCTGGTCAAGACAGGTCTCGAGGAAAAATCTGGTGAACTCGGCCAGCGCCTCCTCGCTTAAGTTGCCGCGGCCATCGAGGTCATTGCGCCGCGGCGCGTCGCAGCTGATCAGATGACCCTTGTATTTGGCCTGCGCGCGCGCGAGGCCGCGCGCGACCGACCAGAGACCTCCCGTCTCCAAGGCTTCGAGCAGAACGGCATGAGACAAGAGGCGCGCCACGCGCCCGTTGCCGTCGAGAAACGGGTGAATCCACAGCAGCCGATGATGCGCGGCGGCTGCCGCCAGGATCGTCTCCGACCGGCCCAGCCGGCCATAGGCGTCTTCGAACCGGGTCAGGAACCGCGGCACGGCGCCCGGACTCACCGGGACGTGCGCGCCCACCTTCACATCGCGATGGCGAAGCTCGCCCGGCACCACATCCAGAACCTCGCCGGTGTCCGGGCTCTCGACCCTGAGCAACTCCGGCGGCAACAGCTCACCGAACCGGCGGTGGACTTCGCAGATCGCGCCGGCTGTCATCGCCCTGCCGGAAAGTCCGCCCTGATCAATCCACCCCTGGACCGTGACGTGCGCCTTCGCCTCGAGCTGAAGGGTGCGCCTCTTCGGGTCGGCGCTGTAGTCGTTCCTGAGCGCACGCTCGATGTCGATGGGGTGCGTATCGTGCCCCTCGATCAGGTTCGAGTAGTAGCAGTTCATTGCCCGGACGAGATCCGCCAGGGCATTCATGACCCTCGACGGAAGGCTCCGCCGAAACCCGGCCGCCGCCGCCACCAGCTCAACAGCCAGATCCCCAAGCCCCGGCCGATGGCGGGAGCCCTCGGCCAGGACCGACGGCTCCATGGCCGCCACCGCCTCGCCGCGGTCATCTGCCGTCATTTTGGCCGGTTCTGTGTCCGGTCTATCGCTAACCATAAATAACTAATTAACAGTTAGTTAGCTCAAAGTCAACGAGTTGAGTGTCCGCTAAATTGGCCGGTTCAAAGGTCACAGAACCCGTTGAACCTGTTGAACCTGTTGAACCTCTGAACCTCTGAACCTCTGAACCTCTGAACCTCTGAACCTCTGAACCT